>JALCSU010000016.1 GCA_022653735.1 Bacteroidales bacterium
TCTGAATCAATTCTGCTTTTTCCATAATATGCTATTTAATATTTTTTACAATCAAAGATGAATTCGTTCCACCGAACCCGAAAGAGTTTGACAAGAACACGTCAAAATGCTTCTCTACCCTCTCCGCCGGGATGTGCAGCATGGCCGAATCCTCGTCGGGATGCTCGAAATTCAGGTTTGGAGCAATGAAGTCATTCTTCATCATGAGCATTGAATATATTACCTCGCTGGCTCCAGCCATCCACATCTCATGACCGGTCTGCGATTTAGTGCTGGTTATTTCTATCGGCCTGTCCCCGAACACCTTATAAAGAGCCTTAGCCTCATTTGCGTCCCCCACATGAGTAGATGTAGCATGGGCATTTATGTAACCAATCTCGTCTTTCGATATCCCAGCCCGTTCAATCGACATTTCCAATGCCTTTACAGGCCCATCGACATTCGGCGCTGAAATATGATCTCCATTAGCCGAGAAGCCGTAACCGACCACCTCTCCATAAATTTTCGCTCCCCTGCGCATTGCTGACTCGTAGCTCTCTAGAATCACTGTAGCGGCGCCACCGCTCGGTACGAGACCGTCCCTATCTCTGTCGAAAGGGCGGCTGGCCTTATCTGGAGCGTTTTCCCTTGTAGAGAATGCTGAAATTCCATCGAAAGAACCCACGGCGTATGGGTTGACTTCCTGTGCTCCGCCGCAGACGACCATTTCTTGCAGTCCGTTCTGGATCAGCAGCGAGCCCAGCCCTATGGCATGGGATCCGCTGGCACAAGCTCCTGACACAGTGAGATTTATTCCCTTTAACTTGAATATGCAGCCGAGATTCATCGTAACCGTCGAGTTCATAGACTGGAAAATGGTTCCGGAGCCGCACAGAGACGTGTCTTTCTGGTATCTGATCACGTCCACAGCCTTCATGACAGGAACCGTCGAGCTGTCATTTCCATATAGCAATCCGACAATGTGGTCGTTGAGATACTCCTGGTCTATTCCTGCATCCTTGAGAGCATCTCTCGTGGCGCAAAAAGCATATTTAGCTTCCTCAGGCATGAAAACCCTCACGGAACGTGGCAGCTCAGCCTTTAAATCCGGCTCCTCGACTTTCCCAGTCAGAGCCGAACGAAAGCCAAGTTCCTTCCTGGCAGCATCCAGGCATATTCCTGATTTTCCGTTGTACAATGAGTCTCTTACCTCTTCAAGCGTTGTCCCTATACAGGAATATATTCCCATACCTGTGATAACTACCCTATTCTGCATATTTCAATAATTTATCTAGTTCCTCGTTCATTTCAGACCGAGCTTTCTTAATATCTTCTATTTTCCCCGACCTCAGGGCCTTCCTGAAAGCGAAGTCTTTGCGAAGGCTGCCTAACCATTTCACGTAGTTCCACTCAAAAATGCACAACGCTGGAAATAGCAGCACCCAGCATATCGCCGGAATGAATCCCCAAAGCGGCCAAACCACAGCCAAGGTTATTATGCCAAGGATCGGGAACACGAACAAAGCATTCAACGCCATCAGCAAAGTCCCTTGGAACATCCTGTCCTCCATCTTCTTCTCGAAGTGCATTGGGAAAAACCATGACACTATCGAAGGCCACAGAGCGACGATCGCAAGCGGCAGCAAAAGAATAAGACCCAGAATCTTACCGAATATCTCGGCAGCCGTTCTAGGAGAATCCAGCTCTGCCTCATCTATGCCTGCAAACTCCAGTCCATTTCTGTAGGCTTTCACTTTTTCGTAAGCCACTGGCCTACCTTCCGGAACCTCATCAGGATTCACTATGGAATAGCATTTTCCCTCTTCCAGATTCTCGTTTTCGATGTCCCAGCCCGTAGATTTCGAGAGTATGAAGTACTTGATCTTATCTCTTCCCGTCTTTTCCTCCAAGCGAGCGACGAGTTCCTTGTCAGAAATCATCTTGTCTGGGAGATAATCCGGATTGAAGCCTTTCCCTCTTGCATATTCTTCACCGTATGAGCTATTGCGTATGAATTCCAACTCGTCGTAATATTCAAGGTCTCTCACCCTGAACATCATATTCTTAATCTGCTCGCATACGAGCTTGTTAACCTGGCGCTGTGCCGTCCTTGGCTTTACCTTATACAGCTCGTAATATGGCTTCAGGGAAATTGGGGTTGCCATATTCCACCAGACATTTCTGCCTTATCCCGAAATAATCAGAATAATGGTTGCAAGACGGGAGTATCATGACATCACTTTCGAAATTCAGCATTTCCGCTGAATCGAACGCCATCTTAGTGTAGCCGAAAGAAAAATTCCCAAGCCAATGCCCTGTCTGGTGGCCGCCTTCGGGGAATATGACGACGGAATTGCCCTCCGCCAGATCCTTCTCGGAATCCTCGAAGGTGGAAGCGTTGTTCTTCAAGGCGCTTTCCCCTTCGTGATTTATGCGGAAAGCCGGAAGAAGCCCAATCGACCGAAGAAACTTATTTGCAGCCGGGGAAAGAGAGAATACATCTGCCCTGACTATGAATCTGACTTTTCTCTTCTTGAAAGACATCAGGATGGCCAGTGCATCGCAGAGGCCATTCTGATGATTGCTCGCTATCAATGTCGGGATTCCGTTTTCCGGAACATTCTCCATGTGGAGATACCGCACGTCCTTATACATGACATGCTCGAACAGAAAACGCAGATATACCTTAAAGCATCTATATGCGAGCGGTATTTTCTTAATGTCCTCCCCCTTATTTACACTTCTTCTGCCTTCCATCTTTTCGAAAAGTTCAACAACCAGCCAAACAAAATCGAGATAGCATTTCTCGAAAATTGGGACGAAAATACGTAATTTTTAAAGTTCTGGCAAGTTGCAATATTGTTTGATACCTTTTGAAAAGATTTTCGACCTTTTTAGACAATTCTCTAATTCTCAGCTCTATTTCTGCTTTCAATTCTTAAATCATAATTGATTTCGAGATTTTTCGCAAACATACCCAACAAAGAAGCAGGCGACGGCGACCACCATTCCATTAATGGAAGGTATGCCCCATTTAACCAGATTGGCCACTACGGCGCCCAGAACGACTCCAGCTATGGCAGACCAATTCACGGCACGCTTAGGCAAGGTGTCGGCAAGATATTCCTTCCTATGCAGGAAATAGCTGACTATTAATATTATGCCTATTGGCGGCAGGGTGCAGTTCAGCACGTTCAGCCAGCCCACGAAATTCCAATACAGCCAGACAGCAGACACGGTGCCGATGATGCCGGCAGCCAGAACCATCGCCTTCTTAGGAAGGCCCAAGATGTTGGATAAGCCTAAGCCAGAAGTGTACAAGGCGTTGTCATTCGTCGTCCAGATGTTCAAGCCCAGCACCAGAATGGCAATGTAGAAGAGGTTCAGGTTCAGCATCACCTCGAAAATGTCGTTTCCGCCTACGTAGATGCTTGAAATAGCTCCGAAAAAGAACATCAGGCTGTTCCCAAGGAAAAAGGCCACGACAGTAACCAGCAAGCCGACTTTCGCATTCTTCGAGAAACGGGCGAAATTTGGCGTGGCAGTACCTCCAGACACGAAACTTCCGATTACCAGTCCAGCCCCGGCTATGACGCTCAGGTCCTTAGAACCCCTTGAAAATTGGTCTATCAGGGTCGAATCGCCCCTTTGAACGGCCATGATCATAGCCACCGTACCTAGAATTGCAACGGCAGGAACGGCTATATAGCTTACTATAGTAAGGCTTTTGATACCGAAATATGCACTGCATGTCATCAGTATGCCGGCAATAAGAACAAGCACGTAACCCTGCCAAGGCATGCTGTCCGGAGTGACTTCCAGCCCCATGATTTCTTTGGCAATCGGGATGGCGAACATTGCCAGGCCTACCCCGAACCAGCCTATCTGCGTGAAGCTTATCATCGCGCTTGGGAGATAGCTTCCCCTTTCGCCAAAGCTTTTGCGAGCCAGCATGTCGAGGGTGAGGCCGCTCTCGGCCCCGATCCAGCCCAAAGCCCCTGTGTACGCTCCCAGAATAAGTCCCCCTAAGAGAAGAGCACCGATGAATCCCCAGAAATCAAGCCCTGTCGCCAGTTTCTGGCCTACCCACATAGATGCAGAGAAGAAAGTGAAGCCGAGCATTACCATGAACATGCTCAGGTTGCTCTTGCGACCTGCCGCGCTGACTGATCCGTTGGTGAAGTCAGCGTCAGCTCCTTGCTTATAATTACTCATAACCATTAAGTGATTGATTGATTTGCTCTAATCTAGTTGATGCAATCTGCCTGAGAGTCAGAGTCTCGGCCTTTGCCAGGAAAACCCTTTCATCGCTGTACAGCACCCTCAGGTCACCGAGTTTCTGAAAATGCGTGGTCTTGAGCCATTCATCATATTCAATAGGTGCCCTGTATCCTATTCTTTCGTAGGTCAGTTCCATTATGTCCGTCCTGTCTGAAGCCTCCAGCACTGCGTTCCAGTATTTCTTAACTTCCTCCACATGGTCCGGTATCTCATAGCGACGAGCCCCGCCGTCGTAGATTATGCATTTCTCGTAAAGCGAGAAGCCATGAGCAACGACATATTCCCTAAACTCAGGAGAAATGATGCCTCCGCCCCAGTAGAAATCGATGTCCGGTACCTGGAAACCTAGCACGCCAGTGTCTTCATAGACTCTGAATATTCCTTCGTAGAAAAAGCAAGAAAAACCTTCGAAATTCGGCGAAAGCTTCTTGATTTCCTCGGTCAGATCCTCCATGACGTCGATGGCTTTCGTGCCGCCAATCGTAAAAAAGATAATCCTCTTGAAGCTGCCGCCATGGTCATGGAACCAATTTATGACATGATTCATGCACATCTTAAGAGTGGCTCCTGATGCGATTATGTCGCCAATCATCAGCACGCAGTCTTTGCATGTGCGAACTTTCTGGTAGCGGACGTCCAGGCCTTTGATGACATTTTCCTCGATAATTCTCTCGCAGGAGAGAAAATCCATATTCGTAACCCTCAAACCTGCCCTGAAAGCACATTCCTCGATGGGATAATTCAATCCGCCTCTGAGAATAGTCAATATATTCACTTTCCCTTCAAGACCATTGTCTGTCAAGTACTGCATGCCTTTCATCGTAGCAGGTACCATGGACTGATAAGAGCCGAATCCGACTACCTCAGGAGAAGCCATGAGCCTCCTTGTGCCGCCATCGCTGATGATGAAATAATGATTCTTGAGATTCTCGCATTCAAACCTGTAGACACCAGGGATGCGAGTCTGAGCTAGATTAGAGTTTTTGAGATTATATTCGTGCGACATTCCGATTATCATTAATCGGGTTACAAAGGTAGTCATAATTCGCATAAAATATTTCCATTCGGGTAGAACTTATCAAACAAGTTATCAACCATGGCTACATTATTGGAAATTTTCGTACCTTAGCGGTGCGTAAAGTGAAAGAAAATGGCTGTATCCATAAAGGAAGTACGCACTAAAAGGGATCTGAGGCAGTTTGCCAAATTTCCTAATGTACTCTACAAGAATAATAAATATTATGTCCCGCAACTGATTTCCATGGACATGGCTACCTTTTCGCCCAAGAAAAACAGGGCTTTTGAGGTTTGTGAGGGAAAATACTGGCTTGCCTACAAAGATGGCGAGCTCGTTGGACGTGTCGCTGGCATAATAAACCATAAATATAATCGCAAAGTCGGTCAGAACATCTGCCGCTTCGGATGGATTGATTTCACGAATGATCCGGAAGTCGTCCACGCCCTGCTGGACACGGTGGAAAGCTATGCAAGGGCTAATGGAATGAATGTGGTCGAAGGACCTGTGGGCTTTCTGGAATTCGACGTGGCTGGAGTCCTGGTGGACGGTTTCGACCAATACCCCACAGCCTACGGGAAATACAACGACCCGTATTACGAGCCTCTGATCCTGGCTGAAGGCTACAAG
Organism: Bacteroidales bacterium; assembly: GCA_022653735.1. Taxonomy (GTDB): domain Bacteria; phylum Bacteroidota; class Bacteroidia; order Bacteroidales; family UBA932; genus Cryptobacteroides. The sequence goes on from JALCSU010000016.1 coordinate 5,906, forward strand.
AAAGAAACCGATTACGTGGAATTCCGAGTCACCGTTCCCGAGAACATCGACAGGTACGAGAAACTCTCGAAGCTAATTGGAGAACGATTGGGGCTGCATGAAGCTACGTTCAAGAATAAGAAAGACCTGGTACGGAAATATGCCGACGGAATATTCGGAGTCCTCAATCACGCATATTCTTCGCTCCACGGCTTCTCCGAGCTCTCCCAGGCTCAGTGCGAGGATTTGAAGAAGGAGTTCCTGCCTCAGCTGATCCTGGACTACGTTTCAGTCATCGTGGACAAGGATGACAAGGTCGTGGCATTCGGGATCACCCTTCCCTCGCTTTCTAAGGCACTCATAAAGGCCAAGGGTCACCTTTTCCCATTCGGCTGGTACCATATCCTCCATGCGCTGAAACACAATGACACTATTGATGCTCTTCTAGTGGCTATTTCCGATGAATATAAAGACAAAGGCGTGAATGCGATGCTGATTGCCAAAATGGGCATCGGCTACCACAAGCACGGAATCAAATACCTGGAGAGCACGAGGGAGCTTGAAAGCAATATGGCAGTCCAGAACATGTGGGGCCACTTCGAACGCAAGCTCCACAAAAGAGCAAGAGTTTATATCAAAGAAATTTAATAATATATGGCCGACAAGAAAGCTGAAAGAATACAGACTTCCATCCTGAATGGAGTTGAGAGAAAAGTTCTCGTCTGGCTTGCCGAGAGGCAGCCACGATGGGTGGTATCGGACACTCTTACATTCATCGGGTCTATAGGAGCCTTGCTCATTGGCTTAGGCTTCGTTCTAGCCAGCAGGAACGCGGCATGGCTGTGGCTGAGCTTCTTCGGCTTCATCGTCAATTGGTACGGGGACTCCCTGGATGGCACTTTGGCCAGGGTTCGCAAGACACCACGCCCAATCTACGGCTATTACATAGACCACACGGTAGACTGCATCAACGAGGCTTTCATGTTCTTAGGCATAGGGCTGTCCTCTTACATGCATCTGTCCTTAGCGCTTGCTCTGTTCGCCGTCTATCTCTGCCTCACGGTCAATGTCGGCACCAACGCCCATCTGAAGGGCGAGTTCAAGCTTACTTACGCTAAGCTAGGACCTACTGAGTTCAGGATAATCGCAATGATCCTGATCGCCGTCCTGTACTTCGTCAAGCCTCTCCAGACATTCTCGGTGACCTGGGATGTCTTCGGAAAGTCTGTTGCCATGGGTGCCATTGACCTAGCCGGAATCGTCATTCTGGCAATTCTAGTCGTCATCTATCTCGTTACGATAATCAATGATGCAAAGGGTTATGCCAAGATTGACCCTATGCCTAAACGCGAAGGAGAATAGCAATGCCGATTCTGACTGTCAAAGACATCGAAAGGCTGATTCCCGCATTTAAAGGCAAAGCCGGGAACGCCGCAGCCGAGATTCTCAGAAAAATATTATCAATAGAGACGCTTTCCCGCATTTATGACGACCTGAGCGATCAGCAAGGTGCCGATTTCGCCGGAGGCGTGCTGAAGGACGTGCAAACCGACTACCGCATCGGGAACCCCGAGCGACTGAACATGTTGCCGGATGGCCCGTTCATTACCATCAGCAATCATCCTTACGGAGGCCTGGACGGCATCATACTCATAGACTTGTTCGGACACATAAGGGATGGATATAAATACATGGTGAACGAGTTCTTGAATCTGGTCGAGAATCTTCGTCCTTGCCTCATCGTGGTGAATCCAAAGACGGAGCTGAGCGACAGCAAAATAACCGTCAATAACATCCATGGGGTTAGAGAAGCATTGCAGAGAATTCACGATGGCTTTCCGGTAGGGTTTTTCCCTTCTGGCGCAGTTTCCGACCTGAGCCTGAAGGAAATGAAGATCCGTGACCGCGAGTGGCAGCCTTCCGTCCTGCGGCTCATCCAGAAGGCCAGAGTGCCTATAGTCCCGGTTCGTTTCTTCGACCATAACTCTTTTTGGTTCTATAATTTAGGACTCATAAGCTGGAAGGTGAGGCTTCTTCAGCTACCTCATGAGCTTGTGAACAAGAGGCATCGCAGGATAAGGATAGGCATCGGCGATACAATTTCTGTCGAAGAGCAATCGCCGTACAAGGACATTAAGGAATATGGCAGATTCCTTCGCGAGAAAGTTTATGGGATGCCTCTTCCCGAGCATTTCTTAAAATACAGCAAATATATTGCCCAGGGCAGGAAAATATGATGGTTCTTTTTTGGGCGTAAGATTCAGGATATACTGAAATTTGCTATATTTGCAAGGTCAATGGGGTATTAGCTCAGCTGGTAGAGCGCAAGGTTCGCAATCTTGAGGTCAGGAGTTCGATCCTCCTATGCTCCACAAGGTCAAGGATTTAAGGTAAAACTTAAGTCCTTGATTTTCTTTTAGTTACCACCTTAACTCTTTCAGAATTAAAAAGTTACCCCACTTTTCGAGTGTGTGCCGAGTGCATTTCACACTCGCGGAGAACGCATCCAAAAGTAGCCTGCACGAAACCAGGCTGTGACCAACGAGTGCCTTACCCTGCGAAAGGTTACTTTGAAATAACCAGAATTCGTCGGTTTTCTCACTATTTTCGAGCAGGTTCGATTCACCGAGCGAACATATACCTCACCCACCCCAGATAGCTGGAAGGGTGATTTTTGAAGGGCGGTTACGAAAGAGTTACGACCTTTTGACTGTCAAAGAGCTGCGTGATTTGGGGAATCATCTCTCGCAACAAATATGCGTACTCTTTTCCGGCATATCAAGTTATTTCTGCACTATCTGCTCACTCCGGCAGATCATCGTTTTCAGATGTCCAGATGAAGATATCGTGCGATCTATACTCAGAGATAATCCGTTGGCAGCTGGCCTCATTTACTTTCCAGTTCTTACACTTATCAGCCAGCTCGTACTTATCTATTTTGTCCTCCTTGATACTCCGGATATAAACCTGCTGCACGACTTTCTGGGTTTGCCGGGTATACCGATTGTAGACTTCCCTTTCCATCGGGATTGTGCACCTTCCATAGTTGATGCAGTGGACACAATGGCGAATGGGCTGCTTATTGAGCATGGCCTCGGCAAGTCCAAGGTTATAGAAGTTGTACCGAGGGTGATACCTTCTTTCTCCCTTATATGCCCACACCTCGAAAACGGCATCAGGAAGATGAACTCTATCCATGTAACCGCAGGTTATAGTATCTTCTTCACAGCCAATGCGACCGGTGGACTTGAGCACAAAAAAGTCAAGTTTCTTTTTATCGCTTTTACGCAATTCTCTCTCAAAGCCATGAAACATAATGAAAGGTTGTTCCGGCTCTGAAGGACGATAATAGCTGTAATAATACGGCCGTCTCGGTTCCGGTTCTTTGACGGGCACATACTCTCCCTTATTCTCGACGATCGGTCTTTTGAAATCCGCTTCCGAACGCACTTTTATCTCGATGATCTGGTTGCCCGACGCAAGCTTCTCCAGGGTGCAATCGTGGCTGACCGACACTTCTATGAAGAGAGGCTTTACACTCTCGTTTTTCTGTTAGTCAAAAGCACATCTGCCCGGTATCCATCGTAAACCCCTTCTATTTGGCAAGTGTCATAGATTTCCTTGAGATCAATAGTATGCAGGGTTACGCCAGAGCATACTTTATCGTGGTATTTGGCGAAGATCTTACAGGTTTCCGTCCTTGGGCACTCATTATGGGCATAATACGAAACCTCGAACTTTTTGCTGGTCTCGAATTGCTTGGCAATGTGTTTCTTGGCGAGGTTATGGAGATACGTTTCAGGGTTACAGAGGTCATTGATTTTGTGCCTGAAATGGTCTTCTTTCTGCCCCTCTTTAAAGAGGACAGGTACCATCTCTTTGTCGCAGCCAAGACAGTAATACTTGTGCTCGCCTCGATTCTCAGGTGTAATCGAGCTTATGTTGTGGACATCACCGTTCTCGTCTACGGCATTCGGGTACGTAATCATAATCGTCAATCTTTCAGTGGCTCCCAATGTTGACAGCAGTATTTCTTATCCCAGCGCTCCTTTTCCGGAGTGCCATAATGGTCATATTCGCTGATAACGCACCCGGTAAAGAGGTCTGTTGCCATCTCCTCAATGACATTCAGTAGCTCAAGATGCTCTGTAAAATGAGCAGGGATGGCATTGCGGCCCATTAAGCAGCCCATAATGTTTCCACAAATGGCTCCGGTGGAGTCGCTGTCTCCGGAATGGTTGACGCTACTGATAATGGCATCCTCGAATGAGTTCTGGTGTTTGGTGGCGCTGTAGATGGCGATGGCGAGTGCCTCGTGGCCTGTCCAGCCGCCTCCGATGGATTCGATGGCAAAATGATCCGAGATATCGGAATAAGCCAGATCCAGCGCCTTGCTGATTATCCTCTTTTGCTTCTTTATTTCCTCTGGCCAGAGCTCGCCATACATCCTGCTTTTATCCTCCTCTGACACAATTTCCGGGAGACGCTGGAGAGCTTTTTCCACAAAAAACTCCGGCCGGGGTGTCTTATCTTCTATGCCCTCCAGAATCTGCATAAGCATATCATTCAGGATGGCCGATGGAATGAATCCAAGCGGATGCTTGTGTGTGATTCTGGCTGCTTCTGCAGCGCACATATCGCAGTAAAGCTTGTCTCCGTCCGCATAGCCATGAAGCTGGTTAAGCAGTGCCAGCGGAGCTGTCCGCATTACACCACCGCAGCCGCAGCTGTTGTTCCTTGCCTCGTTGCCATCCTCGATGGAGTGCAAGGCCGACAGACAGGTGTTGCCCGGAGCGCGACGCTCATACAATCCCGGAACATCCATAAGCCAAGAATCCACGCGGGCATCCTTGTGCCGGGATGTCCACTCCTGCGTGTGAAGCCAGTCAAGATAGGTGAAGCGGCAGTAGTAGTCGATGCGCCCCATGATGCCCCGCATGTAGCTGCGGGTCATTCCGAGCAGGATCCCCGCTGCAGTGAAAAGCGACATCTGGGTATCATCGGAAATCTCCGCGAGGCCGCGCCTGTCCAGTTGGTACCGTGTAATACCCTTCACCCCATACTTCTTTACGATGGTACGATACTCCTCGAATTCCACAGCATAGCCAAGGGCATCACCAACAGCCCCACCAACCATGCAGCCAAGGACTTGATCCTTGGCGCGAGGTGTAAGTTTGTCGTTCTCTCTCATGATTAGTCGGCAAGCATGGATAACATGATGTTGTCTTTATATTTCTCGTCCTGAAGCGAGAATTCAAATCCGCACTTGGGACATTTGACCGGAGTCTCGAATTCGCGCTCCTTGGGCATGGGATCAAGGTCACACTCGCTCATGAGGATACCTTTCATGACTTCATATTCTTTGCCGCACTTCGGGCAGCGGATCGTGTAGATATGTGCCATAGCCTTACTCCTTATTCTGGTTTTTCACATAGACGATAACCGCCACCTGATTCTCCGGATGCTCGTCCGGGGAGATGCGCTGGACGCGGACTTCGTAAATGTCATCGAGGCCCATGTCCAGATACTTGGAGATGTCATGGTTCTCACCGCGAGGAATGAATCCCAGCTTAAGGTCGCCAAGATAGACGGCCACCGCGTAGGGATCGAATTGATTGTCCGGCTCCCGGACAAGGTCAAGCCTGGTACCGACCTTCAGCTGGTCAAAGGCCTCCGGGCCATCCCAATAGCTGAATCCGGCAATGTGGAAATTCGTCAAATGGACTTTCTTGACAGGTCTGTTTTCTTTTGCTTTCATACGGCTTGCTCTTTAAGGGTCTAACTTTCTGAAAGCAAAAATAAATTGAGGTTGTCTCAAACCGTGGGACAACCTCAAACTATTTTCAAAAAAAACACTAATACAAAAAACCGAACAGCCAAAGCGGAATGCGGTTGCCGTGCCCGACCTCGGTGTCATCAACGGCAATGTAGCTGTCGGGGACATCGGCAATCTGGTCAAATGTTTTGCCTTTGCCTCCTACCTCGAACAAATGCTTTCCGTCAAGGAGAAAGTCTCCGTTCTTTGGATAGGCAACGTCGTGGTTCACTTTCAACTGGCTTAAGAAAAATGTCTCCCGTTCATTTCCCTTATCGACTATAGGGCAGAGCACGTGCATAAGGTTAGTGTTGCCAAGGAATATCTTCTCCGGCTTGGTCAAGGACTTGTAGTTCTTGGCCTTTGCGGTAAGGAGACCAAGTGCCTGCGCTTTGTCAAGTGCATACAGCATCCTTAATCCCAGTTCGTTGTCGGTAGATAGTTGCCGCCAGAGCTCCGACATGTTCGGCTCGAACGGAACATGCTCACTGATAATCATCAGCAGCTTCTTTACCTTCTGAAGCGTCTCGAAGGTCACTTTTTCAACAGCGGGAAGGTCGGAATCTATCACAACTGTGACCGTTTCCCTCAGTCGGGAGGGGAAATCCTCCAGCGACTCAAGATAGAATGGATAATAACCGTGCTCAAGATAGTCTTCAAACAAAGGGGCCACTTTTATCTTGCCCACAATCTGCATAGCTTCTTTGACATGGCCGGACAGAACCCTCTCAATTGAGAGTGCCTCGCAATGGTATATGTCTTCCAACTCAAGATATTCCCGGAAAGAGAGCCCATAAAGGGTATAAGGGGTCTGACGGCGAGACATATCCACTTTTGCATTGTCCATTACAAGGAGCGAACTGCTGGTATAGACAATACTCATATCCGGAAAACCGTCATAGATGTTTTTAAGCATCGTAGACCACCCATCATAACGGTGGACTTCATCCAAATAGAGACGCATGATTCCATGCCTATATGCCCAGTCCACCAAATCCATCAGGCTGTGGGTGGCGAACCAGAGGTCATCCAGAGACGCATAGAGCGTCTTGTCAACATCTTGATAACTCTCCAGAATGTTCTGGAGAAGCATGGTTGTCTTTCCCACGCCACGAGCCCCCTTGATGCTGATAATCCGGGCTTTCCAGTTGATTTGGCTGTAAAGATACCTCTTGAAGCGGAGGCTCACCTTCGCCAATTTTCTGTGATAGGTATCAAACAAGGGTTGCAGTTCAATCTGTTCCATAGCGGTCAAAGCTAATCGATTTCACTGCAAAGATAATCATTTTATGTTTGCAACCATAAATATTTTCAAAATTCTATGGTTGTAAACTTAAATCAATAAGTCTTCGTACAATTTTGCAGCCTCAAGGTGCTGTTTCTTAATCTCGTCAGCCAGCCACTGCGGGGAGAGCACTTTGATGAGCGGGCCTCTGGAGAGGAGCGGGGTGTAGAAGTCCGGAGTGGGCCGCAGGGTGAGCTCGAAGTCGGAGTAATCATCCTCGGTGGCCACTTCCTCTTGGCTGTGATGCAGCGGCAGATCCCGCAGGTAATAAACCTGCTTGCCATAGGCCCGGATGGTCACCTTTTCCACCGGGGTGTCTTCCACCCAAAGGATGCCGTAGTTATTGCGGAAGAATCCCACCGGATCAAAGCCTTTCGGGTAGCGGAATTTCTCCTTGGTGAGCTCCAGCGAGAGCACCCGGTCGAAAGCAAGCACAAACATCCAGCCGTCCTCGACAGGTTTCCGGACAATGCCGTACCAGCGTTTGTTGGTGAGCTTGACGAAAAACGGCTCCACAAGCATCTCAGACTGCTCTCCCACACCATATTTCCGGTAGGTTACCTTCACCCGGACGCTGCGCTTCATGGCATCGATGAACTTGTGCAGATTCTCTCCATCGGATGGAATGGGCTCCAGCACGATGCGGCTATGCACACCCTTGTTTTCTGCAAGGATGCTGTTCACAGACATCGTGGAGAGCATCCAGTTCTGGATGGAATCCTCCTCCAACACATCGGAATTGTCGATGTAATAGCGGAATCCGTCCTTCTTGTCGCACTCGATGATGATGCCGAACATATCCAGAATGGCATCCCGATGGCGGTTGAAAGTGCTGCGGGCAATGGGCAGGCCGCCACTCGTCTCCGTCTCAAGCCAGCGACGGTTGATCTCTTCGAGCGTTATCTTCCCGGCATTATGAATGGTGTTTACCAGCCAGATGTATTCTTGAAAGAGTGCGTAAGATTTCATGTCAGGTGTTTTCTAAATAAATGACTTCTTTGCCGTTCTTTTGGGCATATTCGATTTCTGACCGGGTACTTTCGCCAATGTAGCCACCCACATTTATGACATAGATGCTATCAGCCATGTCAATCTTGCGCTTGTGCATGTCATCGAGCATCTCCTTGGTACCCTCCGCCCAGACCTCATCGTCTCCGGAATGTCCGAAGAGGCCGACGCTGATGACGATATTGCCTTCGAGGGTGGGCCGCTTCTGCGCCTCAAGGAATTGCTCTTTGAAGCGCGTGCTGCCGCAGAGGGTTATGACTGGGTATTTGCCGACCATGTGCTTATATCATTAATCGTATTCTTCCTTCTGACTTAACAAAAGTATCCGGATGGGACATCACCACAGCGTACACCATCTTGCCATCCACTGGCTTTTTGTCCCAGCGGGTAAACAGACCCCGGTCATTAATCTCGCGGGCAATCTGCTCGATCTTCATTCCGTAGCCGGACGAGGCAAGCACGTACACTATGGCTTCTTCGATCTTCATACGACTTGAATTGTTTTTACCCAGTCTTCAATTTCATTTAGAAAATCGTAAGAAATTAATAGACAGGAATCTGAAAGAGGATCCCCTTCTTTTTTAATATCATAAATATCCCATCTGTCTACCAAGGCATCTAAGATAGATGACAATCGTGGCTCTGCCTCTCTTAACGATTGTAGTTTGTCGCTATAATCATAGAAAGAAAAACAAGAACATCGTGCCGCAAGATACTTACCAATAAAGGTATCTATTCCGCCAGCCGAGTAAGAACCATTTTGTTTAATTCCATTAATAATCGCATTCACCTCTACTTCCGTAAGAATCGGAGTGAGCGAGTCGGATAGGAAATCTTCCTCTTTATATCCCATTGAAATAAACTTGGGATACATTTTACGATGCTCAAGCACATTCGTAATATGATTACTCAAAGCCTCTGAGAAGATAGGAATTAATAATGGCCTCTCTGTAACCGAGAGTTTTGTGGAAATATAGATGCCTTTTATCTTGAGTTCTGCGTGCAGTAACTCGTGCGCAAATAAGGATGGTGAATAGTTTCCTCTGGGGATATAGAGCACTGCTCGATCACCTTTCGTGTATAGTCCATAACAAGAAGCATCACACTCTTCAATTGATAGAGACAAAGACTTGCTAACATAATCATACAAGTCTTTATTCTTCCCATCAAGGAGTCTGTCTATTAATGCTTTTCGTTTAAACCACATTGACGAAGGAGGGCTTTACATATCCAAAACGTTCTCAACCTTCCGGAGGTAGGTCTTTTCGAGGTAATCGAAGCAATTCTGGCGATTATACTTGTCGCGGGCAAGGAGGAGCCATTCGCCATCCATTTCCGGAGTCTCGATGCCGAACTCGTCTTTGAAGGCCGACTGCAGATGCTCGTTTGTCTTAACCCAGAGGCGCATTTCGCTGAAATTATCGAATACCAGGTGGAGCTCCGTAGCTCCTACAGTCTTCTTAATCATCACATCGTTGCAGTTGTAGTATCCGATTTCTTTCCAAACCTCGTACTGCTCCGGCCAATTGTAGGTGTAGGAGTATTTCTGGGCAATCTCATCGATGAACTTATTCCTCTCGGTGTCCATCATGAGTTTAGAATACCAGCTGCCATATTTGGCCATGAAGATATTCTCTTTGAAAAGAACAAGACGATATGCATCGTGTTCCTGAATCCAGTCTTGCAGGCGACGGTTTTTATAAAGGGCCTGATGAATCCTGCGGTATGTAGCGATGTTCTCCGGTTCCTCCCCATAGTAGGTTAGGCTCGAAGATTCGCTTACGAGACTGCGCAGGAATCCCAAGATTTCCTCATGAGTTTCGCAATCCAGACACATGGCGAAGAGGTCGTGGATGTTCTGGTTGGCAGAAATCCAGTGCTTCAAATACTTCTGGGTTTCAGCTTTGTCTGTCATGTTAAGTTTGAACATCTCCTTCCAGTCCTTCATCTGGCTAATGATAGCCCTGAGAAGAAGGTGGCCTTCGGCACGATACTGTCCAGTAACACCATCTTTATCGAAGATATCACGCACCATCTCATAACGGTGTGTAAACTCCGGAATCGTCATGTCCTTGGAATAGAAGAAGATCACCATTCCCTTAAAGAACGGATGCTTCTCTGCTTCCACAAAAATGGACTCCCATTGCTCATCCTCGGCAATGCGGCCAGCCTTAATGATCTCTTCCTGAATGATGCGGCTTCGCTCCTTGGAATCGGAATCTTCCTCGGTGTCTTCTGCACGATATTTTGATAAGGCCGTGTAGAAGGAAACACCCTCCTTTGCAGAATTGGCAATGTGGTGAATCAGGTTGCCGATACTCTTGTTGAGTGCGGCCACCTTGGAAAGGTTGTCGATATTGGTATTCTCGACAATATTCCAAAGGACGCGCATCCATTTACGGAAGACATCGGGCCGGAATTCTTCATAAGACTCAATAAACTCAGTTACGCCATAGAAAATGACGCGAGTCGTCTGCCGGAAGGTGTTCGGAGCTCCGAAGAAGCCAGCGTTGGCTTTCTGGGGGTCATCCCATGCAGGGATGAGAGCCGGGAGAATGACATCCGAATAATACTTCTCAAATGTGTCGAGAACTTTCCTGATAGACTGGAAATACTCTGGGTGCTCATTGAATTGACGAAGATAATGGCTGAATCCCGGATAACGCTCTGCTGATTCCGAGTCATTAGCAAAGAATTTCAATTCGGAATCATTTCGGACGGACTCTTTCAGTGTTTCAACAGCCTCGACTGCATACTTGTTTGCCAGATAGCGATAGAAGAACCTGAAAAAGACTTCATCGTATTGAGGCGTTTCCTTATTCCAGAAAATGTTGATCCACCGAGTGTCCATCCGGGTAGAGAAATCGAGGTAATAAGGGACTTCCGCATTCATTATGGAATTGTCCATTCGGACGATGCTATTTCCGATTTCAGTTCCTCTGAGATACCCGATGAGCTCGGCTTTGAAGTTGTCGAAAGGCGAAAGCGGCAATCCGCGAGCGTTCATTTTTATGTACAGTTCTTCCGTCAGGCCGAACTCGCCAAGTGACAGCACATAGAACGTGATGTTGTTCAGATTAGAGAATAACAGCGCATCCGGGCTGATGCTAAGAACCTGCTCGTAATGATCATGAATGGCATCGAGCATGCGCAGCATACCCTCAATGGTCGAATCCTTATCAAAGGATCTGAAATACCACTTAGCATCCTTAATTGCTACGGAAGGTGCAGGAACCGTTTCCCCATCAGCGACAAGTCCATATGATTGGAAATGGGCAAGGTATTGACAGAAGTCCGTGGCCGTCGCTCTGGTCTCATATACAAACTTCGAGAGGTTATTTACAAGACGAGCATATTGTTCTGATTCGCGGGGAAGTTCCCTGTTTCCCAAATACCAATAAAGAAGGAAAAGTGTCGTCAGGCGCTGCTGTCCGTCGATCACCTCAAAGGTATATTTGTCCGGCTCGTCCTGTTTATGAACAGCCCCATATACGAAATTTAGATCCATCTCCCGGCAGTCATAAAGGGAGGAGAAGATTTCTTCAAGGAGGTTGTTCCTGACATAGTCTTCCTCACGACGGCCTTGTGCATAGGCCCTCTGTATCTTGGGGATCACGCATTTAGTGATAAGAACTTCTGTGTCCTTATCATATGCGACGGTCTCCTCAAATAAGTTAGAGTAGTTGAATATCTTTTTCATCGAACGTGAGGAAAGGCTTTAATTCGTTAAAAATGTAATCATGGTAGGCTTTCTTATCATCAGCACCCCATTTAAAGAAGTTGCGGTTGGTTGATGTGTCGAAGTCCTTGTTGAATACCATGCTCGTTGATGCCGGAACAAATGTACCGCGAGTGATACGTTCCCTGATAATGCGGTTCTTCTGGCAGAAGAGACTGTTTCCGTAGCTTTTGTTCGTGCGCTCATCCAGAAGGGTGAGATTACCGATGCTGTTCTTTTGATCCTCATCGGCATCCTCTTCCACGATTTCTTGGATAAGGGGAATGATGTCCTTATAGTTCTCTGCCTGATACAGCGATTCTATGCGGAGCTTTGTGCCATTCTTGTCGGGTATTTCGTTAATTTCCGACATGGCGTTATCGATCCATTCCTTTTGCTCTTGGGCACTCTTCAGTGCATTTGTAGTATAGGAATCGATGTGTTCAATATTCCAATTCTGGCTGACGAAAATGTCGAAGGGGAATTTGTAAATGCTGGTATTGAAGCTGAAATCCTTCTCCTTCTGGATTGATGCGAGTTCCTTGTTTTTCTGGTTGATGTTGAGGAATAGAAGCAGTTTAAAGATTACACCACTGTCTTTTCCGTATTCCGACGTGATGCGGTACTCCTGACTCAAGACGCCATCCTTTTCAACATTTTCCTTTGCAATCTTGACCCCTTCAAGTTGCTTTTTGATCTGCTGGACAAAGAAAGACTCAATGTCGTGTTTTGTGGCAGATTCCGGCAGACTGAAGTATTTGATGTACAGTTTTGCTATGTCGATACCGCATTGGCTCAAGAAGCCAACGTAATTGTACATCCGGGGATCTTCATACCAGTCTTCCAATGTGCGGAATACCATGACGACCTTGTCCCATTCCTGTTTAATGGCATCCTGCAGTGTTTCTCCTTGGAGCCCGTCAAACTTCTGGTAATAATAGCGGAAAATCTTGTTCTTCTCGGATAGCTGGGCTTGGCGGACAGAGATGTTCTGGTCAACCACTTTCTCGTGGAATTCCTTAACTCCGTCGGTTTTGAATATCAGTTCGAAGATTTCGTCGATCCTGTTCGGGCGGAATTTCTTGCTGGAAATGAAATACCAGAAGTCATCTTTATGCAGCGTGTTCTCGATGCTTTCCCACTGCATTGCTATTTCCAACTGCTTACTTTCTCTTTCAGAAGACATGAAGTTTCTCTTCTGCAGGAACAGGGCCTTGATAAGCTCGGCATCGGTTAGCTCGATCTTTCCAGTGTTGATTTTCAGGAACTCCGAGATGGCTTTCTGCTTGGATAATTCACTCCCGTCAGAGGAAAGCTCATACCAAATGAACTGGGCGGATCCACTTTCTTCATCAAGTCCGCGCCCACAGTTCAAGAGTTTGAACAGTGCATCTTGAATGCTCCCGGCAGACCCGCTGCGGCGGTAACGGTCGCTTATCTTCTTTGCATCTCCCTTGATCCACGCCTCAATAATGCGGTAAGCGTCAGAAATATGCGAGAAATCCACATTTGCATCACTCAAGGAGTCCTTCCCAAGATTCTCAAGGAAAGAGGCCGAATCCACTCTGGTCTCATATCTAATGTGGAAAAGCTCTTTTTCCTCATCTTCCCAAAGGCGCTCCTTATCCCAGCCTTTTTTCTCAAGCAGATACTTGTAGAGGATATAAATGGACGTAAGTCGCTGCTGGCCATCGATAACCTCCCAGACATCGCGGGACGAGGTATCAATCCCATCGAGGATGGCAGAAACAACAGATGCGTCCTCGATTTTCTGGACTATGATGGGCTGGAGGCAATAAAACTCTCCTTCGCTCTTCTTCGTGCCGATGGTGAAGCTGTACAGGTCACTGAGAAGATCGGTTACTTCTTTTGTTGTCCACCTATAGCCCCTTTGGTAGGACGGAATGTAGAAAGTCCTTCCATCCAGCAACTCGGCAATAGAGATTAATTGAATATTGTTTTCCATTTCTGGTATTCGTTATTCGTTTGTTTTGATATAGTCCAGAAGCTCTGCGTAGGCTGGCTGCGAGATACGAACCGGGCTTTGCGGAGCTGCCTTCAGACCATGCTTAAGCAATTCCGATAAAGCCAATCTGGGGGTGGTTATCTTTTTACGGAACTCCAGTTTCATGAAGCGGTTATACTTTTTCCGGACTTCATATGTCTGCGAGGAATCCCAATACTTCTCGTCATTCATATTCTCCGAAAAGGGCATATCCACATCCATTACCTCCATAAGGTATTTGATACGGCTTTCGGGCCTTGTCCCATAAAGGTAGACCTTATCTCCAACTGCGGCATTAATATACTGCCGCCAATAAACATGGCCAACTTCTCTGATGCAATCATCAATATGGAAATACGTGGCATTGGAAGCCACAATCCAATAATCGCAAGACTTGCACTCTGAAGAATCAAACTCTTCTTGAATATCATCGAGGTAGTTGATGATTAGTGCTGTAGCAAGTTCCTCCCGTGTGTCCTCGTTTTGTATCAGCCCAAACAACTCCTCATCAAGGGTGGCAAAGACAATATGCCTAAGTTTCTGAACCTTGTAAGGATTATCAATGTCTGTGGCCTTTGTTCCATCGTTGAAGAACAGATGATAAAACGGCTCATTCTGCAAATGCCAATACGGGGTGGCCACCTTCGGTTGGAAAGGTGCATCCGGACTGACGTATTCTTTCCAAAGCTGGTCAAAGCGGGAAACAAGTTCTTCCGAAAGGACTATATGATTGCTGTCTATTGTGCCGTCAGCAATAAGATCCATTATTGCAAGAAGCAATACGGCTTTGTGAGGAGCCTGATGCCCGCTCACTTTGGCCGTATTTAATGACACGAACTCGTGCAGATATTTTTCGATGGCGCTCACTTCACTTCAGCAATGATATCAAGGTCAAGTCTTTCGGAGATGGTATTGATGAATATCACTTTCCGCTCATTTCCGAGATTGGTGCAAACATATTCTCCGGTGCTCAACTGGCGGGACTGGTAGGTATCGTGAGGGGCAGAATCGATAAAGGGCCGTTTGAACGATACAAGGTGCAGCGTTTTAATCTTGTCGATACCAATCTTCTCCAGAGCTTGAACAAAAGTATCACTGGCGTTGTCTTCTCTTATAACAGTCCCGTCTGGGAAAGTTACGGTGAACACCTTGGATGCACTACGCGGCTTATAAGAACTAACATAGGGCTCATAAGGTTTGTCTGAGAAATCGACCGTCACCCCATCTTCCTCACTGTATTTGATCTGCCTGATATAGATTCCAGCCTCTTTCTTCGCCTCCACGTAATTCTTTATGGTAACGTATACATCGCCTCGTAATTGCTGGATTGCTTTTGCCTTATCCAAAAGAGCGAACTTATTCGAAATTTCAGGCGAGAACTCAAGATGCAGCTTATTCATGATCCGATACAGCTCTCTCATGTCCTTCTCATCCTGCAGCTCAGCTCTGAAATCGAAATCAGGAGTAATGTCCAGCGATCCACTCCACACGCTATATGTAATCTTCCCCAAATCAGACAACTCGAACTTCGGTAAAATGTCCTCTTCGATTTCTTTGGTTATGAGGGCTGTACGTGATTTGTTTTTCTTGAGATCACGCAATCTTGCCAGCTCCAGTAACATTTCCTTAGGAATGGGGAATCCTTTCTTTTTGTGGAATTCGATAACCCTCTCAATGGATGCGATCTCGGTATCTATTTCCTCATCCGACATAACAGGTTCGTTTTTTTGCTCCTCACCTTGTTGCGGGAATAGTTCTTCTTCGGGCTCTTCCACAGGGGGCAGAGGAATTTCGCCATCGGTATTCTTTGCGTACCAATCTGCAAAGTCAAGATAACGATTCATTGCAGCGGTAAACACATTGTGCTTTCCTCTGTTAAAGGCCATGAAAACATCATCCTCCCGGAGAGTATCGTAAATGGTCTGGATATCTGATTTCTGGATGATATTGAACAGGCTCTTGAACGATGGATCAAGATGCTGCCGGATATACTCATCCAAATGGGGCCGAATCGAGCGACAATAACTTTGAGCTGTATGCTCGTTCAGGACGCGCTTTGTGTATTCAAGAAAGCTCTGAGCGTAATCATGCTCGATTCCATCAAGGGCAGACTGGCCCACTTCTTCAGTCCGGGAATCATGCAGCATTTCCACATTCTCGTCGCCTTCGAAGATGTCCATAACCTCCCGATCTTCGTCGTGTTCAAGAAGATGTGCAGAGGGTGATTCGTCAACGGGACGTCCTTCAAAGTGGTATCTCCATTTTCTGCGGGCAGAGGGGAACCCGAATTTATTGAACAGACCGACGTTATCAAGAATGATGAGTTTCTCCTTGGATCCATGTGGGCGGAGCCCGCGTCCAACCTGCTGCAGGTACATGGCGAGGGATTTTGTAGGCCGTGCGAGTTGTATTACCTCGACATCCGGGCAATCGAATCCTTCGCTGAAGATATTCACATTGAAGAGTACCTGGATTTCGCCTCTGCGGAATTTCTGAACAAGTTCATCCCGTTTCTCCTTGGGGGTCTCGCTGTCAATAGCAGCCGACTTGATTCCGGCAGCATTGAATTCTGCCGCCAGGTGGGTGTTGTGGTCGCGGCTAATGGTATATACAATGCCCTTCTTCCCGGCAGCGAACTTCTGATATGACGAAAGGATCCCGGCACGGATGTAATCCCTATCCATGACGCCCATCATTTCACTCTCCTTATAATCGCCTTCAAAGTCCAACTTCATCCGGTCGATTTCTTTCTGGAGTTCCGATGTGGGCTTGATGGAATAATACACATATTCGCTCAGATGCCCCCTCTTGATGAATTCTGCCACAGAGGGAGAAATAATGAGCTCATCGAATTCCGGTCGGAACCCGGCTCCATTCAAACGGTATGGCGTTGCGGTAACGCCCAGAATCTTGGCGTTTGGGTAGAAGTCGATTATCTTCTTGTAACTCTTGGCTTTGACGTGGTGGGCCTCATCGATAATAATGATATCGAAGTCCTTGTCCTCCCAGCGTTCAAGCCTTCTGGCCAATGTCGGGACAGAGCCAATCTGCATCGGGAACTTTTTCTGTTCGATGCTTTGTGAGATAATCAGGCCATGAGCCAGACGGTACTTTCCTCCGAGGTGATCGGAAATCTGCTCAATCAGTTCTTTACGGTGTGCGAGGAAGAGGATCTTGACAGCCTTTTTACGCTCAACTCCGTAGTTGAAGAGGTCGCGGGCAATAGACACAAAGAGGCGGGTTTTTCCAGTGCCCGTTGGCATCTGGAGCATCACGCTTCTGCAGTTTTGCCATGCCTCATAAATCTTGCGTTTGTTCTCAATCTGGTAATCCCTGAGGGTGGTGTCCAGCTCCGGATCAAGTAATGAGAAATCAATCTTTGTGTCGTCTACGACAGCATTCTTGAGGTTTACGAGATCTCCAAGAACGAATGATGCTGATGGAGTGGCTTTGGGGAGAAGATCCATGTCAAGATGCCGATTCTCGACCGCGAGCACCCTGCATTCTACTTCGTCACCGACTTTGTACATTGGGCTCTTCTGCGTGTAAACCCTATGCCTGAATCCGTATTGATCTGAAACCAGATAATAGAAGGCCGCAGTATTTTGATCGACACATTCGTCTACCAGCTTGAAAGGATATACACAATCCTCCTCATAGATTTCATACAGGACATCGGTATAGTCCTGCTGGAACTGCGGTTTGCCATGGGAATTATCGCCAATATACTCCACCTCCAGCTCGGTGCGGTTGTCGGCTTGGTGATCATATTTTCTGATGCGATATTCTTCACCCTCGTACTCTGCGATGTAGCTCTTCCTCCCATTGAAGAAGTCCACCCGCTTTACACTCATGGTGTATTTTTTATCTTTCTCAAATCCCATATGGCATGTTTGCTAATAGTTCAGTGTATCTTCCTCTACTTTACTCGGATTTCTGACCTCCGAGGAAGGACTCTCTAAGTTTGTATAAGGTTACGCCCTTGTAGGAGAAGTATTTGGGGCCTTGGATGACTCCAGATTTGCTGTGTTTGTTGCGGGGCATAAACTTGGACGTAAACTGAGCGAGGGTATATTTTTCGCCAGCGTACTCTACCATGTTATTCTCACATACGGTCACTTCAATTTCGTTATTGTAGACTATTGTGTCGCCTATTTTAACCCCATAATCCAGAAGGATAAAATCTCCAAAATCCGGGTCAAGCGTTTCATCTGGATTGAAGAGGGCCGTATTTGCCATAGGCTTAATCATGGATTCAATATATGCTATTTCTTCTCTTTCCAGATGATACTTTCTGTACAAGTCACCATCTGTCCATACTTTTGAAAAGTCTTGAACCGGAACAAGAGCAAAAGTCTTGGACGTCACATGTTGTCCCGATTTCGCCAAGCCATGAAGAAACCTAACAAATTTTGTTGAGAAATAGGTCTGAATATTCTGGCATTTTGTTTTATCGAGTTCTAAATCTGCTCCGACAACAAAGTAAGACTCTGTTGTGATTTCTCCTGGTGCACAGATAAAGACGTTTAAGTTATCGTCACTCAACTCGGTGCCGATGTTGTTGGCCGAAGGAATGAGAACTTTCCACTTATCGATCCACTCTGGGTGAACTTTAATGAGGTTACGCTCAACATATCCGACACATAGTCCTTTGCCATAGCATAATACGGGCTTATTAAGAACATCAGGGGTTTCTTTGTATTGTGTGTCTCTGGTGAAATCAGTTGGTAGGCCGAATGGTTTACGAGGAGAGACGTGTTTCGACATTGGCTCAAACCCATCAGATTTTACTTTTCCAATGATGGAAAGAGATTCGTAACCCCGAATAAACGTGTCAATACCCTCCATTTTCAAGAACCTCATTTTGTCACTTAAGACGACATCACGGCCATGTGTGACAACTCTTGTTTTGTTAATCTGATTGTTGTAAGATTCGCTCCAAAGGAAATAACACAATCCGCCACGAATATTTGTACTTGGGAATACCGAATCGGGATATAAGAAGTCATCTAATTGCTGAATATGCTTGTCTTTAAGCATAGAATCCCTGAAATCATCAAGACCCTTTCCTCCGCTATACCAACGGGAAGGCATAATCATGGATATATACTGTGGCGACTGGCGTTTAGCAATATCAACGAAGAGGTTGTATAGAGGCGTGGCGCTTGCACCCGCACCACCATCCATTAGCATGTATGGCGGATTTCCAACGATTGCATTAAACTTCATATTAGTCTCAAGCCCATTAATTTTCCAATAATTAATACCGTTGCTTACTTTTGATACAAAGAGCTCCGGCTGATTCGTAATTTTGTTGATAAGATCTTCAAAGTATCGAGCATTCACCTTGGCACTGCGGAATCCGCGCAAAGTTCGCTTCGTGATACTCTTAGCCATTTCCGTTTTGCAGATGACAAAAATATGATTCTTGAGGACATCATCCCAGATTTCATTTTGAATTGGAACTGGGACATCCGTTGACAACATGTGTGTATCCCGATATGCTTGCAACTTTTCAGCGAATACACTATAGGCCATATATAAGGGATAGAGACCTGTTTTAGAGTTGATCTCCAGAATTCGGGTATTGGGATCTTTAAAGACCTTTTCAGTTACCTCTCCATGATTTACATACCTCGGTTTCAACGCTTCGGTTTGCATGTCTTGCTCAAAGAAAACCTGTCCGCCTATGCAATCTCCAATGTGCATGTTCACCACACGCCAAGGGGTCAAAACTGTCTCTTTATCCGGATTGCGGAAGTATGAAAAAATTCGGGCCACTTCGCGGGTGCGCTCCATCGGAGCAAGGCGATCTGCAGCACGTACCAGGTCGCGATAGTTTCTACCGACTGCCCTGAACATATCAGGATCGTAAAACGGAGTAAATTCCTTAAAGATATCCTTTGTAATACCTCTTGGCATAAACTCCTCCCAAGATTGGTCATCAATGAGATCTGTAAAATTATCGAGCGTGATATCTTGTCCCTCATTATTGAGTTCTGCCCCATACATGAGCAAAGGGAGTCGAATAGAAATACCGCGTAGTATGGAGATTGCGTTGTCGGCATTCTTCTTTTTTTCCTTTGCTTCTTCAAGCCGTTCCTTCTCTTCTTCTGATAGTTCTGCCTTCTTTTTCTTTTTTATGCGTTCTAATTCCTGATATTGCTCATTCGTGAGCCCAGTCTTTGCAATATCTACATCCGTTGATGTATGATTGGCTTTTGTGGCACCGATAATCCCATGCAGCATTTTAAACTTCTCAAGAGCCTCTGCGTCAAGTTTTAGAAGCATTTCCTGATTATAAAGCCGTGGATCATCGCATCCGTTCTTGGTGACGCGGGTAATGTAAGCCCTCTTGAGCTGCTCAAGCATGGAGTCTACATTGTAGGACGCCATCTTGGTGCCATTGTAACCGATGACCGGGCAGAAATTCAAGAACTCGCCAAGTTTAACTCGATCGTTCTCACTGGCCGTCTTCTTCGTCTGTACTTTTGCAGTATCTGCCAACACCTTAAGAGTTCGGTCGGGGGCAAAGTCAAACACATAACAGTTCTCTTTCCTGCGGCCATCATTCGTGGTATATGGACTCTGGACGCGGAATATGGTCTGCATGTATGTCTTCGCATCGGTATTGTGGGATCCGGCAAGCATCATAACCGCAGTCCAGGGACGAACGGTAACGCCTGTGGTTAATTTACCGCAAGAGAGCGTGATTGTCCGGGTGTCTTCTGCGTCATCGCCCATCGCTTTATTAACGAGCTTGAGGGCATCATCGTTCTCGACTTCCTCATCTCCATCTCCGGCAACGTTTACAATCTCGAACTGACTGAAAATATCGTGAGCCTTCAAAAGAGAGGACAATGCACGAGCCTCTTTGACCCCCGGAACCATCCAAAGTGTGTGGCGGAAACTGTTCCGGAATTCCTTTGTAGAGAAGGGGTAATTGCTCTCCGGATCATATTTTACAATGAGGTCAAGGAAATTCTTCACATTTTCTTCGTGGACAAACTTGCCTTCAGCGCCTTCGGGCATCTCCCGGTGGTCGCGCTCAATGTCGCCTGTCCACGTGCGGAAGAATTCTTTGAAGTTAAAAGCGGAGTCCTCTATGTCCTCGAATCCGGCCATTGCCTTACCGAGGTCAAAAGTGAATATATTGAGTCGCGGGAGCCCAGCATAAGGGTTGGAATCACCGAAGTGATTAATATCCCATTCCTCCTTGGCTTTCTGCTCCATTACGTAGTCCCAAGTGAAAATTTCGTCCTCACTGAAGTCCTCCAGCAGATTGAAGGGGGTACCGGAAAGATTGAGTACGTGTGTTTTCTCTTTCTGGAGTTTCTTGAGAACGTTCTGACCGAGCTCCGTTTGTGTTCCTTCGTGTGCCTCATCAATGATGACCAGATCGTAATCCGCTGCAAGGATATTCCTGTTCTTATTGAATTTGCCACCGACTTCCTGTGCACCGCAAAGGTCTTGCATAGAAGCAAACCAGATGTAGTGCTGGTCTGGATTCTTCTTGGCAACGCCCTCCATTATTTCGAATGGCTCTCCTTTGTCGCGTGAGCCATAAGTCCAAGGATCCATCCAGTTGAATATCTTTCCAAAATCCTCGAACCAACCCTCGTCCACGACAGGGCGGTGCGTTACGATAATGGTGCGATGGAAACGCATCTCCTTCACCACTTGCAATGCGGAGAGCGTCTTGCCAAAGCGCATCTTTGCATTCCACAGCATATTCTTGCCGCCATGCTCAAATTTGCTGACAGTCTTTTTAATAGCCTCTTTCTGCTCCGGACGGAATTCAATCTCGTCGGGAATGTCAGCAAACTTGCCGGGGTTGATAGAATGCCTACCTTCTTTGACAGCTTGGATGGCCTCCTTTGCAACCTCTACATTACACTCAAACCACTCCCGGCCCTGATGCTTGCTGGAGAAGTCGTGCCGCTTGATTCCAGAACGGAGCAGCACCTCATGGACTTCCTTGTCGTTGAATGTCTGAATAACGCCTCCCTTGATGGAAACGGTGAGCTCCGTATAGCGCAATGTGTAATCGATTCCAGCAGTCTTTGTGTACTGGTCGATGCGCTTCTTGGCGGCAGCATTGAGCTCCTTGCTGTTTGGAGCAAGAGTGAGATTAGTGGCCTCATCCAAGGTAGCCTCACCAATCTTTACGAGACCCTTGTGGGCTTCGTCTCCGATGGTAAAGATGTAGATGAGCTTTGCCTTTAATGTGGAATAATACTGCATGGCTTACAGTTTTATCGAATCAATATATCGCTCGGCTTTCCCTTTCCTCCAATCCATTATTTTGCAATATATGCCGTTGTGTTTCTTGTAATTATCATCTCTACAGCCGGGGCATGGTGTAATGACTTTCTCGCTATCGCCAAATAGCGATGGGATTTCTTGGACATCATCATGGCAGGTGTTCGGTATGACTCCCTTGAGTCCGTCCATCTGCCAGAAGTTCCAAGAGATTATTTCGGCAATCTTGCGCACCATTTCCTTGGTGGGCATTACTCCGAATTTCTCTTTGTAGTTGTCATCAAATGTGTACAGCGCATTCTCTCTTGCAAGAAGGAGATTATCTCCTTGCCACTCGTACGCATAGATATTCTGGTAGGCAATAAGAACCCACTCAAACCACTCTTCCGGCGAGGCAGTATTCTCTGCCACAACCCTAAGTTTACGATCCAAAAGCCCTATGCGATCGTGGACGGGAATAATCTCCCCTGTAATAGTATCATATCGGCTGATGAGATATGGTGCTTCGCCACAAGTAATCTCAAGACGGGTGTCGGAAACATAGTCCTGCCACGTGAAACCTTTGGATGTCGGGAATGAAACAGGATCCTTTTTTGTAATCCATCCTTCATCGGTTTCTTCATTGAAGGCGTTATTGAATCCAAACCACTCATTATCCACAAGATTGTTCTGGCGATTGCAGATCCATGACGGAGTGAACACTTCGCCTTTATCTCTCGCACGAGATTGCTGCTCTGCCTTGGTTTTCTTTACACGAGGTTGTACGATGCCACCATTCTCTCCCGTGATGGATTCAATGGATATCTGCGTATTCTCTCTGTACGCATCGCCCATAGGCTCATAATTATCTGTTGCCCAGATAATATGGCCATGCTTTTTTCCTTGCTTCGGACGGCTATGGTCAATTAAGAGGAACTCCATCAAGGCTGGATCGCGCTTGAGGATGTCATTTTCCAATATATCGACTTCGTTACTCATTAGTGCCTCTTTCTATGCAGTTATCCACTAGAGAAAACAATACGCCGTTACTCGACAGTAGGTTTTTCTTTTTCTTCGCGGAATTCTCTCTTGCTTTAACAAACAAATATAGCATTTTAATGCGTTTTAACCTAATAAATTTAACAGAATCAGCAACTTCTAACTTCCTGACTATTTGGTAAATAACACAAAAATAATTCTTGACTGTCTCATATTGTGGTACAACCAACATTTATTTTTGTTCCGAGAAAAGAAATAGGCAACACAACTTTCAAACAATATAACTTATGAATGAAATTCTCAATTGCCGTTTTCTTACAACGGTACAGACCATGTCCGACGAGGACATCACCCCTTCAGAGCTCCAGCAGCAGCTCTCCGAGTTCATCTCTCAGGCAAAGGCCCTGCTCTGCGGCCATGAGCACCTCGAAGTCTCAGACACCTACGACAGCCTCGTGATGGCTTTCGACAAGGTGCTGGGTAGGGGGAAAAAAGGTCTGATCGCGGAGGCCGTCAAGGATGCCCGGCACAAGGTCGTCCTCTACCAGAACCACAATGAGAAGCGCCTGAGCTACCCAGATCTCTTCCTCTCGGCCCAAGGCTTTCTGGATTACTTCCTCGAAATCCGGATGCTCTTTCCGACCTATGAGGATGCCTACGAGATGCTGGAATCGCAAGTGGAACGCATCACCGGAGAGCGCATGTACTCCGAATACTCCTCCTTCCGCATCCAATACCTCCGCTGGAAAACAAAAAAAACGCTCACCGAAGTGAGCGCATCATTATTCATCCTCTGCAAGGATGTAGCTGGTATTTTTACTGCCTTCCTCGCCTTTGACCAGAATGCCTTTTTCTATCAGGTCGTTGATGTCGCGGAGTGCAGTAGGCTGGGAGGTCTTGCAGATCTTGGCCCATTTCGCTGTTGTGAGTTTCCCATCAAAACCATCCCACAGCCTGTTCACTACCTTGACCTGACGCTCATTCATGGCAACATCGCGGTGCTCCTGCCAGAACATGGCCTTCTTCACAACTCGCCGGACAACTGTCTCGCTGTGCTTCATCGCATCCCTCAGGGTCAGGAGGAACCATTCAAGCCAAAGAGTGATGTCCACATCCCCGACTGTCGTCTTCTCCAGCGCCTCATAGTATTGGTTTTTATTCCTTTGAATTTCACCGGACATGCTGTAATAGCGGTGTGGCATACCATCTGCGCGGGCAAGCAGCATGTCAGTAATGGTTCTTGTCAATCGACCATTACCATCATCAAAGGGGTGGATGGCAACAAACCACAGATGGGCTATTGCTGCTTTCAAGACCGGATCCGTTTCTTTCTCGTTATTGATCCAGTCAAGGAATAGGGCCATTTCCCGTGGCACATCGGCAGAGGCTGGAGCTTCATAATGCACTTTTTCTTTCCCCATCGCTCCTGAAATAACCTGCATGGGTTCCTCGCCTCTGCGCCAAGCTGCTACCGTTATGGGAACAATACCGCTGCGTCCTAACGGGAACAGTGCGGCATGCCAGTTAAACAACCTTTCTTGAGTGAGTTCCGTAGAATAATTGCGGACTGCATCAATCATTACCTGAACCACACCATCGGTATAATGATCAGGCTCAGGCAGACCCTCGGTAGCAAGGCCCAGATGCCTTGCTACGGATGAGCGCACTCTGTCGGGATTGAGCAATACCCCCTCTATCTCGTTGGATCGGATGACATCCTCAGTCATTACGTCAAGGGATGTCTTCGCCTGTATCTCGAACCCAAGACCACCCATCATCCCGGCAATGCGCCCTTCTAACAGGCGTACTTCCGAAAGAAGGTTTATTATTCTGTCGGTATCCCAGCGGAACCGGGGCCAATCAGGATATTGCCAGATGTAGTACGGTCTCATAACTCGTTCATTTTCCTGCAAAAATAAACAAATGAAGCGAATCGCGCAACTATTCGCATCAAAATTTGAAGCGAAAAGAACGCAAATTCACTTCATAAAACAAAAAAACGCTCACCGAAGTGAACGCTGTCTATTAGAACTTTATGGTTTCCACTGGCTCCATCATCTTGAAGAAGGTGGCAGTAGCATCTGCAAGATAGTACATCACTCCGTTTTCTCCGTTCTCACCGAGGGCGGGTTTCAGTACAGGCATCTTCTCGATAAGGGCCTTTTGGGTTTCAGGGCGGTTGTCCTTGACCAGCTTGCACTCGATACGGAGCGTCATTCCCTTGAAGGCACAGATTTCAGCTTTGGGGTTGGCGGCAATCTGCTTGGT
This sequence comes from Bacteroidales bacterium, assembly GCA_022653735.1. Taxonomy (GTDB): domain Bacteria; phylum Bacteroidota; class Bacteroidia; order Bacteroidales; family UBA932; genus Cryptobacteroides. The sequence continues at coordinate 31,224 of JALCSU010000016.1, forward strand.
GGCGTTGGTAAGTCCAAAGGCCATGATGTAAATCTTGTTTTCGAAAAGCATCATAGCACCATAAGGACGCACGCGGGGCTGGTCGCCTTCCACGGTTGCAAGATAGAAGGTTCCTGCATTCTGGAGGAACTCGAATACTTTGTTAATGGACTCCATAGGGCAGATTATTTGGCGGGTTCCCATTTGCAGCGCACCGGGGAGACGATGGCGCCTTCTTTCTTAAGCTCGGCAAAAGCCTTGTCCACTTCTTTGCGGTCGGCATTGAGTGCCTTTGTTACATCTCCAGCGGAGACGGGTTTACCAGCTTCGCGCATGGCCTTGAGTACTTGTTCTTTCATGTTCGATAATCAATTGGTTATTTGATTGCTTAAAGCAACTTACAAATTTATTGAAATTTTTCTGTAGGGGTGACAATGTCTCCCCAAACTGCGTATCGACCCTTTTGCACACCGCATGAACTCGGAACACCACTCCGGTGTGCATATCGACCTTTTTGCACACCGCATGAACTCGGAACACCGCTCCGGTGTGCGTATCGACCCTTTTGCACACCGCATGAACTCGGAACACCGCTCCGGTGTGCGTATCGACCTTTTTGCACACCGCATGAACTCGGAACACCACTCCGGTGTGCATATCGACCTTTTTGCACACCGCATGAACTCGGAACACCGCTCCGGTGTGCGTATCGACCATTTTGCACACCGCATGGCCTCGGAACACCACTCCGGTGTGCATATCGACCTTTTTGCACACCGCATGGCCTCGGAACCGCCTGAGCACCGGAACTTCCGGATTTCAGGAAAGGCCACACAAAGCAAAAAAGGTCGCTATTTTCCGGTGGCCACTTTCATCAATCTTGTATGACTGCTTTGAATCAGCCGTCCAAGAAACAAGTCTCGTGCTACGAGCATATAATACTAATTTTTGCCGTTTCCGGCAGATTTTAGTAATACAAATGCAGGTCTAAGAAATGAAAAGGACAAATAAAAAGTGTATATTTGTATGATATATATACAACGAACATGTTTAAAGATCTAAAAATGGCTTCACTCTGCGTACGGGCAGGGTACGAGCCGAAAAATGGTGAGCCTGTCGAGCTCCCAATCATCCAAAGCACAACATTCAAGTACGATAATAGCGAAGAGATGGCGATGCTCTTCGACCTCAAGAAGGAAGGATATTTTTATACTCGTCTCCAGAACCCTACCAACGATGCCGTAGCAGAAAAGATAGCTGAGCTTGAGGGCGGTGTCGGAGCCGTGCTGACATCTTCGGGCCAGGCGGCTAATTTCTTCGCCGTGATAAACATTCTCGGAGCCGGAGACCACATAGTGTCTTCGAACGAGATTTACGGAGGCACGTTCAACCTGTTCGGAGTGACCCTGAAGAAATTTGGCATCGACTGCACGTTCGTGGATCCGAAAGCCTCGGAAGAGGAGCTTCAAGCTGCTTTTCGTCCTAACACGAAGGCCATGTTCGGCGAGATGATTTCTAATCCAGGAGTCAGCGTCCTGGACATCGAGAAATTCGTAAGAGTCGCCCACAAGAACGGTGTCCCTCTCATCATCGACAACACATTCGCCACTCCGGTCAATTGCCGGCCTTTCGAATGGGGAGCTGACATAGTGACCCATTCTACAACGAAATACATGGACGGACTGGCATGCCAAGTCGGAGGAGCCGTCGTGGACAGCGGCAATTTCGACTGGGAAGCACATGCGTCAAAGTTCCCAGGACTTACCACGCCTGACATGTCATACCATGGACTCACCTACACGAAGTCCTTCGGAAAGAAAGCCTATCTCACGAAAATGGTTGCTCAGATCATGAGAGATCTCGGATCTATTCCTGCTCCCATGAATTCTTTCATACTGAACCTTGGGCTGCAGACGCTAGCAGTAAGGATGAAACAGCATTGCGCCAATGCCATGGCGGTCGCCAAATTCCTGAGTGCAGACCCTCATGTGGCTTGGGTACGCTATCCCGGCCTTCCGGACGACCCTGACCACGCTCTTGCCGAAAAATACTTGCCTAATGGCAGCTGCGGCGTAATCGCCTTCGGGCTCAAGGGCGACCGCGACACGGCGATTAAATTCATGGATTCGCTGCGCATGATCAACATCGCCACCCATGTCGCCGACGCACGTTCTTGTGTCCTCCATCCTGCCAGCCACACCCACAGGCAGCTTTCTGACGAACAGCTGCGTGAAGCTGGCATAGCCCCAGACCTCATCAGGCTTTCTGTGGGAATAGAGGATGTCTCCGACATAATCAAGGACATAGAACAGGGACTGCAGGAAATTTAAAGCATCTAATAATAGTCACTAGCGTGGTCCAGCAGGCTATCCTGTGGTGGATATGTGTTCCGGCATTCATTCAATAGCTCTTTTATTTTATTGCTTCCGTAACAAGACTCCCCAAAATTGGCTCGCCGCTCGAAATGGTAGTCGGCATAGGTGTCACAGCGGGCACGAACCATGTCAGCGGCTTGTGTTTCGCCATAGCAGGAAACGACAAGGCACATATTGACATTCTGGTGAAACATGGCTGAGAAAGAAATATAAGGGACTATGAGTTCCTCCGTGGCATCGGAAGGCCGTCCTGCACGGATGCTGCGCCCCGAAAAACGAGGCAAGAAAATACTGCGGACAAAACATTTTGCGCAGACTCTAAGGGGGGTGAGCAAAACATCTTCGTAAATAATTGATTATCAATAGGGGCTTGCTCACCCATATTAAAAATCAAGCAGGGTGAGCAATTGGCATAAACGAATATATTGATTATCAATTACATGATAAGCTCCTCTTGCCTACCCTATCGAGCCATCAACGCCCTCCGAGGATTTCCGCGGCCCTGGCCTTATCGCTATCAAAATCGAACACGCTGTATATCACGTTCGCATTCTGATAGTCGGAAATGCGAGGAGCCATGAACTGCAAAGCCTTAAATTTGTCACTTGAAAAAGAAAATAGGCTGAGGATTCTTGCGCACTGGCTGCAACTGAAGTAACATCCAAGGCTAGCTACCTCTACCAAGTCAAACTTGTTGTCGCTGAAGCTCGCGGCTTTGACTTTATCGTACAAGACAGAGAAGGCACGCTCATCCATGCAAAATTCATCGATGAAATAATGCCGCATTGGTCCTACATCCGTTCCCCTCATATGATAATCATCGTTCCTGTCATCAGGCCTCAGAGAAACCGACCTGTACGTCACCACCCGGCCTTCCGAATCAAAGCCTACGAATATGCGTTTGTCATATTTGGTAAGACCTCCGTTTATATAATATTCCCACTGCTCGCTGCGATAATCGAAACTGATATCATCTGGTTGCCCCAATATCGCAGTCACTTCCTGTTTGGTCATGCCTAGCCGCACGGCAACCTTGTCTTTTCCATCTGCCACAGCGCCATTCAAAGCCAAGATGACGCACAGCAGAATGGCCGTCAATATATTCTTCATCCTTGCCATAATTTTCTCTAATATATTGCAAATCTAAAACAACTTTTGGAATCTCTGCAAGGAACGTGCAAGAAAGCCACGCCACCTACTGCTAGGCTCGCACGCATAGGAACTGAATCAAGTCCAGGATATGCTTCCGCAAGCCAAGATTCCGGGTCAAGCCAGGATGAACGTTTGTCTAGAAATGGGTCATGAATTCGATGACTATTTTGTCCTTTTCCGAGGTCTTCGGAACTGCGCCATCGCGGTAGAAGTACTTTTCATAATTGATGCGGATATCCGAAAGAAAAGGTTTGGAGAGGCTGATGGTCACTCCTCCTGTCACCCTGCTGCGCTGGTAGTCGTTGATGATAAGGGTTCCTGCGACGTCCGCTGAACCATTCAGGTAGCGGTTTCCATCACTATGGTCACTCATATAGTCATAACGAACGAGAGGTGATATTTTCTTAACCAGACTTTTCCCAATGAATATGTCATAATTTATGAAAGCGTCCACTGAATGCACCGGATGAAAGGCATTGCATGTATAGCGCTTGTACAGGTATTCGGCCTCGGCAAAGAAATTGCCAAGCTTCAGGCTCAGCCCGGCATCGTACATCATCACCGAGATGGAATCCGGCTTTATCTTCTGCACGCTCAGAGTCATGGTCAAAGGTCTGAGCAAAGAAATTTGAGCCTTGGCTGAGTAATTCACGCTGCTGGTCCAGAAATTCTTTTGGTTCGTCAATCCTGAACCATTGAAAAGGCCAGCCCGCAACAACACAGGAACCGTCCCTTCAATTGCATAGCCTACGGCTGCACCGACATCCCGGATATTTCCGACCTGCTTAGCTATGAACGAGCGATTGGCAAAATATTGTTGATGAGGAGATCTGTGGGCATCAATGGTGAATGGCACCCTCATCTGACCAATCGTGAACTGGAAATTTTTGAAAGGCTTTACTCGAGCGTAGGCATCCAGCATCTTGATGGTACCCTCGTCGCAGAGATCAATCTCAGCTTTATATGAAACGGCAGAAGAGATGTCTCCCGTCACATTTATGCGAGCGTTCCTGACCTCGAAGCGTCCTTCTCCTTCACTCGTCTGATATTCGTATTTTGCTCTGATGGTGCCACCAATCTGAGGTTCTTTCTTAACATTCGTCGAGTCTTGCGCATGTGCTAGACAAGGAATCAAACCAGCTAGCACGAGCACTATTGCCTTACTGTTCATAAAATCTCATTTACCCTTGCGAATTTCGGGTATATGAATAATGTAAAAAATACTCTTTTGTTACACGTTTGTCACAATTTTATTACGATTCGATTACAGCGCTTGACGCACTCCACGTGTCGAGCCTCGGGAGAAGTCCAGAGGCCTCAGATGCTGAGGATGTCACCGAGAAGGCCACCGGCGGTCTGAGGGGCACCTGCTCCTGCTCCACGAATAACGATGGAGTTAGGGTAGTTTTCCGACGTGATGATTACTTCATTGTCAGTGCCTTCCAGATTGTACATCGGGCTGTCAGCATCAACGGCCTGAATGCCTATTTTGGCCGACTCGCAAGTGACGACTTCCACATTGTCAGCGGAATTGGATCCGCTCACACGTGGTCCGGGAATGAGCGTGGCCACATAACGAAGGCGCTTACCGGCTTTTGCTGCTTTTGTATATTCCTTTTTCAGAGTCTCACCATCAGGGAAAGGCTCCAGTTCTACATCCTCCGCCTCCAATTGACAGCCACATTCGCGAGCCATGATGAGCAACTTGCGCAGAACATCGGTTCCGCTCAAGTCCACCGAAGGATCCGGCTCTGTGTAGCCCTTGTCATGCGCATCTTTCACCAATGCATCCAAATCACCTCCGTCATAATTGCTCAGCAGATAATTCAGAGTTCCCGAAACCACTGCCTCAATCTTAGAAATTTTGTCCCCCGCCTCAACGAGCTGGGCAATGGTACAGATGATAGGAAGAGCAGCGCCTGCGGTGGTCTCATATTTCAGTCTCACTCCAGCGCGAAACGCATCCAATTTCAAATCTGAATATTGCGAATATGGCCCCGAGAACGGAATTTTGTTGCAAGCTACCACTGAATAGCCGTGATGGAAAAGCGATGAATATTTGACGAACGTAGTAGGACTAGCAGTGCAATCAACGAATATGGAATCAGCAATGGACAGTCCTGAAAGCGCTTCAAAAAAAGCACCTGCCTCGGCACTCTCCCCTTGCTCAAGCAATTCCCCAGCCTTGGACGTGTCAATTCCTTCAACATCAATGATGTATTTCCTAGAATTCGAAAGCCCGCAGACCTTGATGCGTTTTCCTGTGTTAAGCGCAATGAAATTGCTCTTCTGAGTCAGGATGTTCATAAAAGCTTTTCCTACGGTGCCATAGCCTGCGATGAAAAGATTCACCGTGCGGATGATATGGGCCTCGAAGAATTCATTATGAATATGCCGTATTGCGTCCTCCACCCTGCCTGAAGGGACAATCACCGAGATATTCCTTTCTGAAGAGCCCTGGGCAGTTGCACGCACAGGGATTCCGTTGCGGCCGAGGGCGACCAGCATCCTTCCAGTGGCGCCGCTATGGCCAATCACGTCATCCCCGACCAAGCAGACGATCGAGAACCCTTTTTCCACTTTCAGCGGCCTCAGTTTCCCCAAAGAGATTTCATATGCGAAGCAGTCATCCGCAGCCTTCTTTGCTTTCGGAGCGTCCTTCTCGGAAATCGCTATGCACATAGTGTGCACGGAAGAGGCCTGAGTGATTAGTATGATGTTTATCCCTGCGCGAGTCAGGGCATCGAAGAGCCTGCTGGAGAAGCCTGGGACGCCTACCATTCCGCTACCTTCCAACGATATCAGGGCAATATTATCGGAATTGGATATTCCGATCACGTTTCCGTCCCCGCGAGGCGGATTCTTCTCGATGAGGGTTCCTGCATCCTGCGGAGAGAAAGTGTTCTTTACGTAAATCGGTATGCCCTCTGCTACTACAGGTTGGATGGTAGGAGGGAATATAACTTTGGCTCCGAAATGAGACAGCTCCAATGCGGCTCTATACGAAATGTTCCGAATCGTGCGAGCCTGGGGAACGATCTTGGGATTGGCAGTCATCATTCCTGAAACATCTGTCCATATTTCAAGCAAGCGAGCATTCACGCCAACGGCAAGCAGCGAGGCCGTGTAGTCAGACCCTCCTCTGCCAAGAGTGGAAGTCCTCCCCTGCTCGTCTGAAGCAATGAAGCCAGGTAGTATGAACAGATTTACGGATGGACTGCTGTCGACTACGGCAAAGATATTCTTACTTGTTTGCTGAATGTCCACGCTTCTATCGGCATTTGTCCTGACGATTTTCCTAGAATCAACCCAGTGGTTATCAATACCTTTAGCAGAAAAGCCAGCGGCAATGATTTTTGTCGAGAACAGCTCGCCGTAGCTCTGGATGGCATCCAGGCTGGTAGGCGACAACTCCCCAAGCAAATACACTCCGTAAGCGATGCCTCTGAGCGAATCGAAGAGTTGGTCTACCGTCTTTGTCACCGAAGAGATATATTCCGGAGGAAGAAGTTCGCTGATTATCTCGTGATGCCTAAACTGAAGAACATCTATCATATTCTTATATTTCTCGTCGCGCTTGGCCGCTGTGCCGCCAATTGCAATGAGAGCATCGGTGCATTTGCTTATTGCCGAACAAACCAAAATGGTCCTGTCCTTTTTAACCGCCTTATTGACGATGGAAATTACTTTTGAGATATTATCTGCTGTGGCGACTGAAGTGCCACCGAATTTCAAGACTTGCATATTATTTCTTTGAATACATTCGTAAGTTGTTCATTTTCAAGCAAAAAACCGTCATGACCAAAAGTTGAGCCGATGGTTGCGTACTTCGCCCCTGAGATTTTTGAATGCCATTCTTTCATTGTTTTGGCCGGGAAAAGATAGTCGCTGTCGATGCCGACGACGGTAGTGCCCGCCGTTATTCTTGACAATGCCGCATCCACTCCACCTCGACCTCTGCCGATGTTGTGGCTGTTCAGAGAGTCGCAAAGGCTGAGATATGAATATGCATCGAAACGATTTGCCAGCTTCTCGCCTTGATAACGCTCGTAGGAGGCAGCTCTGTCTGCGAACAAGGTGTCCTGAGACTCTTCGGCCTGGGTCAGGCAGTAACCATCGTAGCTTCTATATGATATCAGAGCCTGAGCCCTGGCGCATTTCAGGCCTTCTTTCCCCCCATCGAGAGATTCGCATTTCTCGAAGGTCTGGTCTGCCCGCAGAGCCATCTTCTGAGCTTCCACCCAGGCTGTGAGCCAAGGCGATACACGGATGTCTGTGGCAACTAAAGCCAGGTTTCTGATTATTTCTGGATAAGTTACGGCCCATTCCGCTGCCTGGAAGCCGCCGATGGACGCTCCGACCAGGAAATCTATATGGTCCAGTCCAAGATGTTCTCTGACGATGTTCTGAGCCTTCACCATATCCCTTACCGTAACTTTTGGAAAACCGAAGAAATATGGCTTTCCGCTCGCAGGGTTGACGGAGGATGGGCCTGTCGTGCCGTATGGCGAACCTAAAATGTTCACGCAGACTATGAAATATTCATTAGTGTCGAAGAATTTCCCCTCACCCACCATTCCTGGCCACCAGTCCGAAGGATCAGAGTTGGCGGTGAGCGCATGGCAGATCCAGATGACCTTGTCTGTGCCGTTCCATTCAGGCTTCGAAGCATGGAAGGCTATATTAAGCCCCTCCACGCTCCCGCCTGCCTCAAAACCAAAACTGTTCTCTAATGTTATAGTTCGTTTAATCATCGTTCAATTTTTTGCATTCCTGCTGTAATTAGCACTTTATCTTCCTGCACTCTATCCTTTGCCAGCGAGATCCTGAATCAAGTTCAGGATAACGGCGGGGTCATTCAGGATGAGGGGGCAAATGCCACGTTTCCGTATTAATCCTGCACCATCATGGTCTTCCTGACGAAAGTCAGGATCTTTCCTTCAAAAAAGTGATTGCAAATTTAATTTTATTGGAATAATCAAACAATAATTTTTGAATATTTGGCAAATAATTCTATATTTACACCACTATTTGGAATATCAATAGAATATATTCATTCAAAACTTAATTATTTTGGAATATTCATCTAAACTAGATGCGACGGATCTTAAGATCCTGAGGGTCCTTCAAGAGGAAGGACGCATCACCACGAAAGAACTTGCTGCAAAGGTGAACCTCTCTACGACTCCTGTATTCGAGAGAATGAAGCGGCTGGAAAAGGAGGGATACATCAAGAAATATGTCGCCATACTTGATGCTGATAAACTGAATCTGGGCTTCACAGTTTTCTGCAGCGTTAAACTCAAGCAGATGAACAGGGACATCGCCAACGATTTCGTGAAAGTCATCAAGGACATCCCGCAGGTTGCGGACTGCTTCAACATCGCCGGGGAATTCGATTACTTGCTAAGAATCAACGCGACCGACATGAAATACTACAACGACTTTATCATCAATGTTTTAGGCACGATAGATTCGGTCGGCTCAATCCAATCCACCTTCGTAATGAACACAATAAAGGAAAGCTACGCTCTGTACCTCTAAAGGAAAATAACCAGCAACAGCTGTGCAATTATCACTCTGACGAACATTGAAAGCGGATAAACCGTGGCATAGGTAACGGATGGCTTGTCGTTCGGAATCGTGTCATTAGCGTAAGTCAGCGCCATGGGATTAGCCATGGAGCCGCAAAGCATGCCGGTCACGGAGCCGAAATCCAGATGGCCGAATCTCAATGCGAGCCATCCCACCAGCATCACCGGCACGATGGTGATGACGAATCCGAGGCCGATCCAGAGCAGGCCTTCAGGCCGCACGACAGTCTCAAAGAAATGCTCCCCTGCAGACAGCCCCAGGCATGCAAGATACATGGACAAACCGAGGCGGCGCAGCATTAGGTTGGCACTTTCAGTGGTGTAAGTCACCATGTGGATCCTAGGCCCGAAAGACCCCATCAATATTCCGGCGATAATGGGTCCACCGGCGATTCCCAGCCTCACCGGAGCAGAAATTCCAGGAAATGATATAGGAATAGAGCCAATTGCAAGCCCTATTATTATTCCTACGCAGATGGAAATGAGGTTTGGCTCTTTAAGGTTCCTGACAGCGTTTCCGAATTCATTCTCGACATTATTTATGTCGGCTTCCTTGCCCACTACCACTATCCTGTCCCCCATCTGCAGGGTCAGATCCGGCTCTGCTAAAAGCGTCACGCCAGCCCTGAACACGCGGCTGATATTCACGTCATAATGATTTCTGAGCTTCAAAGAGCCGATGGTCTTTCCGTTAATATGCCGCTTCGTTATAACTATCACTCTGGAAATGAGCGAATTATCAATAGAATTCCAATCGATGTCTCCGCGATTCCAGTCTCTCTCCTCTTCTTTTCCAAATATGATGCGTAACTCCTCCGACTCTTTTTCTGAGGTCACCACAAGCAGTTTGTCGCCTTCCTCCAAGACCGTGGCCGACTGAGGAATGCTCACCTTGCCAGAGCGCCAAATTCGAGAGATTACGAAAGCTTTGGCAGACATTCGCGCCACTTCCCGTACTGTTTTCCCGAAAATCGCAGGATTGCTCACGAGGTACGTTGCTATGAAGGCTGGATTTTCTTTCTTTTCGTCGACCTGAATCTTATTTTTACCGCCGAGTAGCTTAAAAAGCACGATTAGTGCGATTATCACCCCCACGACGCCCAGAGGATAGGTCACCGCCGTACCGATGGCAAGCGAGCTGCTTTCAATGCCCATCTGCTCTAGTGTCTGTTGTGCGGCAGCAAGGGCTGGAGTGTTGGTAGTGGCGCCACACATTATGCCGACCATGTCCTGCAAGGAAACATTCGTCACGAAGCTGAACAATATGGTCAAAAGCGTGCCTACAATCAGAACGGCCAGCCCCCACATGTTCAGTTTCACTCCCCCTTTTCGAAATGAATTGAAGAAGCCAGGACCGACCTGAAGTCCTAAGGCATAAACGAATATGACGAGGCCGAAATTCTGGGCGAATTGTAGCACCTGGGAATTGATGCGAAGGCCAAGATGGCCCGCCAATATGCCGCAGAAGAAGACGAAAGTCACTCCGAGGGACACCCCGGCGACCTTAATCCGCCCCAAACCTAGGCCTATGGCAATGATCAGCAATATGATGACCACCGCCTGCAGCGAATTCTGCTCAACTAACAGTCCAGATATCCAATCCATGCCGCAAAGATATTATTTTCCTAGGGAAGGATTCAAATTTTAATTCGAATTTCGGATTATAGGAAAAATTACTAATTTTGCACTGCTGAACTGAACAAGAACAGCATTGGAGGATTGTCCGAGCGGTTTATGGTGCTTGTCTCGAAAACAAGTTGTCCTGAAAGGGGCTCACAGGTTCGAATCCTGTATCCTCCGCGCATTATTTCCCTAGATTCTTGATTTTCTCTTTCACGCCCTCAATCAGTGGCGCAGCTTCGCCGTTGCCTGCATCCCGGGCGTTAAGATAATATGTAAGGGCCTTATTGTACATCTCAAGAGTCCAGTCGTCCACTTTGCGTTTGTTTTTCTTCCAAGACACGTCAGGAGAGGAATCCGCAAGAGCCTCGAAGTCCTTGCCGGCTTCAAGCAGCATCTTCGCTTGCTCGGCGACTTTCTTGCGCAGCTGCTCCTCTTGCAGGCTGATCGTCTCTTTCTGCTGGCCGATTGTGCCTTCTTGCTCCTCAATGGTCTTCCCCTGCTGCCTGATGGTCTCGTCCTTCTGAAGAATCTCCTGCTTCAACTCAGCAATCTCGCTTTCTTTCTCCTCGATGGTCTTACGCAAGCTTCCGATGAGTTTCTGGTTTGCCTTGTCTTTTGAGGCCATTTTTTCAAGATCGTCCAGCCTCTTCTTTATTTCATCGATATTGCCCTGGATCTCATCTGCTTCGGTTATCTGGGCCGTGCCGCTCTCGATATCCAGCTTCAAGGAATTAGTCCTGCCCGTGATGGCCGAGAGCTCATTTAGGATCTCGTTCATCTCGTTAGCCTGAGTGACGTAATTGTCGCGCGTTTTCTCATGCGATTCTTTCAATTCGTCATATTCCTTTTTCAAGTCATCGTAGTCCGACTGTGAAACGAAACCATGATTCGAGCAGCCCGAGAGCATCAGGATCAAGGCTGCGCTAAAAGAAGCTATCTTGTGAAAGTGCATGTCTCTCCTCCTTTCGTGAATGTTATAGTTGTCTTATCGACGCTTTTCTTATATTCAACCGTGCCCTCGCCTAAGATATCAGAGCGGAGCGTCGTCCCAGCTACCTGCAAGGTGTATGTCCTAGGGCCGTATTTGCTGATGGTCACGAGTTCGTATTCATTGCCATCTATCGGAAGTATTTCCGCCGATGATGCATCCAACGAATCGTAGCTGGAATA
>JALCSU010000017.1 GCA_022653735.1 Bacteroidales bacterium
GGCATATAGACCAGGCTCAGAGCGTGAATCTTTACATCACCAACGATTTCACTATGAGACAAGTGCTCAACCTCTACCTCCTTGCGTGGGAGTGCGGAGTCAAGACAATCTACTACGTGCGCAGCAAGTCCCTCGAAGTAGAGGAATGCGAGAGCTGCGCCTCATGAGTTCATGAATATATCATTTAGCACGATGGATAATTTACATAAGAATAAACTATTCAATCCCAATGGAGACACCGACCTCCGCCATAGGAGGATGATAGGGGGCGACGCCACCAATCTGAACGACTTCAACAACATGAAGTACAAATGGGCTAGCGACTGGTACCGCCAGGCTATGAACAATTTCTGGATTCCGGAGGAAATCAATCTCACACAGGATGTCAAGGACTACCCTCATCTGGAGAAGCCTGAGCGCACAGCCTACGACAAGATTCTTAGCTTCCTGGTGTTCCTGGACTCTCTACAAAGCAACAATCTGCCTTCCGTAGGGGAATATATCACCGCGAACGAAGTCAATCTCTGCCTGCACATACAGACTTTCCAGGAATGCGTCCATAGCCAAAGCTACAGCTATATGCTGGACACGATATGCAACCCTCAGGAACGCAACGACATACTTTACCAGTGGAAGACGGACGAACGCCTGCTTCGAAGGAACACCTTCATAGGAGACTGTTACAACGAGTTCCGCGACAATCCCACTCCGCTGACTTTAATGAAAACCATGATAGCCAATTATATTCTTGAAGGAATATATTTCTATAGCGGCTTCATGTTCTTCTACAATCTCAGCCGCAACGGCAAGATGCCGGGTTCTGCACAGGAAATCCGCTACATCAACCGTGACGAGAACACACATCTCTGGCTGTTCAGAAACATTATCCTGGAGATGAAGAAGGAAGAGCCGCAGCTCTTCACCACCGATAAAGCCAAGGTCTATGAGGCCATGATGCGGGAAGGAGTGCGCCAGGAAATAAACTGGGGGCAATATGTGATTGGCAACGACATCCAGGGCCTTAACGAGCGGATGATAAAAGATTACATAGAATACCTTGGGAATATGCGTTGGAACAGCCTTGGAATGGGTTATCTGTTCGAAGAAAACCGCTCCGAACCGGAGAGCATGGGCTGGGTATCGCAATATTCCAATGCCAACATGGTGAAGACCGACTTCTTCGAAGCCAAGAGCACCGCCTACGCCAAAAGCACAGCCCTCGAAGACGACCTGTGATAAGCTCAGCTTCCAGGCTTTCTGCAGAATACGGAATCGGCTACGGCAAACGTAACTTGGCGTATTACCGAAAGTTCTATCTGGAATTCAAAGATTCGGAGATTTTGCACATGCGTGTGCAAAATCTTACTTGGTCTCATATCCGCAGGCTTCTTTCCGTCAGCAATACGCAGGCTAGGGAATGGTATCTGAAGACAGCTGCTGAGGACATGTGGAGCGTGAATGACCTTGACAGGAATATCTCAACCCAATATTATGAACGACGGCTCAATGCTCAAAGGGATAGTTCAACTATTCCCACACCTTATACTGGTCAAACAGATCCGTTGGAATACATAAAGAACCCGATGGTGGCCGAATTTATGGGATTCCATCGGGACACCAACTATTCCGAATCAGAACTGGAACAGGCGCTGATTGACAACCTTGAGAAGTTCATCATGGAACTCGGTCGTGGATTTGCTTTCGTGGAAAGGCAACAACACATTGTGACTGATACGGCTGATTTCTACATCGACCTGGTATTTTATAATTTTAAGATGAAACGATTCGTCATATTTGAACTGAAGACCCATAAACTAGCCCATCAGGACATCGGACAGCTGGATATGTACATCCGGATGTACGATGATTTGATTAAAGGAAAGGATGATAATCCGACAATCGGCGTGCTACTTTGTACCGATACGGACAATACGATAGCAAGATATTCGGTGCTTCACGACAGTGACCAAATTTTCGCAGCCAAGTATATGACATACATGCCAACCGAAGACGAACTGCGCCGGGAAATAGAGCAGCAGAAACGCTTCTTTATGGAACAGCATGGAATGAAAGAAGATTAATATGTGAAGCAGTGGAATGGATTCCTGTTCGGAGTTATTTCACTCTAAGCCTCTGACCAATCTGCAGGACGGTGGTTTCCTTGATGCCATTCAGCTGACAGAGTTTCCTCACCGTGGTATGGTTACGAATAGCAATCTTACCTAAGGTATCTCCGCTGCGCACAGTGTAATACCTCTTTGCTAATTCCGCCTTTCTCTCGGCTTCGGCCTTCGCTTTGGCCTCTTCCTCGGCCTTGATGCGGTCTTGAGTATCGCCTTCTATGATATCTATTTCCTCTTCTTCACTCTCTGGCACATAACGGCTGGCAGGACTGAGATACATTTTCTTCAGCACGAACAGCCTGTGCCTCAAAGTTCCGGAGGCGAAGTCAATTAGCCATTCAGGATCGAATGCGTAACCCTTATAGCGGGTTTCGAAATGAAGATGTGGCCCAGTAGACCTACCTGTAGAGCCGCCCAAGCCGATAATGCTCCCCGCATTCACCCAATCGCCCTCTTGAGCCAGTCGCTTGGAAAGATGCCCGTAGAATGTCTCAAGTCCGTTCTCGTGGCGGATTATGACCAGATTGCCATAACCCTTATAATATCTCGACAATCTCACTTTTCCATCAAAAGCAGCATAAACAGGGGTGCCGACATCCAGAGGGAGGTCAACACCTTGATGACGGCGACGATGGCGATATCCGAATTTTGAATATACTGGAATTATCCTAGGGCAATGGAATCCACCAAGCGAATCAACAATCCACACAGCTATCTCATCAGGCAGCTCTTCCATGGAAACCTGATAAGGGACAGCTTTTTCCGTGTTCCAAAATTTTTCAAACTCATCCTTGCCGTTGGCATATTCAGGCAGTTTGAAATATTTCCAAGTATAATCAGAGTATAAAATAATCTTGATGAATGGGCTTGCCGTATCCAGAGTGTCCATGACCTCCTGAGATTGATTAAGGGTTTGTACGGAAGCCGTAGACAGCCGCGGAATCATCACCTCCGCCTGTTTCTTTGTCTTTATCGTGGTGTCCTGCGCATTCAACGCTGCGGCACAAAAAAATGTTAAAACAGCAAGGGCCAGAACTCTGACACCTGCCGGATAAATTTTAACTTTCATCCGAAAAATTCAATTAAATCTTTGCGTTGAATTTTTCCATAAGAAGTTTTTTGGTCTCAGTTACTTTTTCATCCAGAAGATTCTGCGAAGTGGCCTCGCAGATGAACCTCAGGTATGGTTCTGTGTTCGAAGGCCTGATATTGAACCACCAGTCTTTGAACTCCACCCGGTAACCATCGAAGTCCATCTCTGCCTCTGGCTTCTCTTGCGATGTAAAATGCTCTTTTACGGCATCCATCGCACCTTTCTTATCATCTATCCTGAAATTGATTTCTCCAGAATTCTCGTAATGAGAAATGCTGTCTATGAATTGGCTCAGCGTGATTCCCTCTTTCTTTAATCCAGAAACAATCCTTAGCACCAGCATGGATGCCAGAAGACCGCTGTCAGAATAGAAGAAATCGCGGAAGTAATAGTGCCCTGCAAGCTCGCCGCCCCAGACACCATCAATCTCGCGCAGCTTGCGAGCGGCGAAAGCGCGGCCGACCTTCCAAGTCACTACCTTCATTCCCTGCGGAACGAGATATTCAGAAACCGACTTCGAGCTTCTTATGTCCTGAAGGACGATTCCCTTCTCATGCCTCTCGTCTATGAAGTATCTGCCAAGCAATGCAATGATAAGGTCAGGAGAAATGAACTGCCCTTTCTCATCTACGAACATCACCCTATCGGCATCCCCATCATAAATCACGCCTGCGTCAGCTCCTGTCTTACGAACAGCCTCTTCCAGCGGAACCACATTCTTTGGGATTAGAGGATTTGGCTCATGATTCGGGAAACTGCCGTCCATTTTATCGAAAAGATAAGTCGGAGCCTCACCAAAGATTTCTTTGGCATAAAGCGTTGACATTCCATTCGACAAGTCGAACGCCAATTTCAAATTTGAATAGTCGCCCTTGAATTTCAGCAAGAAATCCAGGTAGTCTTGATGAATGTCCTTCGGAATGACTTTTCCTCGGACATCGGCAACTGGTGTAGGCCTTCCCTCCTCTATCCATTTCTGAATCTGCCCCAAGCCAGAGTCCAGGCCGACAGGAAGGGCATTTTCACACGACACCTTCATACCGTTATATTCCTTCGGATTGTGAGAAGCCGTGATCTGCACGGAAGCCTTGAAGCCGTAATTGGCGGTACCGAAATATACCATAGGCGTGGTGCTGAGACCGATGTCGTACACATCAGCGCCAGCATCGGTTATTCCTTTCACGAGATGTTCATGAATCTCTGGGGAAGAAAGCCTGCAGTCGCGCCCGACCAAGACTTTATCAGTTTTTAATAGTTCAGGAATGAAATATCCTATCTTGTAAGCGGTGTGCCGATCAAAATCGACATTATAAATCCCGCGAATATCGTATGCGTGAAAAGCTCCCATTATCTGTCATTTAATTTTCGTCGGATACCTTGCAGAAATCCTGCCTTTCTCGATAGCAAACAACTTTTTTGAAATAATTTTTTTTCGTATAGGGGCGACATGGTCCACGAACATGTCCCCATCCAGATGAGACATTTCGTGCTGAACCATCCTGCAGGCAAACTTGTCGAAATGCTCAGTGACTTTCTTCAGGTTTTCGTCATAATATTCGACGGTCATGCTAGAAGGCCTGCGCACGCTGCAGAAAATATCCGGGATGCTCAGGCACCCTTCCTCATATTCAGTTTCATTCTCGCTTTCTTCCACAATGACAGGATTTATCATTACCCTTTTGAAGTCTTTCAGATAGTCATAAACTTCCGTCATCCCAGTGCCGTCCACGATGAGCACCCTCTGGCTAACCCCTATTTGTGGCGCTGCCAGTCCACAGCCCTGAGCGCTGGCAAGCGTGTCCTTCAAATCCTTCACGAGATTCTGAATGTTC
Source organism: Bacteroidales bacterium (assembly GCA_022653735.1). Taxonomy (GTDB): domain Bacteria; phylum Bacteroidota; class Bacteroidia; order Bacteroidales; family UBA932; genus Cryptobacteroides. The sequence goes on from JALCSU010000017.1 coordinate 5,049, forward strand.
TCTTTATCATTGAGGTCGGCTGGCTTAGCGACTTCCCTCAGAACTTCCGAACCATAGAGATAAATTGGCTGTATCATATTCCTATTTCTTTTTATCTAGATAACCCTGCAAAATTATGGCGGCGCTTATCTTATCCACCGATGCCTTATTCCTCCTGTCTTTCGCCTTCATTCCCCCATCAATCATTGCCCTGTGAGCAAGCACAGATGTGAATCTCTCATCTTCTAATGCCACTGGAACCTCTGGAAATGCCTTTCCTAATTGCTTTAGAAATATATCGACATCTGCAGCGGCCTCAGACGGAGTATTATCCAGGTTCATTGGATAACCCACCACGAACTGGGTGACGGTTTCCTTCTGAGCATAATTTTTGAGATATTCTATTATCTTTGCACCGTCAACTGTTTCCAGTGGAGAAGCGAAGACGAAGAGAGGATCGCTAACAGCAATTCCGACTCTTCTTCGTCCATAATCTATGCCGATTATCCTTTCCATTGGTTGCAAATTTATAGAAAAAGGCGGTTAAGTCAAAATAGCATGTCGAGAGAGAAAAAAGAGAAACGACCGATTGTCAATAACTTTAAGCTGACCTTGTCCGATAAAGACAAGGGCACAGACTTGAAGACCGTCTCGTTCACGAGAATCCAAGGCCTGATCGCGATAATCACCATAATCATCGTATATAGTTTCTTGGTGATTTCATTATTCATATATACTCCGCTCAAAACTTTCATTCCTGGCTACCCTGACGCTGAGACAAGAAGAGAGGCTATCCGGAATGCAATCAGAATAGACTCTCTTGAGACTGAAATCACAAAGTGGGCTTTATATTCAGAAAATTTTGCCAGAATAATCGATGGACAAGAGCCATTGGAACTTGACAGCCTGATGGAAATCAAGGCTAAGTCAGACTCCATCGCCATCGACCCTAAAAGACTGGACGAGAGCCGGCAGAAGTTGAAAGATGAGGTCACGAAAGCTGATGAGTTCGCATTGAAGCCTGCGGAGAGGCGCTCCCTGCCTATTGAGGGGATGCATTTCTTCACCCCTCTGAAGGGGGTCATATCGCAAGGTTATGACAAGGCTTTGCATCCATACATCGACATTACCGCCCCGGAAAATTCAACCGTAATGTCCGTGCTGGATGGAACGGTCATTTCTGCCGGCTGGAGCGATGAATATGGTTACACTATTCAGATTCAGCATGAGGGCGACATCATATCCGTCTATAAGCATAATCAAAAGCTCTTGAAAAAGGTCGGGGATAAAGTGACGGCAGGAATGCCTATCGCCATCGTCGGTAACACTGGCAACACATCAAAAGGAAACCATCTGCATTTCGAGCTATGGCACAAAGGAGAGGCCGTGGACCCGACTAAATATATTAGTTTTTAATGGAGAGAAAGAGAAGAATCGCGATTCTGGGGTCGACAGGATCAATAGGGACACAGACACTTGACGTCATAAGGCAACACAGGGACAAATTCGAAGTTGAATTGCTAACTTGCAACTCCAGCGTTGACCTGCTGGCTCAGCAAGCAAAGGAATTCGATGCGAACAACGCTGTCATCTGCAACGAAGTCCTTTACCCGAAACTATCGAACCTGCTAGAGAATACTGACACGAAAGCTTTCGCAGGGATAAAATCCGTCTGCGACCTGGTTGCTTCTGACAACGTGGATATCGTGGTTGGTGCCATGGTGGGATTCAGTGGGCTGAAACCGACTCTCTCTGCAATAGACGCTGGAAAAATCATCGCTTTGGCAAACAAAGAGACCTTGGTGGCTGCGGGTGGAATAGTAACCTCAGAGGCGCAGAAGCATAACGCCCCGATAATTCCTGTCGATTCCGAGCATTCAGCGATCTTCCAGTGCCTGCTCAGCGCCCAAGGCAATAAAATTGCCAAAATCCATCTCACTGCATCTGGCGGCCCATTCAGGACGTGGGATAAGGAGAGGATTGCAAAAGCGACAAAAGACGATGCTTTGAAGCACCCTAACTGGAATATGGGAGCGAAGGTTACTATCGACTCATCCACCATGATGAACAAAGGGTTTGAGGTGATTGAGGCAAAATGGCTCTTCGGGCAGCCTGTAAGCAAGATAAATGTCATCATACAACCTGAATCCATCATTCATTCGATGATTGAATATGAAGATGGCGCAGTCATGGCGCAGCTTGCCTGCCCAGACATGAGGGAGCCTATTCAGTTCGCCCTTGGTTTTCCAGAAAGGATGCCGCTGGACAATAAAAAACTGGACTTTGCTGAGCTGGGGAGCATCTCTTTCTTCAAGCCAGACATGGACAAATTCCCTTGCCTCGGTCTTGCATATGAGGCTATCGAGCGAGGCGGGAACATTCCATGCGTGATGAATGCCGCCAATGAATCTGCGGTCGCCGCCTTTCTGCGAGACAGAATCGGCTTCTATGATATTCCTCACATAATTAGCGAGTGCATGGAGAAGGCTGAGGCAATAAAAGAGCCAACACTCGACGATATATTCATGACTAACACTGAAGTTCGGCGAATGGCAGATGCCATGATAGAAAAGATGGAGAGGTAGGAATATGGTCGTTCTTATGAAAATATTGCAAGTGATCCTTGCGCTTTCGGTTCTTATCATTATCCATGAGTTCGGGCATTTCATGTACGCCAAATTGTTCCGAATCAGGGTGGACAAATTCTTCCTGTTCTTCGACCTCAAAGGCATCAAGCTTTTCAGCACCAAAGGGAAATTCTTCACTAAAATATGCCCGAAAGCGAAGGATTGGGAAACTGAATATGGCATCGGCTGGCTGCCGCTCGGAGGCTATTGCAAGATCAACGGCATGATCGACGAGTCCATGGACATGGAGACCATCAAGCAAGACCCCAAGCCATGGGAGTTTCGCACGAAACCAGCATGGCAGAGGCTCCTGGTGATGCTCGGAGGCGTGCTGAACAATTTCATTTTCGCAATCATAGTCTATATAGCCATCATGGCAATATGGGGAAGCTCATATATTCGCAATGAAGGCAATGCAATATACACCAACGAGTTAGGTCAAGAAATGGGGTTCCGGAACGGAGACCGGATACTGAAGATGGATGACTATGTTCCCGAGAATTTCGGGATGCTTCAGGCAGACCTTGCGCGTAGAAACGTAAAAGAAGTCACCGTCTTGAGGGGTTCTGATACCGTGCACATCTACATCGACAAATCCATGATAGGCGATGTGCTGAATACCCCTGGCCTATTTGACTTAGCTGTACCTTTCATCGTGGATTCAGTGATGACAGGCTCTGAGAATGCATCTGCCGGTCTTCTCAAAGATGACAGGATAATAGCCTTGGACAGCGTCTCGACCCCGTTCGTGCAAGATTCCAGGAAATACATGGAGACAATCAAAGGCGAAGAGACGGTAGCAACCGTACTGCGTGGAAGCGACACGTTGGAAATTCCGTTGCAAGTGGACACCAACGGACGCATCGGCGTGTATATGCAGATTCCAGGAATTTCGTCTAAGGAATATTCAGTAGCGGAAGCCATTCCTGCCGGTTTCAAACTGACATTCAGCACGATAGGCGGTTACCTGAAAGACCTCAGGCTGGTGGCGACGCCAAGCACGGAGGCTTACAAGAGCGTCGGCAGCTTCATAGCCATCGGCCAGGCCTTCCCTTCCAAGTGGGACTGGTTCAGTTTCCTTAATATTCTGGCTCTGCTGTCGATAATGCTGGCCGTGATGAACCTGCTGCCTATTCCAGGACTTGATGGCGGTCACGTGGCGTTCACCCTCTATGAGATGATCGCAAGACGCAAGCCTAGCGATAATTTCCTCATAATAGCACAGATCATCGGCATGGCGCTGCTGGTCATGCTGATGATCCTCGCCTTCGGCAACGACATAGGCCGCCTAATGCGCTAATGCCGCATTAGAGTTACTGTTTCTGAATAATTTCCATTCCCTTGCGGAGGGCTTCTTCGTTCTGGGGGATGAGGTTGTGATGGCGCTGCGGGAGCGTTTTGCGGAGTGCCGCGAGAACGCTGTCGATAGTGACGATAGGGCGAATCTTCAGCAGGCCTCCCAGCACTATCATATTGAACGTCTTGATCATATTCATTTCAGCAGCAGCGTCCATGGCATTGATTCTATAGACATCGATGTCCTTCCTCTTCGGAGGATCGCTTATGCCATAACCATCGTAGATTAAGACGCCTCCTTTCTTTACCTTTGGCTCGAACTTCTCCAGCGAAGGCTGGTTAAGAACGATAGCGGAATCGTAGGAAGACAAGATAGGGGAAGATATGGGAGAATCACTCACGATGACCGTGACATTGGCCGTTCCACCACGCTGCTCCGGTCCATATGCAGGCATCCAAGTAACCTCTTTTCCTTCCATCATCCCGGAATATGCCAGAATCTTGCCCATTGAGAGGACGCCCTGTCCTCCGAAACCAGATATTATTATTTCTTCTGTCATAGCCATATTCATTTAGAGTCAATGCCATTGTCCTTCAGATCGCCTAGGTGGTAGTAAGCGAACATATTCTCTTCCATCCACTTGTTGGCCTTCTCCGGACTCATCTTCCAGCCAGAATTGCAGGTGGACACAACCTCAACGAGATTGGAACCTTTGCCCTGCATGGAATATTCGAAAGCCTTCCTGATGGCCTTCTTAGTACGATTGATGGCAGCTACCGTGTGCACTGCCTGACGGGTCACGTAGCAAGTGCCATCAAGCTGAGCCGCCAATTCGGTGATGTGCAGCGGATAGCCGTGCAAACTCACTTCCCTGCCGTAAGGGCAAGTAGCCGTCTTCATGCCGAGGAGAGTCGTCGGAGCCATCTGACCTCCTGTCATGCCATAAATAGCGTTATTTATGAATATGATGGTGATATTCTCGGCTCTGTTCAGCGCATGGATTGTCTCTGCTGTGCCTATGCAGGCTAGGTCGCCGTCTCCCTGATAAGTGAAGACGAGCCGGTCCGGCCACAGGCGCTTCACTGCGGACGCAAGAGCTGGAGCCCTGCCGTGAGCAGCTTCCTGCCAGTCCACGTCAATATATTTATAAGCGAAGACCGCACAGCCTACCGGCGAGATTGCTATGGCTTTCTCCGTCATGCCCATTTCCTCTATCACATCGGCTACGAGTTTGTGCACCACCCCGTGGCTGCAGCCTGGGCAATAGTGCATTGGAACATCATTCAACAAGGTAGGTTTCTTATATACAACCTGGCCTTTTTCGATTATTTCTTCTCTTGTCATAGCTGTTTCCGATTAAAACATACGTTTGAGAGCCTCCACGACCTCATCCGGATCAGGGATGATGCCGCCTAGGCGGCCGAAATGCTGAACAGGGATGCCGCCGCCCACGGCGAGGCGAATGTCCTCGACCATCTGGCCGGCATTGAATTCCACCGAAAGTATGCCTTTGACTTTGCTGGCAATCCTCTGAACTTCCTTCGTAGGGAAAGGCCAGAGAGTTATAGGGCGAAGCAGGCCTACCTTTATGCCCTCGGCACGAGCGTTGTCGATGCTCTTCTTCGCCACTCGCGCAGCCGAACCGAATGCCATGATGGCATATTCAGCGTCATCTAGAAGGTATTCTTCGAAGCGCACCTCTTTTTCTTCGCACTTGCGGTACTTCTTCTGAATGTTGTTATTTATGATCTCCATCTCCTCGGAACGCAATTCCAAAGACGTGATTATGTTAGGATTCCTGCCACCTACGCGTCCTGTGGTTGCCCAAGGGCATTCCTTTATGATCTGCTCCTCGGTACGACGAGGCTTAAAAGGTGGAAGCATGACTTTCTCCATCATCTGCCCGATGGCACCGTCGGCGAGAATCATGGCAGGGTTGCGGTAACGGAATGCAAGTTCGAATGCAAGATCCACGAAATCAGCCATTTCTTGCACTGAAGATGGGGCGAGCACGATCAGATGGTAGTCTCCGTGACCGCCGCCTTTGCAAGCCTGGAAATAGTCCGACTGGCTCGGCTGGATGGTTCCCAGACCCGGGCCGCCACGCATTACGTTCACTATGAGGGCCGGAAGCTCTGCGCCCGCCATGTAAGAAATGCCTTCCTGCATGAGGCTGATTCCAGGACTGGAAGAAGATGTCATCACCTTTTTCCCAGATGCTGCGCCTCCATATACCATGTTGATTGAGGCGACCTCGCTTTCTGCCTGGAGAACTACCATGCCGGTGGTCTCCCAAGGCTTCTGAGCCGCCAGAGTTTCAAGCACCTCAGACTGAGGCGTGATAGGATAGCCGAAATAGCCGTCGCAACCACAGCGGATCGCGGCGTGGGCAATGGCTTCATTGCCTTTCATCAATGTTACTTCCTGATCTGCCATAGATTCATTCTGATTTTAGACGGTAAACGGTGATGCACCCGTCAGGGCATACCGTAGCGCAAGACGCACAGCCCGTGCAGGTGTCAGCAAGAACCTCATGGGCATAGTTGTAGCCCTTTCGGTTAACTTCCTTGGTCGTGAGAGCAAGGACGTGAAGCGGACAGGCGACCACGCAGAGATTGCAACCTTTGCATCTCTCGACGTTGACGACCGTCGCTCCGTACATTTTTGCCATAATACCTTAAGTGTTATTGATTATACATATCCTTATTGTAGAAATCAAGGATTTCATTTGCCATTTTATATGCATTCACGGCAGGACTCTCAGGGTTCAATTCCATAGCCATCAGGTAATTGTTGATGGCACCCTGCCAATCGCCTTTTTTACGATAAGCGTTGCCTAGCAGGTAATAAGCCTTGTCGGAAGGGGAAGAAGCCAAGGCAATATATTCATTTAATACATTAATGGCTTCTTCAGTCCTATCCTCGCCCAAGAGCTTCTCTGCCGCAGCAAAATCTTCCATATCCATTAATCTATGAATAGATTCCAGCCATACGTGTCTTTTTCCACCCCTCTCTGGATGCCAATGATGCGCTTGTAGAGCTTCTCGCTGACCGGACCGCACTTATCCGGGCTGCCGAAAGAGTAGGTCTTGGTAATTTCTTCCGACTCCAAGGCAGGTTTGTCGTCAATCGAACAGATAGGAGTTATCACTACCGCCGTGCCGCAGGAGCATGCTTCATCGAAATCCGCCAGCTCCGTTATTTTCACGGGGCGCATCTCAACTTCCATTCCTAACTCTTTGGCAACAGTGCGAAGGCTGTTATTCGTGATGGAAGGCAGCACGCTGCTCGAAAGCGGAGTTATGTAAGTATTTCCTTTGATGGCGAAGAAATTGGACGACCCGAATTCTTCAATGTAGGTCTGGGTAGATGAATCCGGGAACAGCAGCTCGCGGTAACCGGCACCATGAGCAAGGTTATATGCGTGAAGCGACTGTGCGTAATTCGCACCCAATTTGTAGCCCCCGGAGCCATGTTTTGCGGCACGGTCATAATTTCTTGAAAGAACCGCCCTGCCCGGAAGCAGGCTCTTATCGCCAGAATACGTACCCACCGGAGAGCACATCACGGCAAACATCACGTCGCTGGAAGAATGGATGCCCAGCTGCGGACTGATGCCGATCAGGATAGGCCTGAGGTATAGAGACGCAGACGCAACCTCTGCCGGAGGCAGATAGTCTATATTTTCCTTGACGCATCGGACGCACATTTCGATGAACATTTCTTCTGAAGGATAGGGCATGTCAAGGTACTTGGCGCTGTCTGCCATCCTTTTGGCATTCATGTCGGGCCTGAACAGCCTTATTTTCCCATCTTCACCACGAAAGGCCTTAAGTCCCTCGAAGCAGCAAGGGCCATAATGGAATATGCCAGCGAACGTGCTCAGAGAAATGCTCATGTCATCTGCGACCACCGGTTTCTCCCAATTACCCCCGATGCATCGGCTGTAAATGAAAGATTTGGTTTTGGTGTAGCTGAAAGACAGCTTTGTCCAGTCTATGTCAATCATGATAATTCAGTTTTAATAATATGAATATGCGGGAGTTAGTCTTCTATAAGCTTATCCTTGTCGTAGGTGTGCACTTTCACTTCGCCAGAGAGAATCATGTACCCGTTTTCCGCCAGGCTGTTTATCTCGTCTTCCCCCGGGAACACTTCCACAGGGGCTATGAAGCCGATTTTATTCTTGATGGCATCCATCAGTTTTTTGCTGTGAGCTATTCCGCCAGTGAGCAAGATGGCATCCACCTTGCCGTCTGCCGTTGCAGCCATTGCGGCAATATATTTACATATATTCAGCACGTACGCCTTCAAAAAGGTCTGAGCCAGCTCGTTGCCGTCGTCAGCCATCTTTTCTACGTCCTTCATGCTGTTGGTTCCGAAATACGCCACTGCGCCTCCCCTACCGACCAGTTTTTTCTTGATTTCATCGGCAGTATATTTCCCGCTGAAGCACATGTCTATGAGGTCGAATGGCGGGCAGCAGCCAGAGCGTTCGGGAGTGATGGGGCCGTCACCGCCAAGACCGTGATTCGTGTCCAGCACTTTCCCGTTGCGGTGCAGCGAGATAGTTGCCCCGCCCCCCATGTGAGCGACGATCACTGTCACGTCATTGGTCTTATGCCCATGCTCCCTGAGATACCGCCTTACGATCGCCCTGGAATTGAGAGCGTGAAAAAGAGTCTTGCGGGTGAACTCGGGAATCCCTCCCATGCGACACTCCGGAAGCATCTCGTCTGCCATCGGAGGATCGGCCACGTAAGCGATGCATTTGCCATGCCTAAGGTTGGTAATCCCTTTCGCATCCCTAGCCTCATTCACTTCCTTAGCGATGTCATCTGCCAGGACTGCGCTCAGATTACAAGCATGGACTCCGTCACGGCAACTTATGAGAACATCCCTCATGTCCTTGTTCACATTGTAGACACCGGTAATCACAGGAGTGAACAGACCACCTCTCGCCATGATGATGTCTATGCTCTCAAGCGGAATATTCTTTTCCTTCAGGAAATCCTCTATCGCCAGACGGCGCATGTCAGTCTGGTCCATAACAGAAGGATACTTGGCCACCTCGTCAGCAGTGTGCTCCAGCTTCGTGTCGAAAATTCGAGTTCCGTCAGAGTAAAAACCAAGTTTAGTTGTAGTAGACCCAGTGTTTATCACTAATATATTGCCTTTCTGTACAGGCGTATCAGCTAATGTCTGCGTTCTTTCCATTTCTATCGTTTTGCACCGACATAAATATATTATATTTTTAAACAAAAACCGCAATTATTTTTCAAAATTTTTCCATTTTTATCAAAATATCAAAAAGAATCGTATTAAATTCCCCGAATATCATTTATTCTTAACAAGATACCTAATTCATAATAATATGCCGTCTTCCCAGATGACGGAAAGACGGCATATTAATAATAAGATTAACTAATATTCGTCCACTTTAAGTTTTTTGCGATATTTCACTAACGTTTTATGTAGTTTTTTAGTGACTTTTTCATACCCTGGCTGACCATAAACATTGTGAAGCTCATGCGGATCTCTCTGCAAATCATATAGTTCATAATAATCGACATCCGGCTCATCACAAATGTAACCGCTCTTCACCATATTCACGAAACTGTTATATTCCACAGTACCAGGAATATTCTGATATTTATTCTCACTCTGAGCCCTAGGCCCCCCCTTCCCATAGAAGTGGATTAATTTAAACCTGTCATCTCGCACGCCATCATGCTTTCGCACCATGTGCCAAGTTGGGTAGTCATAGTAGTGGTAATAAATATCATTGCGCCACTTCCCAGCTGTTCCGGTCTTGAACAGTGGCTGCAGAGAGCGCCCACTCATTTCCTTTGGCTGCTTAACTCCAGCAAGGTCGAGAAAAGTAGGAGCATAATCAATATTCTGAACCATTTCCGTGCTTACAGTTCCAGGCGTGATATGTCCATTGTACATCATGACCAGAGGGGTCCTGAGACTCTCTTCGTACATGAAGCGTTTGTCGAACCATCCGTGTTCCCCCATATAGAAACCCTGGTCGCTAGCGTAGATCACTATCGTGTTACTCAAAAGGCCATCGGACTCTATATATTCAAGAAGTCTGCCTACGCTCTCATCAACTGAGTGAATGACGGCGAGATAATCCCTGAGATATGTCTCGTATTTCCATACAGAGAGGCTGTCACCTGAAAGGCCGGCCTTGCAGAAAGCCCTATTTCTAGCTTCAAAATATTCAGAAATGAGTTTTTTCTGGTCGGGATTCATTCTGGCGAATTCTGCCACCATTGCGGAAGCGCTCTCATCAGGGTTTCTATCATCGCTCACCTTTAAATCTGAAGGCAGTCCCATATCCTTAATTATACTCATCTTCTGCGTCCTGGCAGCGCTTCCCCTGTCTGTGTAGTCGTCCATGAAAGTCTCAGGAACAGGGAAAGTTACATCGTCATACATTCCAAGATATTGGGTGGCCGGTATCCAGCTTCTGTGAGGAGCTTTGTGATGTACCATGAGGAAAAATGGTTTGGAATGATCCCTGTGCCGCAAAAAGTCAAGAGCGTGATCAGTTATCAACTCTGTCGCATAACCTTCCTCGCGGATATATTTTCCATTCGAATCCTGAGACTTGAAGACTGGGTTATAATATGACCCTTGGTCATTCAGCACATGGAAATAGTCGAAGCCTTTTGGCTCACACATCAAATGCCATTTCCCAACTATGCCAGTCTCGTAGCCGGCTTCTCTCAGAAGCTCGGAAACGAAAACACAGCTGGTATCGATGCCCTCGGCAAGCTGCCTCTGCCCATTCTGATGGCTGTATAAGCCGGTAATAGTGCAGGCACGACTAGGAGCAGAAAGAGAATTCTCCACGAAAGCCCTGTCGAAGCGCATCCCGTTTCTTGCGATGCGGTCGATGTTCGGAGTTGGGGCCAAGGCAGAAATAGCACCGCCATATGCCGAAATAGCCTGAAATGCGTGGTCATCGCTCATGATGTAGAGGATATTGGGGCGCTTATCTTGCGATAGAACATCCCCAGCAACGAGAGCGAGCGTTGCTACAGCTAATAACTTATTGTATTGGCTATCTAGCACATTCATATATCATTTCATGATATCATCAAAAATATCCTCAAGCACATCTGTGCCGACTAGGCCACGCCAATCGCCATTGTCTCGCTTGTTCTCGAAATTCTTGATATAAGCATTATGGGAAATCACCTTCCCGGAGGCATCGGCGAGGCTCAGACGCATTACGCACAGCCCATCTGGGATGTCTGAGACATCAATAGCATCCAATGTTTCATCCTCATGTATCGAGACAGGAGCTGTCTTTGAATATGTTTCCTTGCCAGAAGAATCAATAAGCTTCACCCAAGCCGTGAGGCCGTCTTTGTCTCCTATCCCAGTATTCACGACCTCGATTTTCAATGTAGCCGTATTGAACTGGACGTGCAGAGGTTCAGCGCCCAATTTCGAACCGTAGAAAGCGCCATTCTTGCCAAACCAATAGTCGTAGGTCTGCCATGCGAGGCTTGGCCATGCGCTATGGGACATCCAGAGCAGAAGCCCGTAGCGATTGACATTGTTTGCCTCAAACATTGCCCTATAGCCATTGAAGCAGATAAACTGGGAATACTTGGCAAACGACGAGGCATCATCCAATGCTTCATCACCGAAACCTCGTCTTATCATGCCCAGAAGCGACGTGTCGCCTTGTGCTCCAGTACGAGTGAAATCGTGCTGTCCCCAGACATCATCCGGAGTCCAGGCGTGCTGGGAAGTTAGCATTCTCATAATATGCTCATAAATAGGGATAGAAGGCATGCCTCTCTCACTATGGAACTTCTTTGTCGGGTGATCGAAATAGAACTCTGCCGGCACTGCCCTGTATGGGCCATGGCCTGAGACTCCATCGTCAGCAGAACTAGGAATATACAGCATTCCAGGATGCAGGATTGAGACCAATTGAGCAAGGCCGCCATTCAGAGCGGCTGGTGGATACCCCTCATTTCGTCCGCAGTAGAGACCGATCGAAGGATGTTGCCTTATTCTCTCCACCATGTCCCAGGCATTTGCCAAGAACATCCCGTTGTCGTCTGGGTCCGGGCCGTCGGCTGGATTCGCCAGCCAGAAATCCTGCCATACGACTACGCCATATTTATCGCAGGCATCGTAGAATTCCACGTCGCCTGTCTGCCCTACCCAGTTGCGGATCATATTGAAATTCATCTCTTTGTGCAAAGAGAGAGCAGTGTCATATTCCTTTGCCCCAAACCGCAGGTTAAACTCGCTGAATCCCCAATTTCCGCCCTTAGGCGTGAAGCGATGGCCGTTTATGAACATCTTTAACGCCGTCGTCTCGTCCTTGTAGGTGAATTCTCTGATTCCTGCCTTCCACTCAACATTGCTTACGGCCCCAGGCTTGCCGGATGGAGTGAACTGAATCGAAGCAGGATGCAGAACAGGATTTCCATAGCCTACAGGCCACCAAAGTGCGATTCGCTGATCTTTCAACTGAGGGAAATCAGCATACGAGAATGTCTCGGTGATCGTGCTTTTTGCAGGGATGGTCACGTCTTTTCCGAAGTCAATATCTTCTATCTGGCCATGAATGCTTCCTGAAACATCGGCATCCGAAAGATTAACCACGTCCACCATGAAGGTCATGGACGCAAGTGTGTCAGCGGTAGCTATCTTGCTGATTACTAGAGGATTCTTAACAACGATATCATTCACGGCATCCAGATGCACGTCATTCCATATTCCCACTTCACGCCCTCTCACGGTAGGAATCCAGTCCCAACCAACTGTGGCATGGAACGTAGGGTTATCGGCGCCTAGAATGCCGCCATTGAAGTCCGGGCTTTCTGAATTCTTCTCTTTCACGGCTCCGTAATTCGCAGGCTTAACGACATGAACTGCCACATAATTCACGTCTTCTAAAATATCCGTGACATCAAAGCTCTCTTTTTTGAAAGCTCCGGCAATATCCCCTACCCGGGTACCGTTCATGAATATCTCGGCTTTCCAGTTTATGCCATCGAATGTGAGCAGCATGCGCTTGCCCTCCGGTTTTGCCGATTTAAGCACGCCTCTGTACCAGAAATCACTATTGAAATAAGACTCGGAAATTTGCAGCATGTTGTCTGCGATTCCAGGATCTGGCACAGCTCCAGCGGCCATGTAGCTGTAAAGAACAGTGCCAGGCACTACGGCGTTCATCCAAGAAGAATCATTGAAAGCACCGGTAGAAATCACTTCTCCTCCATCCTTCACCAGCGAAGCACGGCTAAGTTTCCAAGCCTGAAGCTCATCTGAAGGTTTCGCTTCGGCATATTCCTGTTTTCCGATGACTTCCATCTCGCTCAGAACGAAATGGCCGCTCTCATCCGTATCCTGCATCGAAAGCCTCACATAACGGCTTTTGCCATTGACTTTCAATGAATATGCCTTCTCGTCATCCTGAGGGATGATGACAAGCCTCTTCCACACTTTCGCATCGTCAGATGTTTCAATGGTGCAATTCAAAGGTTTGTGAATCCAGCGCAAATTAATCCCGCTGAATTTCTTTTTAGTCCCAAGATCCACGTAAAGCCACTGAGGCTCACCGTTTGCGCTCATCCAGGCGCTAGTAAACATCTCAGAAGGCATCAGATTCATCCCCCTGGCCTCTTTTGAGAAATATGGGCCGGTATCGGTCGATTTCTCGAAATGATCTGCCTGCGTGATGCTCATGGAATTTATCTCCCATGCGACTGCGCCTGGCATGGAGAATTCGATCTTAAGCCTGCTGAAATCAACTGCATTCGTAAGCGGAATCTCAAGTTCCAGCGGACACGACTGACAGTCAATTGTCTCAGTCTGTTTATTAGGGTCATTCACCTTCGCATTAGCGTTAACATCTTTTGATGGCAGGCCTTTCTCTCCAGCTTCTCCGACAGGCTTCAACTCATTTCCTCTGCCTGCACTACATTTAACAGACCAGCCCCCATCAGCGTTCGTGAAGAAGACCCGGCCCACGATTCGCAGGCAGTTTGCCGAGAAACTCTGGCGGCTCCAGACATATTCAAGAAAGTCATTCTCTCCAGACAGGGTATTTCTAGAGTATGGCCCCCCGTCAATCGTCCACTCTTTCTCTCTCCTCGGGAATTCGCCTTTCGAGGATGATACAGACAGCCATGCCGGCTCATCGGCCTCTATAATGCCATCCGTTACTAGTTGAGCCGTAAGGTTGTAGTCGTAGGACGATGAAGCGATTGCTGTTCTGTTCAGTGCAATGTTGGTTTCTGGGCCATTGGTTTCAGAGCATCCGATTATCAAGAACCCAGATATTAACGCAATGGCTGCGCACGATATTCCTTTCGCCATGCTATTTGAGAGTAACTTCAACTACGTAATCAGCTCCTGTAGGATCAAGATCACTCGAAGAATCAGGGAGTTCCTCTGGCAGAGCGATCGTCAGAACTTCGCCTTTCTTCTTGAACTCAAGAGCCCTATCCTCTTCAAGAGCCATGACGCTCTTGATTTTTGCTTTTTTAGGGACAGGAATCTCAAACTCTCCATTCGGCTTTTCAAATATATGCAGATAGAACACTTTGCCATTTCCCTCTGGCGCAGTAGAAACGCCCCAATCCTGCTTTGCAATTGGTCCAGGACCGCAGCCTTTGATGGACTTGCTGTTAACCTTCATCCATTTTCCGATTCCTCTAAGGCTAGCCAAGGCCTGCTCCGGAAGCCGTCCGTCTGCCCTTGGCCCTATGTTCAGGAGAAGATTGGAGTTCAGAGACACGGCCGTCGCAAGAGTCTGGATTATCTTGTTGACGCTCTTATAATTCATGTCTTTCACGTTGTACCCCCAAGAATTATTCATGGTCATGCACATTTCCAGAGGCATCACGGTGCTGACGACCTGATCAGGAGCGAATCCGGTCGTGTTCTGACCAGGCAGATCCTGCTCGAACATCTGGAAATCTTCGCCTTCGATGGTCGCGATGTGGTGATTGTTGCCGATCAGGCAGTCTGGCTGGATTGAGTGGATATATTCATAAAACTCAGGCATCCTCCAGTCGAAAGGAGTCTTGTCGCTGTCGTGATCCCAATAGCCGTCAAACCAAACGGCTCTTATCGGAGCATAATTGGTAAGCAGTTCTTTCACCTGCTGCTTCATGAAATTGAAATAGCTGTCGTAGTTCTGCATGTTCCCTTTCCTGCCCGTGTCGTGGCCGGTTCTTCCTACTGGATAATCCTCTCGCATCCAATCGAGCAGGGAATAATAGTAATGCAGGTACATTCCTTGGTCATGGCAGGCGTCAGCCAGATCCTTCAATACATCCTTGCCCCAAGGTGTCTTCTTGACTATGTTGTAATCCGAGGCTTTCGTGTCATACATCGAGAATCCGTCGTGATGCCTGGAAGTTATGGTGACATACTCAGCTCCAGCATCCTTGAATGCTTTTACCCACTCGTATGCATTGTACCCTGCAGGATAGAATCCGCCTGCAGCCTTGGCATACTCATCTTTATTCAGCTTTCCTGTCTGAAGATACCATTCGCCCTGGGCGTAGGAGGCATAGATCCCCCAATGAAGGAATATTCCGAATCGCTCTCTTGCGAATTCTTGCCGGTTTTGAACATTTTCTTTCGTAGGTGTATAAGTCTGAGCGAAAGAGGCCGCGGAAGCTAGACTCAGCATTCCAGCCGCTAGAATTATTGAAAGAGTTCTCATTATTTTGTGGTTTTGGTTCTTCTGTTTACGGCCATGAAGATACGAAAATTTAACATAAAAAGCATGCGGCTGAGATTCTCCACGTTGTCAAAATCCAAGGAATTGCGCTAAATTCGCATCCATGAACATAGAAGAGATAGTGATACGTCCAGTGCAGGATGAAGATTTTCCTGCAATAACCGAAATATACAATTATTATGTCTTGAAGGGAGAGCAATCATTCGAGACTGAAGCCGTTACCGCTGAAGAGATGCAGCAGAGGGCTTTCATCATCACGATAGACTCCCATTATTTGGTAGCCGTGAGCGGCGGCACAATCCTAGGCTTCTGTTATGCGCACAAATGGAAGGAAAGAGCGGCCTACAGCAATACCTTGGAGACTACGATATATTTATCGAAAGATGCAAGACATAGGGGCGTAGGAAAACTTCTCATGGAGCAACTCATCGAGTTATGCAGGAAAGACGGTTATAGGGTCCTAATTGCCTGCATAACAGGAAATAACACAGAGAGCATAGAGTTTCACAAGAGCCTCGGCTTCACCCAAGCCTCGCATTTCCACAATGTCGGCTTCAAGCATGGGAAGTGGCTCGATGTCGTAGACCTAGAGTTTCAACTCCAATGAATGCCTTTCTCGATAACGCAATAATTTTGTATTTTTGCCAGG
Organism: Bacteroidales bacterium; assembly: GCA_022653735.1. Taxonomy (GTDB): domain Bacteria; phylum Bacteroidota; class Bacteroidia; order Bacteroidales; family UBA932; genus Cryptobacteroides. Next base: position 21,338 of record JALCSU010000017.1, read on the forward strand.
GAACATGCAATTTCACTGCGCAACTACATGGATGCTAATACTATATACGTCAGACAACTAAGCGATGGAGACAAGAATGCCTTCGAAATACTTTTCCTTAAGTATCAGCCGAAGGTAATCACATTCTTATCTGGCTTTCTGCAGGATAAAGAACTCGCCCACGACATGGCGCAGGACATATTCTTCAAAGTGTGGCAGGATCGCGCCAAATTATCAAATGTCAAGTCATTCCAATCCTACATATTCAGCATGGCGCATAACGCCATGTGCAATTATTTCAAGCACTCGTTGGTAAGAGAGAAATATGACCTGGAGCAGATGCTCCGCCCGATCATTGCAAGCAATCCAGAAGAAAGCATGTTCGCAAACGAACTCCAAGATCTGGTTAACTTGAAAGTCGAACAGATGCCAGAAAAACGCAAAAGGATTTTCAAGATGAGCCGCTCCGAAGGACTATCCAACGAGGAAATCGCAAAACGGCTGAATATTAGCAAGCGAACCGTCGAGAATTATCTTTCTGCCGCATTGAAAGACATTAGGGATATGTTAGGTTCCGTCATTGTCTTTTTCATCTGATTTTTTGTGCGTTGCCTCGGGTCTTGTTGTCTTATTAATGAAACATGAACGAGTCAGCTCCACATAGAGTCATTAAAACATTTTTCGGGAAACATTTCTCGAAAGATGCCCAAATGCATTTCAGGTTCTGGTTCCTTAACTCTCCAGAGAAGGAAGAAAAAGATGCCGCTGAGCTTGAAGTGTGGAATAATTGCAGCTCCATAGTGACTGATGATACTTGGAAAGACCTTGAGAAAATAAAAGCAAAGATTGACAAGGAACCAGTCAATAGTCACAGGGTGAATCCGGCGTGGTGGATGATTGCCGCCTCCCTACTGCTAATTATCGCAACTGCAGTTTCCGTGAGGCTGCTGGACAATGCCGCGATCAAGCCCCTTGCCCCGGAAATGCTTGAATGCTATGTCCCGTTAGGCGAAAGCCGCTCTCTAACGCTGCCAGACAGCTCGAAAATCTTCTTGAACGCAGGTTCAATGCTAATTTACCCGAAAAGATTTTCGGCAGAGACCAGGAAGATATTCCTGACAGGTGAAGCACGAGTGCTCGTCGCCAAGGATCCTCGGAAACCATTCATCATCAGCACTCATAACATGGATGTGCAAGCACTCGGAACCGTTTTCAACGTGAGCGACTATCAGCATTCGCACATTGCCACTTCTACGTTGGAGGAAGGGTCTATAAGGGTGCAGGTTAAGGCGGTGAACTCAATGCCAGCCATTCTAAGTCCAGGAGAACAATTGATCTATGATTCCGCCGCAAAAAAGATTACGGTGCGGAAGGTGGATGCTGCGAGAGCATCAGCCTGGGTGGAAGGTTACCTTGTATTCGACAATGCACCTTTCGAAGAGGTGATCAAGGCACTTGAAAGGCGATTCGATGTGACCATCAACTACGATGCCGACAAATACTACGGTCATTCCTATTGCGTGAAGTTTGCCCCAGGCGAGACCATAGAAGACGCTATGCAGATATTAAGTCAATTGATTGATGGATTCAACTACTCCATTGCAAATCAGATAATAAGTATCAGATGAAATAATACGAGCACAATATAATACAATAACGTAACTTTTAATTAATACACTAAACATGAGAAAGCACTCATTCCCTGAAATGAGAAAGCTTCTGCTTGGCAGATGCCTCATTCTGATTTCATGCTTTTGTCTGATTGGTATTCCAGCTATTGGACAAAACCAGCAAATTAATTTACAGAAGAAGGCATTAACTCTGAAAGAAGCTTTCGGCGAAATCGAAAGGCAGACTAACCTTTCAGTAGATTACGATGCTCAAACAGTAAATGTTTCTGGACAAGCATCCGTACCACAAACATCAATGACTGTCAACGAATTCTTAAAAGCCATTCTAAAAGGGACGGGCTACACATATGAATTCGAAGGAAATCATGTCTTGATTAAATCATCCCAAAAGCAAGGTGCGACAAAGCAAATCAGCGGTAAGATCACAGACAGTAAAGGCGAGCCGGTTGCCGGGGCCAATATCTTGATTATCGGTTCTAATCAAGGCACGTCCTCGGATCAAAATGGAGAATTCTCTATTAACGCATCCGATAATGCCATACTGGATGTATCTTTCATTGGTTTCATTTCCGAGCAAGTTCCAATAAAAGGTCAATCTGCAGTCAACATCAGGCTAAAGGAAGATACGAAGTTGCTCGATGAAGTTGTCGTGATAGGATATGGAACAGTAAAGAGATCGGATTTGACGGGATCGACATCTTCTCTTAGTGGGGATAAAATAACCACGGTGAACACGCCACAACTCTCTGCGCAGTTACAAGGACAAATGGCTGGTGTGCAAGTAACCAGATCTTCAGGAAGTCCTAACAGTACTGCCACTATCAGAGTTAGGGGCGTTACGACAATCTCAACAAACGATCCTCTTGTTATCGTAGATGGAGTTCCGGGAGACATCAATGACATTGCTTCCGAAGATGTAGAGAATATACAAGTTCTCAAGGATGCCGCATCAGCCGCAATATATGGTTCTAGGGCAGCAGCCGGAGTAATCCTCATTACGACCAAAAGAGCCAACAGTAAAGATTTTCATCTAGGGTATAATATCGAGTATGGAATTGATGCTCCTACAGAGGTGCCTTCATCGACGAATGCAGTAAATTGGATGAAAGGTCTTAATGAATATATGTACAATGGGGGCGCATCTTCCTTATCTTCAGTATACTCTGATGATTATATTAACAGTTATAGTGCCAACCACGCTTCAGATCCAGACAACTATCCAGACACAGACTGGATGAATTTAGGACTGAAGAACACAACTTCTCACCAGCGTCATACTTTTACTCTCAGCGGAGGAACAGAAAAATTAAGGACAAATTTCAGCCTGAACTATTACAATACAGATGCCCTTTATAAGTCAAAGAATTATGAGAAATACAATGTCAGAATAAATAACGACTATAATATCAACAAATACATTCATGCTGCCGTAGATCTTAATCTTTCATATGGAAGATACAAAACACCTCAGACTGGAGAAGGTTACACCGGTCTACTTTTATACGCCCCACCTGTCTTTAATGCTTATTGGTCTGATGGATCATTCGCCCCAGGGAAAGACGGAGAGAATCCTCTGGCTATTTTAAGTAATGGGGGAAGCATACTTCAGAAAAGTTATCATATAAGAGGTAAAATCCAGCTTGACATAACACCATTAAAAAATCTCACTGTATCTGCCGTTGTGGCGCCAAACTGGTATTTTTATAAAGGTAAGGACCATAGAATCTCCTACAGGCTTAAACAACTCAACGGCGATTACATATATGGAAATGGCTCTTCCTCAACGAACGTTAGCGAAAGCAGGAACGATAACAATAGCATAACCAAACAGCTATACGCTAATTACAAGATTGAGGTTGGAAAACACTCGATATCAGCCATGGCCGGTTACGAGGATTATACCTATAAATGGGAGAATGAATCAGCTTGGAGGCAGAATTACACATTGAAAAATTTCCCATACCTAAATCTAGGACCCGCTGACTATCAATACAATAGTGGGTCAGCAAGCCATAATGCATATCGTTCCGTTTTCGGGCGAGTCATGTATTCGTTTGACAATAGATATTTGATTCAAGCCAACATCCGCTCTGATGGATCTTCACGATTCGCAAAAGGACACCGCTGGGGTACATTTCCTTCTCTCAGCGCAGGATGGGTTATTTCAGAAGAGCCATGGTTCAAATCTAAGTCTATTAATTTTTTAAAATTACGGGCATCGATAGGTCAGTTAGGCAACGAGAGGATAGGATCCGATTTCCCATACCAAGCTGCTCTGAATTTTGGAACCGGATATATACCAAATGCCTCTACTGGCATTGCAGACATAGTTCAAACTGCATATCAGTCCGATTACGCATTCGAGGACATAACTTGGGAAACAACCACGACGTATGGCATTGGAACCGATTTTTCCTTACTTAGAAGCAGGCTTAGAGGGACATTGGACTTATATTACAAAAAAACGAAGGATATGCTTCTTGAAGTTGGATTCCCTTCATACTTCGGATATAATTCACCTACCAAAAATGCTGCTGACATGCATACCAGAGGTTGGGATTTAGAACTCTCATGGAATGATCAAATCGGAGATTTCGGATATAGCATTAGCGCCAACCTTTCTGATTATCGTTCAAAGATGGGGTATATGGCAGACAAGCAAGTTATTGGCAGTAATAAAATCACTGAAGAAGGATCGTACTATAATGAATGGTACATGTACAAAAGTAAAGGAATCATCCTGAATGAAGATGCGATGTACGATTCAGAAGGGAATAAGATCCCGCTACTAACAAGCAACGATAAGCCAGGATGCATCCAATACGTAGATATCGACAAAGATGGAAATATCACAGCCTCAAAAGATAGAGTAAAGCTCGGCAATTCCCTTCCTGAATATCTTTATGGAGGATCATTCTCCGCAAATTGGAAAGGAATAGACTTTAATCTATCGTTCCAGGGAATTGGACACAGAAAAGTATTATGGTCATGGCATAACATTCCTTACAATTACACGGCATATTCATGTCCTCAAGTTCTATGGGATAGCCATTGGAGCCCTAATGCAACTGACGAACAGAATGCAAAAGCAAAGTACCCGATGATAAGTTCTAATCTGACGAATCTCTATGCCGGCAGCGATTTCTATTTGTTAAATGGAGCATATATGAGAATTAAGAATATTACGCTAGGATACACTCTTCCTAAGAATATCACACAGAAGATCATGATAGATAAACTGAGATTTTATTTCACAATCAATGATCTGCCTGCATTCTCAAATTATCCTCATGGATATGACCCAGAATGGAGTTATTCAAGTGATTTACTCCTAACTTCTTACATTTTCGGCATGAACATTAACTTTTAATGACATCAAATCATGAAAATATATAGATACATTTTATCCGGGATGTTTGCCTTTGCAATAACAGCCTGCGCAAACCTTGACATTCAGCCATTGTCTACAGGGACAAGCAGCAACTGGTTCAATGATGAGACTGAGATTACAATGTCACTTAATGACCTTTGGAGACCAGACTTTTTCCCTATCGATGACGATGACTGGACTGATGACATGCTAAATAGAAATGGGCCTAACGAATTTACATTAGGAACTATTACTTCTCAGTCCGAACCCAGCAGTAGCAGGTGGAGCGCCGAGTATAAAGCTATTTCGCGATCATTAAAAATTCTTGATGCCCTCAACTCGATCGAGAATAATAAAATCGACGAGACGTCACTGAATCAATATAAAGGAGAGGCATACTTCATGCTTGGCTTTGCCTATGGTGAATTAGCAACATATTATGGAGACTGCATATTGAACAAGACGGGCATGTCTCTTGATGAGGCTTATGTTGCGGGAAGAGCGCCCAAAGCCGATGTACTTGCATTCTCTTACGAATGTTTTGACAAAGCGGTTGAATTATTACCAGATTCGTATTCTGGAGAACAGATACCCACGAAAGGAGCGGCTTTAGGTTTCAAGGCTCGTTTTGCATTATGTGCCGAAGACTGGCAAATTGCTGCCGATGCATGTGAGAAATGCATGGAACTTGGCGTTTACAGTCTCCATGAAAATTACAAAGAGCTCTTCCAAGCAGACAAATCCCCTGAATTAATGTTTTACTTTAAAGGGAATCTGGATCAGAAATATGGTGTCAGCAATTATTTCTCAAACACGAGAAATTATATCATTCGCAAATGCGGAGGATTTTGCAACCACTCTCCTTCTCTTGAGCTCTTCTGTTCCTACACATGCATTGATGGATTGCCTATAGATGAATCATCTCTCTACGACCCTAAAGACCCCTGCGCAAACAGAGATCCTCGTTGCACATATACTATTCAACCATACAAGACGAGATACTCCTCGGATTACGCTGAATACGAACAGTCCAAAATTGATAAAACTTTTCCAGATAAATATCCTGACTACATCACCTTAGGATATGAGTATAATCCAAGTCCTTATGCGACAAAGGTCTATGAAGTCTCTACAGGATCAATGGTCACGAATAATGACTCAAAGGCATCAAATCAACACTCTGCCTATAATGGGCTATTATTGAGGAAATATGTAAAGGATTCCTGGGCAGACTGGAGCGTTTCTTCAAGCAAGGCTGATAACTGCTTTCCTTATCTACGCTACGCAGAGATACTCATGACATATGCTGAAGCAATGAACGAACTTGGGAAGTGCGATCAATCTGTTTTGGACAAAACGGTCAACTTAGTGAGAGCAAGAGCTTACAATGGGACAGGCATAGAATATCCTAGAGTTGTTGCCAGCAATCAGGGGAATCTCAGGAAAATTATACGCATGGAGCGTCGCTCAGAGTTTGCATTCGAAGGAATGAGATATCGAGATTTACTTCGTTGGGAAATAGCTGATAAAGCATACGATAAATCTATGTTCTACCTCAACAGAGCATGGTCAGGATCTGCTTCATGGAATGGTTTAACCGGATCCGAGTCCAACGTTACTCTCTCTTCAGACTTCCTGAGGCATCTTTCCAACTGGGACAATGGAAATTATCCAATAGGCGGTATTCCTAACATAGACGAAAATGGGTTGCCAGACATCTCATACATGGAAGATAGCGGGTACATTGTCACTTTTTATAAGATGGGATTTGAATCTCCTAAGAATTATCTCTGGCCAATCCCAGCAGACGACATTCTTGTAAACAATAAATTGACTCAAAACATTGGATATTAATCATGAAAGCTAGGTCATTATTTATTTGTTCTCTAATTGCATCCTTGACATTATTCCAAGGGTGCGGCACGGGAAATGACTCCAAGGGCAATAAAGTTACAGAAACATATTCCGTTGACATTTGCGTCTACGGAGGCACTTCTGGAGGCGTCATTGCAGCGTACGCTGCCAAGAGAGAGGGAAAGAAAGTCCTTCTCATTGAGCCCACGAACAGGCTGGGCGGCCTGACTTCTGGCGGCCTTGGAAGGACTGACCTAATAAGGCCAGAAGTAATCGATGGTTTGTCTAAAGATTTTTACGAAAGAATAGGCAGGTACTATGGCAAATCTGATATACAATATGCGTTCGAGCCAAAAGTCGCATTACAGGTGTTCAATGATTATATCGAGGAAGGGCAGGTTGACGTCTTATATAATACAAGGATCAATAGTGCCTTGAAAAAAGGGAATACGCTGAAAGAGATAACCATCGAGAACACCAAGAATGGAGAGATCTACAAAATCAAAGGCAAGATATTCATAGACTGTAGCTACGAAGGAGATTTGATGGCTGATGCCGGAATATCATACACCGTGGGACGCGAAAGCACCGAACAATATGGGGAGTCTTACAATGGGGTTCAAATGCTAACAAACCATCAGTTTCCAGACGGCATAGATCCATATAAGGTCAAAGGCGACCCTTCAAGCGGACTGCTCTACGGCATAATGCCGGGGAAAATGGGAGAGCATGGAGCTGGTGGCAAAGACGTTCAGGCATACAATTTCAGAATAACTCTCACCAATGATCCGGCGAACATGATAGAGATTACGAAGCCGGATAATTACGACTCGACAAGATACGAACTCATGCTCCGGCTTTTCGAAGTAAATCCGCCGAAGAATCTCAACAGTTGTTTCATTTGGTCGGAGATGCCAAACAATAAGACAGACATCAACAATCGCGGAGGATTCTCCACTGACATGATCGGAGCCAACTGGGAATATCCTGACGGCAGTTATGAAACTCGAGAAAAAATATTCAAGGATCACCTTGACTATACAAAAGGAATGCTTTACTTTGTAGGGCATGACCCAAGGGTTCCTGAGACGCTTCGAAACGAGATGCTTCAATGGGGATATCCAAAAGACGAATATGAAGACAGCGATCATTTCACTCCTCAGCTGTACATCAGGGAAGCCCGAAGAATGCTAGGGGCAATGGTAATGACGCAGGATTACTGCGAAGGAAAGAAAGTCGCAAACGACCCTGTGGCGATTGGAGAATATACCATGGACTCGCACAATTGCGGGCGCTATGTAGTAAACGGAATGGTGAAAAATGAAGGTAACGTAGAAATTGGTCTCAAGGAGCCCTACAAGATTTCCTACAGGTCCATAACGCCAAAAGAGGATGAATGCAAAAATGTCCTCGTGCCATTCTGCCTCTCCGCTTCGCACATTGCCTTCGGCTCTATACGTATGGAACCTATTTTCATGGTTTTGAGCGAGGCTTCAGCAATAGCGGCCTCAATAGCGATAGATGACTGCGGGTGCTGCGTCCAGAAAGTAAAATATTCAGACATTAACGAAGAAATGAAGAAAATCAGATAATTCATGAAAAGAATATTGTCCACGATTCTATTATCATTGTCGGCCTGGATTGCGCTGGCTCAAGTCTCAAACTATGACGTAGTGATAGTTGGGGGAACTCCTGGCGGGATAATGGCTGCGATATCTGCCTCACGCGAAGGCAAAACAGCTGTCCTGCTAGAGAGATCCTCTCATGCAGGAGGGCTTCCTGTCAATGGTTTAGGAGCAACCGACATAGCCACAAGAGGAGCCACGACTGGCCTTTTTAAAGAATTCGTGGATAATATTCTTGAATATTATGTCGGTGAGTATGGGAAAGACTCCCCGCAGGTAAAAGCTTGCAGCAATGGTTATCATTTCGAGCCTCATGTCGCGGGAATAGTGCTTGAGAATATGCTGAAGGCTGAAGGGCAGAATGTAACTGTGTTCACAAGGCGACAGTTCGATGCTTTGCCTGAAAACATCGAGAGAGAAGGAGGCATTATCAAAAGCATCCGAATATTAAATCTAGAAACGAGGAAGAAGGAAAAATACTCGGGGAAGATATTCATAGATGCGACGTACGAGGGAGACCTTGGCGCTGCGGCAGGCGTACCATATTCTCTGGGAAGAGAGAGCGAAAGTGAATATGGCGAAATTGGCGCAGGACGGCTGTTCAAGCTTTGGAGAGGTCCTGAAATTGAGGGTACGACTCACGAAGGCGATGATGCTGTCCAAGCATACAACTACCGGCTGTGCCTCACCAATGACCCAGATAACCGGATTTTGCCAAAGAAACCGAAAGGCTATCAGAGAAGCGATTATGCCTCGATCATTGGAGATGTCTACTATGGCAATTTTGCTGGAGTAGAAATGCTTGATGCCACTCCCGAGATGCACGAGGCTAATAAAAAGCATATCGAAGATGGTGGTAAAACTCAGATTCCTGGGGATCCTTGGGGCATAGCGAAAGTGACGAATATGGTGGAACTGCCGAATAATAAGACAGATGCAAATAATCAGCATCTAGCATTAGTTTCAACGGACCTGCCTGAGGAAAACTGGAAATGGCCTGTCGCAGACTGGAAATGGAGGGACAAATTCGCCCAAAGGCTTAAGGAATATACTATAGGCCTTCTTTGGTTCGCCCAGAACGACAAAGAACTTCCAGAACAATTCAAGAAGAACGCATTAGAGTGGGGTTTTGCCAAAGACGAGTACCAAGACAATGAAAATTTCCCACGCCAAGTGTATGTTAGAGAAGGCAGGAGGTTGCATGGTAAGCATATTTTCACAGCAAATGATGCACTACCCACAAGCGAAGGGAAACGGCCTCCTGTATATTCGAGCAGCATCACAGCTAGTCATTATGCCCTTGATTCTCATGCAGCCAGAAAGAGAGAAAAAGGCAAAATGGCCTTGGATGGCTTTTTCAGCTATCCTTCTGCACCATATACAGTTCCTTACGAGGTTATTATTCCCGAAGGGGTTGATAACATGCTGATTCCTGTGCCTGCATCAGCAACTCATGTAGGGTTTTCGACCCTCAGGATGGAACCTTGCTGGATGGCACTCGGTCAGGCTGCGGGAATCGCCGCTTCTGCTTCCATAGACAGCAAAATGCCGGTGGCTGACATACCCATTCAAAATATTCAGGAAAAGCTCCTTAATGAAGGTGCAACTTTAATATATTTTAAAGACTTGTCTGTAACTGACCCAGATTTCAAGTTAGTCCAGCGCATGGCATTGAAAGGATACCTGTCAGACTGGAATGCCAATCTGGAATCTATGCTTGATGCCTCTATGGCACAGTGCTGGCAGGAGTTATCTGGGATAAAAATCAATAACCCTGAAAACAAGACACGCCGGTCAGTCCTCAGGGCAATTTATGAACTTACTAATTAGAGAGCAGGAGAAAATTTTTTAAATGGGAATGGAACTGGAACAATCCAAAAGTCCAAGGCAAAAAGGGCTGCCCACTCTAACATAACCTAGGGCATCCCCCTCTCAGAGAATCTTCCTACAGAATCCGCTTGTACTGTTTCATCTCGCCAGGAACGATCGAAGTCAGGTCTGCGATTTTTACTGGTTCACCTGAATAAATACTCTTTCGGGCAGCGATTCCGATTAAGCACGAAAGTGCCCCATCACGAATGCCAGCACATTGCTTCATCGGATCTTCTGTGCCAGGAATGAAAATCTGATCCCTCAACAGGCCATCGCCACCACCATGCCCTGTCATGCCAAATGGTATCTGAATATATTCCCTCTTGCCGAAATTCTTGTATAGCACCAATTCATCGTAATTTAAATCACTGGTACGATGGGATTCCTGAATCCATGCGTCAAGGCGGCCTTTTGTTCCATTGAAAGCTATTCTGTATCCTTCGTAAGGAGAATATGCCATCAACGAATACGCCACTTGCACTCCATTCATATATTTTATTGTTGCAGCCATCTTATCGAATATGTTCACGTCCTCTCTGAAAACGCACCCATCCCTCATGTAGCCGTCATATTTCTCGTTAGCAACATAGAGGTTAGTGAGCGTCGGATCTTTAGTGATGTCCCAGTAGAAATTGCACTCGTTATTATGTGAGCACTCCCGGCAGTTCTTCCCACGGAACGGGCCGTTCTTCCCATACACGTTCAACGCTCCAAGAGCATACACGCTTTCCGGATCGCTATCGATCCACCAATTAAGCAGATCAAAGTGATGACAAGCCTTGTGTACGAGCAGAGAGCCGCTATTTTCCACTTTACGATGCCATCTTCGGAAATAATCAGCACCATGGCTTGTATCCAAGTACCAATGGAAATCAACAGCCTCAATCTCACCTATCTCTCCTGACCTGAGTATTTCCCAGATTTTTGCACGATGAGGCGAATAACGATAATTGAATGTGACACGGCATTTCCTTCCGGTCCTTTTCTCTGCATCTATGATTGCCTGCAGTTTTGTTTCATCCGTCGTGAGAGGCTTCTCTGTGATAATATCAGCACCAAGCTCCATCCCTCTAGTAATGAATATGTGATGCGTACAGTCCATCGTCGTTACTATCAGAACATCCGGTTTTGTTTCTTTCATCATATTCTCGAAATCCGTGTAAACAGGGCAGTTTGCACCAATATACGTCTTTGCAAAATTCACACGCCCCTCGTTTTTGTCGCAAAGCCCCACAAACTGGATATAGTCTGAATATGTCGTAACAAGGTCTTTGCCCCACATAGTAATTCCTCTGATGCCTGTTCCGACCATAGCAAGACGAAGTTTCTTGCCATCAGCAATCCTAGACCCCGCTCTTTCAGAAAAAAGAATCGATTCTGCCGATAAGTTCGCTATCGGGCTTACCATAGCAGCGCCAGCAATAGCACCAGATGCTGCAATAAACTGTCTTCTAGAAATATTTCCCATGATGATGTTATTTTAAGTTATTGTAATAATTGCATTATTTTTATTTATATCCCTCATTCTGAACAAACTCGTCCAAATTAGTAACTTCGTACAAAGCATCTTGAGGAAGAGGTCTGTAGATGTGATATGGTTTAATCAACGAGATGTCTGGATTATGAGCTTTAACCCACTCTACCATTTTACCAGAACGCTTTAGCATGTACCAACGGTTAAGTTCCCCTCCAAGTTCCCTAGCACCTTCCTCTAAAATGAAATCTATTGTCATATCAGATGCAGATACTTTTAGTTCGTTCTCATGACCAGGCATGAGAGCTCTTTTTCTTAATTTTGTTATTACTTCCACAGCTTTCGCCGGCTGATCTGTCCTGACGTACGCTTCTGCGAGGGTAATGTACACCTCCCCCAATCTCATTAAGATAACATCTTTGAACCCTTGCTCCCTCTTAGCCGCATCTCTGCTAGGATCAAGGAATTTCCTCATTGTATGGCAACAGGATCTTCCATTTATCGTAGGCATGCCAGTGCTTATGTCGTAAATGTCAGAGAGTTTGTCTACATAGATTCCCCTATCTGTATAACCCTTTATAAATGCATCATCAACAACTTCGAGCGATCTGATAAGTACAGTATCAGAATAATCAGGATCGTTATTCCAATTATCTGGGATTCTACACCAAACACTTTGAAAAGTAGCATCACGACGTTTGTCATATTTATTAAAGACCTGAATCCAATACAGTGACGGGATTATGAGTCTCCATTCACGGCCGTAGACCCTTGAATGACTGAATAGGCCAGGAATATTAATATTAGTGTTTGAGCATGGTTTATTGTACCAGCCAACGAAATACCGATGAAGATGGTTCGCATCTTCATTATTTGTCATCCCGTTATAAATCAAGTCACTTGTATACTGGATAGACCAGATGATTTCATCATTTATCTGGTTATTCACATCAAATACGGAGGCATAATCGTCTAGGAGTTTATAACTGTAATCGCTAATTAATGAATTACATAACGATATTGCATCTTCGTAGCATTTTTCTTTAGTGTATCCGACCTCTGAAATAATCGGATCATCGTAAGCGGCCAGCTGCATCAGCACTCTCATTTTCAGTGCTTTTGCCACCCCAATATTCATCCTACCCCATTGAACATTTTTGGGGACATCAAGATACATGAAAGCATCATCCAAATCTTCTAATATTCTATTGTAAAATTTCGCTATTCCAGGCTGATAGCCTTCCGTAATAACACCTGTGGAAGGTGTGTCTGCAAAATGTGATGCCGGCCCCCAAGTTTCTACGATCATGAAAAGGTAGAATGCCCTAAGCGCATGAACCTCTGAACTAATCTGATTTTTTTTTGTCTCACTGCTGAAAGATGTTTGTTCAAGGTAGGCTATGCCCAGATTCGCTATGTTAAGGCCCTTATACAAATATTTCCAGTATGAAGAATTATAGGTATTTGAAATCACAAGAGGGTCATTATATATCACATTATCCTGATATCTGTCACCGTTTCCGTTGGTTGCCCATGTAGTAAGATCGGTACCCGCATCAGCAAATCTGACAAGTCTATCTACAAGGTAACGGTTATTCTGATAGACACTGAGAATTAACGACTCTAAGCCTTCTTCCTTCTTAGCATATTCTTGGCTTATAAGTCCTATAGGTTCTTCATCGAGAAAATCACATGATGTGATAAGACAGGAACATGTCGCCAGTAAAGCTATGATTTTCTTCATGGTTTTATTATTAGAATGTTATGTTAACGCCAAAATTGTACGTGGCAGGAATGGTGTAGTTAATGTTCGGCTGCTCTGGAATGATATCATATTTGGCAGCCTTGTAGATGTAGGCTATATTTCGCATCTGCATGTACAGACGAAATTTCTTGATCGGGAAAAACTTAGAGACTATTTTCTCAAAACTGTAACCCAACGTCAAATCCTGAATTTTAATGAAATCTCCTTTCATATAGCCATTTGCACCCATATAGTTGTCGTAACCCAAAGCCTGGTTAGCACTCTGATAGTCGTTTGTCGGATTTTCCGGTGTCCAATAATCAACATCAAGTACCCATCTCTGGCCGTCCATAACCATTTCGTTATATGGCGAAGGATGAATCAGATGCCCCCACCTAGAGTAAAGGTTAATACCAAAATCTAAACATTTCCAAGTTATATTAGCCCCAAGAGAAGCTAGCCATTTGGGGCGAGTCTGACCAAGGATGATTTTATCATCAGCAGCACTGATTGCTCCATCATTATTCTGATCTTTGACCTTGATATCTCCTGGAACAGCACTATATTTTGCAGCATCTTCAGCCTCATCAAGTTGCCAAATACCAATTTTCTTATAATCATACTGAACGCCCAAGGGATGACCTATAAACCATTTATTGTTAGGGAGATCTTCTCCGCTTATCAACTCTTTAATCTCCTCCCAACTTCTGGAAGCATTCAGCGTAAGTGATATATCAAGATCTTTTTTCCTAATAGGAGAGTAATTTAAATTGAATTCCAAGCCTTTTGTCTCAGTCTCTCCGATATTTTGCCAGATGTTTGTAAACCCTGTAAATGAAGGGATGGTTCTTTGCATCAGCACATCGCTTGTCTTTGTCTTATACACCTCAATATATCCATTCACTTTGCTCTGTAAAAACCCAAAGTCTATACCTAGATTTGTCGTCCTTGAGATTTCCCAGCCAAGGTCTGGGTTGGAGATTGAACTTGGGCTATAGACATAGAATTTATCCGAACTGCTTTCTCCAAAGAGGTAAGCTTGCTTTGACAGAGTCGACAGGGTTTGATAAGGTGAAATAGCCGTGTTTCCAACAGAACCGTAGGACACTCTTAATTTAAGATTGTTTATCCAAGAAATACCTTTCATGAACGTTTCATCCTTTATGCTCCAACTCGCTCCGCCAGAAGGGAAGAAAGCCCATTTCTTTCCAGAGGCCAGTCTAGAGGAGCCATCTTCTCGGAATGCTACATTCAGGTAATAACGGTTCTTGTAGTTGTAACGAATACGCCCCAACACAGAAGCTAATGCCCAATTCTGATAACTACTTGATATCTGAATATTGTCTGGTGCAGATGCAAGGTAGTTATAGGTTGTGGATTCCACAGGCTGGTTATCTCCCTGGGACTGTCCTTCATCATATTTGTATTTCTGAAGTTCGCCCACGATATCTACGACTATATTATGTTCTCCGAAGGATCTGTCCAAACTGATAACGTGGTTTAGTGTCCACTGGTCTGAATTATTATAATACTTGCCAGCTTGGCTGTTCACCTTCTTGCCAAAATACGAGTCCTTAGAATAGAACCAACCTCTTTTTGTGTCAGAGAAGATGTAGCCCAAATTAGTGGTTATGCTTATGTGTTTTGCAATATTTATCTTTGAAGTGAAGTTTGCATTGACCACGTTGTTCTGAGTGTTGTTGATGTAGTTATTATTGATATTGTTAGCAAGAGGGTTGTATCCTGAAGTATTTTTCGCATTTGGGAAATAGTTTAGTGACCCATCGTCGTTATAAGGCTTGCACAGAGGTGTCATATAAAGGACTTCTATGTTTAATGGCTGGAATCCTCCGAGGTTGTTCCTTTTGAGACGAACTGTCGCGCCCAAAGTCCAGAAATCGGTGAGATCATGATCAGCTGTCATTGTGATATTATAATTTTCAGAATCGTTGTTATGATAATAGCCCTCCTCCTTATCGTATTTGAATGAAATCATCAGTCTAGTTTTCTCTCCACTATTGTTCACACTGACATGATAGCTTTGCGTCATGGAATTTTTATATAGGAGCTCCATCCAGTCTGTATAATTTCCTCTTCTGATGATTTCAAGTTCAGAAGCTTCAAAGACATCCTCGTCTGTGAAAGAATTGTTCCAACCGTAGGCCATGCGGTAACCGTCACGTCTAAATTGGACGAACTGTTCGCCCGTCATCAAATCCATCATGTGAGGTACGTTCATGCCAAGGTGAGCGTTAAAATTGACTTCTCTGCCTTGGGTTTTCTTGCCTCGTTTAGTCGTTACCAAGATTACGCCATTCGCTCCCATGGATCCATAAATAGCGGTACTAGCAGCATCTTTGAGGACATCCACTGATTCAATATCATAAGTATTTATGCTTCCAAGGCTTCCCGGGACACCATCAACTATGACCAGAGGGCTGTTTCCCGCATTGAGAGATCTGACGCCTCTTATATACATGTTTTGATTATCCCCTGGATACCTTGAAGATTGTATGTCCAGACCGGCAACCTTTCCTTGCAGAATATCGACGACATTGCTTGTAGCAGCCTGGCTGATTGTCGATCCCTTTACAGTGGAGACTGCACTCACTATGTCCCTTTTTCTCGAAGTACCATATCCGATGACAACAACTTCATCCAGATTTTCTCTGTCTTCAAGTAATATGACTTCGACATAAGAGCGATCAGCAACAGAAATAGTCTGTGAAACAAATCCTATCGAAGATACTGCCAACTTAGCGTTAGGATTAGTTACCATTTCAAAATTTCCGTCAACATCAGTCTGTGCCCCATTGGTAGTGCCGACTTCAATAACACTGGCTCCAACCAAAGGCACTCCTTTAACGTCCAAGACCTTTCCTTTTAAACTTGAAGGTTCCACATGTGAGCCGCTATCTGACCGTTTAACTACAATATTCTTTCCCTGAAATTCATAAGAGAGATCTTGTCCATCAAGAATTTGATTGATAGCATCTGTGACATTTGCAGCCTTAATGTCTACTTTTCTGTTTGTATCAATGTCACCGGCAGAATAGACGAAAGAATAACCGCTTTTATTCTTCAGTTCATTCATTGCCTGCTTAACCGTTACATTGCTCATATTCAATAACATATTCTGAGCAAAAGTACCTATGCTGAAGCATAGCATAGCAGTGACCAATAAGATTGGCCTCTTAGATAGAGAAAATTTCATATTTCTGAATCTTAAATCAGGTTAATAGATTTATGTTATTATTTATATAGCTATTCCTTTTCTAATACATTAAAACCGAATAACTTATCAGTAGATAAAAGCAGTTTCGTTTTCAATTTCATATTTAAATTTCCCAGTAGATGACAAAGCATGCAGCACTTCTTCTATGCTTTGGTCTGTGCTGATGAAATTACCATAGAATCTAAGATTATTCAGACTGTCATTCCTGAGGACAATCTTGACTTTGTAGCTCCTTTCAAGAATTTTTATTATCTCTGGCAGAGTTTCCTCATCAAAGAAGATCACATCTTCCTTCCAAGATGCCGAATTTGAGGCGATTGAGGACTTCATGGTGAGCGTTCCGCTTTTCTTATCAAGAAAAGCCTGCTGATTAGGTGACATAACTATGTCATTGCTTTTAATGATAAGATTACTTAGCGCAACTTTCCCTTCAAGCAGGGATACTGATGCTTGCGAATCTTCGTTATAATCTCTGAAATTAAATTTCGTACCTAAAACCCTGACATTGAGAGCTCCCGACCTCACTGAGAATGGCAAGCTTTCATTCATGGTCACTTCGAAATATCCTTCGCCATTAATATTCACGGATCTGTCTTCAACACCGAACCCTTGCGAATATGACATTTTAGTGCCTGCATTGAGCCATACCAAAGTGCCATCTGGCAAGTACAGTTTTGTTTTAGCGCCCAGTGGAGCCTCAACGGTTATGTCGGCAAAATTGGATTTAATATCCTCTCCTCCTCGCCAATATGCCATGAAAGCAATGATGCATGCAATCACAGCAGCTACCGCGTATTTCCATAGCTTCGAATATATTGCCTTATTCGGCTTCCGATTGATTTTAGCATCTGCCTTGGCTCGATGCACCCTTTTTCTGAATATTTCTTTAGCATGCTCTACATCATATTCATTATCATCGGCTGCTATTCTGGAAGAAAACCAGATTTCCTGCTGACGCAAGAATTCATCTTTATTCTGCTGCGATTCACCCACCCACGACTTCAGCTCGGCCAGGGATGAATCATCCAAGCCTTCTGAAAGATAAGTGATTATCAGTTCATCGATGTGAGTATGTGCGTTAGAGTTCATATTCGTCATTATGACAGTTGAATTTTCAAAAAGGGTAGTCAGAATTTTATTATTTTAACAGTCCTATGAGAACCATCAGCAGAAAGAGGTATTTCTCAAGCCTTTTACGCAAGAAAGAGAATGCGTTTTTCATATGGTACTTCACAGTATTCAGAGATATCCCCATTTCCTGAGCTATTTCTTCATATTTTTTAGATTCAAAGCGACTCTTCATGAACACGCAACGGCACTCATCAGGCATCTGGCTTATTGCCGCCTTGATCTGTGAATCCAGTTCCTGTTCCAATAGAATGCCAAGAGGATGATCTCCGGATATGAGAAAGCCATCCTCTTCAATCTCAGACATCAGCACTTTACGTTTCCCGTTCATTTCCAGATAATTAAGACATCTATTCCGTACCGACCTGGAAAGGTATGCCATGACGGACGTAGAGATGATTACAGAAGAATGGATTTCCCATAGGTGGAAGATAGCATCGCCGACGATTGACTCAGCCGTAAAAACATCCCCGACGTATCCGTAAGCAATATGGCACAATGACACATAATGCTTATCATAGACCGTCTCGAATGCAGCACCATCTCCTTCATTCAGGCGCTTGACTAAATCTTTTTCTTCTGCGTCCATGGAAACCCGGAAGTGCAAAACTGATTATTCTTAGCATCTTCAAAGTTAAAAAATATTCCTAAGACATAGAATGAATATGCCGAAACGGCCTATCGACTCCTCCTGAACGATCCTCTTTAATGCCAAGTGGTTATCTGTTCCCATGGGATAAGCGAACCTTGAGATGTTCTCAGAAGCTGATCCCCCTGCATAGACCACATTCAGATTGTCTGAAGAACTAACAACTACGAGCGTTCTATCATGACTCCCTAGGTTTTATGCAAATATAAAATTAACTTTAGATTTGCATAAAAATTCCATAAAATCATGACGTTCCTTGAACTTTTGCGAGGTAAGGAAATATCACGTCACACTCCGCCGAAGGCGCTGTAGCCGCCGTCGACTGGAATGATTACGCCAGTGACGAATGAGGAGATGTCGCTGAGGAGGTAGAGCATCGTGCCTACGAGATCCTCAGGCTCACCGAACTTATGGGTAGGTGTATTCGCAATTATCTTTTTCCCTCTTGGCTTAAGTTCTCCCGTAGCCTCATCGGTCAGCAGGAAACGGTTCTGCTTGGTAAGGAAAAATCCTGGCGCTATGGCATTGCAGCGAATGCCCATCTCCGCCACGTGCACGGCATACCACTGGGTGAAGTTGTTTATGGCTCCTTTCGCCGCAGAGTATGCTGGAATTTTCGTCAGAGGGCGGATGGAATTCATAGAGGAAATATTCAGCACATTCCCCTTCCCTGCCTCAAGCATATCCTTGGTAAAGACCATTGTGGCCAGCAGCGTCCCTTTGAAATTCAAGTCGAATACGAAATCGAAACCTGCCATATCCAGCCCATAGAAGGTATCTGCCAAATCATCATCTTTGGTCATCTGTTCTACCTTGCAGGTTGCCTTCGGAGAGTTTCCACCTGCGCAGTTTATCAGAATGTCAACTTTCCCAAGTTTTGCGTGAATATCCTCCAAGGCTGCCTCCAGTTCTACCTTGTCCAGGGTGCTGGCAGAGATGCCCAAGCATTTGATGCCGAACTCATTGGATATGGCCTCACCTTTTTCAGGGTTATCTTTCGAGCGGCTGATGACGGCAAGATTAATCCCTGCTTCCGCCAGCCCGCGAGTGAGTGCAGTCCCGATGACGCCGAAACCTCCAGTGATGACGCAGTTGCGTCCTTTCAAATCGTCAAATGAATATCTCATATTCCTAAAAATTAAAAAGTCTTTT
>JALCSU010000018.1 GCA_022653735.1 Bacteroidales bacterium
ATTCGTAAGGGTCGTCAAGCGCCACTCTCATTGCCTGAGGCAGCTCTGGCGTGTCGTAATACTGGAGGAGCTTCAGGCATTGAAGCCTCAGCATGTATGAATCACTGCTTTCGTATGTGTCCAGCAGCAGTTTCGGCATCCCCTCAGCATTCAGCATGCTGCATTTTTGTAGAGCCAGCCCGCGTATATCCAACGGGTATTTTTCATTTGTATATTCCTTCCAGTAGCTAGGATCGTCGTTGGATAGGTCCGGGCGATGGAAATCGGAATGGAAATGGAATGTTGGATCGCCCATGACATGTGATTCCAGAATCGCGCTCATCTGATGCCATTCGCCAATCGTGTATCCCAGCGTCATCATTCCAAGAAGATAGCTGGAATGCTTGTCCTGTAGCACGTTCACGGAATTTCCGATTGCGGCGATGCTGTTGCCTTTGCTGAATATGTAACGGTTGGCGATGCAGTCGGATTCCCTGAAGTCGGCATTGTAACAGGCGTCGAAGATGGAAACCCTTACTGCGGGATTAGCGGCCCTGACATCGCTGAGGACTATGCCAAGTTTCAGGTCCGCCAGTGAATCGGCGCGGACTACATCCGGGTCGAAAGCATCGACAACCCATGTGGAATCTATCTCAGGATATTTTTTGAGCATGTACGCCTTTGCTTCCTCCTCGCTCTCTCCGTATCTGACATGGTTCCTTGCGACTGTCCTGATTGACAATCTTGCGGAATTGTAGGCCTCTTCATCGTCATTGGCTATCGGGGCGCTCTGAATCCATTGACGGTCTGGCGTCCCATGGTGGTGGAACAGAAACAGGTCCAGAGAAGGGTCTGCGGCAGTTCTCAAAAGAGTGTCCTTGATGTAGGGATATTGATGGAATTGGAAGAACTTTGCGCCGTCGATGTTTTTGAAGGCATCTGGAATCTGCTCGCGAAGCGTTATTCCTTCATCTTTCCAGGCAATCATGCAGTCTGAGAAAGAGCCGGCTCCTGTGTATGAAGCTACCCTGTCAAGAGTGTTCTCCCTGTCTTCGGCCTTGAGTCTTACCACCTTCCTGAGATATTCAGAGAGTTCCTGATACTTGTCGCCATAGTCTGCGGAAGGTTTTATCCTGCCACTGAATATGTCGCATTGGATTCTCTGCCGGCCTTCCGGAGACAAATCATAATAGAAAAACTGGGTCTCTACGGAATCCCGCTTCACGAAATCGAATTTCAGGTCGAAATCATCATAAAATCTGTCGGAAGGCACGGAGGTGTCTCTCCATTGAAAAGATTTGCTGTTTTCATCCATCTTGAAAGCGGAAGTGAGGAACTGCGCTTTCCTGATCATGGGGATTGGAATATCTCCGATGAAAACCACGCCGGCAAGATTCTTTTGGGCATGCCATTTCCGAATCGAGTCTCGCACCGCCTCTGGCGTAGCCCATGCGTCATGAGCTACGAATGAAGCAAAACCGTCGGCTTGCACAGACTTGGCATACGCCAGGATTTCTTCTGAACATTTGCCCCAGCTCTCGTCATCGACAATTATCGCAAATCCGTTTCTGCTGTCAGCGAATGCATTGAAGAACAATAAAGAAAGTATTAATATGAAAGTCAGTCGTCTCATGTCGCTAGAATATTATTCCGAATGTAAATGCTGTGAGCAGTCTCTTGTCACCGACCAGAATGCTTGCGTCATCGTAATTGGAGTCTCCCACGGTATTGAAATAGAGGGCGCTAAGATCGAATTTGTAGTTTACTTTCTTCCTGTTCAGAGTGTAAGCTATTCTTGCCCCGGCTTTAAGGTAATCGTCCGACCAGTAGGTGATGTCCTTCTGATAAAGCTCTTGAATATTGCTGCCTTCAGAAGCATCGAATCCCTCATATCTTGCATCGATGTTGGCTCCATATCCTAGGTCGGCTTTCAGCAGCCATGAGCCATTGTGCTGCTTTATCTGCTTAGCGATGAATATCTCGCTCAGAAGCGATGACCAGTTCCATCTGGTGAAAGGCAGGAAATAGACATCATTCTCATAATCATATCTGATTTTCGCTCCCGCATCCCATTCGAAGCCCTTCTCGTCTTTTCCGAATTGATGATCATAAGCAGCGTCCCATGATATTCTTTTGAAATTGCTCATGTGATTGGTGACGACTTCTTCCCAGCGCTGGTTATTCAGCTCCTGATTGAGAATCTGTACTACTTCAAGGCCAGCAGTCTCCCTGTAATTCCAAGTCAGGTCTATTTTGTCGGCAAGCGTGCTTCCTAGAAGAATCTGAAGATGCCACTTCAGCATGTCGCTTTCCGTATTGCCCATTGCTCTTGGCAGGCTTGGCTGCTGCTTCGCCTTGATTTTCCTGAAATTATATTCAAGCTCCGTCACCAATTTGTAATCTCCGTCGTAGCCGACCTGTAAGGCGCCACCATAAAGATTCGTTTCGTAATACATCGTTTTGAGTCCGGCATTTCCGCCGACGGTGGTCTGTTGCGCATAGCCCAAGCCACGTGAAAGCCAGGCAGGCTGATCCTGACGATAGTTGACGTTGGAGGGTTCGCCTCTTTCGAAGGCGTTTTCGTATTGCCCGCTCAAGCCAACGCAGAAATCGTCGCTGACCTGTACGAAGACTGAAGGCAGAATCCTTACATCGTAAGAATATGTCTCCACTCTGGGGTCTTTCTGCTTTGCTCCGACGCGGCTCAGATAGGAGACTTCGGCGCCGAATGTTAGATGATCCCAGATGACAGGCGTGGAGATTTTCGTGCGCATGTCGTATTCCTGACGGTTCCATCTGCTCGGCGTTTTGTCTGCCACGAAATATGGCATGTCCTCCGGCACATCGTATGTCATGGCATTGTAATTCACTCTGCCATCGAAGATGTTCCTGAATGCGAAGTCTCCCCAGAACAGGAATTTCCCGACTCGGGCGGCTCCGTCTGTCTCGACTGAGACTTGATTGGATGTCGCAGCTTCCTGCTGATGGTGCCAGCCACCGTATTTCCCGTTATAGGTCGCCCCAAGGTTGCTGTACATCGTAAGAGGGTGGAAATTCAAAGCGGCCGAGTTGTTGGTGTTGAACCACAAGGAATTTCTGAAATTATCCTCAAGCAGAACCATGTTGTTTATTTCCTGTGCTCTTGCTGCCATGCCGGACATGGCGATGAACACGCTTATCGCAATTATTGTCTTTTTCATAATTATTTCTCCCAAGTGTTCCATGAAGGCTTTTTTGTGTTGTAGCGGCGATGTACAGGCTTGTCAAACACTTCGAAGTCATTCGTCGAATTGTTCGTGTCCTGGAAAGTAGGAGAGCCGTCTTCCATTTCTCCTGAAACCTTTCTTGCGAAGCTAAGATTGTGGTAGCCGCCTCCGGCAATATTGAAGCCGGCGTCAAGCGCTGCCGGCAAGTGCAGTTTGTCACCATCTGAAATATTACCCTTCCACTGCACTGCGTCGTAGATGTCATCTATCAGCACCTCGCGACCGGACTCCGAGCCGTTAAGCGTCGAGATGAAATTCGCATTTTCCAGAGGCTTTGAAGGCTTGAACATGATTATGTCGCTATTGTAAACGGAGATCAGCCACTGAGGCATGTCATAGCCTCCGGCATTGATGACCCTCCGCATGTTTATGGCAGGGCCATCGTTGATGACTATCCCGTTCCAGAGCGTCCTCTCCTTCTCTATTGCTTCGAATTCGCAACCGGAATTATCAATCGATGATGATCCTCCAAGGCTTCCGGCAGTATGATTCGTGGCCCATTGTGCTATCGATGCCGATTCCCCGGGGGCAAGAGGATAGTCAGTGCCGGATCCTGGTATTTGCCAGACTATTTCTACGAAGACATATTTCCCCGCATCAGGAATGTCCCATTGGTACACGACAGAGTAATCCCAGTTTGCGTAGACTGTCTCTGCGAAGCAGATTCCATCCAGGTAGACCGTCTCTGGCCCGTTATTGTAGATTTCGTAGAACTGGTCTCTGAAATACCATCCTGGACTGCCGTTGATATATATCTCCTTGAATAGTAATGATGATATCTTGGCAGACTGGACTGGAATCTCGTATGAATCGCCGTCCGATATGAATGAGGCGGATCTGGTCGATCCGGACAGCATGTAGACGAAAGCTCCATTCTTGGTCCGTGCTTTAACATTGACCGAATACAGTCCGGGAACAAGGCCTGGGACAGAGGCTCGCCCATCGCTGCTGTTGACCGTCGAGGAAAGATTGGAAAGATTGTTGGTCAGCGTAACTTCATAGCTGGCAGGGCGGACGACTTCTGAATCCAGTCCGCTTTCGTCTATCACTATGCTGGCAGTGACGCTTTCGACCTTTTCTCTTTCAGCGCACCCTGCAAGCAAGAACCCGGTGGCAATAATATATAGAAATATCCTTTTCATGACCATAGTTATTTAATGTTGACTTTCAGCTCGAATCCGAAATAGATTGGAGTGTCAGAAGCCAGTTCGATTTTGTTTCCTCCGTTCTTCATTCTGTAAAGAGGCCTGTTATTGAATATGTTGTTGACATAGAACGAGGCAGTTATCTTATCCCCGATCTCCTTTGACAGATTCAGGTGGAGAAGTGCATATGGCTTATATTTCTCCTTAATGAACCTGTTGTCGGAAAGAGTAGGGAAGAGGTAAGAGAATTCCGGGTCATCTCTCTTCGATGGATCGAATTCATGAACGTTCCCGTCTTTGTAAGAAATGTAGCTTTCGAACATGGTGTCGTTGTAATATTCTGTCCAATATTTCATGAACCAGTGCGCTTGGGCGGTAAGAGTGATCACGAATCCTATTTCTGGAATATTATGTGTCACCCTCAGGGTCGTGATGTGGCTCTCGTTGAAACTCTTGGATTTTTCCTTAGGATATATTCCTATGTGGGACTCATTGGAAGTGGTACTCGTCCTTGTGCTGAAAGTATGCCCTTTGTTCGAGGATTCGCCCAAAGTGTAGGCTCCGTTGAGATAGAAGGAAGTCCTTATCGCATCAAACCTTCCAAGATCGATTTCATACTCAATTCCCTTGTTCCTCAGGCGCAGGTTGTTGGTCGGCGTGTAGACTTGGAAGAACAGATTGTAGGTATCTGTGAGGGCGACTGTAGGAATGGATCCTTCATTCTCTCTGACTACATCATAAATCTTATGCTGGTACCATTTGAAAGAATTCAGGTTGCGCCCCATCGTGTAGCCATTGTCCATCCTCTCGTCGTATGCCGTAACTGACAGCCTGTACTTTTGCGCGATTGTAAGATCCAGTCCCAGCTCTGCCTTCTTGTTCTGGGCAATCTCCAGGTCTGGATTCTCGGAATTGTAGACATGGGTGGTCGCTATCAGCAGACGCTCGTTTTCTGGCAGATCCACGTTCATGCCATTGAAGTTCAGGGCATCATTGTATGCATAGTTAGGATAGAGATAAATAGAAGTTGGAGCCTTGGAAGTGACTCCGTAGCCTCCACGTACCGTAAGCCAAGGGAATATGTCAGCGCTGGCGTTCACGCGAGGAGAGAACGCATCCTTGTCGTTCACATAATCATAACGCAAGCCTGCGCTGAGATTGAAAGTTCTTTCTCCTAGCTGCCAGGTCAGATAGTTCTCGGCATAGGCACCGACCTGGGTTACGAATGGAATGTCCTTGAACTTCCTGCGCCGGTATCCTGATGCTGCGTTGCTGATGTTCCTGAAAGGAGGAAATTCGTCATCATAAACGGCACCCTTTCCTAGGTTTCCGTCGGTCTTGAAGTCGGTACCAAGCTTGAATCTTTCGGTCAAGTTTCGTATTGTCTTGCCGAAATCAGCGTTGAACTTTGCGAAAACATTAATCTCTTTGCCGTAGATGTCATATGCATAATCATAATTGTAAGGGAGAATGCTCCCTCTCGCGTTCATGGCATTGACTATATTCGTGCCAGTGCTGTCGTCAACGACCTGCTGGCCCATGCGGTTCGTATAGACCATTCCGTCTTCCATTGCCGTAGAGTAGAGATTCAGTGCATTGGATGCTTGGCCGGAATAGTAGGAATGCTTGTCATGATAGCTGCCGGATGCGAGCCAGTTCAGCCCTTTCAGCCAGCCTTTGTTGATGGAGGCGTGTCCATTCGTGTTGAAAGCCAAACCAATATCGTTGGAATAGGATTCCTGGACATCAGGCTCATCAGAATTGTATTTTTTGCGGTCCCTGCCGTATGAAAGCGTCAGGGAGGTATTTTCATTTACGTTTTCTCCCAATTTGACGCTCCAGAGGCCTTTCATGTTCGCCCTCTGGTAGAATGAATTTGATTTAACGAGGTCGTTGACATTATAGGCATAGTCGCCGCTGACATTCAGATCGCCTTTCTTCTCTCCAAGCGAGAACCCTTTGGCGGCGCTTGCCTGATAAATATTCGGATTGGTCTTGAACCTTAAAGTAAGCGGGGAACGGCCTGCCTTGGATTTTACGAGAACGGCACCTGAAGTCAGGTCGCCATATTCGGCGGAAGGTATGCCCCGGATTACTTCGATGGATTCCACATTGTCCGTGGATAGAGAGCGTATGTCTACGCCGCCGGCTGCACCTATCGCTCCGGTATTCCCATCAGTAGTGCTTCCGGATTGAGCGGTAGTCAGCATCTGCATATTGGCGTTGTTCGACAAAGGGGCGCCATCGACGATGACTGCTGTCCCCAAAGAAGCTATTCCGCCGCTTACTTCGGAACGGCCGCTATTGTCCCTGACTGACAGCGAGGTAGCATTGGAAAGGCTGGGATTGGTTATGGAAATGCCTGGAAGCAGGCTCATCACATCTGCCAAGGAACTTGTCTGCATGTGATCCATGGCTTGCCTGGAAATTTTAGATGCGGTGCTTCCTCCCACATTGCTTCTGGTGGCAGTTACGGTAACGTCTTGCAGCCTGAAAGAGGTTTCGGTCATCGCGAAATTCAAAATGATGTTCTGCCCTCTGCCAAGAGTCAGCGTAGTGTCGATCTCCTGCATGCCGAAAAACTCCACCTTTATTGAAGTTTTCCCGGCAGGAATCTTCTCTATCCTGTAGAGGCCGTTGGCATCTGCCACTGAATACAATTTGGAAGGACTTAGGACAATGCTCGCAAATTCCAGGGGATCGCCGGAAGCTCCGTTCGTGATGCGTCCCGAGATTGATGCGAAACCATTGCCGGTTTCATGTGTTTGCGCTAAGGCTGCATTAAGGCCTAGTGCGGCAAGCACGAGGATTAAAAATATTTTTTTACTCATAAGCTGAAAGCTGAAATCCTGTCGGCATTATCAATATTTTACCTGAGGATGGATAAATAAAAGTTGTTAAGTTGATTACGTTCGTTTTCGAGACGAAAAATAAATATTATTATTTTAAAAAGCAAAGGATAATGAATAAAATACCAATTTTTTGGTATATCTATTCTTGTCCGGCGATGAGGCATCGGGAGAGCTTCTCGGCATTTTCTGGTTTCAGTATGCCAGCTTTGGAGAGAGCTTCCACGGACCATTGTTCTGGAGGGGTGTTATTCCTGAATATGACAATGGCATGCGCTGCATATTTGCCGATGTATGGGTGCTTTGCGAGCTGCTCTTCTGGGAGTTTCCATAATGGGTACGGGGTTGTGGCTGATGGGTTTATGAATATGAGATCTTTCAGGCCGTCGTATTTTTCCTGGTCGAAGTGCCAAATGTCCATCAGTTGCTCTGGATATGAATATCCTCCCAGCTCTTTTCGGTAGCTTACCATTTTGGAAGCGAAATATTTCCCTATTCCTGGCAGAGTCTCGAATGTGGCTGAGTCGGCTGTGTTGAGGTCTATGCGAGGTATGTCGATATATGGTTCAAGGCGCCGATAGACAGAATCTTCTACTACGTAGGACTTCGCAAAGTCGCTCTTTCGCCTGAAACGTCCGCCCTTTTGGCGATAATTATCGATTGCCTGGGCTTGTTTCTGCGTGAATCCCAGCCGCATCAGATCATCGATGCTGGCAGTGTTCGGATTGAACCTGAAGCTCTCGAAATGTCTTGGCGTGTTTGCCAGTCTTATTGCCTCTGCCTTCTCGCTATGCTCGGAATTTTTCCTCACGTAAGATGGTCCTGGAGCTGTTTTGCTAGAATTAGATCCTGAACCAGGTTCTTTACTTTGCTGGACTTGGTCATGCGTCTCCTGACCACTGCCTTCCGGAGCTTCGGAGTAAACGAAAACCGTGTCTGGATGGTCGTGATTTGCGATTATCTTCTCAACGGCAGCATGGTGAATGAATAATGCGATCTGGTAACCAATGATTAGGAACACCAGCGCGATGGAACCGATAATGAAGGATGTGGAAGGAGTCTTTCTCTTATCGTCTTGAGATTTATTCAAGCCTTTCATAGTTTCATGGATTTTGTCAAGGTAATATATTCAATAAAAATTCATTGTTTTCCTTGCATCTAATCATCATCCGGGGACGGGCTGCCACAGGAATGCTTCGGATGGCCTGCGACCACGATCACAATCTCGCCTTTCGGCTCATGCTCTCTGAACCATGCAGCGACATCTGCGAGCGTCCCGCGACGATGTTCTTCGTGAACCTTGGAAATTTCCCGTGCGACAGAACACTGTCTGTCGTTCCCGAACGTCTCGGCGAATTGTTCCAATGTCTTGACTAGCCTGTAAGGCGATTCGTAGAAAACCATGGTCCTAGGCTCTTCTGCGAGCTCTTTAAGCCGAGTCTGCCTGCCCTTTTTCACAGGAAGGAAACCTTCGAAGCAGAACCTGTCGCATGGAAGGCCCGAAGACACGATTGCCGGAATGCAGGCAGTGGCTCCGGGAAGAGTCTGTATCTCAATGCCTTCGGCAGCGCAAGTGCGAACGAGCAAGAAGCCTGGATCGGAAATCCCCGGCGTTCCAGCATCGCTGATGAGAGCCACGTTCAAGCCAGCTTCAATCCGTTCTTTAATAAGCCCAGCCGTCTCATGCTCGTTGAACTTGTGATGCGACTGAAGCCTTGCATGAATGTCAAAGTGTTTTAGCAGAATGCCGCTAGTCCGAGTGTCCTCCGCCAGTACCAAATCTACTTCTTTCAGAACTTGAACTGCCCTGAAAGTCATGTCATCTAGGTTGCCTACGGGCGTAGGCACTATGAATAGCTTTCCTGCCATGCTAGCTAGAATTTACGAGAACGCCAATGCGATATGTTCATTTATTGCAGTTTCCTTCTGGCCGCCATCATCAGCCTGTAGACAGGCTCTGAGTTAAGGTCCCAGTCCTTGAAATTCTCTTTGATGTAATCGATGGCTTCTTGGAACGAGCCCATCTCATTGAATTTCGCGATTGTGCCTTGGAACAGCACGGGATCTTCTTTGAATAGCGAGTTAATCAGCAGCAGTCTGTCGTTCAAAGAAATGGCGCTTATTATATTCTTAACCGGGTATCCAGGCCTGTCTGTTCTCCATGCCTCCTTTTCGGCCATGACGTCCATGACGGCTTTCTCTGCGGTCTCGGCCTCCAGGACAGTCTTTTTCTTGCGGTGTTTTTTCTCCGCTGCCGGAGCGGCTTCGGAAACTTCTGGGAGGTCTTCAGGAACAGGACTCTGCGGAATGTCCTCAAATGATGGCGCAGAGATTTCCGGAACGGAGATGGAAAGGTCAATAGGCTCTTCAGGAAGATCCTCGGCAGGAGCATCCAGCTTCACTGGCTCCTCTGAAGCGGCTTCCATCTGCCTGACCTTACTTTCCAGCTCGTTCAATTCTTCTTTGATTTCCTCAATCCTTTTCAGGATTCCTGACAGAATGTTCTCGTCCATAATTGCGATAATTTTGTACCTTTGTGGCAATCACAAATCTAAGAAAATGTTTTCAGAAAACACAAAAAAAGCAGGATGCATTGAAGTCATCTGCGGCTCGATGTTCTCTGGCAAGACTGAGGAGCTGATTCGCAGGATAAGAAGGGCTAAATTCGCCAACCTGAAAATAGAAATATTCAAGCCAACCATAGACACCCGTTTCTCCGATGAAGATGTCGTGTCGCATGACTTTCATAAAATCCCTTGCCATGCGGTTAAGGATCCGAAGGAAATGTTGAAAATTGCTGACGACGTTCAGGTCGTAGGCATTGATGAGGCACAATTCTACGATATGAGCTTAGTGGATGTCGCCCAGGAGCTGGCGAATCGCGGAATAAGAGTCATAATCGCTGGTCTGGACATGGACTATCTAGGCAATCCTTTCGGTCCTATGCCATACCTCATGGCCATTGCGGAGGATGTACGCAAGGTTCATGCTATCTGCGTAAAATGCGGGGCTCTTGCTAATTACTCCCACAGGCTCGTGAATGACAACGAACTCGTAGTTCTCGGCGAAAAAGAAGCATACGAGCCTCTCTGCCGGGACTGCTTCAACAAAGCTATGAAAAGATAATCCTGGATATTCTGTCGACAAACAAACATTATGAGGCTTTTTTCGAAATTCGCGCTTCTGGCGACAGCCGTCATGGCTTGTTGTGCGAATCTTGGGGCGCAAGAGAAGATTCTCCAGGGCAAGACTCTCTGGACTCTGTTTGACAGCCTGGGTGATACCAACGACTGGCAGAGCCGTTTCAGCGAGCTGAGTGGATGCACATTCTACCCTCAGCTCAACCGACGTCATCTTTCGTATGGAGGAACGAATTCAGCGCCTCAGACCATGAACGGAACCCTTGGCAGGGCGAAGCTGCTGGTCGCTCTCAAGGACAGCCTGCCAATCGATATCGTTATGATTTCGAACACAAACGATATAGCATTAGCCGACCCGGTTAAGGGAGTTGCGGGAAGCATTGAAGACAGGCCCTGGATGCAAGGAAGCAAGCGAACCGTGCACAATGGCTGCTTCGCATCGGAGGATGAGGCCAGGGAGCATGGCAAAAAGAACCTGCGCAAAATCCTAAGATCGAGCCCTGCGGAATCGCGGGCGGCAGGAAACATGCTTGTCTTTCCTTACTTCAATCTTGGTCACATCGGTAACCGCATAGAAGTCGTCAAGCCATCGGCCAATGGCGGTGAGGTGAATTTCCAGATAGGCAGGAATCGCCTTAAAGTCAGCATCCCCGGTGGCATGGACTCCGACCAGACCCGAATATGGCTGGCATCTCAATTCTACGGCGCTGGCTGGACTGCGGTTGACAACGGGGACGACAGCTTTACCATCTCTTATTGTTATGACAAAGACAACAAGGTGAGCGTCGACCCTCTTGACACCGGGCTGGAACTCATCGTAAGCGAGACTCCGGAGGTCAAGGAATATATCCTGTTCTTTACAGGCAAGGATGCGTCTGACTGGAAGGATGTCAGATGCTGGACGGAGCATGTCAGCTTATGGTCTTGCTACAAGGGTTTGATGGAGTATCTGCAAAGCAACCTGCCGGATGCTCAGATATTCTGGTTTCTCCCTTCGTATTATAACTTCGATTTCGATGCCCCTGAGTTTCTTGACCAGGACGGTAAGATTGACAAGGAGGCTTATAGCAGGTCTGAGAAATATCTCAGGTGGAAGAAACTGTCTGAAATGCAGATGGAGATTGCCGCCCGCTATGGAGCAGGCGTCCTCGACATCGGCAAACTGAGCGGCATAAGTCTCGACAACATAAGGGAGTATTACAAGCCTAAAGATCCTCATCCTTTAAAGGCTGGATATGATCGCTGGGCATCTGCATTGTATGAGATTTTCAAGTCCGGCAGCGTGAATGCGCCAGATGGCAAGTAAGCCCAGCCGCCTTATCCGGAATTTGGAATCTCTCGGATAATTGCCACTTTATAACAAGATTTTGGACTTGGCTCGATTTTATTGCCGAAGTGAAATATTTTCCTTCGGATGGTATTGCTTTTAAATTTTATTTTGTTATTTTGTAACAAAATATTTTTGACCACATATTTAACAATTCGGTGTATTTTAACCATTTAACTCATGGGTATGTTTCGGCAAGACAAAATAATCTCGTTGCTCATCTTCGTGATAGCTCTGTCATTGTTATGTGCGCCTGAAGCATTTTCCCAGCATAGAAAAATACCTCCTTTCGTTTCAGTCTATGGCAGTCTTCATTCAGTCTATGATGGCAACCGTCTTGTGGTGAACCTGATCTCGGCAAGTTCAAAGTCTGAAAAATGGATTTTTTCTGATAGCGGAAAGAAGTCTTTTCCGACCTCTCTGAAAGAAAAAGGTGTGTACACTTGTGCCGTTGCCGTTTTTGACGCAAAGGATTCTCTCATAAATCATTTGGAAAGAAAGTTCTATGCTTCATGCGAAGAAAGAAGAGTCATAATCTCCGTGTCATATTCGCAGAATGGATATCGCATGCATAATTGCAATGATGCCTCATTCCAAGACTGCCAGTATATCCAGTCAGATGAAGGCACGCTGTTCATTACCAAATTCTACGCAGAGGACTTGGATGGAAAATATTCCGAGCAGGATGCTAAAGTGCGTGAGTCTGAAAGTCCGACATTCCCAAATGACTGGAAGACAGAGATTCGTAGTAGATACGACAATGGCAGCAAGCCAACAGAAAAGAAGATAGAATCTACGCCTGATTATTTCCACCTGCTATAGCATCCTTTCCGAAAAACGAAATAGGGTGACCATCCTTTTTTTGATAGGCGGAACCACGACAGCGTCAGTCTTTCGCCTTTTAGTCACCTTCCTTTTCAAACGTTGCTGCACAAGTTCGTTCTTTTTCTGGGAAAGTCTTCATATTGCTATTTTCCCCTTTCCATCCGTAAATCTGGCCCTTTTACGGACGGCGAGTGATTTTCCGGTTCTCCGTCCGTAATCCAGGCCCTTTTACGGACGGCGAGTGATTTTCCGGTTCTCCGTCCGTAATCCAGACCCTTTTACGGACGGTGGGCTGGAGAGCCGGTTGAAACAGTGTGATTTGGCCTAAGCAACAAAGCAAATCAGGCACGATATAACCTAACTCGCTTTGTGGGGGTCCAAACGCACTCACGGTGTTCAATGTTTTTTTGCGGACTCCCGTAATTGTTCCAGGCGTTCAGTTGTGTTTCCCATATGGTTCAAGATTACAAATTCGCTTGCATAAAAAGACTGACTCTGCGAATCACAATCTCCTAATACTCATCTTCGTCCTACATATGATGCGGCTCCTGTAAGCTAATTGTTGTCAAGTAGTTACGCTCGCGTTCGAAAATTCGGATAGCCACTGGGGATGTCTGAAGCAAACTAAAAGCCACTGATTGACAGTACTCTCCATTTTTACTATCCCTGATTGATAGCGAATAGTTCCCCTTCCTTTTAAATCCGGATTAAGGGTGGGGGCAAGATGCAAGTTCTGCAAAATAGGACGTTGCAGATTGTGTGGAAGGAGCGGTGTTGAGCGAAGCGAAACGGATCCCCGCTTGAGATTCGGGGAGCGATTGCCAGAAGCATGATTGAAATATGTGATATGACCCGAGTGTGAGACAGATTACGGAAGAGATTGTATGTGCGTCGTCCTTTCCGACAAATGCACGGGATGAAGTTTTTGAATGATCATTTATTAATCGTCATTCTATTCAAACGCCTCTTCGCATTGTTCGGCGCCACTCGTTCATCCTGCGACCAATTCATGGGACTCAATCTTGATGCTATTGCAACTCGAACATATAATTATGATCCGGAAGGATTTGTCCGTGCAAATAGCGGGCTGGGTACTATTCATTGCAGTGGCACGTAATGAGGCAGTGCCTTCCGAGGGGTGCTTTTAAAAGCTGGGCTGGGCATGGCGTCATGTTGTGCAGCGCATTCCGATGCAAGCATGCCTGCCCGCCAATTGTAAACGTAGGAACAGAATCGGCTCTGGGTGACGGGATAGTTGGACAAAGATCCTGAAACAAGTTCAGGATGACGTGGTTGGCCGTATAGCAAGATGACGCAGTGGGATGTTCGTGATGACGCGGTGGGATGTTCGGGATGACGTGGTGGGATGTTCGGGATGACTGGGAGTATAGTTAAGGATGACGTGGTGGGATGTTCGGGATGACTGGGAGTATAATTAAGGATTACGTGGTGTATTCTGAAACACAGGGTTTTGGACTTGATCTATGAGCTACCGGGCTGCCCGGGTCGTCACAACAAAAAAAAGGAGGATGACCTCTAAGTCCATTTGGACTTTTTAGTCACCCTCTTCTCTATCGCAAACTAATAAGGACTTTAGTCGTCTTTGATGGTCTTGAGGACCTCGCGGATTTTGGCTTCGATCTCATCGCAGACTGCAGGATTATCCTTGAGGTACTGCTTCGCGCCCTCGCGGCCCTGTGCGAGTTTCTGGTCATTGTAGCTGAACCATGAGCCACTCTTTTGGATGATGTTGTATTCGACGCCCAAGTCCACGACTTCTCCAACGTGAGATATCCCCTCACCATACACGATGTCGAATTCGGCCTTCTTGAAAGGAGGAGCCATCTTGTTCTTAACTACCTTTACCCGTGCCCTGTTGCCAAGCGCTTCATCGCCATCCTTCAACTGGGTGGTCTTCCTGATGTCCAAGCGGACCGAAGCATAGAATTTCAGTGCGTTGCCACCAGTCGTGGTCTCTGGGTTTCCGAACATGACGCCGATTTTCTCCCTCAGCTGGTTTATGAATATGCAGCAGGTGTTTGTCTTGGCGATGTTTGCCGTGAGCTTGCGGAGTGCCTGGCTCATCAGCCTGGCCTGAAGCCCAACCTTGTTGTCGCCCATCTCGCCCTCGATTTCAGCCTTCGGAGTCAGAGCTGCCACAGAGTCGATCACAACGATGTCAACTGCCCCAGAACGGATTAGGTTGTCGGCGATTTCCAGCGCCTGTTCGCCGTTGTCCGGCTGCGAAATGAGGAGCGTGTCCAGATTCACTCCGAGTGCCTTGGCATAGGTCCTGTCGAATGCGTGCTCGGCATCGATCATTGCGGCGATGCCTCCTTGTTTCTGAGCCTGTGCGATTGCGTGGATTGCCAGAGTGGTCTTTCCGCTGGACTCAGGGCCATAGATTTCAATGATTCTCCCGCGCGGATAGCCCCCGACTCCCAATGCGTGATCTAGCGCGATGGAACCTGAAGGAATGACTTGGACATCCCATTGTGGCTGATCTCCCAGCTTCATGATCGTCCCTTTCCCGTAGTCTTTCTCAATCTTGTCGATCGTAGCCTGCAGCGCCTTCATTTTAGCGGCGTTAACTTCTGCAGCCTGATTCTCTCCCTCTTTTGCCATAATGTCTGTGAATTTAAATTGTTAAAAATAAGACAACATGTTCATTGCCTGTTGCAAAGTTATCAAAATAACTGAGATTGTGCGATTAATTTTACTAAATTTGCTAAGTGCCAAAATCTATGAAGAAATGAAGGAAAAATTGCTTGGAAAGACTCCTGAAGAGCTGAAGGAAGCAGCTGTGGGGTTAGGTTTGCCAGCGTTCACTGGCAAACAGATAGCGCAGTGGCTATATTCAAAGAAAGTAAGGAGCATAGAAGAAATGACGAATATTTCCAAAGTGGGGAGGCAAAGGCTGGCGGAGGCCTACGATCTTGGCGTCGCGGCCCCTTCGGCCTGCCAGATTTCCACCGACGGCACGAAAAAATACCTTTTCCCCGTGCGCTGCCCAAAGTCTTTCAGGCAGAACACCAGCAGCGGCGAACTCTATGACTATGAAGACAGCTCAGTCGAGGCCGTGATGATACCAGAGGAGGACAGGAAGACGCTTTGCGTGTCATCTCAGGCAGGTTGCCGCATGGGCTGCAAATTCTGCATGACTGGTCGTCAAGGCTTTCACGGCAACCTGTCCGTGTCCGACATCCTGAACCAGTTCATTTCAATCGATGAGTCCGGGGAACTCACGAATGCTGTGTTCATGGGCATGGGCGAGCCTCTGGACAACTATGCCAACGTGAAGAAAGCGATAGACGTGCTGACTGCAGACTGGGGCTTCGGCTGGAGCCCTAAGCGCATTACCCTTTCCACGATAGGCATCGTGCCAGTTTTGAAAAAATATCTCGATGAGACTCGCTGCCACCTTGCCGTGAGCCTGCACGACCCTTTTGGCGAGGAAAGAGGCGATCTCATGCCGATTCAGAAGAAATATCCTATCGAGGATGTGATAAGGCTGATCAAGCAATATGATTTCACGGGTCAGAGGCGAGTGAGCTTCGAATACATCATGTTTGCCGGCCTGAACGACGATAAACGCCATGCCGATGCCTTTTCCAGACTACTGAAGGGGCTGGAGTGCAGAGTGAACCTCATTCGATTCCACAAGATTCCGGATGCACCGTACCAGACTTCTCCGGAGCTGATAATGGAAAAATTCAGGGACAGGCTTTCCAATCAAGGCATTACTTGCACCATTAGGGCTTCCAGAGGGGAAGACATTTCTGCCGCCTGCGGAATGCTTGCCGGGAAACATAATCAATCCAATCAAAACGAACCTGACGAATGAAAGCGAGATTTATGAATATGCTGCTCTCTGTTCTCGTTTCATTGAATGCGATATATTCAGTGAGCGCCCAGAATGCGGATGACGACGCCAGGCTCAAAGAGAGCGTCATCGGTGATCTAAGGCTGGAAGACATCCGCCAGCACCTTGATTCGGTGAGGCAGAACAGGCATCGTCCGACGGTCGCTCTGGTGCTCTGTGGGGGCGGTGCGAAAGGTGCAGCCGAGATTGGAGCAATGCAATATATGAAAAACGTGGGCATCCCTATTGACTTGGTTCTTGGCACCAGCATCGGTGGACTGATTGGCGGAATATATTCATTGGGTTACAGCGAGGATCAGCTGGATACATTGATTCGTAGCCTGGACTGGAATTACACCTTGAGCGATAAGATACCGCAGGAATATAGTTCGTACGCCCAGAGGAAATATAAAGAAAAATATATCCTCTCTTTCCCTTTCTACTATGACAGCACTCCTTACGGACTGAAGATTGAAGATAATTCGCAAATAGAACGTAAGTCTTTGAACAAGATACGCTTGGGCGCTGGCAATTCGGACGCTTCGTCAATGGTGAAGAATAACCTCCTAGGGAGCCTGCCTTCGGGAATGATCTATGGTCAGAATGTCAACAACATATTCAGTGCTCTTTCTGTTGGTTATCAAGATTCCATTGATTTCTATAAGCTTCCAATTCCTTTCATCTGCGTCGCGACTGATTTGGTTTCGGGCAAGGCAAAGGTGTGGAATGAGGGAAAATTGAACACTGCGCTGCGTTCAACCATGTCCATTCCGGGAATGTTCACTCCAGTGAAAACAGACGGAATGGTGCTGGTAGATGGGGGAATGAGAAATAATTTCCCTACGGACATCGCTAAGGCGGCGGGGGCTGACATAATAATTGGAATAGATCTTTCGGAGGGCTACAAGGACTACGACCAAATTAACAATCTGATGGACATCTTTGGCGCGGGGATTGACATGATGGGACGTAATTCCTTTGAGAATAACGTGATGATTCCGGATGTCACGATCAAGCCGGACTTGGAAGGCTATAACATGCTCAGTTTTGATGCTCAGAGCATAGACACGATGTATCAAAGAGGATATCAGGCTGCGCTGGCTGCTGCGGACAAGCTGGATTCACTTAAGGCAGTGATTGGTCCTGACGCTACGACTCTCGGTAGAAAACGCGCCGAAGACATTATAAACAAGAAAGTCATGGTGGATGGGGTTGAGATTATCGGGGTCACAGACGCAGAAAGCGCTTACCTGATGAAGCAGCTGAAAATCAAGGCCGGAACCATGATGGACAAGAACGATTTCGAGGATGCTCAGGCAACGATTCTTGGCACAGGGGCGTTTGATTACGTGAATTACGAGCTAAGCGGGACTTGCGAGCCATACCGGCTGAAATTCATGTGCCGGCGCGGCCCTATCAGCCAACTAGGCTTGAGCGGGAGGTTCGACTCCGAGGAAATCGTCTCGATGCTGGTCAATGTGGGTTTCGGCGTGCATAAACTTCAAGGTCACTCGCTGGATTTCACTGGCAAGGTCGGAACAAATCCATACGCTAAGTTCGTGTATTCGTACATCGATCCTAAGGGCATGACGCTCAATGCCCTTGCCGGAGTCAGATACACAGACAGGAATATGTTCAGCATCGGTGACAATAAGTTCAAGATTAACTTCTTGGATGTTCGCCAGGAACTGTATCTCTCGAATATTCGTTGGTCGAAATTCTTCTTGAAGGTTGGCGCCAGGAATGACTACTACCATGTCAGTTCGATGATGGCAAAACAGGTCATTGGTGATTATGACATAAATCAGCTCAGCAACGATTACATTTCGGCATTCGTGGATGCAATCGCTGACTCTTTCGATAATTCCTATATCCCAACGAAGGGACGCTCGCTGAAACTTTCCTACGAATGGGTTTTCGGGGGTTTCCCACACAAGTTCAATAATTTTCACACGTTCCAGTTCAGCGGCAAGTGGTTGTTGGGCGGGGATATATTCGCAGCGATGCCTTCAATCGATGCCCGCTATCTTCTGGGCTCTGATGTGCCTGTGCCATATACGAACACTATCGGCGGCACTATGGCAGGCCGTTATCTCGACCAGCAGATTCCGTTCATGGGAATAGATAATGCCGCTGCCATGCAGACGATGCTTGCAGTCGGTGGCCTTGACGTGCGCTTCAAGCTATTCAAAAACAACTACCTGTCGGGAGTGTTCAACTATGCTGCCACCTTCGACGATTTCAAAGATATAAATAGCTGGAGCTCCGATGTCTACGACTATTTCGGCTGCGGACTCCAATACGTTTATAATTCTATCATCGGACCCGTGAAAGGCAATATTCATTGGTCCAGCTATAATCGTAGGGTGGGCGCATACCTTAGCGTCGGATTCGATTTCTGATTTATGAATATGGAATATTCAAAAATATTGAATAGCCTTCAGCGGCAGTGCGTCAAGAGAGAATATTGCCAATGTGACATTTTCAGAAAGGCTGTTAAGGCATTTGAAGGGGACAAGGATCTTGCGCAGCGGGCAGTTGATGCCTTGGCTGCTGATAAGTTCGTTGATGATTCTAGGTACGCCGCTGCCTTTGCAAGGGAAAAGTCCCGCCTGAACGGGTGGGGGCCTGCTAAAATCTCTTTCGCTCTAAGGGGTAAAGGCGTGTCTCAGGCTGCCATTTCAGCCGCTCTGGAGGAGATCGATCCTGATGAGGCTCGCAAGAAGATGCGCTCCGTCATGGAAGTGAAGTGCAAGGCGCTGGAAGGTGATCCGGAGAGAAAGCTGAAGCTGCTGAAGTTCGGGCTTACGAGAGGCTATGAATATGATGCCCTGGCTCCAGTCGTCGAGGAGCTGATTTCTGGAGCAGAATAATCTCTGCCGAGCAAGGTTTGGCAATTCGGAATATAATGCCGACCTTTGCCACGCTATGAAAATCAAGCTTTCCGACCATTTCACGTACGGGGTTCTTTTCCGTTTCACGATTCCGACAATAGGCATGATGTTGTTTGCCTCGGTGTATAACATCGTGGACGGGCTTTTCGTGTCTAACCTGGTCGGGAAAACCCCTTTCGCAGCCCTCAATCTCATTTTCCCTTTCATTCAAATGCTGACATCCTTCGGGTTCATGATAGGAACGGGTGGAGCGGCGATGGTTTCCAGGCTTTTAGGGCAGAAAGATGATGCCAAGGCGAACAAGGTTTTTTCTATGCTGGTGTATTTCGCGTTGGTTCTGGGCGTTATTTTGGCTGTCATCGGGATTCTGTCCGTTAGAAAAGTCTCAATATTCCTAGGCGCCACGGAAGACATGGTGGATCAGTGCGTCCTTTATGGATCTATATGCTTGTCGGCGTTGCCGGCGGCTTTGCTTCAATTCGTATTTCAGCCTTTGATGATTACCGCAGCCAAGCCAACGATGGGATTCTGGGTTACCATAGGTGCCGGTCTCATGAATATTTGCATGGATGCCTTATTCATTGGCGTATTCCATTGGGGGCTGGCTGGTGCTGCTGCCGCTACGGGACTGAGTCAGTGCGTTGGCGGCTTCGTGCCTCTGGCCTATTTCGCCAGGAAGAATTCTTCGCTGCTGAAACTCGGCAGGCCGGCCAGAAAGGCTGGCATTCTGCTAAATGCCTGCGCCAACGGCTCTTCTGAGTTATTGTCAAACATCGCTGCTTCCGTTGTCGGAATGCTGTTCAATTACCAGCTGATGAAATATCTTGGGGAAAATGGAGTCGCTGCCTATGGCGTGCTGATGTACATCAACTTCATATTCGTGGCTATCTTCATTGGGTATTCCGTCGGCGTCGAACCAGTGATAGGCTATAATTTCGGAGCGGAAAATCATGATGAGCTTAAGAATATATTCTCGAAGAGCTTGAAGATAATAGCCATGGTTGCCGTTTTTATGACGTTGGCAGCCGAACTGCTCGCTGGGCCGCTGGCTTCGAGCTTCGTCGGCTATGATCACGAGCTCTGGCTGCTCACTCGCCATGCTTTCAGGATATATTCTATCGCTTTCCTGCTGTGCGGGTTCAATATTTTCGGCTCAGCTCTCTTCACTGCTCTTAGCAACGGCGTGATTTCAGCGGTCATTTCTTTTTTCAGAACGCTCGTCTGCGAAGTGGCAGCGATCATGTTGCTGCCGTTGATTTTCGGCATCAATGGAATCTGGTGCTCCGTCATTGCCGCCGAAATCGTCGCCCTATGCCTAACAACCTTCTTCGTCCTCCGCTACCGCTCGAGGTACCACTACTACTAGCGTTTCCGTTTGCTCCTAGCTTGAACCGAGTCTCTAGGTGTAATGATTTGTTGAAAAGTTGTTGGCATATTCCTATGTAAAGAGAGTGAGAATTGCTAATTTTGCGGGCAGAACTTAATATTCATAAAATATATGGAAGCAATTGTTAATACCGATTTCAAGCTGCCAGGACAAGCAGGAAAGTATGTCGGGAAAGTTCGTGATGTCTATGACATCGAAGGAAAGTATCTGGTCATGGTCGTGACAGACAGGATCTCGGCCTTTGATGTGGTTCTGCCTAAAGGCATACCTTACAAAGGACAGGTGCTGAACAGGATAGCAGCTAAGTTCCTGGATGCGACGAAGGACATTCTTCCGAACTGGAAAATTGCAGTTCCGGATCCTTCGGTAACAATCGGTTACAAATGCGAACCATTCAGAGTCGAGATGGTCATCAGAGGTTACCTAGCCGGTCATGCATGGAGAGAGTACAAGGCTGGAAAGCGCGAACTCTGCGGCGTGAAGCTTCCAGACGGCATGGTGGAAAATCAGAGATTCCCTGAGCCCATCATCACTCCAACTTCAAAAGCCATCGAAGGACACGACGAAGACGTGACCAGAGATGAAATCATCTCTAGCGGCCTCGTAGGTAAAGAGGATTACGCTAAGCTAGAGGAATATACAAGGGCAATTTTCGCTCGTGGAACGGAAATCGCTGCCAAGCAAGGTCTCTTGTTGGTAGACACAAAATACGAGTTCGGCAAGAAGGACGGTCAGATTTACCTGATGGATGAGGTGCATACCCCGGACTCTTCCCGCTATTTCTACTCCGATGGTTATGAAGAAAGGCTGGCCAAAGGCGAGCATCAGAAACAACTTTCCAAGGAATTCGTTCGTGAATGGCTGATGGCAGGTGGCTTCCAGGGACAGGTGGGGCAGAAGGTGCCAGAAATGACTCCAGATGTGGTAAACAGCATCACCGACCGCTACATCGAGCTCTTCGAGCATATCACCGGCGACAAATTCCAGAAGACTGAATATACCACCGAAAGCATTGAAAAGAACGTCCTCGACTGCCTCTCCACGCTGAAATAGATATTCTGGATTTCAGTCCGGGAAGCAGGCTATTTTGATTTCTTGGCGGAGGACTTTTCTTTTTTAGGTGCAGCGCTCTTGTGATAAACCCAGTTGGGGTAGGCGAGTTTCGGCTCCAGGGCAGCAATCTGGTTAGCGCGCATCATGAGATAACTCGTCGGGCGGGCTGCATTGCGTCGAAGAGGATTCGGCAGGCATGCGGCAATTAGGCAGCATTGCTGGCGAGTCATCTTCGCCGCAGTGGTTCCGAACAGCTGCTCTGCGGCAGCCTCGCTTCCATATATTCCTTTACCCATCTCAATGACATTCAGATAGACCTCCATTATCCGCTCCTTGCTCCAGAGCACCTCGATGAGCACCGTGAAATAGGCCTCTAAGCCCTTCCTGCACCATGAACGCGACTGGAACAGGAACACATTCTTTGCGGTCTGCTGGGAAATCGTGCTTGCCCCACGAATCCT
This sequence comes from Bacteroidales bacterium, assembly GCA_022653735.1. Classification (GTDB taxonomy): domain Bacteria; phylum Bacteroidota; class Bacteroidia; order Bacteroidales; family UBA932; genus Cryptobacteroides. The sequence goes on from JALCSU010000018.1 coordinate 22,189, forward strand.
CTGCCTCTTTCCAGACTCATATTCCTGCCTAGCTTCTTTGATGGCTTTCCAGTCGAACCCATTGTGCTTGTCGAACAGATTGTCCTCGCTAGCCATCACTGCACGGGCCATTTCTGGCGATATATTCTTATATCTTACCCACTTGTAGTGAGTGTGATAATTTTTGTCGTCACGGAACTGAATCGATCGCTGAATCATCGTAGGGGTGACAAGAATTGGACACCACTTCAGTACGATGACGCTCACCAGCGAAAGCGCAATGAGTGCCAGCGGCAGCTTTATCACTAGCAGCCTCCACAAACGTCCTAGGAATGTCCTTTTTCTCTTCGCCATAAAAGTATTTTCGTGGCTGCGAAATTAATCATTTCTGTCGAAATATTGCCTGTCACTATTTTCGACAATTAGAAATATGCCGAATATTGGCTATATTCGCAAAATGCAATATCCTAATATTATGAAAGCAAGATTTTTCCTTCTGGCAGTCTCTGCCATGGCACTTTGCGCCTCCGAAGCATTTTCGCAATCCAAAATTGACCTTCAAGGCGGCATCTCCGCTGAAATTCTCTCTGAGATTTCAAAGGGCTACGAGGGCACAGCATCGGACAAGGCAATACGCAATGCGCTCAATTCCAATTCTATAAGCGTGCTCGCTACAAATGTGGACAATCTTGCCATGATAGACACCCATTTCTCTGATGAAGTGAAGACCAAGGGCCGCACGAACCAGAAGTCCTCCGGCAGGTGCTGGCTGTTCTCCGGACTTAACGTGCTTAGGTCTAGAATGATCGAGAAGCATGACCTGGGCAGTTTCACTTTCTCGCAAAACTACATATTCTTTTACGATCAGCTGGAGAAGGCAAACTTGTTCCTTCAAGGCGTGATTGACGCGAAAGATCTTCCTTTCGACGATAGGAAAGTAGACTGGCTGTTCAGCAACCCTATCGGCGACGGCGGGCAGTTCACCGGCGTTGCAAACCTAGTGATGAAGTACGGTCTGGTGCCATCAGATGCCATGCCGGAGACATATTCAGCAAATAACACCTCTGGGATGCGCAGCCAGATTGCCACTAAACTGAGGGAAGACGGCTTGAAGTTGCGAGATGCTTCTAAGAAAGACTGCCATGAGATGAAGGTCCAGATGTTGAAGGAAGTTTATAGAATGCTCGTCCTCTGTCTCGGCGAGCCACCGAAGGAGTTCGAATGGGCAAGATATAATTCGAAGAACGAATTCGTCAGCCGCAAGACCTACACTCCGAAGTCGTTCTATGCGGAGTTCATCGGTGAGGATCTTGAAAACAACTACGTCATGCTGATGAACGACCCTTCTCGCGAGTACGGCAAGGTTTATGAAATCGATTACGACCGTCACGTCTATGACGGCCAGAACTGGCTGTATGTCAACCTGCCAATAGAACGCATCAAGGAAATAGCAATCGCTTCAATCAAGGCCAACACTGCCATGTACTTTTCCTGTGACGTGGGCAAGTTCATGGACAGGACGAAGGGCACTCTGGACCTTCGGAACTACGACTACGGCTCCCTCTTCGGAACTACTTTCGGCATGGACAAGAAGCAGAGGATAATGACCCATGCCAGCGGCTCATCCCACGCAATGACTCTGATTGCGGCTGACCTGCGTGACGGCAAGCCCGTCAAATGGATGGTTGAGAACAGCTGGGGCGAGGCCTCCGGCTACAAGGGCAACCTCATCATGACCGACGAGTGGTTCAATGAATATATGTTCCGCCTCGTCGCAGAAAAGAGGTTCGTTCCAGCCGATATCATGGATATGCTGAATCAGAAGCCGATCCTCCTCCCCGCCTGGGACCCAATGTTCCTCCCAGAGGAATAATGCGCTATTCCGCAATTTCCGGTGCTAGAAAACTGCAATATTCTGCAAATTTAGGCTGTTCAAAACTGCACTATTTTGCAAAAAAATAGTGTACGTATTTATGTATCCTTTTATGTATGCTTCTAAAATATATTCTTATATTCAAGGCAGTTAAAGATGATTGGATATGGAGATAATCACTGCGAAAGAGCCTAGGGCCAATCAGAAAAAATACCTTGATATGGCCGCCGAAGAACCGCATCATCTATTCCGTCAACGACAATGTTGTCACTGTCTATGTAATCTCCCTCCGTGGTCATTACTCCAACAAATAATTTCAGCTACGACGGACGATATATTTAATTAACATTTTGTTAATAACATTTTGTTAATTATATTTGCGCAAATCAGTAGATGCATGAACGACAATCCTTTCATATTGGAGCCGTACAGGTCTAAAGAACTGTTCTGCGACAGGGAAGAGGAAACTTCCCGGCTCATCGAAGACGTGGAAAACGGGAGGAACGTGACGCTCATCTCTCCACGAAGGCTGGGCAAGACTGGCCTCATCCTCAGGACTTTCGACGAGATAGCTTCGAGAAAATTGAAAATCAAGACAGTCTACGCAGACATCAGCTCGGCCAGTAATCTTGACGATTTCATCAGGCTGTTGTCAGAGGCCGTGGTAAGCGTTCTCAAAGAAAACTCAAAGATTTCGAAGTTTTTCAGGTCGCTTGGAGGGATAAGGCCGCTGATAAGCTACGATCCCGTCACTGGTCAGCCGCAGGTCTCAATTACTTGGCAATCCAGCGAAGATAAGGCCATGACTTTGAAGTCCCTGTTGACCTATCTTGAAGGCAGCGGAACCACTGTCCTTGTAGCGATTGACGAGTTTCAGCAGATAAGAGAGTTTCAGGATGTGAATATGGAAGCTCTGCTGAGGACTTATATTCAACCTCTGGGCAATGTCCACTTCATATTCAGTGGTAGCAGGAAGCACGTTATGAGCGACATGTTCACCAATGCCAAAAGCCCCTTTTATGAGAGCACCATATTCATGAACCTGGGAAAGTTGGACAAGGCAGTATATTCAAGATTCATAACGGATATGTTCAATAAGGGAGGAAAGGAAATTGAACCATCTGACATTGAATATATTATCGAATGGACCGAGGATTACACCTTTTACACCCAAGCCCTTTGCAATACTGTCTTCATGATTAGCGGTGACAAGGTCGGCAGGAATGATGTCAACAATGCCATCGTGCGTATCTTGGAGAGCAATCAGGACCGTTTCCTTGAAATCAGGCGGCTGCTGACGGCTCAGCAGTGGAATGTCCTGACTGCGGTTGCAAGAGAAGGCTCCGTCTCCAAACCCACTGCCGCCTCATTCCTTAGGAAGCATGCCCTCCCATCCGGGGCCTCAGTTCTCCGAGCTATCAACTCCTTAGTAGACAAAGAGATGCTCCTGTCTACCACCACCCCCGACGGCCTCACCTCATATTCGGTGTACAACGTCTTTCTGTCGAAGTATTTGAAGAATATATAGTTTTTACGTTATGAACGTCAAAGATATAGTGTCAAAAGCTGTGTTAGAAATTTCAGAGAATTGGGAAAGGGCGCTGGCTCGTGCTGAGAATCACAGGTTCGTCTTGTCGGTCTCGTCTATAGGACCTAATAGCCGACTTGCTCACCCGAATTTCATATCAGGTGCAAAATACATGACAATAGGGAAAGATTTCGCATCTGGCCCGGGTCTAAGAATGGAATGTATAGAAGATTTTAGGGGTCAGAAGTTTTCTCCGGAGCTGGTCATCGGCGACAATGTGATTTTTAATTATTATTGTCATGTAGGAGTCATAAACAAGATCACTCTTGGAAATAACGTTTTAATTGGAAGTCATGTGCTGATTACAGATCATTCGCATGGAGTCTTGGAAAGGACAGATGTCCCATTTGTGGATAGACGGCTTGAATCTAAAGGTGAGGTAATTATCGGGGATAATGTCTGGATAGGAGAGAATGCTTGCATAATGCCAGGGGTAAGAATAGGAGCGGGCAGCATCATAGGAGCGAACAGTGTCGTCACTCATGATGTGCCACCGTATTCTCTCTGTGTTGGCGTACCAGCAAAAATCATAAGACATTTGGATTCTTAGATGCTCTTTGAAAATAGCGTATTTGAGTGATTTTTATACTTTGAATTAATTGCGTAATTTTAAAAGTTTATTTTAGAGGCAATTATTATGACGAATTTGGAAAAATACAATCAGGCTTTCATAGACAATTTCAATGTCTCGGCAGACAAACTTTCTGGCCTGCAATATCAAGGAACGGAGCTGTGGGATTCCGTGGGTCACATGACCCTTGTCGCAGCCCTGGAAGATGCTTTCAATATCATGATGGAAACCGATGACATCATTGATTTTTCTTCCTACGAGAAAGGAAAGGAGATCCTTTCGACAAAATATAACGTGAAATTCTGATGGCCAGGCAGCTTCTCATAACAGGATGCAATAGAGGCATCGGCAGAGTGGCGGTGGGTCTCTTCGCCGAGGAAGGCTATGACATAATCTGCTGCATTCGTGGTGAGAACCCTGAGTTCTCCAAATATGCGGCTGAATTGATGCGTGCGAATCACGTCAAAATAGAGATGATTTACTGTGACATGATGGATGAAAATGCCATCATGTCGGCGTTCAAGCCACTTCTTGAGGAGCGCCGTCATATTGATGTATTGATAAATAATGCAGGCATTGCGGCTGGCTCCCTTTTGCAAATGACCCCTATGAGCCAGCTCAAGGAGGTTTTTCAAGTGAACTTCTTCTCCGCTGTTCTGGTTACGCAAATCGTCTCGAGGCTTATGATGAGGCAGCGTAGCGGAAGCATCATCAATATGGGTTCTGTCGCTGGACTGGACAATTTCTCCGGGTACACTTCCTACGGCTCAAGCAAAGCGGCTGTAATGAGTTTCACTAAGATAATAGCCAGAGAGCTTGCCCCTTACGGAATTAGAGTGAATGCCATTGCCCCAGGCCTTACCGATACGAATATGGCAAAGCAAATGGAGGCGAAGGCATACGATGAAATGGTCTCGCGAACAGACATGAAACGTCTTGGCAAACCTGAAGAAATTGCCAACGCGATGCTCTTTCTTGCCTCAGATAGGGCTTCATTCATCACGGGCAGAATCATCAGGGTTGATGGAGGAATGTAACAGATGAATATTAATGAAATCAAAATTTTCGCTAAGCAATTGAGATTGGATGCCTTGGAATTGGCGTTCAAAGGTGGAAAGAATGGGGCACACCTTGGTGGCGGCTTGTCCACTGTCGAAATATTCGCAGTGCTATATGGCGGCATTCTGAATATCGACCCTAAAAATCCCAAAGATGAAAACAGGGATCGCTTGGTCGTAAGTAAAGGGCATTGTGTGATTGCATATTATCCAGCTCTTTATCATAAAGGTTTTCTGACAAAAGAAGATCTGGATTCTTTCGAGACCGATGGCTCGGCGTTCCATGCTCATGCGCTGAGAAATATCTGGAACGGCATCGAATTTTCTGGAGGCAGTCTTAGCTTGGGTATATCTTTCGCTGTCGGTCAGGCTTTGGCTTGCAAAAAGAAAGGTCTGACAAACAGGGTGTATGTGATCGTAGGCGACGGCGAGTGCGACGAAGGTCTAGTCTGGGAGTCCGCAATGGCGGCCTCTCAGTACATGCTGAACAATCTGACAGTAATTGTGGACTGCAACGGCTTGCAATACGATGGGAAAACCGCTGATGTAATGAACAATGCTCCATTATCGGAACGATTCCGTGCCTTTGGTTTCGACTCGTGTGATGTGGACGGGCACGATTGCAGTCTGCTGATTGAAGCTCTATCGAAGAAAAGTGACAAGCCTATCTGCGTTGTCGCTCATACCGTAAAAGGCAAAGGCGTGTCATTCATGGAAAATCGAAGGGAATGGCACCATCACGTTTTAACAGAGGAACAGTATAAACAAGCAGTAGAGGAGGTGACGGGGAATGATCGCATTGAATAACATAAGCGCCAGAACGTTCAGTCGTCTTGGCCAGAGGGGAGCGATATTCGGCATAGCAGCTTGCGAGGCAGCAAAGGAGGATAGCAAATTCATCCTTCTCACTGCCGATCTTGCTCAGCTTTCGGGCATGGACAGGTTCGTGGGAATGTTCCCTGAACAGTTCGTCAACGCAGGGATTGCAGAACAGAATATGCTTGGAATGACCGCAGGACTTTCTGTGGAAGGCTATCATCCCGTAGCCTCTACTTATGCGACTTTTTTGTCTATGAGAGGGTGCGAGCAGATGCGCCATTACTTTGGGTATATGCATCTTAAGGCCGTACTTATTGGCTCTGGAGCAGGATTCAGCCAGGGATATTCTGGAAATACGCATTATACGATCGAAGACCTTTCGATAGTTAGGGCTATTCCAAATCTCATCGTGCTGTCTCCAGCCGATGCAGGGGCCGCAGTACTGCTGTTTTGCGAGGCGTTGAAGTCTGATTCTGCTGTGTATATGCGCCTTACAGGAGGTCTTAACAGTCCTATAATCTACAAAGAGGACAGGCAATTTCGTATAGGTGGGTCTGTGAAGTTGAGGGAAGGTCCCGACGTTGCAATATTGGTAACGGGAACAGTTGTGGACAGTGCTCTGAAGGCTGCTGAAATTCTCGGAAATGATGGCATCTCAGCCTCGGTCACGGACATATATTCAATAAAACCTATTGACAAACAAAGGATACTTGAAATAGCGAGTAGTTCAAAGGCATTGTTCACCGTTGAGGAGCATAGCACGATAGGAGGCTTGGGTGGCGCGGTTTCTGAAGTGCTGGCGAAAAATGGCAATATGCCGAAACTCGTCAGGCTGGGAATAAGAGATAATTTCGATCTTGCTGGAAGTTACGAGAGCCTGATCCGGCAAAATCGTCTGACACCAGAATTGATAGCGCAAGATATAAGAAAGAATATATGATGTTTGACCTGCTGGAATATAAAGACAATGATGCAGTTGTCACCGATGACGGCAGGCACGTCAGTTATGCTGCCTTGAATGCCGATGCTGAAAAAATTGCCGAGAAATTGTCTTCAGAATGCTTAGTCTTCTGTCTTTGCAGGAACAGCTACGCTTCACTTGCTGGCTATGTCGGCTTTCTGAACAAACATATTCCTCTGGCTCTGTTGGATTCTGCCAAGGATCCTTCGATGATAAAACGTCTGATAGAACGATATAATCCTTCTTATCTCTGGATGCCAGCGGAAATGAAACTGAATGCGGGTGAGGCAGTCCTCGATTTTGATGAATATGTCCTCGTCAGGACCGCTTACAGTCGTTTCCCGATAAATCCGGACCTCCTCCTCCTTCTCACCACTTCAGGAAGCACAGGAAGCCCGAAACTTGTCAGGATTAGTGAGAAAAATCTGCTCAGCAATGCGAAATCGATAGTCGATTATCTTGGAATAGGCTCCGGTGAACGTGCTGTCACATCTCTTCCTATGCATTATTCCTATGGAATGTCGGTAATCAACAGCCATCTCCTCAAAGGAGCTACCTTGCTGCTGACAGATAAGCCTGTCATACAAAAGCCATTCTGGGAATTCGTAAGAGCCGAGAGAGCGACTTCTATCGCAGGAGTTCCTTACACTTACGAGATGTTGCGCAGGTTGCGTTTCATGGATATGAATCTGCCGGATTTGAAGACTATGACTCAGGCTGGCGGCAAACTCAAGGCAGAAATAGCGAAAGAATTCATTCAGAAAGCAAAGGAGCATGGAAAAAAGTTCATCGTTATGTATGGACAGACCGAAGCCTCGCCTAGGATGAGCTACCTTCCTTTCGATTGGGCGTTGGAAAAATATTCAAGCATTGGCATCCCGATCCCTGGCGGTAGAATGTTCATTGCAGATTCCAATGGAACTGAGATTGAAAACCCTCTCATTGATGGAGATCTGGTGTATGAGGGTCCAAATGTGTGCATGGGTTACGCCGAGAGCAAAGATGATCTTATGAAAGGCGATGAGAATCACGGAAGATTGCTGACGGGCGATATAGCGCATAAGGATGCGGATGGGTTCTTCTATATCACCGGCCGAAAGAAAAGGTTTGTGAAGGTGTGGGGAAACAGATGCAACCTTGATGCTCTTGAACAGCTCGTAAAAAATATTACTACAGAATGTGCTTGCGTCGGTGTTGACGACAAAATCACGATATTTGTTACGGAAACAGGCCTTGAGACAAGGATTAAAGAATATCTCTGCGATAAGACAGGTTTCAACCTCAGGGCGTTTGATGTGAGTGTGTTGGACAGGATTCCGACCAAGGATAGCGGAAAAATTGATTACCAGCAATTACAAAGGAGCATTTGATGAAGATAGAGGAAATATTGAATATATCACCGTATTCGCTCGCCAAGGCAGAAAAGACAAAAATGCTGGACGAGCGCTTGCTGGAAATGACGGTGCATCACTATATGTCCTGCGACCTCTACAGGAGATACATCGATGCGCTGGGGGTTAACATTTCACGTCTACCCTCATACGATCAGCTACCATTCCTCCCTGTAAGGGTTTTCAAGGAATATGACCTCGCAAGCGTGCCGAAAGAGGAAGTAATCAAAACCATGACTTCTTCGGGCACTTCGGGACAACAGAGGTCTAGAATATATCTTGACAGGGCAACTTCTGCCAACCAGACTAAATGCCTTGCGAAAATAGTCGAATCGTTCATCGGGAAGAGCCGTCTTCCGATGCTGATCCTAGATTCCAGTGCGGTAATAAAGGATAGAAAGATGTTCTCTGCTAGGGGCGCAGGCATTCTTGGCTTCTCGGTTTTCGGCTCAAAGCGCTGTTTCGCTCTTGACGAGGAGATGAATCTGGATGTGGAAGGGTTGAGCGATTTCCTCAAAGAACATGACGGGGAACCTATCTTGTTATTCGGGTTCACTTTCATGATCTGGGAGCATTTTTATAAAAGGCTCAAGGGACTGGGCTACAAGCCAGATTTGTCCAAGGGCATCATGATACATGGGGGCGGATGGAAAAAGCTGGAAAGCGAGAAAGTCTCTCCAGGCGATTTCAAGGCATCACTGAACGATGTTTGCGGAATCGAACCCGGAAACATTCATGATTATTACGGCATGGTTGAGCAGACAGGCACTGTCTACATGGAGTGCGAATGCGGTCATCTGCATGCATCAGCTTTCAGTGACGTGATTATTCGCAGGCCGGAAGACTTCTCTATCGCAGGAATAGGTGAAAAGGGCCTGATCGAGGTTGTCTCAGTGCTGCCAGAAAGCTATCCTGGACACATTCTTTTGACCGAGGATGAAGGTGTTCTCGAAGGGGAGGATGACTGTCCTTGCGGTCGGAAAGGCAAATATTTCAAAGTATTGGGAAGAATAAAAAATGCGGAAATCCGCGGATGCAGTGACACTTATGCAGCCAAATTCTGAATTAACATTATTATATCCTAGAGAGGTTGACTGGAGTGCTTTTGAGGCACCTCGGCCTGATGTGCCATTCTCAGATGATGCCGTAGAATTCCTTGATGCGCTTTCCTCTCTAATCATGAAAAATCCTTCATCCAGGCAGTACCCGGATGTCATCACGTTCGCATTCTTCTGTCGTAGGGCAAGTCTTGTCAAGATGAAGAGTGATTTTACCTCTGATAAATTACGGCTTGGTCGCGGCCTTGTATTTCATGTAGCGCCTTCCAACGTGCCCGTGAATTTTGCATATTCATTGGTCTCAGGTCTTTTGGCAGGAAACATGAATGTCGTTAGAGTTTCCTCTAAGTCTTTTGTTCAAGTTGATATTATAATAAAGGCAATGCTGAAACTTCTGGATGAAAGAAGGCATTCTGATGTGGCATCACGTTTCGCAGTTGTCCGCTATGGACGCTCAAGCGGTTGGAATGATTATTTTTCATCAATAGCAAATGTCCGAGTTGTCTGGGGCGGCGACAAGACAGTTGAAGCCTTGAGGCTGTCACCACTCCCGCCACGCAGTTACGAGGTTTGTTTTGCAGACCGTTACAGCATAGCCTCTTTTGGCGCAAAGAAAGTTCTCGATGCTAGTGATGCTGAGATCGAGCATCTTGCCGCTGGATTCTATAATGATACGTATCTTTTCGACCAGAATGCTTGCAGCGCTCCTCATCTTATCGTGTGGCTTAAAGACACACCTCAATTTGGTGACGCTGAAAATAAATTTTGGAAAGCAGTACATTCGATTGCTAAAAAGAAGTATGACTTTCAGCCAGTCATGGCTGTAGACAAACTGACGACATTCTTTAGACAGTCTGCTGACATGAAGTGCCGCAAAGAGCCGATGCCAGATAACGTGCTGTTCAGGCTCCATCTTGACGAGCTTCCAATTAACATTGATGAATATCGATGCCCAGGAGGTTATTTTTATGAATATGAGGTAGACAATTTGAATGAAATCGCTCATATAGTTTCATTGAAGTATCAAACTATGGCTTATTATGGCATAAGTCATTCTGAGTTGGAGGATTTTGTCTTTGGCAATAGGCTTACGGGATTGGACAGAGTCGTTCCGGTTGGTGAAACTAGTTCATTTTCTTTTGACTGGGATGGCTATGATTTGATTGAGACCTTGAGCAGGCAGCCTATAATAATTTAGTATCATGAAAGTTACTGATTGCAAATGGGAACTGGAGAACCTTCATGTCAAAACCGTCGAGGTCTTGATAGGCAAAGACGATACTTTTAGAAAGGAAGATTTCTTGTCTTTTGACAGTTATGGCTATCAAGTCGTGAAAGTTCCAGTAGATAAGGTTGACTATAATTTTGGACTATCATCTCTCGGTTTCAGTTTTATAGAAGGGCAACTGAGACTGAGTAAGCAGTTCAGTGACTTTGATGCCAGCAGAAGAGAAGTGCAGGTTTTCGCAAGGCAGGCGAAGTATGATCTTGTAGATAGCGAAGAAAAATTCAATTCTGTCATTAGCAGGGTCACTCCTGAAATGTTTGTGACGGACCGAGTGGCCATTGATCCTCACTTTGGCAAAGAAGCTGGATGCCGGCGCTATTCCAACTGGATGAGAACAGAGTACAAAAATGGTACAGCTGAGTTCATGAGGGTGTTTTTCCGTAATCAGCTTGTCGGCTTCGTGATGTATAGAGATAAGGGGGAAATTATGGATTCTCTTCTTGGTGGCGCATTTAGTGACGTAAGAATTCCAGGAATTGGTCTTCTGGCCATAGCCGCACCATTCTATTATTTCCCTTCAAAAGGTAAAAAAATCACTACTTTTGAAACGAATATTTCGACAAACAATCCATCAGTGCGAAGAATCTACGAGGACTTGGATTTTAGTGTGGTAAATGAATATTATGTATTTGTAAAGCATTGTGAATAAATATGATACCATTTAATAAGCCATTTTTGACGGGCAAAGAAGCTCATTACATGTACCAGGCAGTATATAACGGCAAGCTGTCAGGGAACGGAGCATTCACTCAGAAATGCCAGGAATTTTTCGAGAAGAAATATGGTTTCAAGAAAGTACTCCTGACGACATCTGGCTCTGATTCGCTTGAAATGGCTGCCATTCTCTGCAATCTAAATCCAGGGGATGAAGTGATAGTGCCATCCTACACATTTGTCTCCACCGCATTAGCTTTCGTAAGAGAGAAGGCTCATGTGATTTTCGCTGACAGCTGTCCAGACAATCCGAATATAGACCCTGATAAGATTGAGCCATTGATAACGAGCCGCACCAGGGTACTGGTAGTGGTGCATTATGCTGGCGTAGCTTGCGATATGGACAGAATCATGGAGATAGCCCGCAAGCATGACTTGCTTGTGGTTGAGGATGCTGCGCAGGCAATTGACTCCTATTATAAAGGAAGGCCGCTCGGCTCAATTGGAGATTTCGGCTGTTTTTCTTTTCATGAGACGAAGAATGTTACTGCTGGTGGTGAAGGCGGAATGCTTACGATTAATCATGAGGAGGACATACGTAGAGCAGAGATTATCTGGGAGAAAGGAACGAACAGGGCCGAATTTTTCAGGGGAATGGTCAACAAATATGGCTGGGTGGACACTGGCTCTTCATTTCTGCCTTCAGAAATCAATGCGGCATTCCTCCTTGCTCAGATAGAGAATCTTGATGTTATTCAGAATAGAAGAAAGGCCATCTGGAACCAATATCATGAAGGATTGAAGGATATTGCCGACAAAGAGAGATTCTCTTTGCCTGTCGTCCCTCAATATGCGACGAACAATGCCCACATCTTTTATCTAGTCTGCCGAAACCTGGATGAGAGGTCAAAGCTGATAATCTATCTGAAAGAAAACGGAGTGCTTGCCTGTTTCCACTATCTTGCCTTGCATCGAAGTCAATACTATACGGAGCATTATACAGAGAGGCCAGACCTGCCGAATTGCGACAAATTCGCTGACCGCCTTGTCCGTCTTCCTATGTTCTATGAGTTGACGGACGATGAGGTGAAATTTATCATAGACAAGATCAAGCAGTTCTTTAATAATATCTGAATATGCCATATTCGGCCCAACCATCCATATTGATTCTTTCGTCTACGACAGAAGGTTCCGGGGTCTTAGGCACCGACATCCTTGATTCTCTGAGAGATGAGGGATGTGACGTAGATTTGATGACTATACATGATGACCGGGATGATGTAATAAGTGTTTTCAGCAGGGAGGAACTGAAAATCTCTTTCCTTGGCAGAGTCAGAAGGTTCACCAGGAAAAAGTTAGGCTTGCAGCTCGATCCCAGTCGGATTGTTTCTGGCTACTGCATTTACTATCTGGATGAGGAGAAGCCGCCCGTGAACGTCGGGATTGTTTTGGACAAAATCAAGAAAAAGTATGACTTCGTAGTCGTGCTTTTCTGGCACAGATTCCTTAGTTTCAGTACGATACGGAGTGTGGACGAGAAATTGGGCCACGTACCGTGGGCATTTGTGGCCGTAGACTTTTCAACTTTGGGCGGCGGGTGTCATTTCCCACATGACTGTGAGAACTGGAAGACGGGTTGCGGGAACTGTCCGGCATTCAGAAGTCATGATGCGAATGATAGAACGCATCGTAATTTTCTTTATCGTAAATCAGTGCTTCAGCACCTTAATGTGACGCTTTGCTGCAATACTTTCATGCGGGATAATTTCTATTCTAAGAGTCCTTTGTATGCGGGAAAGCCTATAGAGATTTCATATAATTTGATAGACGAGGATGTCTTTACCCCAAAGGATATGATTGCTACAAGGCGAAGCCTGAACCTACCGGATGACAAGTTCATCCTTTTGTTCGGCTCCCAGCAATTGTATGATCCTAAAAAAGGAATGGAATATTTGTTCAAGGCTCTAAAGATTTTCTATGATTCCATGGCAGAAAATGAGAGGGAACGAGTTCTTATTCTTAGCGTTGGGAGAACGAAAGATGATATTTCCCAATATATTCCATTCGATTACGAGAATCGTGGGTACGTCGCAATTGACGTGCTATCAAATTTATATTCTGTTTCCAATGTTTTCGTCTGCTCCTCAGTCTTTGATCCAGGTCCTATGATGCTCAATCAGGCATTGTCCTGCGGTACTCCTGTCGTGGCATTCGACAATGGAGGGATGCTTGATGTAAAGCAGTTCGCCGATGTCGGCTATGTGGCCAAATTGAAAGATGCGAGAGACTTGGCCGAAGGCATCAAGCATGTGTTCACGATGAATCGTAATGAATATGAGGCATTAAGAAGCACGTGCCGTGAAACGGCTCTCAAGATGACTTCAAGGCACGCAATAGCGAGCAGATTGCTGTCGATATATTCAAAAATGGTAACAAACTGATGGGCGTAAGGTTGAATTTTGCGAAGGATGTCTCGTACATCGCAGTGGCAAAATATTCAGGAATATTCATAAACATCCTGGTCAGTGCCATTCTGGCTCGAATGTTGACTCCGGAGGATTTCGGCGTCACTTCCATCGCAACCGTAATCATCGTATTCTTCTCCTTGTTCTCAGACATGGGAATTGGTCCTGCGATTGTTCAAAATAGGGAATTGGACAGCAATGACATTTCGAATCTCTTCGGCTTCACTTTCTGGCTGGGAATAATCCTTGGCCTGCTTTTCTTCCTGGCATCGCCTCTCATTGCGGCATTCTATGAAAATGACCTGCTTACGCCTGTATGCAGGCTGCTGTCCCTGCAACTGGTATTCGCTTCACTGAATGCAGTGCCAAACGCATTGCTTTCCAAGGAGAAAAAGTTCAGCATCATCGCTATCAGGACTCTGTCCATTCAGGTAGCTTGTGGCATCATATCGATTATTGCAGCCTACAAGGGTCTTGGCGTTTATTCCCTGGTTCTTACTCCTGTTTGCAGTGGCTTCCTCATTTTCTGCGTCAATGAATTCTACCTTAGGCTGAAAATTCATCTTATCCCGAAACTCTATTCACTGAAGAAAGTATTTTCATTCTCGGTTTTTCAATTTCTCGGCGGAATAGTCAGTTATCTGGGCAACAATTTGAATTCCCTTCTGATTGGCAAAGTGATCTCACTTTCAGAATTAGGTTATTATGACAAGGCCTCCAAACTTGTGCAGTCTCCTATGAGCTATGTATCGGGAGTGATTACGCCTGTCCTTTTTCCGTATCTTGCTGAGAGACAGTCAAATCCTGAACATGTCTATGAGATCTGCCACAAAATGAACAAGATATTCATTACTTTCGCATTCACAATTGCTGCAGTTTTATGCATGTGTTCTAAAGAAGTTATATTGATTCTCTATGGGCCTCAGTGGGTAAATGCAATAACGTGCTTTGTGATAATGTCTTTCATTATTGCGATGCAACTTTCCTCTATAACTGTGATAAGCTCGCTTCAGTCAAGTGGCATGACAAGGGCGATTTTCCGAATCAGCATCATTAATTCATGTGTCGCTCTGCTGTGTACAGTCATTGCGCTCATAACTTTCAAGACAATTGAATCGGTCGCTGCCGCGAATGTGATTTCTGCGACCTGGTCTGGAATATTTAATTTGTATTATGGCTATGCCAAAGGCTTTGAGAAATCCCCTAAGGCCTTGTTTCGATACGGCGGAAAATTCGTGCTTTATTACATCGTCATAGCCGCGGCAGGTCTTGCTTTCACTCGTTTCGTGCCTATGCACATCGTCCTCTCTCTGTTGGTTAAAGTAGCGCTATGGGCTTGCCTCACTTTCCTCTTCATGAAATATTTCACTGAATATGACCCAATTTATTACATTAAATATTTCTATTCCAAGATCATAAATTATATGAAAGGTCAGAAAGAAGAAATCCAAGATGATTCAGACGCATAGAGTGTGCTATTTTTTGATCTCGTTGTAGTATCCTATGAAAATCTGTTTGGTCGTCTTTTTAGTGAATATGCTATGCCTCACGTTGCTTGCTGTAGCTGCCATGATAGCATTGTGACTGTCGGCATCGCTTTTGTCCCTGAAGGCATACTTTATGCCTCTATAGGCCTCTGCAAGCCAGACAAAACTACCTAAGAGGAAATATCTCACAGGGTTTCCTTTTGAATAGAATATCAGCGAGCCACGTACCCTTGTCGGTTTAATGGCAGTTTCAAGCCTTGATGCAGTATTTCCTGAGATATGTGTCAGCTTCAGGTCTGCATCGCAATAGACCCCGTAACCCTCTTTGTTGAGTTTAGTGCCTAAGGCGACGTCTTCAGGTGTAAATGTGTAAGTCTCGTCGAACCAGCCCATCTTTCTGAATACATCAGTTTTGATGAGGAAGCAGGCTCCGCTAAGGTTATATGTTCGGAAAAGGCCTTCCTTCATCGTGTATTTGGTCGGCTTGGTCTCATTCAGACGATGAAGATATGCTGACATATAGGTCCGGCATGTCAGTTTCCGCCTTCCGCAAAGCTGAATCCTCCCGTCAGGAAAAACCAACTTGGGTGACACAACGGCTGCGTTGTCGGGCAGTCTGTCAAAATCTGCGGCGAGAGAGTCGATCAGAGGACCGTCGAAATAAGTGTCGTCATTGACAATGAAGCAATATCGACCTTGCGCTTGCCTGAGTGCTATATTATTGTTTTCAGAGAATCCCCGGAGTTCGTTGCTCTCGACTATTTTTACCCATGGATAATCATTTCGTAGTTTCAGAAGGTTTTCTGCTGTATACATGTAGGCGACGATGAATGTCTCGTAAGGCACGTTTGTATTATTGCGAATGCTGTCCAAACATGGGGCAAGCACTTCCGGATGGTTCATTGAAACTATGATGATACTGACATTCTGCATGGCTGATTACTTTAAATCTATTTTCTTTCCCATCTCCAGAAGGAATTCCTCGTTGAAGCCGACATCCATGCCAGGCGTGAAAGTCATTTCGCTGAACTTTACCTTGCCGTCAACTTCGTAAAGATCGACTCTGACGAATTTAATGCCTTCGGACAGTTTTGCGGCAATGCTCTTCATCTCTTCAAATGCTGAAGGGCGAGGAATCTCGACCAGTCTTGATGAGTCTATGAAACTCGAGCGCAGAGGCTTCCAATTCATGTCGTACATCATCATCTGCATTTTGTGAGTGTTTAGAATCCGGTTCTTTGTGATGAAGCAATATGTAGGCACTCCATTGAAGCAGTAGAACTTGTAGTCGTCCAGAGCTGCGTTGGGGTGAGAATGGTCTACGAGATATTCCTCGGCAATAATTTTAGGCCTGATCTTGCCATAATGCCTTTCGCCTGAGAGTGCGCCGTAAGGATATTTCAGATATTTCGCCATCTGCTTCCGAATCATTTCTAAGTCAGTATTATCCTTGTCTTTTACGAAACAGTTCGATGCGCATCCGTTGTTGGTTTTGATCACGAAGCTTTTCGGAAGAGCGTCAAAATCTATCTCATCGGCAGAATCATAAACCCCATAAAGCTTTGCCAGAAGGCCCTCTCCGCAACGCTCGGTGACATATTCCCTGACCAGGTATTTGTCAGCAAGCCTTGCCCATAAAGGGTTGTCTTGGTTGAGGCTCATCCAATAGACTTTGTCATAAAATGACTCAGGAGGGTTCTGAAGCTTCCTGTGATAAAATTTTCTGAAATGGATGGTCAGGACCTGTTTGGGAAAATGCTTCAGCAGACCTGCGAGAGGGGGCATTATTTTATAGAATAGACTCATATCCTCAATAGTTCTGAATATAATATATTCAAATGATATTCCACATTTTTAGGCAGGTATGGCTGGACTATTTCAATCGAGCGCCGGCCCATGTCGCACCGGCAGGCTTTGTCTTCAGCAAGCTTAAGGATGGCATTGGACAGGGCCTCGGTATCACCAGGCGCTATCAGAATGCCGTTCTCATTCTGGCGCACGATCTCAGGGATGCCGCCGACAGTGGTCGAGATTATAGCCATCCCGTATGTCATGGCTTCCAGGATAGAGATAGGAAGGCCTTCTGCGTATGAAGGTAATATGTAGATGTTAGCCATGGACATCAAGGAGGCTTTTCTCTCGCCTGCCACCCAGCCATCGTAGAAAACAATGTCGTCTAGGCCATTTTCAGCGATGATATTCATCAATCTGTTTTCCTCACCCTTGCCGCCGATGTGAAGGAAAAATTTCCCGCGAAGATCTTCTTTGTGCGAAGCTATCGCATCGAGAAGGTCAAATATTCCTTTAGGCTCATTAATGTTTCCCAGGAATATGCCTACGGCGCTTTCTGCCTTTGCTGTCAATTTCATGGGTTCTTCCACTATGTTCGGCAGCACAACAACCTTCTTCGGGCTGAAAGTCCTTTCGAAATATTCCTTCCAGGAAGAAGAAAGAGCGGCGATGACATCGGCTCTCCTTATTATTCTGCTAACTGCTTTTTGGTGGACCTTGGCGAATTGCTCGAACCCTCCTCCATGAATGTGTAGGATGACCTTCTTCCTGAATGCCTTTCCTGTGCTTACGAATAAGCTTTTGCGCCAGAAGCTATTGTTTGAGCAGCAATGAATGTGTATGATTCTGACTCCACCGAACATGCAGAGACAGCTGAATTTCAGCAATGACCACCCAAGCAGCAGGAGCTGAGAAAGGGGATTCGAGCCTTGCCGATAGGTTTTTACGAAACGGAAAGGGGAGATTATCCTAGAATACGAGTCAAGGACTTTGGCAATACCGCCCTTAGGCGGGTCGTATTCCGGCCCGACTGTAAGCACTTTCTTAGATATTCCCCTATCAATCATATTCGGCTTAACATGGACATCTCTTAGCATAATTGTGAAGTTACAACTTTTATTGTATATTTTGTTATCTTCATTGATGAAAACGATGGACGATATAGAAACAATCCTTGAATACGAGGAGAAATAGCGTGACATAATCTGTAACTTAGCAGCGGACATAGATTAAGAGACATGAAGACGATGAGGGGATAGACTTGGGTGCGCTATAGAAATTATGGCTCGCTTTTCCCCCAAAAATAGAAAAATATGAAGTATGTAAATGATACTGTCCGACGCAGGGACAGACTGATGGACGAGGCGAGGGCCTTGGAACTTCTACGCACGAGAGAGTTTGGCGTGTTGTCCATGGTGGACACCAATGGTTCCGGTTATGGGGTGCCGCTCAACTATGTGTGGGATGGTGACCACTGCATCTACATCCATTGCGCACCCGAGGGACACAAGTTGCTTGCC
>JALCSU010000019.1 GCA_022653735.1 Bacteroidales bacterium
CTTCCTACATCTATATTGGCTCCCCTAATGCTCAATATCAGGGGCAGTATGGTACAGATGCTCGTATCCAGCTGAATGACTCTTTCAAGACCGTTGATGACATCAGGGATTTCATAGCTTCCGAACGTGAGGCTATGAGCGAGGCTGACCGTCAGCTAATGACTGTGTCAATAAAGGCGGACAGAGATGTGCGAATGGGCATCGTGACAGATGTTAAGCAGGAGCTGAGACGCTGCTCCGCGCTTAAGATCATGTACGCTGCCAACAGAGATCAGAACAAATAATTCTGAATCGACATATTCTTAAAAAGAGGAGGCCTGATGGTCTCCTTTTTTATATTCAAAACTTGAAGTTTTTATGTTATCTTTGTCTAATTATATTCAAAAGCATCATGGAAACTATTAAGAGGACTAAGGTTAAGGATCTTTTAAAATGTGAGCCGGGTCAGGAAGTGCTCGCGAAGGGTTGGGTTAGAACTAAGAGAGGCAACAAGCAAATTAAATTCATCGCCCTTAATGACGGTTCTACTATTTATAATATCCAGATAGTAGCAGATACCTCGAAATTCGAGGAATCTCTATTGCAGAAAATAACCACGGGTTCAAGCCTTGCCGTCAGAGGGAAATTAGTTGAGTCGGTAGGAAGCGGGCAGGCAGTCGAGATACAGGCGGAGGAGATTGAAGTCCTTGGCGAATGCGACCCGGTAAGGTATCCTCTTCAGAAAAAAGACACTTCTCTTGAATATCTTAGGACGGTGGCCCACCTGCGTCCTAGGACAAACACGTTCGGCGCTATACTGAGGATACGCCACAATATGGCCTTTGCTATCCATAAGTTCTTCAACGACAAAGGTTTCGTTTACCTAAATACGCCACTCATCACAGAGTCTGACGCCGAGGGAGCAGGAGACATGTTCGAAGTAACGACATTAGACCTCACAAAGGTTCCGATGAAGGACGGGAAAATAGATTACAGCCAGGATTTCTTCGGGAAAAGAACGAGTCTGACCGTAAGCGGCCAGCTGGAAGGAGAACTGGGAGCAACGGCAGTAGGCGAGATTTACACGTTCGGTCCTACTTTCAGGGCAGAAAACTCGAATACGCCTAGGCATCTTGCTGAATTCTGGATGATAGAGCCAGAAATGGCCTTCTACGATATTTCCGACGACATGGCTCTTGCAGAGGAATTCGTGAAATATCTGGTGCAGCATGCTTTGGACAACTGCATGGACGATCTGAAATTCCTCAACGACAAATACGATGAGGGCCTCATCGAGAGGCTTCGCAGCGTGCTTGGGGTTCAGTTCCAGAGAGTGACCTACACCGAGGCCGTGGATATTCTAGAAGAGGCAGTGAGAAACGGTCACAAATTCGAGTTCCCAGTGCATTGGGGAACAGATTTCCAGAGCGAGCACGAGCGCTTCCTCGTAGAGCAGCACTTCGGCAAGCCTGTAATTCTCACTGATTTTCCTAAGGACATAAAGGCCTTCTACATGAAGCAGAACGAAGACGGGAAGACAGTCCGCGGAATGGACGTGCTGTTCCCGAAGATCGGTGAGATAATCGGAGGCTCAGAGCGTGAGGCTTCTTTGGAAAAACTCGAGAAGAGAATCGACGAGCTGCACATGAGCCGTAAGAATCTGGAATGGTACATCGACACTAGGAGGTTTGGCACGGTGCCACACAGCGGCTTCGGCCTTGGCTTCGAAAGGCTACTGCTCTTCGTTACCGGAATGGCGAACATCCGGGATGTCATCCCATTCCCAAGAACTCCGAAAAATGCTGAATTTTAATATTTTACGAATATGCTAGTGATAGGAATAGCCGGAGGTTCCGGCTCTGGGAAGACAACGGTCGTGAACGAAATTACCAAGAAGCTGAAAGAACGCGTCGTGGTGATTCCACAAGACTCTTACTATAAGGACTCCAGCGATGTTCCGATGGAAGAGAGGCTGAAAATCAATTACGATCATCCAGACGCGATAGATTTCGATTTGCTCTGCGAGCAGCTGAAAGAGCTGAAGAAAGGCAGATCGGTTGAGCAGCCGGTATATTCCTACATCACATGCTCTAGGTCTAAGACTGAGACCGTCACCGTAAACCCTGCAGAGGTAATCATCATAGAAGGCATTCTTATATTCACATGCAAGAAACTCAGGGATCAGATGGACATAAAAATTTATGTGGACGCTGATGATGATGACCGGCTGCTGAGGGTCCTCTCCAGGGACATACTTAAGAAGGGCAGGACGCTTGAAACCGTCATGGAGCGGTATCAGAAGACCGTGAAACCGATGTACTTGCAGTTCATAGAGCCAAGCAAGCGCTATGCAGACATCATAGTGCCTCAAGGCGGCCTAAACAAAGTGGCAATAGATATGATTTCCGCCACTATCGAGAAATCACTCAGGGACAAGATGAAAAAATAACAGCCGTGAGAAAACCCGACGAAGGAGATAAGGCAGGACTCTACATAACCGTGATATTCCATCTCGGATTGCTTATCATACTCCTTGTCTGCCAAATCGGGTCGGCCATTAGAAAGGGAGATACATTCGTAATAGACTTTTCTAAGCAGGAGGCTAAGGAACAGGTTCAGAAAGAGATGAACCTGAAAGAAGAGGTCGCCGAGAAGATTAACCAGATGCTTGAGTCATCAGCAGGCGTGCCAGTGAGGAATGTAGCTGTAGACCGAGGGGCTCTGAAGGACGACAGGAATACGAATGCCGAGGAACTTTACAAGGAAGCGGAAAAACTGGACAAAGAGCTGAAAAGTGGGT
Source organism: Bacteroidales bacterium (assembly GCA_022653735.1). GTDB lineage: Bacteria > Bacteroidota > Bacteroidia > Bacteroidales > UBA932 > Cryptobacteroides. Next base: position 2,780 of record JALCSU010000019.1, read on the forward strand.
TCAAGGTCGAGGAAGATGACGAAGATTACGTCGCAGTGAACAAGCCTCAGCCGAAGAAAGAAGAGGCTAGCTCCAAAGATGCTTACAAGGGGCCGTCCGTAGTGTCTTACGAACTTGAAGGACGAAAGGCCAGCAGGTTGTCGATCCCAGCATACAGATGCCTCGGTGCAGGTTATGTGACAGTCATCATCACAGTTAACCCGCAGGGAAGCGTCATCAGCGCTAAAATTCAGGAAGATGTGTCTTCCGATGATAAATGCCTTCGGGATTTTGCTATAAGAGCCGCCAAGCTTTCAAGGTTCTCAGCTTCGACTTCCGCCCCTGCCAGACAGGTTGGGAATATTGTTTACATGTTCATAGCCCAGTGAGAAATGAGTAAGAAGACCATAATCGCATTGATATCGATTGCCGTGGTGATAATTGCGGCTATCGCAGTAGCAATCAACTTTCTCTACAAAGAGAGAGCGGTTATCGAAGTCACTGATTTTCAGGCAAGCCATCCGCTGATTACCTGCGTGCCTTCAGATGCGGCAATAGTCTTTTGCGTCAAGGATTTCAAGAGGGCTGCGGAATACGCTTGCGATTCCACAGCCGCCTTCAGCCAGCTGTTCTCGGGGTTCTTCGATAAACTGCTAGCGGACCGCTACCCTAGCCTGGAAAAATCAGATGCAGTTATTTCCATTCATTATAGCAAGGACATGCCTCCGCTCTTGGTCATTGATGCCAGCAAAGCAATGGCAGACTCAGCAAACGCTGACATAAGCAGGCTATTAGGTAATGCCGACACGCTTCACCTCGCTCACAAAACGAAGGATGGCAAGATAATGATTTCGCCTTCCGAGACCATCGTGAATTCATCTATCAGGCATCAGTCCTCAGGGCACTCCATCCTTGAATCAGATGGATTCAGGGACATTGCTTCTACTTCCGCAGGCGAAGACATCATATTCATTTCTAACGCATATTCAGATAAAATCATCGATGCTTTCTTTTCTCGGAAGCATCATGGTAAGGCTTCCTTCATAAAAGAGATTTCAAAATGGTCTGCGTTCACGATAGATTCGCACTCTGATAAAGGCATTGAGGCGCACGGAACCATAATTTACAGCTCAGACCCATCGTGGTACATGAACGTGCTGCAACACTGCAGCGGCATCGCTCCTACAGTGGCGAAAGTGCTCCCTTCCAACGCCGATTACGCCCTTTCTCTGCCTATCAGCAGCATAATCTCGTATTCAAAAGCCTATAGAAGCTATCTCGACTCTCAGGCGAAGCTCGACAAATTCGAGTCCGTCCTGAAAGAACAGGAAGAGGAATATGACGTAGATGCCGAGGAATGGGCTAAGCAATTGAATATTAACGAGGTTGCTATCGCAGGAATGCACATCAAGGACAGGCTCTGCCAGTTTCTGCTCATCCGCCCAGGCAAAGAAGTGAAAATGAGGAAAGGGGTAAACAATTATGCTGCTCCGGGTTTTGCGCAAGCCCTGTTCGGAGGCATATTCAAGGCCGATGACGAAAGTTCCTGCATCATGAAAGACGGCTGGATGATAATTGGGGACAGCACGGCGCTAAAAGAATATTCCAAACCTGATTTCATGGATGAGAGTCTCGCAGGCTTCCTAGACGACTGCGGCTTTAAGTCCAGAGTGCCACAGAAGAACTGCGCATTCTTTTCCTACTATTCAATGGGAGAGGATCCTGCCCTGCTCGATGCTACTTTCTCGAAGCCGATGGCGATGGCCTTCAGGAATATATTGAAGGGGACAACTTATGCTCCTTTGTTCCTCAGCGGGGTATTTCAGGATGGCGTGGTTCGCCTGAATCTCAACGTTGATCGAATCGTCGTGACGAAGAGCAAGGCTCCTTCCGTAGATAGAGACACGGTCGTCATAGTGCCTTCAGGACCGTTCACCGTAAAGAATAGCGCCACGGGCAAAGAAAATAAACTTTATCAAAACAGTCATAAGTCAATATGCTTGCAGGACGAGAACGGAAAGGACCTCTGGGGCATTCCGTTCAAAGAGGATATCTGCGGATATGCGGAGACTATCGACTACTACAATAATGGCAAGCTGCAATTTCTATTTGCCGCAGGCTCAAAGCTTTACCTGCTCGACAGGCTGGGCCGTTTCGTAAGCGGTTTCCCAATAGGCCTGGGCAAGGAAATTGCATTAGGGCCTAAGATTTACGACTTCACGGGGGCTCATGGCTACAGGGCCATGGTGCTATTCAAAGATAATACAGTCGGATTCTTAAACCTTCATGGAGAAGAAGTTGACGGATGGAAAGGCATCAAGGTAAGCGAGACTATAAAGCAGCTTCCTGAGCTGGAAAAAGCAGGAAAGGAAAACTACTGGATAGTCAGGACTTCCAGGCAGACTCTCGTCTTTCCGTTCATGGGAGGGGAAAGCCTTGTCAATAATGAGGGAGAGAAGATGATAAGACCCGACAGCAAGGTGGAGTTCGACGGGAAAGGCTCATTCGTGGCTACTTGCTACGATGGCAAAGAAAGAGATTTTAAAATTAAGAAATAGAATATGGGAGAATTTCAGTTCAAATCCGTTAACAAACTTTTGGAGAACAGTTTCAGAGAGAACTGGGAAAGAATGGCGCTGTCCAACTACCAAGGCACTACGCTGTGTTACAGAGACGTGGCAAGGCGCATAGAAAAACTTCACATCGCGTTCGAGAAATGCTTCCTGCACAAAGGTGACAAGGTAGCCATCTGCGCGAAGAACCAGATTAACTGGGCAGTCAGCTTCCTGGCAACCATTACTTACGGAGCTGTAGCCGTGCCTATTCTCGCCGATTTCAAGACAAGCAACATACATTACCTTGTAAACCATTCCGAGGCCAGAGTGCTGTTCGTGGATGACTTCATCTGGGAAAACCTTCTTCCTGACGAAATGCCAGGGGTCTTCGCCATCGTAAGGATCAACACTTTCCAGGTGCTCTATGCCAAGGTGCCTCGCATAATGGAAGCCCGCGAACATATGAATGAATATTTCGGGCAGAGGCACCCTAACGCATTCCTTCCGGAAGACTTGCACTATTATCAGGACTCGCCTAATGAGCTGGCGATGATAAATTACACGTCCGGGACTTCTGGATTCTCAAAAGGTGTCATGGTGCCATACAGGGCGATATTCTCGAATCTTCAATTCGCCCACGAAGATGCCATGCCTTCGCTGAACAACAAGACCAACGTCGTCTCCATGCTGCCTCTGGCTCACATGTACGGAATGATGTTCGAGTTCTTCTTCGAGATGTCTATCGGGGCGCACGTGCACTTCCTCACCAGGATTCCTAGCCCGAAAATCATCTTGCAGGCCTTGGGCGAAGTCAAGCCGGACGTAATTATCGCAGTGCCTCTGATCATCGAAAAAGTCTACAAGTCCAATTTGCAGAAAGTCGTAGAGAGGGGCACCATGAAGACGCTTCTGAAAATGCCTGTCATAGATAAAGTCATACAGAAGAAGATAAACACATCCCTGAGGGAAGCGTTTGGGGGCAACTTCGAGGAGGTGATCCTTGGCGGCGCCGCATTCAATAAAGACATAGAGAAATTCTTCTACAACATCGGATTCCCGTACACTGTAGGTTACGGCATGACTGAATGCGCCCCTATAATAACATACGCCCATTACGACAAGAAGAAGCTGTATTCATGCGGCAGGGCGGCAATGAACATGCAGATCAGGGTGGACTCCGCCGACCCGCAGAACATCGATGGAGAAATCCAATGCAAAGGCCCTAACGTCACGCTAGGATATTACAAGAATCCTGAGGCCACGAAAAACCTCTTCACCGAAGACGGGTGGATGAGGACCGGTGACATGGGCGTAATAGACAAAGATGGATATCTGTTCATCAGAGGCCGCTCAAAGTGCATGATCCTTGGCCCTAACGGACAGAACATCTATCCTGAGGAGCTGGAGAGCGTGATAAACAGCGTCGCCTACGTAGTGGATTCTCTCGTCATCGAAGACAATGGCGGCCTCACCGCCCTCATCTACCCTGACTACCACAGAGCCGAGCTTAACGGGCTCAACAGAGAGGATCTGGAGAAAGTTCTTTCCGGTCTGCTCCCGCAGATCAACACAGAACTTCCTAGCTATGCTCAGATAAGGAAGATGGAATTCATGCCTGAAGACTTCGAAAGGACTCCTAAGAGCAGCATAAAGAGATATCTTTATCAGAGGAACAAATAATGGAGAAATTCGACGAGAGATACATGGAGATGGCCTGCGTCTGGGCGAAGAATTCTTATTGCAAGCGTCGTCAGGTCGGAGCCCTTCTGGTCAAGGACAGGATGATCATCTCCGATGGCTACAATGGCACCCCTTCCGGTTTCGAGAACGTCTGCGAAGATGAGAATGGAGTAACGAAGCCTTATGTGCTGCATGCAGAGGCAAACGCCATCACGAAAGTTGCCAAGTCGGGCAATAGCAGCCTTGGGGCTACTTTGTATGTTACCGCATCTCCTTGCATCGAGTGCTCGAAGCTAATCATACAGGCAGGCATTAAAAGGGTGGTTTACAGAGACGAATACAGGCTTACTGATGGGATAGACTTGCTGAAAAGGGCAGGCATTGAAGTAGAAAAAATTGACTGATGAAGCATATTTCTTCAATAATAATCGCTTTTCTGGGCATAATCGTGGGGATTCTTCTGGCTATGACAGTGTACACGATGGCTTTCAAGAAACGCATCTACAATGTCCAGAATAAGAATTGGTCGAAAATCGATCTGGTCCTGGATCAGCTCGACAAGAATTACGTAGACACTATAAATCACGGGAATGTCACCGATGCGGCAATAGAGGCTGCATTGGCAGAGCTGGATCCTCACTCCGTGTATATGCCTCCGGTTCAGCTGGAAAAAGCAGAAAGCGACCTGGCGGCCAATTTCGACGGCATCGGCATCCAGTTCAACGTACCGAATGACACTGCGATAGTGCTCGAAGTCATTGCCGGCGGCCCTTCCGAAAAAGTCGGGTTGCAGCCTGGCGACAGGATATTAAAGGTAGACAGCCTGAATATTGCCGGCGTTCACTATCCTCAGGATAGCATGGTGCGACATATCAAAGGGCCATCTGGCTCAAAAGTGAATATATTGATAGGTCGCAATGGCGAGCAAATCCCTTTTGAAATTACCAGAGGCAAGATTCCGCTCCACAGCGTTGATGCAGCCTTCATGATAAATGACGAACTGGGCTACATCAGGCTCACTAAATTCTCCAGGACAACATTCGAAGAGTGCCAGGCTTCTGCGCAGGAACTTCTGTCTCTGGGCATGAAGAAGCTCATTTTCGACGTGCGCCAAAACGTCGGGGGCTATTTCGACCAGGCGATAAGACTTTCGAATATGTTCCTGGACAAGGACGACGAGATAGTCTATATGCAGGGACTGCATAGAAAGAAAGAAGACTTCAAGGCCGATGGGAACGGACTACTCAAAGACGTGAAGCTGACAGTCCTCATCGATGAGAACACTGCATCTTCTAGCGAGATATTCGCCGGCGCAATGCAAGACAACGACAGGGGCACTATCGTAGGGCGCCGTTCTTTCGGCAAGGGTCTCGTTCAGGAACCGATATATTTCAGCGACGGCTCTGGCATCAGGCTCACCGTGGCAAGATATTACACTCCATCTGGCAGGTGCATTCAGAAGCCATATTCAGATGACTATCAACTGGAAATCTATAAGAGGTATTCAGAGGGAGAGATGCTAGTGGCAGACAGCATCAAGGTTGACACTTCGGACATTCACAAAACTGTCGGCGGAAGGACAGTCTACGGCGGTGGCGGTATAGTGCCAGACGTTTTCGTACCTCTGGACACTACAAGGGCCAGCGATTTCTTCATCGCATGCAACAAGAAAACCACGCAGATGAGGTTCGCCTCAGCAATGTTCGATAAATATAAGAACACCCTCTCCAGCATCGACGATTTCAATGTTTTGGAGAAAGAACTGGATAAAATGAACATTCCTTCCGCCTTCAGGCAGTATGCCGCCACAAAAGATGGAATCACAGCTTCGCAGAAGGAATGGGAAGAGACTCAGTCATACCTTATTCCTCAGCTGAGGGCGTTGATCGGAAGGTATTCTAAACTGGGAGATAACGCCTTCTACAAGCTGTACATGAGCGTGGACAACACTCTGCAGAAAGCAATAACTCTTGATAAGAAAAGCTGATTATTGAATCGGGCTGACGTAATCTTTCACGTCCTGTGCACTCACAGGATTGCCGCCAAGTATCATCAGCCGCTCCACGACATTGCGCAGCTCTCTGATGTTCCCTGTCCAGCTCATTCCCTGAAGCATCTTGATTGCCTCATCAGAGAATTTGCGCACAGGCATTCCTGATTCAGTGCTTATCTGCTGCACGAAATAATCCACGAGCTGCGGGATGTCATCCTTCCTCTCGTCGAGCGAAGGTACTTGGATTACTATCACGCTAAGCCTGTGATAGAGATCTTCCCTGAAATTGCCTTTCTCTATCTCTTTCTTGAGGTCTTTGTTCGTAGCGGCAATTACTCGCACGTCCACTGCAATGTCTTTATCTGAGCCAACGCGAGAGAGTTTGTGCTCCTGAAGCACGCGCAACACTTTCGCCTGCGCGGCCAAGCTCATGTCCCCGATTTCATCTAGGAACAGCGTTCCGCCATCAGCCTGCTCGAATTTGCCTTTGTGCTGCTTGATTGCAGAAGTAAAGGCTCCCTTTTCATGGCCGAAAAGCTCACTCTCGATAAGTTCTGAAGGAATGGCTGCGCAGTTAAGCTCTATGTAAGGCATGGCGCTACGAGAACTCTGCTCATGCAGGCTTCTGGCGACTAATTCCTTACCGGTTCCGTTTGCGCCCATGATCAGCACCCTGGCATCCGTAGGCGCCACCTTGGCGATTATATCACGAATATGCTGCATGGCTTCCGAATCCCCCACCATCTGCTGGCCATAGACCTTCTTCTTGAGGGTCCTGTTCTCATTGATGATAGTCGTCCGCTCAGAAGCATTCTTGATAGTAATAAGGATTCGATTCAGGTCAAGCGGCTTCTGGATGAAATCGAACGCCCCTTTCTTGATGCATTCCACTGCAGTGTCAATGTCTCCGTGACCGGAGATCATCACGATCGCCGAATCAATCCCGTCTGCGACAAGTTTGTCCAGCACCTCCGTTCCATCCATTCCCGGCATCTTTATGTCACAGAAAATGACATCGTATTTTTCTTTATCTACCATAGCCAGGGCAGTCGGCCCGTCTTCTGCCAGGTCAACATCATAGCCCTCATCGGTCAGGATCTCCTTGAGAGAGTTCCTGATCGCTCTTTCATCGTCTACAATTAGTATTTTCATTTCACCTCCAAGCAACTGCAAAAAACACGCTAATTTACCTTAAATTTCTTAATTTTGCTGCGTTATGCAGATACCAGACATTATCGTGGCCATAGATGGCTTTTCTTCAACCGGCAAGAGCACCCTTGCCAAGCTAATAGCTAAGGAATATTCTTTATTATACCTCGATTCCGGGGCACTTTATAGGGCTGTCACCTTACATGCCATGGAGAATGGGATGATTGATGGGAATGGAGACATCGCCGAAAAGAAGCTTCATGAGTCTCTTGGGAGCTTGAAAATCAGCTTCGGCGCGGAAGGAACCTACATCGGAGACCGCTGCGTTGAGAAGGAGATTCGCACGCTGGGAGTTTCCAGTCACGTTAGTCCTGTCTCGGCGATTCCTTTCGTCCGTGAATATGTCGACAGCCTTCTGCATGAGTTTGGCCGCCGGAGGCGTGTGGTAATGGATGGCAGAGACATTGGCACGACTGTGTTCCCAAATGCAGAAGTCAAGATATTCATGACTGCGACTTCCGAGGTGAGGGCGCGGCGGCGCTTTGACGAAATGGTCGCAAAGGGGCAGAATCCGAAGATGGAGGATGTGATAAAGAATATAGAGGAGCGGGATTATATTGACTCGCATAGAGAGGCTTCTCCTCTATCCAAAGCCGCGGATGCCTTCGTGCTGGACAATTCCGACATGACCCTCCATGAAGAAACTGTCTGGTTCCGCGGTCTTCTGCAAGGCAAATTCGGAATACTGGAATAATTTCGCAATCAGGCGTTCTCTGGGGTTGTCCTGTACGGCTGACAAATGCCCGCCCAGCCCGAACCTCAATCGAACGCCTTGGAACAATAAGTCCGGCGGGACTGGCTATAATGAAGGAAGCATGCAACTTTCGGTTGAGATAGAGAAGCATTCAGGGTTCTGCGGTGGGGTGATAAACGCCATCGGGAAAGCTGAAAAGTTCCTTTCTAGCGGGCACAAATTGTACTCGCTGGGATCGATAGTACATAATGAGGCAGAGCTGGAGAGGTTGCATAGAAAAGGGCTGGAGACCATCTCTAATGAAGAACAGTTTTCTGCGGATGCCGAGACGGTGCTCATAAGGGCGCATGGGGAGCCGCCAGAGACATATTCAAAACTTAAAAGCCTAGGTATCAATGTAATAGACTGCACCTGTCCTGTGGTGCTCCGGCTCCAGCGCAGCATCAAAGAAACATATTCAAAGATTCATCCCATAGGGGGCCAGATCGTGATTTTTGGCAAAATCGGCCATGCTGAAGTGCTAGGTCTGGTCGGGCAGGTCGGAAGCGACGCATTGGTCATAGAAAACATGAATATGCTTTTGAAGGCTTTGGAAAGCGGAGCCTTAGATCTCAAGCGGCCAATCGCCATTTTTTCACAGACTACAAAGAGCCCCGATGAATATAAGGATATCTGCTCTGTCCTTAAAAGCAGAATTGAGGAAGTCACCGGACAAGACCCAATCCAGGACGGGGCTCTTGAAATCCATGAGACGATTTGCTCTCAGGTGGCATTCAGGCACGAAGAACTCGCTGAGTTTGCCGCATCTCACGACGTAATCATATTCGTTTCAGGAGCGTCCAGCTCCAATGGCAAGGTTCTTTTCAACCTTTGCCAATCTCGCAACGCTCGCTCGCATCACATTTCCAGCCCTGCCGAGATTCTGCCTGAGTGGTTCTGCGACGGTGACCACGTCGGCATCTGCGGAGCCACTTCCACCCCACGCTGGCTCCTGGAAGAAACATCCAATGCAATCGGCTCGCTCTAAGGCTGACTTAAAAAAATTTTGAATAGAAATCGCATTTATGTAAATTTGCAGCCGAAATGTCTGCAATTCAACATTTTCGAATATTTATTTACTGATATATCTATGGCAACAACAGCAGATTTTAAGAACGGCCTATATCTCAGCTACAATGGAAAACCATGCATGATAGTATGGTTCCAGCATGTGAAACCTGGAAAAGGCCCAGCATTCGTAAAGACGAAACTCCGTAATCTAGAAAACGGAAGAATCCTCGAGAACACATTCACGGCAGGAGCGAAGATAGACACTATCGATGTCGAGAGACGTCCTTACCAGTTCCTCTATGCCGACGAGGACGGTTACAATTTCATGCACGAAGAGACCTACGAACAAATTCATCTCCCGAAAGATGCGGTTGAGAACGCAGACCTCATGAAAGAGGGACAGCACGTTGAAATGATGTTCGTCGTAGAGCCAGAGGAGAAATGCCTCACATGCGAGCTTCCTACATACGTTACCTTGGAAGTAACTTATACCGAGCCAGCAGTGAAAGGCAACACCGCCTCGACATCGGCTCTTAAGGAGTGCACCCTGGAGACTGGAGCTAAAATCATGGTTCCGCTCTTCATCAACCAAGGCGACAAGATCACCGTCAACACCACTGACCGCTCTTACGGACAGAGAGTGTAAGCATTACGCCCATGAATAAGGGCACCGACAATAATGAAGGCTGGCCTTTCGAGGTCAGCCTTCATCGTTATAAGTAAATTGTGAACCTTATTTCTTGTTGTGATATTCCTGGAAAGCTTTGATGACGCCCTCATTGGCAGCCTTAAGCTTAGCTTCATCCATCTTTATCACCTTCCTGTCGTACGTCATGAGGCCATTCACCTCGCCTTCACAGTCAGTCGTCTGGGTGTAGACAGCGGCAGAGCAGCCCTGGCGAACCAAGGTCTTCAGGATTTCGGCGTAGTTGACATATTCCTTGAGGACATCACCCCCATTCTTGTACTGCACATAACCCCAGTTACGATCTGTCTGCCACAGATGGCCTTCCAGCGGCAGGCCGATTCCGCCATACTCGCCCAGGACGTTAATCATGTTCTTGTCCCACAACCTCATTGCAGGATAAGGATAGTGATGATTGTCGAGTATGTCTCCGCAGTCTTTCACCCAGTTACCGCCGGAAGCCATGTTTATTAACCTGGTCGGATCCTGAGCCCTGGTGAAATCTATTGCAGAACGAGTGTCGAACTGACTCCACGCCTCGTTGAAAGGAACCCACACAGCTATGCACTGGAACTTCTTCACCTGATTCATTATCTCGCCCCACTCTTTATAATAATTTGCCTTGGCCTGAGGAGTGGCAGGAAAATCCGTACCTTCATCGTAATTGAATATTCCCCACTTGTTCAAATGATTGTCTCCGAAAGAAGGCATATCCTGCCATACAAGCATGCCTAGCTGATCACAGTAATAGAACCAGCGGGATGGCTCTACCTTAATATGCTTACGGATCATGTTATAGCCAAAGTCTTTTGTCTTCACAATGTCATATTTCAGAGCCTCATCGGTAGGCGCAGTATAAAGGCCATCCGGCCACCAGCCTTGATCCAGAGGTCCGTACATGAAGATTGGCTGGCCATTGAGGCCAAGCAGTTTAGTGTTGCCATTTTTTTGGTACACAGAAACTTCCCTCAGGGACGTATAACCTTTGACTGCATCCAGGACTTTGCCTCCGCGAAGAACCTGAATCTTTAGGCCATACAGATACGGAGAATCTGGAGACCATAGTTTTGCGTCCGGAATAGTCAGAGACACGGTGTTTCCAGGAAGCCCCTGAGCCTCAGTCACTACCTTGGCGTACTGATCGGTCTCTGTTGAGAAACCAACCCCGCCGTCAACCACAGACACCTTAACAATGTCGCCTTCATGCGCCCCACAGACGGAGACGTTAAGGTCCAGAGTGCCGTCGTGAATATTAGAAACCGCATAATAGTCGGTGATATGTGTTTTAGCGACAGGTTCCAGCCATACGCTCTGCCATATTCCAGAAACTGCGGTATACCATATTCCTGAAGGTTTCAGCACCTGCTTTCCACGAGGCTGGAAATCATTGTCGGTCGCATCCAGCACCTTCAGCACCAATGTATTAGCCCCGCTCTTGAGGTAAGGGGTCACATCGAAAGCGAAATGAGTATAACCGCCGGTATGAGTACCGACCTGGACACCGTTCACCATTACGTCTGCCCTCCAGTCTACAGCCTCGAAACGCAGCATTATCTCCTTTCCCTTCCATGAAGAAGGCACAGTGAAAGTCGTCTTGTACCAGATGGCGTCGTTAGGCGTAACAGTCTTCCCCACTCCGGAGAGAGATGATTCTACGGCAAAAGGAACGAGAATCTTGCCTTGAAACTCATCTGGCTGCTGTGCGGATTTGGATATGACAGAATATTCCCACAACCCGTTCAGCGACTTCCAGTCGGAACGTACCATCTGTGGGCGAGGATATTCAGGATGAGCATTGGCAGGGGACACTTCTTCTGCCCATTTCGTCTTGATTTTGTCTCCTGAAGGTGCCCATTGCTGGGCCGAAGCCATGCTTGAAATTACAAGGATAGAAGCAATGGCCGTAAAGAGTTTGATTTTCATAATGCTGTAAATTTGGTGTTTAGTTCTTTCGATCTTGATGAGTGCAAATATACCATAAATGTTTAAATTTGTAATTGATAAAACCACTTCTAATATGTACGACTCAGAAAAAGGGCTTTGGATAGCCCATTGCCAAGAAGGGCCGCTTTCCATCGTCGGCAAGATGGCCAACAGACACGGACTAATTGCAGGTGCTACTGGCACTGGCAAGACAGTGACGCTTCAAGTCATGGCAGAGACATTCTCTCAGGCAGGCGTGCCTTGCTTCATGGCCGACATGAAAGGCGACCTCTCTGGAATATCACAGAGTGGAGCCATGAATGGTTTCATCCAAAAACGAATGGCGGAATTCGGCATCACCGATCCTAAATTCGGCGGGTGTCCTGTCAGGTTCTTCGATGTCTTCGGCGAGCAAGGGCACCCGATGAGGTGCACGGTCTCTGAAATGGGGCCTCAGCTACTTTCCCGCATCCTCGGGCTGAATGAGACCCAGGAAGGCGTCCTGAACGTGGTCTTCAGAGTGGCAGACGAGCTAGGACTTCTGATCATAGACATTAAAGACCTGCGCTCGATGCTGAACTACGTTTCTGAACATGCGAAGGAATATACATCCACATATGGGAATATAGCTACTGCGTCAGTAGGAGCCATTCAAAGGTCTTTGCTGACTCTTGAGAACGAAGGCGGAGACAAATTCTTCGGGGAACCTTCGTTCGACATAAAGGATCTTCTCCAGACTACAGCTAACGGGAAGGGCATAATGAATGTTCTTGCCGCAGACAAACTTATGATGAAGCCAAAGCTCTATTCTACTTTCCTGCTCTGGCTGCTTTCAGAACTCTATGCCACTATGCCAGAAGTCGGCGATCTGGACATGCCGAAACTGGTATTCTTCTTTGATGAGGCTCACACCTTATTTGCGGACACCTCCAAGGCCCTCGTAGACAAGATAGAACAGGTTGTAAGACTCATTAGAAGCAAGGGCGTGGGCGTGTACTTCGTTACCCAGAGCCCTACCGACATTCCTGAAACCATCCTAGGGCAGTTGGGCAACAGGGTACAGCATGCCCTACGAGCCTTCACGCCAAAAGATCAGAAAGCCGTGCAGGTAGCTGCTGAGACCTTCAGGGCCAACCCTGCATTCGACACGTCTGAGGCCATCACCAACCTCGGAACTGGAGAGGCTCTAGTTTCATTCCTGGACGAAAAAGGCGCTCCCGGAATAGTTCAGAAAGCGAGAATTCTGTTCCCACTGAGCCAGATAGGGGCCATTACGCCTGCTCAGAGAGATCAGATAATCAAGTCATCAATCATTTACGGGAAATATGATACGCCTGTAGATAACATCTCTGCTTATGAGCAGCTTCTAAAAATGGCAGAGGAAGAAAAACAACAAGACGATGCACAAGAAGCCGTTGAGGAAAATCAGCCAGGCGATAAGTCTGCTGGCAGGACAAAGGCTAGCATCTGGGGGAAAGTTGGCAAAGCAATCTTCACTGCCGTCACAGCCACAGTCGCAACCAGCGTGGGCAATGCCGTATCCAACAAGGTTACTGGAAAGAAGGGCAGCAAGACTTCTGTCAAGACTCAGGCCGGAAGAGTTGCCAAGAACGCAACTTCTGCAGCCACCAGGACCATAACACGAGAGCTAACCCGCTCCATACTAGGAAACCTGATAAAATAAAGGATGCGATTACAGGATTCATTTTACGAAGAAAGAGAAGTGGACGCGGCCGTACCGCTTCTCTTTTTTAAAATAAGGATGACTGATAAAAGAATGCTCATCCCCGTGCTCTAGAACGAAATAATTGCCGTCATAAAGAATATTTCTCTCGAAAATTTTGTCTGGCAGCGTTTCCAAACCCTCCATCGCGTACGGCGGATCAGCAAAAATAATATCGAACTTTTCGTGGCAGACAGTCAGAAAATCAAAAACATTATCCCTCACCATGACGACATTGTCCAAGCCGAGCTTGGCTGCCTCAGTCTTAATGAAAGTTGCGTTCTCGCGGGCCATCTCGACAGAATACACCTTACCGGCACCCCTTGAAGCAAACTCGAAAGCAACGGCGCCAGTACCACCGAAAAGATCCAGCACTGTCATCCCCTCAAAGTCATATTCATTATCCAGCACATTGAAAAGTCCCTCACGCGCAAAATCTGTGGTTGGACGAGCATTATACCCAGCCGGCGGGCAAATCTGCCGTCCCTTCAGCCTTCCACCTATGATTCTCATAGCTGCTCCACGGAATTAAAATAACGATAAAGCGACATTTTCTCCTCTTCGCTGAGAGGCGTCCTGAAACAAATTTTAGTGACTTCCGGATTGAATTGCAGTTTTTTTAGAGCCAGGAATATGAAATATTCGGCACACGTGAAATCATCCGCTTTGAATATGTTGGCAAGCAGCAAATTGTTTCCTTGTGCGATGCCAAGATGAAGATAGCCGTAAGCGTAAGAGGCCACGACCTTGTTATATTCAGGAAGTTTCCTCAAATCCTTCAAGATGAAATACAGCTCTGGAAGCACTCGTCCCTGGTCCTCATCGACATAACCAGAGACGCTTCTAGTCATGGCATTATCGACAGAAAGAGAATACACCAGCACAGCTGCATATTCGCTAATGCTGATGTATTCTACTTTATCCTCTTTACTTAACTCGACCGTCTCGGAGAGTGTCTCTCTGGCAGCAGACGGTTCAAAGAAAGCAGCAGGCACCAAAGCCGCTTTTGGAGTCAGAAGAGAAAACACTTCTACTCCCAGTTACCTGCATTATTGTTAGGCGCAGTGGTGCTGCCCACCTGCAAGCCCTCATACCTGCCCTGATCACGACGATCAGCGTCAAGATTGATTCTCAGCTGGTTATCCATGCCCTTCAAAAGAGCCTTGTAAGGGAGCTTGGCCTCGAACAAAGGAACGTCCACGCCAGACACTTTCTTAACGACAGCATCCATCTCGATTTTTTGATCTTCGCAGAATGGGACTTGATCAATAGTATTGATGTTGAAATCGCTTCTGCTATGGAACAAGGTGTCTTTCACCGCCAGCTTGTTCTCAACAGAGAAAACCAGATTCTTATCGCCTTGCTTGTAAAGGTCATAAAGACCCTCTGGAGTAATGTTCTTATGCTGTTTCTTGACAGCTTCGGTGTGTGCGACGGCGGCAGAATCATCATTTGAGCCGATCTGCATGAGCACGGTCATCTGGCCGTTGTTGTAGAATTGCTTTAGAGTATCGAAAGAAGCCGTGAACTTGCCGTTGACGCTCTTGTAAGCAACCTGAAGATCACGGATGTCTTTCAGTCTCTGAATCGCAACTTTTTCTCTTTGCGCCTTCTCCCTATCGAAGCGGACAGGCTCCATGACGCTGGAATAAATAGTCCATATCAAGCCTACGGCGCATAGCGCAAGAACGATGCAAAGAATCGTGTTCAGTACCTTGTTCATTATCCTAAAATTTTATGATTTGCAATTAAAAGCATATTGACATACCTGCCAATGCAGGACAAAGTTATGAAATTGATTTATGAAATGCAATATAATTTGTAAATTTGCTCATCAATGAAAAGAGCAGAAGAATTAGAGAAAATCATCAGTGCTTCATCAGTGGTCACGGTGACTGTGCACACCCATCCGGACGGCGATGCCATAGGGAGCGGGTGCGCCATGTTACGTTATCTGCGACTCATCAAAGGCAAGAAAGCGGCGCTGATAGTTCCCACAGCCATACCGACATCTCTTTCTTTCATCGCAGAGGATGGAGAAGCTATTTTTTCTTTCTCGGATGCCCCGCAGGAATGCCAGGAATGGATAGCCGCAAGCGACCTCGTAATCTGCCAAGATTGCAATTCATTCAGCAGAGTAACTGGAGTCGAGCCATATCTGAGAGCTTCGAACGCTAAAAAGATTCTGATAGATCATCATCTGAATCCTGACACAGAGTCTTTCGATCTTGTCATCTCCAAAATCGACATTTCCTCAACGTGCGAACTGCTCTATTGGACCCTCAAAGAGATGAGCGATGTGGAAGGAGACTTAAAAAAGCTACCGCAGAGCTGCCTGGATGCACTGATGACGGGAATGACTACCGACACTAACAATTTCGCGAACTCAGTCTCCCCAAGCACATTGACGATGGCATCTGAGCTTCTTGCCGCAGGAGTGGACAGGGACAAGATCCTTAACTGCATCTATAACAATTACAGAGAAAACAGGCTGCGCCTGATGGGGTTCATGCTCCATGACAAAATGACCATAATGGCCAATGGGGTTTCCTACATGATACTGGATAAAATCACTCAGGAGCGGTATGGCTTCGAGTATGGGGAATCTGAAGGATTCGTGAATATGCCGCTGGCGCTCGCCAAAGTCAACGTAAGCATGTTCTTGACAGAGGAAGACACGAAATTCAGGGTCTCCATACGCTCTAAACGGGGATTTTCCGCCAATTCCTTCGCAATGAAATATTTCAACGGCGGAGGGCATGAACAGGCTGCCGGAGGGAGCCTTTATTTCGGGAAAGACATTTCTTCCCCCGAAGAGGCAGAGTCCTATATCATTAGCTCCTCAAAAGAATATTTTGCCGAATGAAACATATTCATAAAATAATATTCTGCATTGCCACTATCTTCCTTTTTGCATCTTGCGGGAAAGAGGATACTGCCAAGAATCAGCAGGAATCATATATTTCTACGATAGCTTCTTCCTATCAGCAAAAAGACTCTACAGTGATGGTTCGCCATTCCAAAGGATCGACTATCGTGACAATCACGCAGGGCACCGGAGAAGAGCTTTCCTCCGGCGGCACTGTATCTTTCTTCTATGCCGGATATTACCTTACTTCGGGCTCCATCAGCAACAGCAATCTGTTTGCCACTAACAGCAGGGAAATTGCCGAGACTGCAGGGTGGAATTTATCTGACACGACAGTCTTCAGGGCCGACACTTTGAATATCTCCAATACCGAGCTGGTAAAAGGGCTGAAAAACGGAATCATCGGCGTTAAGAGCGGCGAGGAATGTCTGATAATGTTCAACCAAGACTACGGCTTCGGCAAAAAATTAATAGGAAATATTCCAGAAAATTCCGCTCTGGCTTACCATTTGTGGATTGAGAGCGTTGCCAATTAATAAATGACAGTAATGAGAAATTTCTTGAACGAATTTTACGCTTTTGCGGCCATCCCTGCGATGCTTCTTGTCAGTGGGTGTGCAGACAATAAAGATAAGACAAGCGATGAAATAAATAAGGAATATATCGAAGCTTGGATGAAAGTCAACCACCCCGGCATAACGCCGACAGGCAAGGGAATCTATATTCTTGACGACAAAGAAGGGACCGGCGAAGCATTGGGCGATGAGGACTATTTCGCCATGATTGAATATACCGTGGCAGGCATGGACGGGACGATTTCCGCGACCACCCATCCGAAAATAGCTCAGCAGATTGGGACTTATAACAAATCGTACTATTACGGGCCCCACACTTATTTGCTTGACGCTCAGGCAACGCCTATCGGAGTGCTGGAAATACTCAGCGGCATGAAGGTCGGCGGGGTTAGGACGGCGCTCGTCCCAAGCTGGCTTAACGTGACCGAAGGCTATTCTGGCAGCAGTAAAGCTTCTAACGCAATCTACACGATTACCCTGGCAGATAAGACGGATAACATCATCCAGTGGGAGATAGACACGCTCGAAAGATATACTCAGAAATACATGAGCGATGTGGATTCCTCATTCACGGGGTACTATTATTTACAACTTAAAGCGCCGTCCGATACTAACACCCTCCCTAGAGACACATCATTCTACATCAATTATACTGGGAAGCTTCTGAACGGCCTCGTTTTCGACACGACGGTTGAAGACTCCGCCAAATTCTACGGAATATATTCTTCATCTAAGACATATGGCCCTGTCAAAATTCAAATGAACGAGAACTACACTGAAATCTCGCTTGAAAGTTCCTCTTCATCATCGAGTTCCGGCAGCTCTTCAGTGGTGACTGGCTTCGCATACTGCCTCTCGCAGCTGAAGCGTTATGAGAAGGGTGTCTGTGCATTCATGTCTCAATACGGTTATCAATATAATAGCAACGGGAACTCTATTCCTAGCTATGCGCCGCTGGTTTTCGAGATAGAAATGGTGGATGAACCTGAATAGCAGCAGGTTTTCCGTTTAAAGATCTTTTCCTTAAATTTGTCTTGCCGTGCCGCCAACGCACGGACTAGTAAATGGTAATTATATGGGTGTCATAATAAATGTTGGACGACAGTTCGGCAGTGGCGGGCTGGGCGTCGCGAACGAGATAGGTAAGAAGCTTAACGTCAAAGTATACGATAAGGAACTGATCTCAAAAGCCGCAGAAGAAAGTGGCCTCAGCAAAGAATTGTTCATGAAAACCGACGAAAAGCGCAACCTCTTCAACCTTTCCTCCTATTTTGTGACCGGACGATTCGGAGCTATTCATAACTACATAGGGGATAATGACTTATTTAAGATTCAGAGTGACGTGATACGCAAAATCGCCGAGGAAGGATCAGCAATTTTCGTAGGCAGATGCTCGAACTACATATTAAGAGACATGAAATGCCTTGATGTCTTTGTGACGGCACCCATGGAAGATAGGATAAAAAGAGTTGCAGAACGCTCAAATTTATCTCCTGAAGATGCTAAAAGCCTCATAGAAAAGAACGACAGAACAAGAGAGACTTATTACAATTTCTTCACGTTCGGGAACTGGGGCAGTTCTACCGACTATGATTTGTGCATCGACTCATCGGCGCTAGGAATAGAGGGAACGGCTGAATTCATAATTGAATTCGGTAAAAAGGCTGGCCTGATTTAGGAATATGATTGAAAAGAAAGCCAAAATAATTCTTGCGTCAGTCATTGCCTTGCTGGTCATTCTGGTCATAATCACCACAGCGGCAGCTAAAAAAAACAAAGACTTAGAAGGAGATATTCCAGAATACATTGCCGATCTGAATGCAACTATCACGAACGAAATGAGCGACTCCCTTGGATTAGAGGGCTTGGACAGAAGAGTCAATGAATATATGACCGTCTGGGGGTTGCATGGCGTTTCACTCGCGGTGATGCGCAATGACTCACTGCTCTTTGCTAAAGGTTTCGGGGAAGCAGATCAAGACGAGCCGATGGCCCCTGGGAAAATAATGAGAGTGGCTTCGGTATCAAAACTAGTCACGGCCGCCGGAATAATGGTAATGCAAGAAAAGGGACTGCTTACGCTACAGGATAAGGTGTTCGGCCCCCAAGGCATACTGAACGACTCAGCCTTCACTGCAGCCATAAAAGACACGAACTATTATAAAATCACGGTAGAGCATCTCCTACGACACCAGGGCGGCTTTTCAAGACGTGGCGGAGACCCAATGTTCTCTACCAGATGGCTAATGATGCAGAATCACTGGACAGAAGTACCGACGCACGAACAGCTGATGGTAACCCAGCTAAAGCGCAGACTGAATTTCGTGCCAGGGACATCACAATTCTATTCAAACTTCGGATACCTCGCCCTCTCGATGGTAATCGAGAAACTCTCTGGCCAGACTTACGAAGACTATATTCAAGAGAATGTTCTGAGGCCTGCTGGATGCAGAAATTTCAAAATCGCGGGAAACTATTATGCAGATAAATATCCCGACGAGGTACGTTATTATGTCTACAAAGACGATGAGCCAGCAGAAGAGTTCAATAACAGCGGGCGTAAAGTAGAACGTTGTTACGGAGGAAATGACGTCACTGGACTATCTGGCGCAGGAGCCTGGGCAGCCTCAGCACCTGAGCTAGCGCTTTTCGTAGCCTCGATTGATGGAAAGCCTGAGGTTTCAGATATCATAAGTGAGGATAGCGTGAAGCAGATGACCGAATATTTCGACGAGAACACTTACTCGCTCGGATGGAACGACACAAACCCACAGAAAGGCTGGACAAGGACAGGAACTCTTTCTGGCACGAGCGCATACATAAAATATTACCCTGATGGAGAGTGCTGGATATTCATAACTAACACCAGCACTTGGAAAGGGCCTGGACTCGCTCGTTACACCGATGAGTTGTTCGGAAAGCTGAGGACCTCTTATTCCTCGAAATTACCAGCCAGGAATCTGTTCTATAAATAGAGCCATCGATTTATTGCATTACAGCAGGCACAGCGCAACGAAAATATTATCATTGACAAAAAAATCTTGACAAGGTTTTTCTGTTTTAATTGAATATTTCTGTTTGCTTTGGCTAAACTTGCCCTCGAGAAAATTTACTTGGCTATGAAAATCAAAGATTATTGCGAGAGTGAGAGGCCACGGGAAAAACTTCTTTCTAAAGGGGCTGGAGCGATGAGCAACGCCGAACTGCTGGCAATCCTGATAGGTTCGGGCACAAAAGACGAGAACGTGCTGGAAGTCTCGAATAAATTATTGAGAATCAGCGGTGGCAAGCTCTCGGACATTGCCAGCATGGATCCAGAGCAAATTACGAGCGTTAACGGCATCGGCAAGAATAAATATGCCGCCATAGCCGCTGCGTTCGAGCTGGGGAGAAGATGCACTTTGGAAGAACCGGGGATAGAGAAAAATTCCATCACCAGCGCTGGGATGGTGTACAGAATCATGATTCCGCACATGAAGGGGCTGGACCACGAAGAATGCTGGATACTGCTCCTGAATAGGGCGAACTATGTCATTCACAAAGAGATGATAGGCCTGGGGGGCATCACGTCCACCACCGTGGACACTAAAATAATAATGAAGAAGGCCCTAGACAAGAAAGCTTGCGGGATAATACTGGTGCACAATCACCCTTCTTCTAATCCAAGGCCAGGAAAAATGGATATGGAAGTCACGTCTTCGCTGAAGAAAGCTTCACAGACGTTCGACATATCCCTGATAGACCACGTTATTGTCAGCGATGACAGTTATTACAGCTTCGCCGAGGACAGGGTAATAGAGATTTGAAATTTTGATGGTAAGGAAATAATCCCTAATTTCGTGTTTCGGAAATCAATTTTCGAAAAGCTATGAAAGTCATCAATCTTGGGGACTCAAATTCCGTCATCGGTAACATCATCGCCCAAATGAGGGACAGAAACGTCCAGAAAGATAGCCTGAGGTTTCGCTCTAACCTAAAGAAACTTGGCAACATCTTCGCTTATGAGCTAAGCAAGACTCTGGACTACCACCCTAAAGACATAACTACGCCTCTCGCCACTGCAAGAGTGAACATATCGGACTCTAAGATCGTGGCCGCGACCATCCTAAGAGCCGGCCTGCCGCTGCACGAGGGCATATTGGAGATTTTCGACAAGGCCGAGAACGCTTTCATCGCGGCATACAGGAAATACGACAAAGGCGATGACTTCCATGTGAACATCGAATATTGCACCTGCCCTTCGCTGGCTGGAAAGGTACTTATTCTCGCTGACACGATGCTGGCCACGGGGGCTTCCCTGGAAGTTTCATACAGAAGGCTGCTGGACGATGGCGGAGAACCGGCATACACCCATTTCGTATGCCCCATCTCTAGCATCTACGCAATAGAATATATTCAGAAAAGATTTCCTGACAACACAACGCTTTGGACTGCGGCCGTCGATGAAGAACTTACCAGCCATTCTTACATCGTCCCGGGATTGGGGGATGCCGGAGACTTGTCTTTCGGACCAAAATTATAATTCTTTGCGAAGCCGGGCTTTAGGAATCGCAAGCTGATCACGGTACTTGGCAATAGTACGGCGGGCTACCTTATAACCACGCTTATTCATCTCCGCAACCAGCTGGTCATCAGTCAAAGGCTTGTGCTTGTCTTCAGCGTCAACGCATTCACGAAGGGCCTTCTTAAGCTCTCGCGTAGAGACTTCTTCGCCTTCCTGATTCTCCAGGCCTTCGGAGAAGAAGAACTTGAGAGGATATATTCCGAAATGCGTTTCGATGTATTTGCTGTTAACTACTCGCGAGATAGTGGAAATATCAAAACCAGTCTTCTCCGCTATATCTTTCAGCACCATTGGCTTCAGGTGAGATTCGTCCCCATCCAGGAAGTAATCGTGCTGATAATCTATTATAGCCTGCATTGTGCTCTGGAGGGTGTTATGGCGTTGCTTAAGCGCTTCGACGAACCATTTCGCCGAATCCAGTTTCTGTTTCACGAACGTAGCTGCCTCTTTTTGCTTCTTGTCCGAAGAACCTTGAGCCTGTTCAAGCAGCTCGGCATATTTCCTGTTCACGCGAATTTCAGGAATATTGAATCGCGGCATTGAAAGCTTCAGCTGGCCGTTCTCGACGTTCAGCACGAAGTCTGGGACTATCTGCTGAGCCTGATCGTTGTAAGAATCGTCTATCTGGCCGCCAGGAGAAGGATTCAGCTTCATTATCTTCGACATTGCAGCCTTCATATCTCCTTCCGTCAGGCCGAGCTTTGATATTATTTTCTGGAAATGCTTATTCGAAAACTCATCAAAATGATTCTGGATTATCTTCTCGGCATTCCTGACATCCGGGGTCTGCTTCATGGCCTTAAGCTGAAGGAGCAGGCACTCCTGAAGATTCCTCGCGCCCACGCCAGTAGGCTCGAAATCCTGGATTACTTTGAGCAATTGCAGGACTTCATCATGGTTGGTTTCTATATTTTCCTTGAAAGCCAAGTCGTCCACGATGCTGTCGATGTCTCTCCTTAAGTAGCCATCATCATCCAGACTGCCTATTATGAAAGCTGCTACGTCGCGCTGATGCTTTCCCAGATTCCTGAAGCCTAACTGGTCCATGAGACTCTGCCTGAAACTTTCCTTTACGGAGAAGGTATTGTACTGAGGACGCTCGTCCTTTCCATAATTATTCACGTGAAGGTTATAGTAAGGGACCGGATCGCTGTCATCATTGCTTATCTCGTCAAGGGAAACGTCCCTAGCCCCCTCCTGATCATCATCCTTCTTCTCTACCGGCGTGTCATCGAGGACTGGATTTTCATCCAGTTCATCACGAATCTTCTGCTCGAGCTCCTGAATCGGGAGTTCAATCAGTTTTATCGTCTGAATCTGGAGCGGAGACAGCTTCTGAGTCTGCTTCATCTCCAGCCCTTGTTTGAGCATGTCTGCCATTACTTCCTCTTTAATTCCATGTCAGTCTCGTGTTTTTTGGCGCGATTGAACAGCGGGAACTGCGCGCTTTCTTTAATCACAAGACACCCAGGATATTTTTCTTTCAATTCTTCAGCAAGCTCCAAGGCCTCAGATTTTGTTCTGAAATCCCCTGCGGTCACTCTAAAGAACGGGCTTTGATAAGACCTGTAAACCGTAACATCTGGAAACGTATTCTTAAAATTGGTTACGATAGCCTCGGACTCGCCTCTTGCAGTCTGTTTATTGTCATTGAATATCCTGACCCTGTAAACCACCACATTCCTTGAAGCGTTTGAAGCAACCTGGGAATTGAACGAATTCAGGATGGACTGCGACTGATGCACTCTCACGTCTGAAGGCAAGGCATTGAAGATTGTCTTCCCGATTAGCGAGGAATCAACCACTTGCTCTTGCGCCCGCATATTGAATATAGCGCAAAGCGCAATAAAGAATATTCCTAAAGCCTTTTTCATTCGTTCGATAATTTATTTAGGTCTAAATCCTTGAACTTAAATGTCTTGCCAACTCCGTTCTTCAAAGTGACGCGAGCCTCGACGTCGGTCGTGAACCCTTCGAGGCTGCGATTCTTCAAGAGGGTCATGACTTGCGCCAACCCCACGCTTTCGCTAAGCTCAGCCGAACAAGGCAGATCGTAAACCTTGACGCACTTTTTATCCACTGACAAAGAATCAGCAGAATAAGAAGCGAAATCCTCGCCGTTGTATTTGAGGATGCCATTCACCTTAGTGATGATGAATCCCATCGCCGGATTGTCTATCCCGACGGCAAGCACGGCATCGGCAGAACGGAAGCCCTTAGGAGATAACGACTCCAGCCCCACGGATGTTATCTTAATATCCTTAACCTTTGAACAGGAAGACATTAGAGCCAAAGCAAGCACTCCGGCAAAAATCAATATTAAGTTTCTATTTGTTCTCATTTCCTTTTCCTAAACGTACAAATATAGGAAAAATCTCCAATTAACGTAAAAATGCATATCTTTGCCCAAGGGTACATATTAATGAAAAAGAAACTTTACATAGAGACATACGGCTGCCAGATGAATGTGGCAGACTCCGAGGTAATCTTCTCCATTCTTGGCAAGGATGGGTATGAGAGGACAACGAATATGGATGAGGCAGACGTGATTCTGGCCAACACCTGCTCTGTCAGGGACAATGCCGAACAAAGAATATGGGGAAGGCTGGAAGTGTTCTGCAAACAGAAGGAGGCGCGCCCGAATGTGGCAGTCGGGATTGTCGGCTGCATGG
This sequence comes from Bacteroidales bacterium, assembly GCA_022653735.1. GTDB lineage: Bacteria > Bacteroidota > Bacteroidia > Bacteroidales > UBA932 > Cryptobacteroides. Next base: position 26,951 of record JALCSU010000019.1, read on the forward strand.
CAGAAAGGCTGAAGGACAAGCTGATAGAAACCGGCAAGGTGGACATTGTGGCAGGGCCTGACACCTACAGGTCTCTCCCTGAGATGTTGCGGAACTTAGCTCCCGAACGGCCTCAGATCAACGTCCTGCTGTCGAAAGAGGAGAACTATTCCGAGATCATTCCTGTCCGGACAGACAAGAATGGGGTCTCGGCCTTCGTGACCATCATGCGCGGCTGCAACAATGTGTGCTCGTACTGCGTGGTGCCTTACACCAGAGGAGCTGAACGCAGCCGCGACCCTGAGACGATTCTGGAAGAGGTTAGCGACGTGGTGGGAAAAGGTTACAAGGAGGTCACTCTGCTTGGACAAAACGTGGACTCGTATCACTGGAAAAATGCCGATAAGGATGTCGATTTTCCAGACCTCCTAGAAATGGTTGCGATGCTGAACCCATCTCTCAGGGTGCGATTCGCCACGAACCATCCTAAAGACATAAGCGACAAGCTGATAGAGGCCATGGCTCGGCATAGGAACATCTGCCATCATATTCATTTGCCTGTGCAGTCGGGAAGCAACCGCCTGCTGGAGAAGATGAGGAGACGCTACACCCGTGAATGGTACATGGAGAGGGTGCGCAAGATTCGTGAGGTGATGCCAGATTGCGGGCTTACTACAGACGTCATCGCTGGATTCTGCTCCGAGACTGAGGAGGATCACCAGCAGACTCTTTCAATATTCCGCGAGGCTGGGTTCGACTACGCTTACATGTTCCAGTATTCCGAGCGTCCAGGCACGCTGGCCGCCAGGAATTATCCAGACGACGTGCCGCCTGAAATCAAGACCCGCAGGCTGAACGAGATAATAGAGCTTCAAGGACAGCTGAGCCTGGAGAGCAACCGCAGGGACGTGGGCAAGACGTTCGAAGTTCTCGTGGAGGGGCCTTCCAAGAGAAACCAGGATGAGCTTTGCGGCAGGACTGGAAGCGACAAGATGTGCGTCTTCCCAGGCTTAGGGCATTCTGCTGGAGACTTTGTCAACGTGCAGATTACTTCTTGCACTTCAGCGACTCTGATAGGGAAAATCGTATAAGCAATGATATTGCGAACCATATTCACCATCTTGTATGTCTTGCTGATCATCACCACGGTGATCATGATAATCATAGATTCCGGAGACTCCGGGAAGAAATTCTCATGGCTGCTAGTGATAGCGTTCCTGCCTGCCATCGGGCTCATCCTGTACTACATGTTCGGAATCAATTACCGTCACCACTGGATATTCAACCGCAGGCACCAGCGATTCAAGGATGCCTTCAATAAAGGGTCGACCGATGAAATTAATAATCTGCTATTCGGCCACGAGGCAGAGAAAAAACTGAGGCATGAATATATAGCCATGACTAAGCTCGTGGGACAAAGCGGATACCCTACCATCACGGACGGCAATGACATAGAGATCATCTCATGGGGGCACCGCAAGTTCGAGCTGCTTTGCGAAGACATCAAGAATGCGAAGGAGTCCATACACATGGAATATTTCCATTTCGGAAACGACGACAGCAGCAAATACATAAAGGAGCTGCTCATGGACAAGGCGCGGGAGGGGGTGAAGGTGAGGTTCATCCATGAAAACATAGCCAACCTGCCGATCAGCTCGAAATATTACGAGAATATGCGTAAAGCTGGGGTGGAGGTAGTCAAATTCACGAATCCAAGGCAGCATGTTTTCGACATGGCCACAAGGCTCAATTTCCGGGATCATCGCAAGATTGTCGTCATCGATGGACGGATAGGCTATACCGGCGGAATGAACATCAACAATCATTATTTCAAGGAATGGCGCGACACGCACATGAGGATCACGGGCAAGGCCGTGGCTACCTTGCAGTATTTGTTCCTGGATGCCTGGCTGACGGGTGGCGGCACCATCGACAAGCCGCTGATAGAATATTTTCCTCAGGCGCAGATGCAAGAAGGTTTTTCGAAGGGAATAGGTCCTGACTTTCGTCAGGATGACAACATGGAAACGGCTGACAACAGAGTAACGGCAGAGAATGCGGCTTCTGCCTTGCAGGATGTGCCTCGGCACATTGAAATCAATGCCGTCCACCCTGTTCTGAAGAACAAGCTGATGCAGATTGTGCCGGATGAGCCATCCAGGGTCTTCCCTATCTTGCAATTCAGCTACGAATGGTTCCTGCTGCACGCCAAGAAGTACATCTGGCTCCAGACACCTTACTTCGTGCCTACTGAGCCAGTGATGCACGCTTTGAAGGCGGCGGCCCTGTGCGGGGTGGATGTGCGCCTGATGCTGCCTAAAAGAGCAGACAATATATTCATGCGCCCTGCCAACAAGGCATATTACTCGGAAGCCCTCGACGCAGGAGTCAAGATATTCCTAAAGAATCAATTCATACATGCCAAGACTTTCGTCTGCGATGACTACGTGACCAGCATCGGGACCGCCAACCTGGATTACCGCAGCTTCGACATTGACTATGAGGTAAATTCCTACATCTACGACGAGGAGACAGCAATATATTACAAGAGAATATTCCAGAGCGATCTTGATGACTGCCGAGAGATCACGAAGGAGGAATGGGACAAGCGCCCATACTACAAGACCCTCATCGACAATATATTCCGCCTCTTTGCCCCACTCCTGTAGCCATCGGCGAGTTCATGCAGTTTGCTTTGCTTTGAAACATTTCCTATCTTTACGAAATCATAATCTGAAACGAACTAATAAATATTTTAAAAATGCACGACAAGATTTTCTTTATCGGAGCAATGGCGCTCCTTTCCCTGGCCTGTGGCTGCAAAGACGATGAATTCCCTGCTACTGTAAGATATGCAGTGCAGATAGAAAAAGAAGACAATTCCAATCTTGAAAGCGCTTCTGTCACCTCTCTTCACGAAAGACTGATGTCCGACCTTCAGAACGAAGGCTTTTCTCTCTGCATGGATAAGACAATAGACTTGGACAAGAAGTACGAAACGACTGTTGCCGGCAACGATGCAGATGTCAAGACTAAATATTCCGAATTGGACGATGCTATGGCTCGCATTAAAGAGACATTCGACTTGCAAGCCGCTTCTGGGCAATATGGGAAAGGGACCATAAATGTCAAATGCACCATCTCTGCCGAACGAGCAACTAACTGGGATGAAATTCCGGTAGCCCTGGGAGGGCCAAAGACCTACGTATTCGAATACAATGGACCGAAGATTCCTTCGGATGCGGTAGATGTCTCTGCGGATGGAACTGCCAACTGCTATATCGTAAAACCTGGCACTCGGGTTTACTTCACTGCTGACAGAATGGGTAATTCCACAGAGACAAATATTTCAGGAGCATCTGACGCAATTTTAGTATGGCAAGACACCAAAGGGCTCGTCGGCAACATATTCCTTGACGGGAATAAAGTATTTGTTCTGGCCAATGAGAGCGCAGAAGGCAATGCCTTAGTCGCCGTAACAGATGCCTCGGGAAAGATCCTCTGGAGCTGGCATCTGTGGGTTACAGATTATTCTCCTGCGGAATCGATATTCTCTACTCCGGAGACCACCAACGGGACCGTCTGGAAAATGATGGACAGGAACATCGGTGCTCTGAGCAATTCTTCCGAAAGCCCGGAGTCTCGCGGACTGATGTACCAGTGGGGTAGGAAAGATCCGTTCCCTGGTCCTGCTGGATTCACTGCCCAGAACGAGGACTACTCTTACATCACTGACGGAGAAAAGCAGCTGTACGACATAGAAGGCGATCCGATCGAGAAGAAATTCTACGCAACTGCCCAAGGATACGGCACCCTAGCCCTTTCGATCGAACATCCTGATGTCTTCTACAAGGTTGTTACTTCCGACAATGCATTCGGTCATGACTATCCGTCAATGGACTGGAAGAAAGAGTCCGATGACGATTCCTGGGGTGGGGTTTCGGGGAAAAAGACCATGTACGATCCTTGCCCTTCCGGATACAAGGTTCCTGCCCTCGATTCCCACGATGCATCTCCGTTCGACTGGATGAGTTACGCAAACGCATCTTTCGGTGAAAATCCCGGAGCCATCCAGAATGGCCAATGGTTTCCTTTCTGCGGATCAAGGGTAAACTATTCTGGCGGGCTTGATTTCCCGGAAGTAAGGACTTACGGAGGCTACTGGCTTGCAAATCATGGAAAAGCCAGCGCCGATCTTGAGCAGTTCCCTACCCTGTATGGCCAGTACATATACCTTTACCAGAATCGCAGAATGTTCGGGAAGCATATGAAAGACTCCCGCTCGCAATGCCTCTCGGTACGCTGCGTGGCAGAATAGCAGATTGTCAATAATTTCATGCAAGGTTTTATGCTCTTTGGATTTAGTTGGTAGTTTTTGGACATCCGAGACCCACGATATGAATTCATTGCTAAAGACCTTCGCCGAAGTGGCTGCATTGATGGTCATGTTCTGCATCAACTCAGCTGCGCAGACATCAATCCCCATCCGTGAATATTCCAATCGCTTCTTTTTCGAGATGGGATCGGCCTCAAATTTATTCGGGGTGGGCTATGAACGCCAACTGATGAAGCATCAGAAACTTTTATTGAGGACCGGGGCCAGCTACTTTTCCTCAGGCTATATGTACTCTTTCCCATGGGGCTGTAATGATTCAGATTGCGATGTCCTTCTCAATGATTATTATCTCTCCGTACCTCTAGGCATCACCTATCTGCTGCTGCCTGAACACAGGGCTCACGTTGAGCTGGGTCTCGGCGTAATCGGGTCCCTGCAATTCGTAGAAGAGCAAAACATGCAGGAAATCGTCACGTCGAGGAATGACGCCGCCGTTTATCTTACAGACTATGCGGGCTGTGATCGAGCATACAAGAAGCTGGATAAAGTCAGGAATACGCTGCTTAGGGGTTACGGTTACTTCAATGTCGGTTACCGCTTCGAAGCACACAATGGCTTCATGGTCAGGACGGGCTTCGCCCTGATTCACTATTTCGATCCTTGCTCAAGGTATTTCGGCTCGTTGCTCGACTGCGTTGGCACATATGACTTTAAGAATCTGCCGCTCCACTGTGAGCCAGGCACTTACGACTTCAAGGCCCAGCATCACAGAATGAAGCCCGGCGACAATGAGCCTCCCCACCTCAGCATATACTTCGGCATAGGCTTCGCCTTCTGATCCCGGACAAAGCCGCCTCCGTTGATTGCCGATGCTGGGAATGATTCGGCATAGCAGCCGGAATGCCTCAGAATTCGGTTTTTCGTGTCAAGTCATGGTCACTAAACATGGGCCCATATAAACATTTGCAACGCCATATATGATAGATTATCACCCCAACTGTATAGCATCAAGTAATCACCGCTTTGCCTTGGAACAACCTGGAGAAAGAGTTTTGATTGTCATTGGAGTCAATCCCAGCACAGCCGACGAAAACAAGCCGGACCCGACGATGCAAAGCGTCCTGCGGTTTCTCAACTCATCCGGTTATGATGGGTTTGTAATGCTGAACCTTTCTTCGGAGAGATGTACGTGGCCAAATGATCTGGCAACCTCCATCGACATGGACATGCACAAGAGGAATATGGAAGTTGTGAGTGATATGGGAAATAAATACCCTGATGCGGACATCTTACTCGCTTTCGGCAATAACATAGACAAACGTATGTACTTGGAATCTTGTTTCTATGAGATTCACCGGAGGCTTTCCGCTCACAAGAAATGGTTATGCATCGGCGGACAAGAATGTCTGACGAAATATGGGCATCCCCGTCACCCTCTCTACGCAAGTCCTAAGGTGGGTCTGCACGAATTCGATATTGCCGATTATACCAGGTATGAAGAGTATGACAAGATTATAGAGCATCAATACAAGAATGAAGACCCAGAATGGCGTTGGTGTCTTGTGGGGAATATCGTCAAAGAACATCCTTACGGCGAAGAGCACGAGATACGTCAGGGAACGAAGCATTTTGCTCCGGGGACCAAAGTGTATTGCGCAAAAAGTATGTGGGGCGATGGGTATGAGAACATAGGTGTTCTGGGAGCGCATCGCCATAGTCATAAGTATATCGAAATCATCATGGAGCGTAAGGATATTGAGAATTTCCGTCTCCAGAAGGTGTTCAAACCGGCGGTCCTTGAGATAATGAAGCAGATGCACTACCACTGGTGGGATAACTCGGATGAGGACCGCGATGAGATTTTGGAGTATGTCAAAGATTTGAATCCGGACAAATATCCGAGTGAACAGTAACCTATTCAATAACAATTTTATTTCACCTGTTTCAACCAAAGGACAGTGCTTGTCCAGGCTAAACTCGCCAGCTAGTAGGCATCAGACCACCTCTCCCATGGACGCCTTCTGATATATTTTATTGCATTCCAGAAGAATGGTTAGTACGAGTACCGGCTCAAGGCATATTCTACCCAATTGTCTGGATCCATGCCGAAGTGAATCATTCAGGGCATTACAGATTTCTTCGCCTTTCATATTGAGACCATCGACGGGAATTGACTCTTTCGCCCCTGTCGTTTCGGAATTGAACGCATATAGTTTTTGTTTCAGCTTGACGAATTATATTAAGTATTTGCTTTGAGGAAGATAGCGAGATTATGAGAAAACGCTTTTCTGCTTATTTACTTGTAGTTCATCACCTCTACGAAATACATCCTCGCCACCTCCGGCAGATTCCCACCTCCGGCAGATTCCTGTCATGTTTTTTGTCAACATTTTTCAGGACAAGGCAGGTAAGGATCACCGGCACGACCAGCACCCCATTCTGATGCCCCGCGCCGTTCACAACGATTTTCACCATGGGGAATTTGGGCAGCGGAAGCTCAGGTGGCAGATCTCACTAAAACAATCATTTTCCGGAAGTCATTCAGCGCGGCTGAAAAATGCCGCCCAGCCCAAGCCCGAACTTCCCATTGGATTCTTTGTCGTTGTCACTTAAATTTATGCACTGTCTCAATCTCTCGACCTCCCATGCTGAGTTAATATGTTCGCGAACTTCCCGTCGGATGCCCCGTAGCAGCTATGTGGGAGGCCTTTTTCGTGGATTTCTTTCGGATGGGATGACTTGGAGAAGTGCCTGGTGATGGCGGGCGTGGCAGCCGAAATCGTAGGCAACGGTGCCTATGAATATACCGCTGATATTCAATGACGCCGTTCCCAACCCCACCCTCTGAGACCCGGGTTAGGAACACCGGCATACCCTGTGCCATATTCAGATGCCCCGCGCCGTTCCCAACGATTTTTAACATGGGGAAAATTTGAACAGCAAGATCTCAGATGGCAGATCCCTCTAAAACAATCATCCTCCGGAAGTTATCCTGAGCATCCTCCGGAAGTTACCTAGCATCCTCCGGAAGTTATCCTGAGCATCGAGTCCAGCTGAACCGCTCGCCCAGTCCGAACTTCCGGTCGGATGCCCCGTAGCAGCTATGTGGTAGGCGTTTTTCGTTGTATTTGTCGGATGCCTTCGGTATGTGGGGAGAGCGGAGGATGTCATTTCTCGCCGATGCATTTGCGGCGCGAGGTAATATGGCGTGGAGAGGCATTAATTGGCTATAGCCGTGTAAACACCTGGGATGGCAAGTGGGGTGTTTACATGCCCGTCCACTTCCTACGGCATCGTGTGGCGCTATGGTTCGCGCGGCAAAAGCATCCTGACATGATTCTGTAATTTTCTTGTTCAAGCACTATCGGTAGTTGGGCATCCCTCCGGAAGTTATCCTGAGCGGCTGAAAAATGCCACCCGGCCCGAACTTCCGGTCGGATGCCCCGTAGCAGCTATGTGGTAGGCGATTTTCGTTGTATTTGTCGGCTGCCTTCGGTATTTGGGTGAACGGAGGATGTCATTTTTCGCTGATGCATTTGCGGCGCGAGGTAATATGGCGTGGAGAAGCATTAATTGGCTATGGCCGTGTAAACACCTGGGATGGCAAGTGGGGTGTTTACATGCCCACTCATTTCCTACGGCATCGCATGGCACTATGGTTCGCGCGGCAAAAGCATCCTGACATGATTCTGTAATTTTCCTGCTAGAACGCTATCGGCAGTAGAGCTCCTCCAGCGCATACGCCTCCATGCTTCTCGAGTCGTTCTTCTTGTAATGGGCCTGCCTGCTTATGCCTAACAGCCCGCACATCCCGCGCCGCCGCAGGTTGCGCGTGCAGGCTCCTCACTGCTCGGCATCCCGTTTTTTCTTATCGGGATCTTGAATTCCTCCTCAGCTATCTTGATCATCTCGTTGTACAGGTCGGCTTCCATCGTCTTGTCCTCCAGCCTTCTCCGAAGGTCCGATATCTCCCGGAGAAGCTCCGCCCGAGATGCGTGGGCGTCCTTGTAGGTGTTGTATTTCTTCATGGCTGTCTCGTAGTTGTCTCCGCATTCCGCCTTGAAGTTAGTAATCCAGCTGCTTATTGCCATGCTGCTCGCGGGAATTTTTCTGCTTATTTGCCTGTAGTTCATCCCCTCTACGAAATACATCCTCGCCACCTCCGGCAGATTCCTGTCATGTTTTTTTGTCAACTTTTTTCAGGGCAAGGCGCGTGGAATTTACAAACACATGGCAGGGGAATATGTCGTTGTGGCCTCACAAGGCAGGTCAGCCTGCCCAGCCACGCTTTTGAAGGCCGGCCTCGGCAGGGCATAGCGCAACACAAGCCTCTCAGCCACGCACTACCCTGCCTGCGAATTGCAAAACATATATCACTACAATACCCTCGCAAGGATAGATGAGGATTGAGATGATGACCTGCCCGCGAATTGCAAAACATATATCCCTACAATCAACGGGAAGGCAGTGAACAAGAGCGAGACCTGCCTGCTAATTGCAAAGCATATATCCCTACAATCAACGGGAAGGCAGTGAACAAGAGCGTGAACTGCCTGCGAATTGCAAAGCATATATTCCTACGATGGATGAAAGCAGGAGAGGCACGCCCCGTCGTGGTCGGCCTCCGCCTTGCATTTATGTTCTATTGATTTTTACTTCTTTGACTCTACGACAATGACATTCTTGTCTTTGCTGTCGGTATATTTCGCGGCTGCTTTGCTGCCAGCCTTCAAGATTGTCATGGAAGCGATGACTTTCGGCTTGAGTTTGAAGAACTCTTCCGATGAGACCTCTTTGCCGTTAACGATGAAGATGCCGTCCTTCTTCGTCTCGACTTTGATTACCTGAGCAGTTGCATCATCGGTCCATTCCTTCGCCTCTTTGCTGCCGGCTTTGCAGACCGTTATCGAGCCGATTTCCGATGGAGTGATTTTCGCGAAGCCTTCAGGAGATGTCTTGACTCCGTCCACCACGTAGACGGTATTTTCGGAGACGCCGTTCCCATCGGACTTGGCCAAAGACTCCGTCGTGTTTATCATGTGCACTTTCGTGATTTTTCCCGTGGAATTGCTCTTTGAGATGGCGATTCTATAGGTGCTGATGGTCTTGCCTACCAATTGCCTGCCATCGAAATTCTCGATTTTTTCACCGTTAATCATATAGACATTTACTGTGTCAGCCTGGCTTGCCGCAGGCGATGCGTTTAGCGCGAGTGCGCAGATAGCGCCTAAAATTGTCGTAAGCATAGTATGAAAGATTTTGAATATTATTTCATCGCTGTAATCAAAAGAGCGTCCGCCCCATCGTCTTTGTTCATGACGTAGGAGCATTTGGTTCCGTCGTTCATGGTCGCCGTCAGAATCACCTTATTTCCTTTCGGCGTGGCGGTCACGCTCTGCACATTATCCATGTCGAGGGACATTATCTGCTCGATTCCTTGAGCTATTTCCTGGCCGTTGAAGTCGCTGGAGTTCCGCTGCGTGAAAAATATTCCCAATCCAATGGCAACCGCTACGCAAGCGGCGAATCCGCAAGCCCATCTCACTACTCTCGTGCGTCTGCCATGCTCTGACACAACTGCGTCATATTCCTTCTCCGCAGCATCGCAGGTTGCTTCAGGATATTCGGCAAGGATGAGCTTCGCGACCGCTTCCTCATCGGCTTCTGCCTTGTGAGCCGAGAACCATTCGGCGAGCAGCCTCTCCTGCGCCGGGTTAGTTTCCGCAGCCAGATATTTCTCAATCAGTGATTTAATATATTCCTTGCTCATTTCGACATTTGTTCTAACTGTTCTTTCATCATTTTTCTCGCTTGCGATATGGTCGCCTTTATGCTTGATTTCGAGTGGCCGGTCGCGACAGCGATTTCATCGAGAGACATCATCTTCTCGTCCCGCATTTCCAGATACCGCTTTTGCGTCTCGTTCAGCTGCGACCAAAGCACTTTCCTCGCATTGAAAGCATCCTGCAGATCCAGCTTTTCGCTCGCCGTCACCTCTGCCGAAAACTCCTTGCCTTCAATGAAAGTTGTCAGAATCTTTCGCTTCCTGTAATTCCTCACGCAAACGGTCTTGGTGATTTTCACGGCAAGGGCCTCGACATTGCGTATCGGATAGCCGGACTCGAACAGCATCCACAATTCCGCCATGGCATCCTGGACGAAGTCCTCCGCATCCGCCGTAGTGCCGGATGCCCTTATGAATCGCTCCGCGATATTCAGAAGCTTTCGCCTTATGCCGGAAAGCGTATGTTCGATTTCAATTCTTGTCATTCTATTCTATAAGTAGCAAAAATCGCAAAAAGTTAATCAGGAACAATGATTGGACTGCGCACCTGCATTTCATGACAATATTCAGTAAATCAATAAATTAGCACGACCCAAAGATGCTCGATTACCTAATTTTTTCGATGACTGAGCACATTCGCTTAGCGTTATATTCTTAATATTCAGCCAATTGCGCAAGCCTCCGAATGCGCGGTTGCACATTTTCACATTTGCATTTTATCGGATTTCTGAGGTTTAAATATGGCATTTTATCGGAATTCGGAAACTTATTGTATGCATTTTATCGGAATTAATATTTTTTACTATCTTTATATCAACTATTTAGGCAATTATATGATTGAAGAAAAAATAATGTCGTCATTGGCGTACGACGCAGCGGCAAGTCCACTATATGTCACAAAGTGCTGCTAGAGCATGGTGTCCGCTACGGCTACGTCAACTTTGACGATGACCGGCTTCTTGGTCTGGAAGCAAAAGATCTGAATACTGTCCTTTCTTGCGTCTACCAGCTTTACGGCACAGACATTCCATATCTCTACCTTGACGAAATTCAGGATGTAGACGGATGGCATCTCTTTGTAAATCGCCTGCTTAGAAGCAAGATGAGGGTTTTCGTTACGGGCAGTAATGCAAAACTGCTCAGCAGCGAACTTGCCACCCACCTGACCGGTCGTTATAACGAAATCCGCCTTTTCCCTTTCTCGTTCTCTGAGTATTGCACTTTCCATCAGATAGACATCGCTGGCATCACCACAAAGGCAGAAGCATCCCGTAAGAGAGCCTTCATGGACTATATCGCCACGGGAGGTTTCCCAGAACTCCAGCAGCTGAGAAACAAAAGAGGCTACATCGAGAGCCTTATCAGCGCCATTCTGGAGAAAGACATCAAACGTCGCTACAAAATCCGCAACATCGAAGATCTTCGGAAGATTGCCAATCATCTCATCAACAACGCCTGTCATGAGATCAACTACGAAGATATGTCCGGCATCCTCGGTATCAGCGACAAGACATGCAAAAAATACACCGTCTATCTACGCCAGGCATTTCTCATCCAGATCCTGACCAAGCATTCTTTCAAGAGCAGGAACAGGATTAGGAATTCTAAATCCTACATTGTCGATCCGGGGTTCCAGAACAACCGTGAGAATTCGATGGCCGGAGAAAACATCGGCTGGCGTCTTGAAAACGTAGTGTACATCGAACTGCTGCGACGCTGCGCCTATGAATTCCGTGATGTTTACTATTATAAGGCAAATACCCGGGCTAAAGAGGTGGACTTCGTAGTCTGTGACAAAGACAGGGCACTCGAACTCATCCAGGTCGCCTACGAGATTGACACTGCTAAATCCTTTAATCGAGAGACATCTGCTCTTATCCAGGCGGCAGAACCGCTTCACTGCGACAATCTGACATTAATCGCGTTTTCACCCACACGTGATGTCGTAATCGGAGAAAGGAGCATCCATATTGTTTCTGCCACGGAATGGCTACTTAATTGACGATACATCAGACAGATTCTTCAACCACGGATGGCAAAACCTTGCCAGACCGAAAGGAATATGAATATCAGGGATGATGTTCAGGCTGCGGGGACTATGGAAACTTCAGTTCGAAGATTGTGCGAGGGGACGGCCCGGCGGAGGCCGATGCATGAGGGACAGATGAGTCAAATGCATGCTGGCGGGTCTGGGGCGAAACAAGGGTAATGGTACCTCCGCTGAGCCGCATGATTTGCCGGGCGATTGGGAGCCCGATGCCGCTCCCGTTTTTCTTCGTCGTGAAGAATGGCATGAATATGTGCCTGGTCACATCTTCTGGAATCGGCTCGCCGTCATTGCCGATGTCAATTACCACGGCCTCTTGGGAATCGGAATATGCACGGAACCAGATGTTCCTAGTCCCTGGAGCCTGAATGGCGTTCTTCAATATGTTCGTAACCACATGACCAATCAGGTCTTCATCCGCATAGACTATCA
>JALCSU010000020.1 GCA_022653735.1 Bacteroidales bacterium
TATGCCGATGCGCTCACGCTTGGCCGTTCCATCACTGGCCGCCAGCCATTCAAGCCAGAATAGCTATGTGGCTTCTTCAATCAATGCTACTTGCCCTGTCGCTCTGTGCCGACTGTTTCGCAGTCACGACTTGCTCCAGCGTAACCCTGAGAGAAATATCATGGAAGAAGGTTGCGCGCATAGCGCTTACGTTCGGCTTCGTGCAAACAGCTTTCATCGTCGCAGGCTGGCTGTTCGGCGACATATTCGTAGGCCTTGTCGAGCATATCGCTAAATGGATAGGCTTTCTCCTCCTGCTTTATGTCGGCGGCTCCATGCTGCTGAAAGCCATTCTCAATAAGGAAGAAAAGCCCCTGGAACTCTGTGGCCTCAAGAATGTCATTCTTGGTGCGATGGCCACGAGCGTTGATGCCCTGGCCGTTGGAATCAGTCTCTCGATGAGCCAGCCTGAGGCACGGTACCTCATATCCTGTTTCGGCTCCGTTTTCGTCATAACCATCATGAGCGTCATCGCTGGAATGTACAGCGGACAATCTTTAGGAAAGCACCTCGGCCGAATCGCCGAAATCGTCGGCGGCCTAGTGCTGATTGGAATAGGCATCAGCATACTGCATTAGGAATATTCAATATATTCATTGAAAAAAAATGTTAATGAGGGGTATTTTAAAAAAAATATTCCTACTTTTGCTGACTGACTTCTCCGTAATGTCAGCGTCATTAATGTAGAACCCCTTCCGACGTGAGTGCCGGGAATAAACCTGGAAGAGTATGATAACAATATTCTACAGACTTGGCGGCAAGCTGCTGATGTCACAGTCAGAAACGGAGCTTTCCAAACTTTCGACTAAAGATGTCCTTTGGATAGACATCCTCGCCCCTACCAGTGAGGAAAAGCATTCTGTGGATGATTTCCTGGGAATAGTAATCCAGAGCAGGGCCCAGGCAGAGGAAATCGAGAGCTCTTCCCGTTTCTCCGAGAACGAGAGGGCAATATTCGCAAACACCAACTTCCTTATGCCTGGGCCGGAGGACTACACGATGGAGGCCGTGTCCTTCACTTTCGTGGATAACTGCATGACAACGCTCAGGGACGTGCCTCTGCGTAGCTTCACGGAGCTTCAGAGAAGGATCATGGCTATGCCGCAAGGTTACGTGAGCGGCTACTCTGTCTTTGCCAGCATCATGGATCAACGTATCGATCTTGATGCGGACATGATAGAGCTGATGACCAAGGAAATTTCCCAGTTCAGCAAACGTATCAACCAGAGGGAAGACATCAACGAGGATTTCCTTCTGGACATTAACCAGCTGCAGGAAAACACGATGATCGTGCGCGAGAACATAGTCGATAAACAGAGGCTGATCACCAACCTGCTGAAAAGCGAGAAATGCCCTGATGCTCTGAACAAGCGGTTCGGCGTTCTCCTGCAGGACATTACATCTCTGATCAACCATACGAATTTCAGTTTCGAGAGGCTGGAGTATCTGCAAGACACTGTGGTCGGTCTCATAAATTTGGACCAGAACAATATCATGAAGATATTCACCATGGTGTCCGTCCTGCTGATGCCTCCAACCCTCGTGGCTAGTTTCTATGGCATGAATGTGTTCCTGCCGTTCGGAGGATGGCGATTCTCTTGGCTTGCCATCGTGATATTCATGCTAATTCTGGTGGTTTTCGTAATATACATTTTCAAGAAAAAGAAAATGTTCTGATTTTTCGCCCTTGAGTTTGAAAATCAATAATTTTTCTCTACTTTTGCAGGCCTTTTGACCGGCGCGCGGCAGCGTAGTGCGGTAGGGCGTCAAGACATAATGTTAAACAACTTATTTTTTCAGTGTTATGGCAGAAGAAGTTAAAAAACAACAGCTCAACGCTTCAGTCGCTCCTGAGAATTTCGATTGGGACTCTTTCGAGAACCAGGACAACATTTATGGAGGCGAAAGCAAAGAGAAAATTGAAGAAGCTTACGATCAGACTCTCTCTAACGTAGTTGAGAATGAGGTCGTTGAAGGAACGGTTACGTCAATCAACAAGAGGGAAGTGATCGTCAACATAGGATACAAGAGCGAGGGCGTGATCCAGGCTCCTGAATTCCGTTACAATCCAGACCTGAAGGTCGGGGACAAGGTTGAGGTGCTTGTCGAGTCCGCAGAGGACAAGAAGGGCCAGCTCATCCTTTCTCATAAGAAGGCCCGCGCTCTCAAATCTTGGGAGAGAGTTAACGAGGCGTACGACAATAACGAAGTCATTAAAGGTTTTGTCAAGACTCGCACGAAGGGTGGCATGATCGTAGACGTATTTGGAATCGAGGCCTTCCTGCCTGGTTCGCAGATTGACATCAAGCCTATTCGTGATTACGATGCGTTTGTCAATCAGACGATGGACTTCAAGATCGTGAAGATCAATCAGGAGTTCAGGAACGTTGTGGTTTCTCACAAGGCCCTGCTTGAGGCAGAGCAAGAGAAACAGAAAGCAGAGCTTATGTCCAAGCTGGAGAAAGGCCAGATTCTCGAGGGTACGGTTAAGAACATCACCAATTATGGCGTGTTCGTAGACCTCGGTGGAGTTGACGGTCTCATCCACATCACCGATCTTTCTTGGGGTAGAATCGAAAACCCAGAGGAAGTCGTGCATCTTGACGAGAAGATTAAAGTTGTCGTTAAGGAGTTCGATCCTCAGCAGAAGAGAATCGCCCTAGGATACAAGCAGCTTACTCCACATCCTTGGGACAGCCTGGATCCTAATCTTAAGGTTGGCGACGTCGTTAAGGGTAAAGTCGTACTCATTCAGGACTACGGCGCATTCGTCGAGATTAAGCCAGGCGTAGAAGGACTCATCCATGTTTCCGAGATGAGCTGGTCTCCAAGGCTTCATAGCGCTCAGGAGTTCGTGAAGGTAGGCGATGAGGTTGAGGCTCAGATTCTCTCCATCGATCGCGAGAACAGGAAGATGTCTCTCGGTCTCAAGCAGCTCACTGCTAATCCTTGGGAGAACATTCGCGAGAAATATCCTATCGGCTCGGTTCACAAGGCAATCGTTCGCAACATTACGAACTTCGGCGTGTTCGCTGAGCCTGAGGACGGAGTAGAAGGTCTCATCCACATCAGCGATCTGTCTTGGAACAAGATCAAGCATCCTTCAGAAATCGTTTCTCATGGAGATGAGATTGATGTCGTGATCCTTGACTTCGATGAGGCGAACCACAAGCTCAGCTTGGGTCACAAGCAGCTCACCCCTAACCCTTGGGACGCAATCGAGGAGAAATATCCTGTCGGCTCTACCGTAGAGGGCACGATTACTTCTATGACTGACAAGGGAGCTAACATCAAGCTGGAAGGTGATGACGAAGGATTCGCATTCACTCGCGACCTCATCAAGGAAGATGGCAAGCCTGCAACCGCTGGTGAGACCCTGCCGTTCAAGGTGGTTGAACTTCGCAGAAGCACTCGCCGGATCCTGCTCTCTCACGTAAGAACATATTCTGAGGCTGCTGCTGAAAAGGTGGCTAGTGAGGCTGAGAACACGAAGAAGGCCGTTAAGAAGATCAACGCCAATGTTGAGAAGACGACTCTCGGAGATATCAGCGAGCTCGCTGCCCTCAAAGACAAGCTTGAGAAAAGTGAATAATAATATATGAATTTCACTTTGACGGTGCTAGGCTCGGCCTCGGCCAAGCCGGCTCCAGGAAGATTTCAGAGCGCCCAGGTACTTTGCGTACATGGGCGCTTCTTTTTAATTGACTGCGGAGAAGGCGTGCAGACACGTCTTCAAGAGGCTGGCATATCTCCGATGAAGATAGATTCCATATTCGTTTCTCACATACATGGGGATCATATTTTCGGAATCTTCGGCTTTCTCTCTACTCTTGGAATGCAGGGGAGGACTGCTCCTGTGAATATATACGGCCCATCGAATCTGGGGCCGATCCTGAAATTCTATAAATCATATTTCTGGGATGATAGTTTCTTCGAGATAAAGTTCAATCCTTTGAATATTAAGGAGCCGGAGGTGATATATTCCACGAAGTCCATTGAAATCCTGGCCTTCCCTCTGAATCACAGGATAGAAACTTACGGCTACATATTCAGAGAGAAGGAACCGATGATGAACGTCAGGAAGGAGAAAATTGAGGAGTATAGGCTTTCGCTTACCGAGATAGGAACGGTGAAGAGGGGAGAAGACGTAATTCGTGAATATGCTGACGGCGGCTCAGAAACGCTGCCTTTCGCAGAATTAGGTTACAAGCCATTCGAGCCTCGCTCCTTTGCCTATTGCTCCGACACTGCTCCGTTCCCGAAGGAGGCTGAGTGGGTGAGAGGCGTGGATCTTCTGTATCATGAGGCTACCTATACCAATGAATATGCCGACCAGGCGGCCAAAAGATATCATTCCACTACGCTCCAGGCTGCACAATGCGCACTGGAGGCAGGAGTGGGTAAACTTGTCATCGGCCATTACTCTTCCAGAATCAGGGACATCGCACTATTCCAGAGCGAGTGCAGGAGCATATTTCCAGAGTCGTATGCGGCCAATGACCTGGATGTATTTGACATCCCACGCCACTGAATCCGGAGTCACGAACTTTCCTGCTAGAGATTCGGGTTCTTGTACAGCGTGCGGTTGAAAACGACTGTGTCTCTGGATGGCGTGGCTATGCTCACGACTCCTAGTCCGCCTTCTACATTAGTCGGAATTGAGATAGGACCAGTGAACGTGATGTCGTCCCCATTGTAGATGTACAGGCTCAGAGCTTTCAGAAAGTTGTATTCAGCCTCAGTGATTCCCCATAAGATAGGGTAGACTCTGGCGGTAAGATCTACCCTCTTTGAAGCGGTGTCGTATTCACTACCACTCAGGAATGCGGATTCTCGCACCTGGTACGTGAAATCGTAAGTTCCATCCCTGAACAGGTAATCGGAGAATGCATTGTAATAATTCTCTGATGCGCCCGAAATGTCCATGTCGGTTTCGGTGGCTCCATCTAACAGGATGGGATCTTTTCCTCTGTCTATGTGAAGCGGCCCCTCCTCGTAGGATTCATCGTCTTCCGGCTCATCCTCACCGTCCATATATTCCACGTGCAATGTCTTGTCGTATTCGCTTGTCAGCCTGAAATAGTTTCTTTCTCCCGCGATGTCATTGCCTTTTATCCGGATCCTGTACACCCAGCGATTGAAAGAATTGCTGTTCTCGTCGGAGTTGTAGTAGCGGCTCGTGTCAACTGCTTGGAATAATGGCGGCTGCGGAACAATCACTTCGGAATATGCTGAATATTCCCCGCCGTTTGCAGTGCATTCCAGCCTGACTTTATCCCCGGGCTTGAAGTTGGCCTTGAACACGAATCTCGTCTGCCTTGTCCTGCTTGGGGCGGAACCCACGGCATTGTAACCGTAGAGAGCCTCGTCTCGGATGAAATCGTCATCATCTTTTGAGGTGTCAAGCTGCGCTTCTGCTGCCATGTTGCCATTGATGTAGCAAGTTACGCTTCCAGACTTTATTTTTTGGATGGACAGCGACGTGCTGATGGAAAGATACACTGCATGAATATCCTCGTTTGTGTGTATCTGCGCATTCATTACCACCTTGTTTTCGGCAGCATCGAAATCGTACGGAATGTCTTTTTGGCAGGATGCCAGAGAGACAAGCAAAAGCGAATAAATGAATATGTCGTTTATTTTCATGGCCTTAGAAATTAAAAGCATAACTTATCGACGGGATTATAGGAAGGATGGTTATAGATTTCAGCTTCATCCTTCGGATGTAGGTCTCGCCTGAATTGTAGCTGTCGCCTTGCTTGACGAAGACGAAATTCGGATTCATCCTGTTGTAGGCATTGTAGAGGCCGAAACTCCAGGTTCTTTCGCCACGCTTCTTCTGTTTGTGTATGTTTACGCTCACGTTCAGCCTGTGGCTTGCAGGCAGACGGTAATTGTTTCTATAAGGAGCGTAATTAACCTGATGAATCGTTCCGTCAGGTCCCTCCACGGTCATGGTTCTTTCTGGAATCGTAGTTGTTCCGCCCGTGGCATAAACCCATGTGGCGCTCATGTCTACTCTTTTAGAGAACCTGTGATTGACGACAATAGAGACATTGTGCCTGCGGTCGTATCTGTAAGGGAACCAATTCCCGAAATTGATTTCCCCGCCAGGGAAGCGTCTTTCGCTCTTCGCCAGCGTGTAACCTATCCACCCGGTCGTATTCCCCATTGTCTTCTGTAAGAAAAATTCCACTCCATAGGCGCGTCCTTTGCCCATAACCACCAAATCCTGCCATCCCTGCGAAGAGCCAACGAAAGAAACGCCGTCCTTGTATTCCAGAATATTTTCCATCTCTTTCCAGTACCCTTCGATGGAGAATTCCCAGCCTGGAATATTGTCGTAATACAGCCCTAATGAATATTGGTTCGATGTCACAGGCTTGATTTCTTTCGTGATTGGCACCCAGAGGTCCAGGGGTAGGGTGATCATGGAAGAAGACAGCAGATGAACGTACTGCGCCATCCTTGAATATGATGCTTTCGTGCTGAGTCCTTTCCCGAAATTCACCTTTGCCGATATTCTTGGCTCTGGAGACATGTAGAACTTGCCCTGAGTATTGAACACAGCGAAATGAATGCCCGGGTTGAGGTCCAGCCACCGCCCGATGGTGAAGTCGTCTTCTATGTATGCGGATATCTCATGCCCGTGAAGGCTCTCGGAATGGTTGCTGTACGACGTGTCGGTGACGGCATGCCCGTTAGCTTTTTCAGATTCTTTCGTGGAATACGTTTCAGGAATGAACGTGTGATAAATGTATTGCCCGCCGAACTTAATAGAATGGCGAGGACTCGGAGTGTAGTCGAAATCCATCATGGCCGTAATGTCCCGCATCCCTGAATTGTAGTCGAACTCGTAATTGGATTTGGACTTGCTGCCATCACTGTAGGCATCGGTGGTCTTGCTGTCATAGCCCATGTGCATCCTATAGTTCGTCAGGGCAATTGAAGCGTTGGAAAACAGCCTGCCATTGAATATGTGGTTCCACCTTAAAGATGCAAGGGCATTGCCCCAGCGAATGAAAGATTTGTCATTCCACGAAGAGCCGTAGCTATCGGTGTAGTCTTCGTCTTCTTTTGCCAGGAGGGCATCACGGCCATAGTATGTGTTGAAGAATAGGCGGTCCGAGTTGCTGAATCGGTGAGATATCTTTCCATCCAGGTCGTAAAAATAGTAATTGCCATAGACAGTGCCCCCTTCAGCGGAAAACGACTTGCTTGCAAGACGTATCAGCGGGTCGAAAAGAATTGTGTGCATCCCCCTGGCGCTGATTGAATAAGATGTCTTGCCCTTGAAAATAGGCCCTTCCAGGTGGAATTTGTCGCTTATCACCCCGACCCCGATCGTGCCATGAGTCTCTTCCATGTTTCCATCGTTCGTCCTAATGTCGATTATGGAGGAAATCCTCCCGCCGTAACGCGCCGGAAAAGAGCCTTTGTACAGAGTCACCTTCTTCACTGCCTCAGGCTGGAAGATGGAGAACAGGCCTAGCATGTGTTCGGCATTGTACATCGAGATGCCGTCCAGAAGCAACAGGTTCTCATCCGGGCCTCCTCCACGGACGTATATTCCCGAGAACCCTTCGTTTCCAGCCTGTACCCCAGGCATCAGCTGGATTGTTTTCAGTACGTCTGCCTCGCCGAAAAGCGTAGGAGTTGCTTTCACGATATTAATGGGAATTTCTATTGCGCTCATTTTAGTCGCCTGTATTCCAGACTCCTTCTTCGCTGACACGACGGCCTCGGTGATTTTGGAATTGGCTGTGAGAGCCACGTTTATAGTCGTGTCTTTGCGAAGGTCAAAAACCACAGTCTTCTCGTCATAGCCTACATAAGAATATGTAATGCTTATCCCTTTCCCGCCTTTAATGGTCAGCGTGTAAAACCCATACTCATTTGTCACCGCTCCAGTCTGCCCGCAGGCTGCTCCGGCTCCAATCAACGTCTCCCCAGATGCTTTATCCGTGATATGCCCGCTGACGGTGAATTGCTGCGCGGAAAGGTTAATGCTTTGGCATATTCCCAGAGCGAGGATAAGGATGGCCGTATGCCACCCGCTTGTTACATTCATAGCTTCTCGAATTTGCAAAAGTTAGTTTTCATTTCACCTAAATCCTATTTTCTGAAAACCTTGCAAATATGAGCTATTTTAATGTAAAAAAGTAAAAGAAATAGAAATATTTTTTTTAATGTCTTATAAAGATTTTTTTATCAGACCTATTAAGACATCGTCTGTTAGCGTTTCTGAAGTTTCCATGAGAACGTCTGTCTTCAGGGCATCGAAAATAATAGGTAGCCTCAGCAGTTTTTCACTGGCTGCCCTCTCTGGCAGAATCCCTATCGTCAGAGGAGAAGATGACACTTTCTCGCAGATGAGCGAAGGGCTGTCTGAATATATTTTCGCTTTTGATGCAATGTCCGGAGAAAGAGCCCCTGAATATCCGGACCAGACTGCGAATGAAATTTCGTCAGGAATCTGAAAGAGGCTCTCGGCATGCGAAAATCTCTCATTAGATGTCATCGCAGAGGCATTTAACGTGGTCACTGCGAGCCGGCTCTCCATCAAGGAGAGAGGCTTGGAAGCATCATGGCACGAGAGCCTGACATCGTATTCTTTATCGCTATCGGTGAATATGTCGAATATGACATTTGGCGATACTGCCGAGATGGCGTTCACTACCTTCGGCAACATGGCCTCTGCAATGAATGTATCGGCACAGATTCGGAGCCTCGTTTTCTTCAGTTGGATTCCTTCGCTGAACAAATTGCTTGCTGCATGGTACCAGTAAAGAATTTTGTCGGCATATTCAAGGAAGCTTTTCCCTGAGGCAGTGAGGGTCACGGCACCGCGATTTCTCATGAAGAGCTCGCAGCAAAGGCTTTTCTCAAGCTCTGCTATATTCTGGCTTACGGCAGGCTGGGATATTCCTAATTCTTTCGCAGCTAGGGTGAAGCTTCCTCTTGTTGCGACGGTCTTGAAAACTCTGAGTCTGAAATCTTCTATCATAAGCATTCCTTATGTCGCAAATTTAATATATTCGTTAAATTATCGTTACATGATTCTGGAAATCTTGCAACCTTATTCTTTTTGAAAGGTTTTTTGGATATATTTGTACCAAATAGCTCCATTTTATGTTGCTAATCGATTAAATTATAAGCTATATGAGATATACTGCATTCAAATCCTTGACGATTCTTGCTCTGGGGCTTTCCTTAATTTCCGGGCAGGATTTGATGGCTCAGAAAAAATCTAAGCCAAGTCGACACGTGCTGGATGGAACGAGGGTTTATGTTCATCCAGACAGAGAGGCATCTCCGGTCGAAGAAAAATTGAAGGCAAATTCGCAAATAGCCATCGATTACGCTCCAGCGAAGACGATTTATCTTTATCCTGAGGGACAGAACGTCGATCAGGGAATCGAAGAAGATGAAATCGACGTAACTGAAGGCCCACTTGAGTCTAATGGCGTAGCGACTCCCGAAAAGGCTGAGAAATGGGGTTTCTTGACAGACGTGTCCGATAGCGCGAGGATTGACATATATCTGCCAAAGAATCCGAACGGACTTATGGTCATCTCGTGCCCCGGCGGTAGTTATTACAACTTGTCTACGTGGAATGAGGGTGTCTATCTTGCTAAGTGGATGAACGATAGGGGGATAGCTTGCGCCGTGGTGAAATATCGCCTGCCTAACGGTCATTGGAAAGTTCCGCTTCAAGACGTACAGAATGCTTTCCGTTATTGCAGGTTTCATGCTAAAGAATGGGGCGTGAGCCAGATAGGCGTCATCGGATTCTCTGCTGGCGGTCATCTTGCGAGCACTGTCTCCACGATGTACGTGGATGCCGTCACTAAGCCGGATTTCTCTATCCTGATATATCCTGTTATCTCTTTCAGCGAGAACGTGACTCACAAGGGAACTAAGGATAACCTGATAGGCGAACCACCATACATGGTGGATAGAGACAAGCTAACGTTTGATGAATGGTACGATTACCGAGAGCAATCTCAGGAACTTGTCACGAAGTATTCAACTTACCTGAATGTTACCCAGGACACGCCTCCGACATTCATAGCCGTGAGTACGGACGATAAGACGGTCCCTGTCGAGAATTCATTGAAATTTTACAGTTCGCTTGTCCAAATGAGGGTCCCTACCGAATTGCAGATTTATCCTTTCGGAGGTCATGGCTGGGGTTTTACGACTCCAGAGATAGGCTTGGATCCGAATAAATTCAAAGACAATCTAGGCTCTTGCCGGCCAGAATTTTCGGCGGCGCTTGAAAATTGGCTGAAGCTAAGACTGACAGACAATACCAAGGAATTCCTGGCGGCTCAGGGTGCAAAGAAGCAGGTATTTTCCTATGATCCAGACAGTACCATATTGCTTTATCCTAAGGGACAGAATGTCGATGAAGGCATATTTGGAATCACCCTAGGCCCTGGCGAATCTAATGGCTTCGATAAGCCGGAAGAAATCAATCCAAGGAATGAGCATCATTCCTTCACGGGGGATAGCGTCCGTTTCGATCTCTATTTCGCTAAGAATCCTAACGGAAAGATGGTCATCATTACTCCTGGCGGAAGCTATGCTTTCACCGCAGGCATCACGGAAGGGAAAATGGCTGCGAAGTGGCTTAATGACCATGGGGTAAGCGCAGCCGTGCTGAATTATCGTTTGCCTAACGGTCATTGGAACGTGCCGCTGAGAGACGTGCAGAACACATTTCGTTACTGCCGCCACTATGCGAAGCAGTGGGGCATGAACGAAATAGGCATCATGGGTTTCTCCGCCGGAGGGCATCTTGCCGCAACCGCTTCCACTCTGTATGTGGATCCTATCACCCGGCCGGATTTCTCGATTCTGGTATATCCGGTGATATCCTCGGAAAAGGGAGTGGCTCATGAAGGCTCGTTCCAGAACTTACTTGGGAGTCCAGGCAAATGGAATTCGAGAAAAGCTTTGTCCGACACTACGGCATCGTCGTTCGCTGATTGGGGTGGCAGGAAAGAGGCATACAAGAAGCTGCTGGAGAGATATTCATTGGATAAGCAAGTGACTCCTGACACTCCACCTACATTCATCGTGTTCAGTTCAAATGACGGTGGCGTGCCTCCTGAGAATGAACTTCGTTACTACAGAGCGCTCGTGAATAACAAGGTGCGCTGCGAGATGCATGCCTTCCCTGACGGCGGCCATGGATATGGTTTCATCGAGAACAAATACCAGTCAGACCCACTTTATTTCTACCGTGCTGACTTCTTCAATTCAATAGCAAGATTCATTAATGAAATATAAAACACTTTATTATTTTAACATGAAAAAAATCTTAATCTTATTATCTGCCTTTGCGTTAGCAGCTGCTTCATTCGGAGCAGGCGCGCAGGAGGCTCCGCAATTGCCAAACGATCCGGCAGTCCGCGTTGGTAAGCTTGACAATGGCCTGACATATTACATAAGACATAACGACAAGCCTGCTCAAAGGGCTGAGTTCTATCTTGCTACCAATGTTGGTGCTATCCAAGAGACTCCTGACCAGGACGGCCTGGCTCATTTTCTTGAACACATGTGCTTCAATGGCACCAAGAATTTCCCAGGGAAGGGTATATTGAACTGGCTTCAGAGCATCGGCGCTTCTTTCGGAGGCAACGTGAATGCAGCAACTGGAATAGACCAGACTCAGTATATGCTGAATAACATCCCTCTGGTGAGACAGACGGTCGTTGACACCTGCTTGCTCATCCTTCACGACTATTCTCATTTCGTGACGAACGATCCTGAGGAAATCGACAAAGAGCGACCTGTGATCATAGAGGAAAGAAGGTCTCGTAGAAATGCTTCTTGGAGGACTTTCGAAAAGAGCTTGCCTTACCTTTATGGCGACTCTAAATATGCCACATGCACCCTCATCGGTAGCCAGGAGAATCTTGAGAACTTCAAGCCAGAGAGCCTCGTGAACTTCTATCGTACATGGTATCGTCCTGACATGCAGGCAGTCATTGTCGTAGGGGACATTGATGTAGATTATACAGAGGCGGCTCTCAAGAGAATATTCTCGGACATCCCTAAGGCTGAGAATCCAAAGGCAAAGGATAAAATCACCGTTACTCCTTTCTCGGAACCGAGAGTCGGAATCATCACAGACCCTGAAACGACGTCTCCTTCCATCGATCTCTATTGGGAGAGCGATGCTGAGCCTGAGGAATACAACAGTACTGCCATTGGCATGATGACTGACCTTATCAAGAATATCGTTGGCAACGTGATGGATGAGCGTTTCAGCGACATTACGTCCAAGCCAGATGCTCCTTATCTGGGCGCTGGCTTCGGAATCGGCAAATTGAACGAAGCGATGGACGCTATGTTCGGCTCCGTGACGCTCAGGGAGAACAACATCCTTGGCGGTTTCGAAGCTTTCTACTCCGAAATTGAAAAATTGAAGAGATATGGCTTGAACGAAGCGGAAGTCAGCAGGGCTAAGGATAATATCCTCTCAGCCTATGAAAGGGCCAAGAATCAGGCAGACACTCGAAAGAATCCGGAGTTCATCGCACCTCTGGTGAATAACTTCTTCGACAACGAAGCTTACATGGAGCCAGACAAGGAATATGAGCTTGCGAAGAACATCCTCGCCAACATCAACGCTCAGGTTTTGAATCAGGTCATACAGCAGATGGATTTCAAAGGTAACGAGGTGATCATTTACAGCGGTCCTGAGAAAGATGGGGTTGCCACGCCTACCAAAGAGCAAATCCTTGCTGCTATCGCTAAGGTAGAGGAATCTGACATACAGGCTAATGCGGAAGATGTCTCCAATGAGCCTCTGATGGACGCTTCAGCCCTGAAAGGCTCTCCCGTGAAGAAAACGTCCAAGACCATCTATGGCGCAACTGAATGGACTCTTGGCAATGGCGTGAAAGTCGTAGTCCTTCCTACTGAATATAAGAAAGACCAGATTCTTTTCAACCTATATAAAGATGGCGGTGAGAGCCTGATTCCGGATGAAGATGTCCCTTCGTTCGACAATAGCTTCATGGCATCTTTTAACCAGATTGCCGGCGTTTCTAAATATGACGGGAACAAGCTTACCAAGATGCTTTCCGGCAAGGTCGTGAGCGTCAATCCTTATATCAGCATGCTGACAAATGGAATCAGCGGATCCTCATCTGTGAAGGATTTGGAGACAGCTCTGCAGCTCCTCTATCTTGAATATACTGAGCCGCGCTTTACTCAGGATGACTTCAATACGGTCAAGGGACAGCTTGAAAGCGTCATTGACAATATGGAGAAGAACCCTAATTATGTATTCCAGAAGAATGCCATGGGCTCTATGTATGGGAACAACCCAAGGATGACAGTGATTTCCAAGGATAAGCTTGGCAAGATGAGCCTTGACGCCATAGAAAGAAATTACAGAAAGCTATTTGCCGATGCAGCAGGTGCGACGATGGTTATCGTGGGAGATGTTCAGCTGGATACTCTGAAACCTCTCGTAGAGAAGTACATAGGCTCTCTTCCAAAGGGCAAGAAAGCTCTCAAATGGGATAAGAAGAATGCCATCATGTTTGCTAAAGGACAGGTAGAGAATGCGTACAGCCAGGATATGGAGACTCCTATGACCACTGTCATGCAGCTTTACTCCAGCTACAGGCCTTTTACCGTGAAGGATGAAACCATGCTGAGCGCAGTTTCCTACATTCTCGATCAGATTTATACCGATACGATGCGTGAGGAGGAGGGCGGCACTTATGGAGCGCAATCTTACAGCGGCGCTGGCAAGTTGCCAGAAGGCAATTATTTTCTACAGGTTTACTTCAATTCGAAGCCTGAGAAATCAGACAAGTTAATCGAGCTTGCGAAAGACGGCTTAAGGAAACTTGCAGAGGAAGGCCCTACCGATGAGCAGTTCCAGAAGACAGTCGAGAACTTCAAGAAGAATCTTCCTGAGCAGAGAATCAATAACAGCTATTGGAGAGGCAACATCGAGAGCTACCTGAGATTCGGCTACGACAATGACAAAGAGTCAGAGGAGGCTGTTTCCGCTCTTTCCAAAGAGAGCATCAAGGCCGCAGCGAAGGTTCTGCTCGACTCGGGCAACTTCATCGAGGTTGTTCAGAGGCCAGGCAAAAGCACTGAATAAATAATATTCAAATAATATGTTAAAGAGCGGTCGCCTTTGAATGGCAGCCGCTCTTTTCAATTGTTGGAATGTTCAGAATCAAGGATTCTCATCTTCATATTCAAGTATGTCGCCTGGCTTACAGTCAAGAGCCTTGCAAATGTGATCAAGCGTCATGAATCGGATCCCTTTCGCTTTCCCAGTCTTAAGAATGGATAGATTGACAGGGGATATTCCGATTTTTTCAGCGAGCTCTTGAGAAGTCATCTTCCTTTTGGCAAGCATCACGTCGATGTTCACGATTATCGGCATGATCACTTCACCTCCTTTTCGTTCTCTGGCTCTTCCTTAGGATCTTCGGGTTTTTGCTCTGAAGCATATTCTTTCCCTTTCAGATAGTCAGGAAGGCTCATTCCTGCCATCTTGAACAAATCTTGAAGCGGGGGGACGGAGCCCATAAGCCCAGAAATGAAGTTGGCGGTGGATGTCTTGCCATCCTTGGAGGCATTGCTGTCCCAAACCGTAACCTTGTCGATCTTTATGCCTTTGACAGCTTCAACTTGTGTCTTCACGAGTTCAGGCAGCTTGTCTGCAATGAGCATGAGGACAGCCTTCTGTGGATCTCCGGCAGCAGCCTTGACCATTTCATTGAATCCTTCGGCCTGCTTGGAGAGGATCTCCAGCGTACCGCGAGCTTGAGCATCCATTTTTGCGAATATTGCGTCTGCTTCGCCTTTTGCGGTCCTGCGAAGCTTTTCAGCCTCGGCCTCGGCCTCGATTATCTGTCTTTCTTTATCAATCTCTGCAGGAACGATGGTGTTGGCCTGCTGGGTGGCCTTTTCTCTTTCTGCGCGAGCCAGCTCTGCGTCGCGCTCGCTCTGGTAAGCCTCCTGCAAGGCTTTTGCTGCCTGAACCTTCTCTGCGGCTACTGCGATTCTTGATGCCTCGGCCTCTTTCTCGCGACGATTAGCGTCTGAATTAGCGATGGCGATCTTGGAATTGTTTTCTCCCTCGACTGCCACGGCATTGGCCTCGGCTGTCTTTATTCTCGTATCTCTCGTGGTTTCGGCAATCCTGATGTCTTTGTCCCTGTCTGCCTCAGCCTTTCCGATTTCTCCGTAGCGATTCTGTTCTGCTACGCTCTTCTTGGCATCGTTTATCGCCTTTGCTGCGGCCTCTTTTCCTAGGGCTTCAATGTAGCCGGACTCATCGCGGATATCGGTCACGTTAACGTTTATGAGCTTAAGGCCAATCTTACGAAGTTCTGCCTCCACGTTAGCGCTCACGTTTGCGAGGAACTTGTCACGGTCTGAATTGATTTCCTCTATGTCCATTGTGGCGATGACCAGACGGAGCTGGCCGAAGAGGATGTCGGTTGCTATGTTCTGAATGTTTTCTGTCCGTAGCCCAAGAAGTCTTTCGGCTGCGTTTGTCATAGTGTCTGGATCGGTTGAAATACCTACCGTGAAGCGGCAAGGCACGTCCACTCGGATGTTCTGCTTCGAAAGCGCATTGGTCAGGTTGCACTCGATTGAGATAGGCTTGAGGTCCAGGAAGTCATAGCTTTGGAATACAGGCCAGATGAATGCGGCTCCACCATGTATGCACTTCGCAGAAGATACAGCACCACTCTTGCTCTTGCCAGTCTTACCATAGATGACGAGGATCTTGTCTGAAGGGCAGCGCTTGTAGCGCCTTAGGATAGCAGTCAGCGTGACGAAAAGCACGAAGACTATTATCAGGATAAGATAAAGTTCCATATTCTGAATTTTAAAAGTTAATATGTTAAATTATTTCTGGGGTTGTGGTTTCCACTAATAGCGTCTGGTCATTAATGACTTCCGCCACTTTGATAGCAGCACCGGTAGGGATGGCGTCTCCATCGGTGACGGCGTCAAATTCCCTGATGGCATTATTGATTGAGATTTGCACTTTGCCGGTGCCTTTCCTTTCTGCAGGTATTGGCAGATAGGCAGTACCCTTGCAGCCGACTGCGCTTCTGTAAACATTGATGTTGCCGGCTTGCTGCATTCCGCTCAGCCATTTGAAAAGCATCATGACGGCAGCTACCAAGGCAATGCCAATAATGACTGCAATGATCAGCAATAGGCTGGTCGATGAAATCTTGTCATGTAGCAGCACCGAGGCCCAGCCAAAACCTAGGCAGAAATTTATGAAATTCCTGAATGTAAGGAGGTTCATGCTAGGGTCGGAGTCGAAAGCACCGCTCGCATCATCTGCGGATGCATCCATTCCGCCCAAATCCAGCCCGCTGGCATCTGTGTCGAAATCTGAGCCTCCCGCTCCGATGAAAGTTAGGATAGTCTGAATTACGAAGATCAAAGATGCGGCTAAGGTTATCGCCCACATTATCTTCATGAAAAGGTCTAATGAATTCCACCAGTCAATCATGGCATTAGTTTTATTATTTATTGCAAATATATTAATTAATTAATATAAAACAATAATTATTTAATAAAATTTATGAATGCCTTGTATTGTGCTGCATAAGCACCAGAAACACTTTGTCAAAATTCAACAAATGATTAAATTTGCAGTTCGAATTTCTAATAGTAGAATTTTTTCAACGAGGCTGATGTCGGAATATAATGTAGTTGAAGTGCAATCCAAAAGGGAATTGATGGAGTTCATTAAATTCCCGGACAGACTGTATAAGGGCTGTCCGCAGTATGTTCCTGCCCTTCACTCGGATCAGGTTTTCTCGCTCACCAAGACATCCACCTTGTCTTATTGCAAGAGAAAGATGTGGCTGGTAAAGGAGGGGAAGAATGTCGTGGGGCGGATCTGCGGAATGATCAATCCTCGCTACAACGAGTTGTACGACAAGAAGAGGGCAAGGTTCGGCTGGTTCGACCTCATCGATGACTTGGAGGTGGCTAAGTTGCTGATTGGCACTGCCGAGGCTTGGGCGAAAGAGAACGGGATGACTGAGATTCACGGGCCTCTGTATTACAATACCCTTGGCAAGCAGGGAATGCTAGTGGAAGGTTTCGAGAACATCCCGCCATTCAATTGCCTTTACAACTATCCTTATTACAATGACTTGGTGACTAAGCTTGGCTTCGTCAAAGAGTGTGATTGGCTTCAGTACAAGCTGCCTGCGGATCAAGGGGTTCAGGACAAGATGAAGAGGATAGCGGGGCTGTTGAAGCAGCGCTACAACCTGCATGAAGGGAAACTCTCCAAACTGAAAAGAGACGAGAAGCTGGTGAATCACTTCTTCAAGGTTTACAACGAAAGCTTCGCTGCCGCAGTATACAACTTCATTCCGTTCACTGATGAGGAGATAGAAGAGGAGAAGAAGTCAGTGATGAAGTTCGTCTCTGACAAGATAAGTTCTATCGTGCTGGATGAGAACAATGACCTTGCGGCTTTCGGGATAACTTTTCCATCTATGTCAAAGGCTTTGCAGAAGTGCAAAGGGCGGCTTTTCCCATTTGGGTGGTTCCATCTTCTCCGGGCGATGCACAATTACGAGACTCTGGACTTAATGCTCAATGGGGCTGTCCCTGGCTGGCAGAATAAAGGGATATCTTCTATATACCATTGCTCCATGGCTCAAAAATATTTGCGTGTGGGTGCCAAGTGGTCGATCACTAATCCCCAGATTGAGACTAACAGTGCCGTGAATGTGTGGCACGAGTATAGCAACGAAATTTACATGCGGCGCCGCTGCTACGTAAAGGATATTAAATAAATAAAGGAGCTACCATATCTATGGCAGAAAATACATTAATAGAAAAAATCCTGGGTTTACGGGATAAATATCTTTCACTTCAGAATCAGCTGTCCGACCCATCCGTGACGTCGGATATGAAGAAATTCGTCCAGCTCAACAAGGACTATAAAGGGCTGGAGCCGATCGTGCAGGCTGGCTTAGACTATAAGAAACAAGTGGATGAGCTTAGTGAAGCAAAGAATATATTAGCGAACGAGAAGGATGAGGATTTAAGGAATATGGCGAAAGAGGAGATCGCAGAGATCGAGCCAAAGCTTCCTGAGATGGAGGAGCAGATAAAGATACTGCTGCTTCCTGCCGACCCTGACGACAGCAAGAATGCCATCGTCGAGATCCGTGGGGGTACGGGTGGTGACGAGGCTGCTATTTTTGCTGGCGATTTGTTCCGTATGTATTCCAAGTTTGCTGAGAGCCGTGGTTGGAAGCTGGAAGTGAATGACGAGAATCCTGGTACTGCAGGTGGATTTAAGAGCATCGTCTTCAAGCTATCTTCTTCGACTGATGGGGTCTATGGCGTCATGAAATATGAATCTGGGGTGCACCGCGTTCAGAGGGTGCCGCAGACTGAGACTCAGGGCCGAATTCAGACTTCTGCTGCTTCGGTGGCTGTTTTTCCTGAAGCTGGTGAGTTTGATGTGGATCTAAAGTGGGACGATATTCGTCTGGATTTGTTCTGCTCTTCGGGTCCTGGAGGGCAGGGGGTGAATACTACTTATTCGGCTGTTCGTCTGACGCATATTCCTACTGGCTTGGTGGTGCAGTGCCAGGAGGAGCGTTCGCAAATCAAGAATAAGGAGAGGGCTTTCGAGGAGCTGAGGTCTCGTTTGTATAACCTTGAGCATCAGAAATATCTTGACGAAATAGGGGCTAAGCGTAAAACCATGGTCTCTACTGGCGACCGTTCGGCTAAGATTCGCACTTACAATTATCCGCAGGGGCGTGTGACAGATCACCGCATCAACTGGTCCATGTACAACCTTCCGGCTTTCATGGATGGTGACATTCAGGAGTGCATTGATCAACTCACCATCGCTGAGAATGCTGAGCGTCTCAAGGCTGCCGGAGAATAAAGTTATGGGGGCAGCGCCCCCTCAGCAGTCGCAGTCATGCGACAAGCCTTGCGGTGTGTGAAAACGCAGAATCACACACGGAGCGGCGGTTTTCGACTATTGCGGTGTGCATAAACGCGGAATTGCACACCATGCGCTCTTGCATCCTCCGGAAGTTATCCTGAGCGGCTGGAAAATGCCGCTCAGTCCGAACTTCCAGTCGGATGCTTAGCCGCGGGGGATCGTAGGGGGCAGCGCCCCTCAGCAGTCGCAGTCATGCGACCGGCGGAGGCCGGGTATTCGCGAGGCGAAAAACCAAGCGAATACCAGAAGGCCGGTAGCCGCGGGGGATCGTAGGGGGCAGCGCCCCCCTAAAAATAAGAGTACTAGGTAACCTCTTTAAAAACTAGATAATGAAACAAAAATTTTCTATTGTATTTTTATTGATGGCAGTCCTTTTTACGGTCTGCCTCATAGCATCAAACCTATTCGCGACAAAAGTGTTCGCGATCGGGAACATCTCGCTGCCAGGCGCAGTCATCATATTCCCGGTGTCATACATATTGAACGATTGCTTTGCAGAGGTTTGGGGGTATCGCAAGGCTCGTCTTGTCATATGGACCGCCTTCGCAATGAACTTTTTCGTTGTGGTCGTGGGGCAGATCGTAGTCTGGCTGCCTTCGGCTCCATTCTGGGACGGAGGAGCTCATTTCGACTATATGTTCAATATGGCTCCGAGAGTGACGTTTGCCTCGCTACTTGCATTTCTTGCGGGCTCTACCCTTAATGCCTTTGTTCTCAGCAAGATGAAGGTGGCTCAGAAGGGCCGCGGTTTCTCTTGGAGGGCGATCGTTTCATCTATTGCCGGGGAGTGCCTGGATTCGCTGGTGTTCATGCCTATCGCCTTTTGGGGTACAGGGGTACGCCAACTTGCAGTCATGATGCTCTGCCAAGTTTCCTTCAAGGTCCTTTATGAAATTGTCATATTGCCGATCACTAATATCGTGGTTAAGAAACTCAAGGCAGTCGAGGGCGAGGATGCATTCGATGAAAACATCTCTTATAATCCTTTTAACATTAAAGACATATAATATATTATTATGAATAGGACTAATGAAGGCCTGAAGGAGCTGGGCCACAAGACTGAATATAAGATGGATTATGCTCCTGAGGTTCTCGAGACTTTCGAGAACAAGCATAAGGAAAATGACTATTGGGTAAGGTTCAACTGCCCAGAGTTCACGTCTCTATGCCCAATCACTGGGCAGCCGGATTTCGCCGAGATAAGAATCAGCTATATTCCCGATGTCAGGATGGTGGAGAGCAAGAGCCTGAAGCTCTATCTGTTCAGTTTCCGCAACCATGGAGATTTTCATGAGGATTGCGTCAACACCATCATGAAGGATCTCATCAAACTCATGGATCCTAAATATATTGAAGTGACTGGTTTCTTCACTCCTCGCGGAGGCATTTCCATATATCCTTATGCCAATTATGGCCGTCCTGGTACTAAGTACGAGGCGCTTGCTCAAAAGCGCTTCGAGTCCCATGAATAGGCCATTCGGACATCACATATTCATGTTCTGCCATTTTGGCATATTCGAGTAAATGGCACAACATTCGTTATTATCTCCAGCGTCGCATCTGAAATTCAGGTGCGGCGAAATATTCAAAAGAAATAATAGGAGATAAATTAATATGGGAAAAATCATTGGAATCGACCTTGGAACCACGAATTCGTGCGTTGCGGTCATGGAAGGCAATCAGCCAACTGTCATAATTAACAACGAAGGCGAGAGGACAACTCCGTCAGTCGTTGCATTCACAGAAGGTGGAGAGAGAAAGATTGGTAACCCGGCTAAGCGTCAGGCCATCACCAATCCTAAGAACACCGTATTCTCAATCAAAAGATTCATGGGCGAGACATACGACCAAGTGCAGAAGGAAATCGCTAGGGTGCCTTATGAGGTCGTCAGAGGCGACAACAACACTCCTCGCGTAAAGATAAATGAAAAGCTTTATTCTCCGCAGGAGATTTCGGCAATGATTCTTCAGAAAATGAAGAAGACCGCCGAAGATTATCTGCGCCAGCCGGTTACGGAGGCCGTCATCACGGTTCCTGCGTATTTCTCTGACTCACAGCGTCAGGCTACCAAGGAGGCCGGCAAGATCGCGGGCTTGGATGTCAAGAGAATCATCAACGAGCCTACTGCCGCAGCATTGGCATATGGCTTGGACAAAAAGAATAAGGACATGAAAGTCGCTGTGTACGACCTTGGTGGTGGTACATTCGATATTTCCATCCTTGAGTTGGGTGGTGGCGTGTTCGAAGTTAAATCTACGAATGGTGATACTCACCTGGGCGGTGATGATTTCGATCAGGTGATCATCGACTGGCTTGCCGGCGAGTTCGCAAAGGACAATGGCGGAGTGGATCTTAAGAAGGATCCAATGGCATTGCAGAGGCTTAAGGAGGCTGCTGAGAAAGCAAAGATTGAGCTTTCTAACCAGACTTCTTCTGAAATCAATCTGCCTTACATCATGCCAGTTGACGGTGTTCCAAAGCACCTCGTGAAGACTCTTACTAGGGCCAAATTCGAGGAACTTTGCGATAACCTCTTCCAGAAGACGATCGAGCCTTGCCGTCAGGCTCTTAAGGATGCTGGCTTGCAGCCTTCAGACATTGATGAAGTTCTGCTCGTAGGTGGTTCTACTCGTATTCCTAAGATTCAGGAAATCGTGAAGAACTTTTTCGGCAAAGAACCTAACAAGAGCGTTAACCCTGATGAGGTCGTTGCCATTGGTGCATCAATACAGGGCGGTGTGCTTGCCGGTGATGTGAAGGATGTGCTTCTGCTGGATGTTACTCCTCTGTCTCTTGGTATCGAAACGTTGGGTGGCGTGATGACCAAACTCATCGAGTCCAACACCACTATTCCTACCAGGAAGTCTCAGGTCTTCTCTACAGCTGCTGATAATCAGCCTTCTGTTGAGATTCACGTGCTCCAGGGCGAGCGTCCTATGGCGAAGGATAACAAGGAACTTGGAATATTCCATCTTGATGGAATCGCTCCTGCTCCTAGGGGTGTGCCTCAGATCGAGGTTACCTTCGATATCGATGCCAACGGTATCTTGAACGTGTCTGCAAAGGATAAGGCTACTGGTAAGGAGCAGAACATCAGGATTGAGGCTTCATCTGGTCTGTCTGAGCAAGAAATTCAGAGGATGCGTGATGAGGCTAAGGCTAACGAGGCTGCTGATAAAGAGGCTAAGGAGAAGGCCGATAAGATCAACAACGCTGATTCTCTTTGCTTCCAGGCTGAGAAATTCCTGAAAGAGAATGGGGATAAGGTTCCGGCTGACGTGAAGTCCGAGGTTGAGTCTGATGTCGCTTCTTTGAAGGAAGCCATCAAGAATCAGAATCTGTCAGACATTGACAAGTACTCTGCTGATCTTAGCAAGGCCTTCGAGAAGATGTACCAGGCTGGTCAGAGCGCCCAGCAGGGGCCACAACAAGGTCCGCAAGGTCCTCAGGCAGGCCCTCAGGGTCCTCAGAATGGTCCAGACCAAGGTCCGGATGAACAATAAAGCATACGCATAATGTTAGTGGGCTGCGCCATCGAAAATGGCGCAGCCCATTTTAGGTTTACGCCCAATAGTCTCACCCTTGCGTCTTCCCTGTCGCAAAGCCTCCATGCAAATCACTCGGGAGTAGAAGTGCCCATGGGGCGTATGGATTGGAGTTGCACTGACTTTTGGCTGGCAGTTCCGGGTGTCGTTCATCGTTGCTGCACCGTCCCACTAGGTCCTCGGCGATGGAGTCGAAGTGTCTCTGAGTGGCGTGCGTTGAGGTTAGTCTGACTTTACGCTGCCAGTCGAAGCTGGGCTGGGAATTGCATGTAAATTATTAAATTTGAAATCGGAAACAAAAATGCGAATTGCCCATGGGCTATCTCCTGCCACTACTGCCTGCGCTTCTCACGCAGGTCCTGCTTCTCGGATTCACGCCTGGACCTGCGAATATCTTTGCATTGTCTGTCTCCATCCGCTACGGACAGAAGGCTGCTATGAGGGTATGGTATGGCATGCTGACGGGCTTCACCATTGCGGCAGTCATAGCGGCGGCCATGGCGCACGTCCTGGGATCCATGCTGGGCAGTTATGTCGCTTACATTAAATATCTCGGGGCTGCCTACATCCTGTATCTTGCTTACAGGACGCTCCGAAGCACCGGAATCCGGGATGAAGAAGACCAGGCATGTACTTTCGTCTCCGGGATGATAGTTCAGCTGACGAATGCCAAGATGATCGTGTTCGACTTGATGTCATTCAATATGTTCGTGCTTCCATATAGCAACAGATTCTCTGACCTTCTGGTGCTGGTTCTTTTCCTTGAGATCGCCGGCCCTGGAGCTAATTTAGCCTGGCTGTTGGCAGGTGGTTTTCTGAGCAGGTTCTTCAAGGATTACCGGAGGCAGACCAGCATAGTGATGGCTGTACTACTGGTTCTCTGCGCAATATGGATAGCCTTCTTCTGATAGGCGTGAACTGTCCTGCAAGCCGGAGAATTTAGTGCACTAAAAAGTCTGGTTTTATCAGTGAGTACATTGGTTTAGCACTTCAGCTCCAACTGACGTGCTTTTTTGTATCAGAGAGGGAACAGAACAGGAATGGTAAGTCTTTATCTTTGAGATTAACTTATTTTTGGAGGTATCGAAAATAGTACCTATATTTGTCTCAACGACATAAGATTGATTGACTATGCCAGAATTATTCAGACAATACGGATTTGTATTTTTGTTTTTCTCTCATGAACACAAACCTATCCATGTCCATGTCAGAGGTCATAATGGAGATGCAAAATATGTCTGGGACGGTGATGGCTTTTCACTTGAGATCTCACATGGGATCAAGGCTAATGATCTGAAACGTATTGAAAGAGCAATCCACGAGAATTCAGATATAATCCTTAACAGATGGTACGAAATTTTTGGCGATACAGATAACGAAGACGACAATGAATAAGATTGTAAAAATATGGTTTGACGGCGAATGGCTGTACGGCCTTGGAGATGATGGTAAGACCTATCGTCAGTCCCTTCTTTGGTATAAGAATCTTTTGCATGCCACAGAAGAACAGAGGCAGGAATACGAAATCAGCACGATAGGCATACATTGGCACAAAGTTAATGAGGATGTCAGTTTTGAAAGTTTTACTTACGAAGAAGCTGAGCCTTCCGCATTTCAAAGGTTTTTCCTTGAGCACCCTGAAATCAATATTGCAGAGTTCTCAAAGGAAATCGGCTTAAATCCGTCTCTAATGAGAAATTACATCAATGGTTTTAAGAAGCCTTCAAAAGAGAGAGAAAAACTGATACTTGACCGTATCCACGAATTGGGAAACATCTATATTAAGGTCTCTTTTGCATCATAAAATATACCCTTAACGTCCTCGATAGATATGTGGGGAACGCACTCCGTTCAGAAAGCAATACGATATACGCCACCTTGCATTCGCTTACGGCCTTCGGGTCTCACCTTTCCTTCAAGTCCACCGAACTCACCATCTATGCCTGGAAGTTCATCAGCGCATGTTATAATTTAAGGACAATAGCGGGACGGGTGGGTCAGAAAGGTTTTTTTTTCGTTAAATTTGCAGAAAAATAAAATTTAATGAAAAAATTGATTCTGGTGCTGTCTGCGGCGTTATTGCTTGTCAGCCAGGCGTATTCGAAAGATAAGGCTCCAAAGGAGGATAAGGTTAAGAATGTGATCGTGTTCATCGGTGACGGAATGGGCCTCGGGGCGGTTTCTGCATGGATGGTTGACCAGGATTACGCAATGACATGTTTCGACAGGGCTCAATTCGTTGGGTTGTGCAAGACGTATTCTAAGAACAACAGGGTCACAGACTCAGCTGCTTCAGCCACGGCTCTTGCCACAGGAAACAAGACTAACAATGGAATGATAGGGATGCTCCCTGATGAGACTAAGGTTCAGAATCTAACTGAATATGCCAAAGCAATGGGGAAGTCCACGGGAATCGTCGTTACGTCTCACGTAGTTGATGCCACGCCAGCTGGATTCATAGCACATCAAAAGTCAAGGGACGACAGAGACGAGATAACAGAGGATCTGGTTGAATTAAAGCCAGATGTATTAGCAGGCGGCGGGAGGAAATATTTTGAAAGGAACAAAAGCAAGAATGGCAGATCTCTATTGGAAGAAATGAAGGATGCGGGTTACGCCTATGTAGAGACTCCTGAGGATTTTGCTGCGACCTCTAAGACACCTGTGCTTGCATTGTTTGCAGATGGCTCGTATTCGATGGCCATTGACCACGGCACAGACTGTCTCTCGGATGTCACTTCTCATGCAATCGATCTCTTGGACGATGACAAAAACGGCTTTTTCCTGATGGTTGAAGGTTCTCACATCGACCATGCGGCGCATGCCGGAAACGCTGAGCAATTGATGTTCGAGATGGAAGAATTTGACAAAGCAGTCAATTCAGCATTCGATTATGCCCAGACGCATGATGGAACGCTGGTAATCGTGACTGCAGACCACGAGACAGCGGGAGTGTACGTTCTCTCGAATGACAAAGATTTCACGAAAGGGGAGAGTGGCGTCAAGGTTGGATTTGCCACAGGCAGTCATACAGCCTCGTTAGTGCCTCTCTATGCCTTCGGAGCCTCTGCGTACAAGTTCAGCGGTGTCATGGAAAACACTGATGTCTGCAAGAGAATAATATCAGTGCTGCAAAAATAGTTATAGGAAAATATTTACTTCTCGAAGAAGGACAGCACTGCTGACATTAGCGACATGCGTCCTTCTTCTTTTTTGATAGTCTCTAACGGGAAGCCGAAACAAACAGTCCTATAGCCCTTCCCATTGAAGCAAATGGCGGCAGAAATTTCGGAATCTGAATATTTTAATATGCTGCTGGCCTCTTTTGACGCAGGCACGATGCCGTCCGATTGCTCTGCGCAATAGATATCCTGATTCAGGAAATTGTAATAATCTAGGTCGCCACAAATCTTATTCAGCCTCAAGGAGGAATTACGCTGAGCCATAAGAGATGCGCTTCTGGTCGCATGGTCGGAAATCTGCCTGTAACCGAGCACAGTCTCGACGAACGAGCGAGTGTCGGCAGAATAAGCGCTGTCTATCTGCAGAGGATATATTCGGTCCCAGACATCAGTCCCAATCCTGGAACCAGTCACGAGAATGTTTTTCCCTGCCTCAGTGCAATTCTTCAGTGCGCTCTGTAGTCCAGTAGGGAACACCTGATATTTATTCGGTACGTGGCCGTTTCCTATCATCGTCGTGACCTGTTTTCCGCAAAGCAAGTCAATCGTGAAATCATCATCGGCAAGGGCATTATCGCTCTGGAATGCTGCTGTGGAGACGCTGTGGAAAGGATAGCCTGCTGCCATGATGGCCTTGCCGTGAATGTAAGTGAAGTCGAACGTGTTGCCAGGCACCACCGAGCCGGCCTTGTCGGTGAATGATGCGCCGAACCCAGGATTATCATCGTCCAGCCACGGCAGAGAGCGCCTATATTCGAACTGCTCGCCAATGAAATTTATTTCTTTGATATATGGGACACCGGCATCAATGTCGTTACGGAATCCAGCATATTCAGGAAAATCGAACCATGCGGGAGCAGCGATTCTAGTGAAATTGTTCACCACCATCACTGTCTTGCCTTTTGCATATTTCGGCACGCCTATGCTTAACGCTTCGGAAGGGAAACTCTTTCCGCCATCGTTGAAAGCCTCGACCTTGTAACTATAGATATGCCCAGGCTCGATGTCTTTAATGACTGAAACCTTGCTGCCAGAGGCCTTGACGACAGTGCCAGCATCGAATGCGCCATCGTCTATTCTAGTGTAAAGAATATATCCAGTCGGATCCGCAGTGGCCTCAAGTGAGTCTGTCGTAGGCTTCCAGCTTATTTCAACATGGGCCTTGCCCGACCCCGACATATTCTTGAAAGATGTCGCCAGGGAGTTTACTGGCAGCGGCTGAACCGCATAGTTGCAGCCATAGCGGTTGCTGAGGTATTTCAACATTCCTTTGTACACTGCGCGGCTCACTGTGAAGCGGAACGACGGATCCAGGCCGTATTTCATGTCTGCGAAATTCTGGTGCGAGAGCATCTCCAGAAGCATGGCTGGCACAGTCGTAGTGCGGGACTCGCTGTAAGAACGGTCCCAGAGCCCTCTTCTTGTCCAGGCAGTATCGTATTTGGCCCTGATGTCATTCACTATCTGCGTCTGGGCGAAATCGCAGAGCATCCTGGCTTGCAAGCGTCTTTCTCCGTTAGGCAGCTTGTCGCTTCCGTCTGCCTTCAAGGTGTAAATTGCGAGAGTTCCAACGATTGAGTCGTTCGGGTAAGTTCCAGCATCGGAGTGAAAAGCGAAAGATAAATCGATAGGTATTCCTAACCCTTCTCCTTTAGGGTTCGTTCGCGAGCCTCCGCTCATCCATGCCACCCAGGCACCTCTGTCGGCATAATCGGAAGTATAATCGTCTTTGTGCAGCTGCAGCAGGGTAGAGTCAGCCCCAGCCCACTGCATCCAGTAAAACGCACCCTCGGCATAAGATGGCATGCCTGAAGTGACATATTCAGAGGCAGGCGTATTCTTCGGCCCTCTGGCAATTTTCCCCATCCCTCCGCCGAGCCTCACTGCATCTGCCGTTAAAACTGCATTGCGAGGTATTTCTCTGTCCTCTGGAACTTCGGCATCCAGGGTCACGGAAGCATCGCTTCCTTTCTTGAAAGGGAAGGTTCCAATGTAGATCCAAGTGCCGCCACCGATTTTCTGATTCACGTAGAATTCGGTGGAGCCGCCAGCATGTTTCACCGTATAATGAGCGCAAGGGGTGCTGTTAGGCAATGATTTATAAGAAATGTAAACTGCATATTCGCCAGTTTCCGGTATGTCTGGAGTCCAGATGGCCTTCGCATCTTTTTTGCACGAAACTTGTCTTGCAGTGCCCATCCTGAAAGGGTTCTCAACCCCTGTGTACACGGCCTTCGCATCTGCGAATCCAACGCCGCAATCATCCCAATTACCCTTTTCTTCGTAGTCGCCTTCAATACGCACGCCCTCGGCTCTCTCAGACCCGAAAGAATGGTCGTTATCCATGATTATCTCGTGTCGCTGAATGTCCCTTTCCCGAGGCGTCATAACATAAGCCCCAGCATTCTCTAGCATTGGGATCAGGAAAGGCAGAACGTAGCTCTGGGTGTACATGTCCTCGACGGTCTGGAAAATAGGTGCCCTCTGCCACTCCCAGCGATCTGTCTTTTCCTCATAATATCGACCGTGGCTTTGCCAAAGAGCGATGTTCCTGCCACTCAGGCCTCTACTAAAATGCATCCCATCTTTCTGCTCGATGAATGAATGCTGCGCACGAGGATCCTTCTCGGTCCTAAAAAGGGAAGATACAAGATTGCCATCATTGCCAGAGAGAGGCATCACGTAATCTGAGAGGGGATTCGTTTCTACGAATATATTACCTACGGAATATTTCTTGCAATTTTCTGGTGCCAACTCGATGAACTTCTCCTTGAACCACTCCACGTTATCCGCTCTCCATGGATAATTTCCAGCGCTGGAGCTGAATCTTAGGTCTAGGAACGAATTCCTTTTCGTGATGCGTTTCAGCACCAGTTCATTCTTGACGCCAGTCCTTTCCTGCATTAACACCTGTAAGGAATCACAGGCAGGCTTCAACTCTCTGGTCGTCTGAGCTTCTAAGGAGAAAGTGGTCGCCGTGGCTGCGGCAACAAAAAGCATTGTTCTGAGTTTTAGCATATTAATGAAGAATCAGCTCTCCAAAGCATTCGGGTCTGTGAAAATCCGGTTTTGACGAAACGACTGGGTTCCAGCTGAGGAAATGCGGATGTGCTGTTTTGTCGCCGCATTTGTAGAAATTAGCCCTTACGCTCACCGGAATGTGGTTTTTGTCTATCCCGATCAAATCGAAAGGAATCAGCATGGCGATGCTCCAAGCGAATATCTTGTCTTTTTCATCCCAAATCTTGTGCTCAATGGTGCTGTGCCTGATGACTCTCGACAATTGTTCCAAGGTTCTCTGATTGCTGTCGTACCGGCTTGTGCGCTTAGACGATAGCAGAGAGCCGATAGCTGTCAGTTCGAAATTGTAATATGTCCCATCGTAAGGGTCGGTGACAAAAAACTCGCAGCAGCTGTCCTCCCAGCTGTTTCCATTATCTTCCAGTGCAGTAGCTCGCAAGTCAAGTCCTCTGACATGAAACATTACGGCCATATAGTCCTTGCAATAGGCTATGGAGCCATTGCAGTCTGGCCCGTAAGGGTATTCCTTTTCCCAGTTGTTTTCGCAGACGGCGAATTTGGCGGCAGACTTTTCCATCGCCAGGTCCAGCTGCGACATATTCATTGATTCCAGCCCTTCAATGAAAGGCACCTTTATTCTTTTTGCGGTTTTCATATTCCTAAAGCGCTTGCATGTCATTAAGTTTCTTGTAGAACCCGTTCAGAACCAGCAGTTCATCGTGCTTGCCTCTCTCCACGATTCTCCCCTCGTGCATCACTATTATCTCGTCTGAATTCTTGATGGTGGACAGTCTGTGAGCAATGGCTATGGTCGTCCTGTTGGACATCAGCCTCTCCAAGGCCTCCTGAACTATCTTCTCCGACTCGGTGTCCAGTGACGCAGTGGCCTCGTCCAGAATCAGGATAGGAGGATTCTTGAGGATTGCCCTCGCGATGCTTATTCTCTGCCTCTGGCCTCCGGAAAGCCTGACGCCGCGATCTCCGATCACAAAATCATAACCCTCGTCCTTCTCCATTATGAAGTCATGCGCATTCGCAATCTTAGCTGCCTCTATGACCTCTTCCATGGACGCATTCTCGACGCCAAAGGCTATGTTGTTGAATATGGTGTCATTGAACAGGATAGGCTCCTGATTCACGTTCCCGATCAATCCTCTAAGGTCGGCAATCTTCAAGTCCCTGATATCCACGCCATCGACTTTGATCGAGCCTTCCTGTGGGTCATAGAACCTGGGAATGAGATCCACGAGAGTCGATTTTCCTGCGCCGGACTCACCCACGATGGCTATATTCTTGCCTTTCTCTATCTTGAGATTTATGTCGTTGAGGATGATCTTCGAGCCTTCAGGATATTTGAAGGAAACGTGCTCGATGCTTATGCTGTCATTGAATCCTTTGCAAGACCTGGCATCAGCTGGCTCCACGATGTCGTTCTTAGCATCAAGTATCTTGTTGATTCTCTCAATGGATGCCATCCCCTTAGGAATCGAATAGCTTGCCTTAGCGAATTCCTTGATAGGATTGATGATGCTGTAGAGTATGACCATGAAATACAGGAATATAGGAGCGTCGATGTTGGATTTGCCGCTCAGAATCAGCGCACCACCCACGCAAAGCACTATCAGAATCATTACCGTCCCCATGAATTCGCTCACAGGATGTGCAAGGGACTGGCGCACCATGACCTTCGCATTCTTCTTCC
Organism: Bacteroidales bacterium; assembly: GCA_022653735.1. Classification (GTDB taxonomy): domain Bacteria; phylum Bacteroidota; class Bacteroidia; order Bacteroidales; family UBA932; genus Cryptobacteroides. Next base: position 30,503 of record JALCSU010000020.1, read on the forward strand.
TCATCCTGTCGGTAACATCATCAAAACGCTTCCCCATCTTCTTCTCCGCAACGAAGGCCTTTACTATTCTGAGCCCTCCGAGGGTCTCCTCTACCTGCGACATAGTGTCGCTCCAGAGCCTCTGGACATCCAGCGATTTCTTTTTCAGATTCCTGCCCACGATGCCCATCACCCAGATGAACAGTGGGGCGAATACGATGGTGAACAGAGTCATCTGCCAGCTTATCACTAGAAGGGCCAGAAAATAGAATATTATGAGGATAGGATTCTTGATGAGCATTTCCAGCGAGCCAGTAATCGAGTTCTCGACCTCCATCACGTCACCGCTGATTCTAGCGATGATGTCCCCCTTTCTCTCCTCGGAGAAGAATCCCAGAGGGAGGGACAATATCTTCCTGTAAATATCCAGCCTTATGTCCCTGACGACACCTGTCCTGATTGGCACCATGATGGCCGCAGAGCCGAAATAACAAGCTGTCTTGAGGGCTGTCATGATCATCAAGAACAAGCTGAGATACACCAGGACCATTATGGGGCCGTAATCTCCTATTGCTTTTTCTAGATAAAAATAGACGTTATTCATGAATGCGTCTCCCATCTGGAAGATAGGCCTGGACCACACCTGTTCCCAAGGAATGAATGAATACACTTTCCCTGAGATGCCGAAAAGGATTCGCAGCATAGGGACTATGAGGGCGAAAGAGAATATGTTGAACAGCGCCGAGAAAATATTCAGCACCACCGACCATCCCAAATATGCCCTGTAAGGCGAAATATATCGCTTTACCATTTTCCAGAATTCTCTCATAGCCTTACATCATTTTTGTTAGCCAATGGAATATTAAGAATATTCTTTTTTTGAATATGTTGTAATTCAGGGTTTTTGCCGTATCCGAAGGTTTGTTCGTGTTCATCGTTATGCCAGATGTGAACACTGCGCAAGGAACCCCGTTCTCAACGAAAATCCTTTGATCCCCGACCTTGTCGTGAAACATCCTGGTGAAGCTTTCGCTCCCATAGTAGTTCAGGGCGATGTCCAGCCCAAGCCCGTCTTTCGCATTGGCTTCTCTGAGGTCCGCCGCGAAACGTCCATTGCTGAGCATGATCAGATAATCCTTTCGTCCCTTCTTGAGAGGAGAGAGCGTGCTTCCTAGAATGTCAAGCGATACGAAAGCATGGATCTTGTCGGGCAGTATGGCCTCCCCAGTCACGGGATTTTTCAACTCTCCGGCAGACAGGGCCTTCCATAAGGCCTCGGCACCAGCGGAGTTGACCTCCCTTGCGTCCAGGGCTACGAAAATCAGATTGTCTCCGTAAGTCCTGTTCAGCTGTTTCATTCTCGTGAACATGTCCGCGAGGCTTGTCATGGCCACCACCCCGGAGGCGTTGCTGTCTGCTCCAGGGTACAGGGTGCCGTTCATCATTCCATAACTGTCGTAGTGCGCAGCGATTATCGTGTACAGCTGGAAATCTCTGTCGTTCCTGCCTGACATGAACCCGATTATGTTGTGCCCTACGGCTTCTCCTGCTTTGAAAGACTGGCTCCATAGCCCATTTATAGGCAGCAAGGAATCTTTCTGAAATTTTCTGGCAATCCAGAAAGCCGCTTCTGTGGCGCCCAGCGTCCCTGTGCGCCTGCCATTATATTGAGGATCAGTGAGAAACTCTATATTTCTTTTCAACCTGTCTTCTGTTATTATTTTCTCAGCATTGACTCCTGACGCTACCATCTTCCTTTTTTGCTGTGCCTCTGAAAAATAGGGCCAGGCAGCTAGAATCAGCATTAAGAAAATTTTAGGTAAATTCGTTTTCAAAGTATAATTTTGCATTTTAGCACGAAACTTGACAAAGGTAGGAAAATTAAAATTATCACAAAAAATATATATGAAAAGGTTTGCCTCTGCTGCACTGTTCATCATATTGTCCGCATTCTCTGCTCTGGCCCAGTACGACAAGGACGTTTTCTCTTTCAGGGGACGTTCGGCCTTGTCTGAGGGCAGGTATTCCGATGCCATATCGAACTTCAACGTCTTGGCTCGTCTGGATTCCACGGATTGCTGGACATTCTTCTACAGAGGCATAGCAAAGTACAATCTGGGTGACATCAGAGGTGCCTACGCCGACTTCAACAACTCAGTGAGGCTGAATCCTGTCTTTACTAACGGCTATCATTTCAGAGCAATCACGCAGAGCCGCATGGGCAAATACGACGATGCCCTTGCAGATTTGCAGCATGCCATAGAGCTAAGGCCTGGGATGACGGGCCTGTATTTCAGCAGGGGCGTGACATATTTCCTTGCCCAGCAATTCGATAATGCCGTGAAAGACTTCGACAGGTACATCAAGAAAGAGCCAAAAGACCCATCCGCTTTTTTGAATCGCGGCGCTTCATATCTATTCTTGAAAGATACTACGAAGGCTCTCGAAGACTACAACAAAGCTATTAAGCTGGACAGATTCGACCCGGAAGGCTATATCCGCAGGGCTCGCGTCTATGCCTTGCAAGATAAATACGACGAAGCCATAACGGATTTGAATAAGGCCATTTCCCTGGACACGGCTAATACATTCGCTTATTTTAACAGGGCCATACTCTATTATGACAAGCAGGATTTCAACTCCGCCGTTGCCGATTTCAACCGAGTCCTGAAAGACGAGCCTGGAAATGCCCTCACCTTGTACAACCGAAGCCTCATCTATGCGCAGGTCGGAGATTTCGACAGGGCTTTGGCCGACATGGATAGGGTTATTAATATCAATCCGGAAAATGTGCTTGCTTATTACAACCGGGCATCCTATTTCGTTCAGATGGGTCGTTGGACCGATGCCCTGGATGACTATGACAAGGCTATAGAACTCTATCCAGACTTTGCGAAGGCCTACCTCAACAGGTCTTACGTCAAGAATATGCTGGGCAGGCATAATTCATCAAAGCAAGACTATGACACTGCCCAGAAGAAGGTTCAGGAATATAGGACTGCGCAGTCAAAAGATTCCACTTCCTTTGCGGACACTACCAAGAAATACAGCAGTTTGCTGGAGCTGGACGCTGATTTTGCAAAGAAAGATTTCGAGAACGAACTGCTGCAGAACAGGGATATCAACATCCGTCTGCGGCCTCTGTACAAGTTCGAAATTTCTACGGATGCTGACAATCAGAGATATGCCCTCAGCCACAGGTACGATAATGCTCTCATTAATAAGTTTATCGCTGACTCAAAGGTGCCTCTGGTCATTTCAAATTCCGACACTCTGCACCATCCAAGATACAACGACAATAACATTGACAATGAGATATATGGCGACACGAATCTCTCTGCAGGGGACTATGGCAATCTGACAGCTGCCGACAGGGCCTTCATCAAAGGAATATATTTCGTTCAGTCCAAGCAGTACTCAAAGGCTCTGGATGAATATAATTCCGCTGTCGAGGCTTCTACTTCGGGAGGATATTCAAACTATTACAAGGCATTCTATAGGATTAACCGAGGAGTGCTGAGGGCTGAAATGATAGATTTCATATCTTCTATCGAGAGCAATGTCCAAACGCTCACTATGGATGACCAAGGAACGACGAGGGCTAGGGTGAGGGACCAGGTGAGCAGGTCTTACGACTATTCCGATGCCATAGAGGACCTTGCCGAGGCAGCTAAGCTGCTGCCAGGAGTGCCTTACATCTACTTCGACTTGGGTAACCTTTACTGCCTGTCTTCGAAGTTCGTGGAGTCTGTGGAAAATTACTCGAAAGCCATTCAATATTATCCTTATATGGGGGATGCCTACTTCAACAGGGGGCTCGTGTTGATTTACATTAAGGATAAAGAGAAAGGCTGCATAGACCTGTCCAGGGCCGGCGAATTAGGGGTTGAAGATGCCTATGCAGTCATCTCCAAGTATTGCGAGGAGGAAAATAAGTAATGTTGAAATTCATTAGTTTCTCGAGCGGCAGCTCTGGGAACTGCTATTTTTTATTTGATGGAGAAAGAGGGCTTCTGATAGATGCAGGAGTGAGCCTGCGGAGGGTAAGAAAGGCCCTGCTGGAAAATGGTCTTGGTTTCGATGCCGTCCGCTGCGTGCTTTTAACGCACGACCACATGGATCATATCCGCCACCTTGGAACGTTCTGCAAGAAGCTCTCGCTGCCAGTTTTTGCCACTTCAGTGCTGCACGAGGCGATTTGCAATAATGAATATACTGAAGGCTGGGTCGGGGCCTGCCGCAGGAATCTTTCAGACGATGGTCCCACAGAAGTGCTCCCTGGAGTGCTGGCGAGATATTTCATAGTGCCGCACGATGCCTCCCAGACCGTCGGCTACAGCATAGAATGGGGCGGGAAGCACTTCGTTCTTATGACCGACGTAGGGGCAATGACGGAAGAAGCTATCGAATATGCCCAAGTGGCGGATACGCTGGTAATCGAATCCAATTATGATTTGCCAATGCTATTGAAAGGCCGATATACAGAGGAACTAAAGCGCAGGATCCGCGGTGGAAACGGGCATCTGAGTAACGACGAGTGTGCTGACACGATTGGAAGGGTATGGCACAAGGGGCTTAAGAACATTTTCCTCTGCCATCTGAGCGAAAACAATAATGACCCGTTGAAAGCCTATGAGTCGGCCGCCGATGCTCTTCAAGGAATCATTCTGGAAGATGGGTCAACTGCTAAAGACGAAACCTTCCTGCGGGCTCTCCCTAGGGGCAGGGTGTCTCCGTTCTACGAAATATGATATATTCATTTTGAATATTTTAAATTTTCCTATATTAGCGAATATGAAAACACTTATTAAAATTTTATTTTCTATCATGGTAGGAACAAGCATGGCTTCTGCGCTGAGCGCGCAAAGCGTCTATGATTTTACTGTAAAGGACATGAAGGGCAATGATGTTTCATTGTCGCAATACAAAGGTAAAGTCCTGCTGATAGTAAATACTGCCACAGAGTGCGGTTTTACTCCTCAATATGAGGCATTGCAGGCTATGTACGACAAATTCAAGGACAAGGGGCTGGAGATTCTGGATTTTCCATGCAACCAGTTCGGCGGCCAGGCACCGGGGAGCATCGAAGAGATTCATCAGTTCTGCACGCTGAAATACAAGACCACATTCCCGCAGTTCGGCAAAATTGACGTCAATGGCGAGAATGAAAGTCCTCTTTACACGTTCCTGAAGTCTAAGCAGACGTTCAGGGGATTCGGCTCAGGAGACATGGCGCAGAAAATGGATGCGATGCTGAAGAAGCAAGATCCAGATTATGCTTCCAAGAGTGACATCAAGTGGAACTTCACTAAGTTCCTTGTGGACAAAGAGGGCAACGTAGTTGCTCGTTTCGAGCCGACCGCCAGCATGAACTTCGTTCAGAACGTAGTAAGCTCCAAGCTATACTAAAGGGAAAGCCAGGAATTGAAAAAATCCTATTTCCTGGAAAGCCTCTTAAGCCCTTGGGCTATTCTTTCGATGCCTGCCAGCAGCCTAGTGCGAGGGCAGGCAATATTTATTCTCATGAAGCCCTCTTTTCCGTACATCACGCCGGAATTAATCCAGACATGCTCGTTCTCTATAAGGCTCTTCTCAATCTCTTCTGTCGGCAGGCCCACTGAACGGACATCTATCCACGCCAGATAAGTGCCTTCCAGCTTGCTCACGAGCACGTCAGGAATTTCATCCTCGAACAAATTCACTAGTTCCAGGTAATTATCCCAGAGATACTGGTTGAGTTCCTTGAGCCAATCTTCCCCCTCGTCGTAGGCAGCCTGAAGGGCAACTATTCCGAAAGGATTCAAGTCGCAGTGTTCGTAAATATTGATGACCTTGTCAATCATCATCTTCCAGTCCTTGCGGCTGGTAATTATGTTTGATATTTCCAGGCCGGCGATGTTGAAGGATTTGCTGGGCGATCCCATTTGTATCGTATTGTCTTGAATCTCAGGCGATAGTGAAGCCATAGGAGTAAAGTGGCACCCAGGCATCTCCAGCTCGCAGTGAATCTCGTCGCTTATAACTATGACGCCATGCCTGCGGCATATTTCCGCGACCTTAAGCAGATCCTCTTTCGGCCACACCCTGCCGCAAGGGTTGTGAGGATTGCAAAACAGCAGAGCCTTCACCATAGGATCAGCGCACTTCTTTTCCAAATCCTCGAAATCCAGATACCATGTAGGGACATCCCCCTCTGTGTCGTAAATCAACGGGTTCTCTACCAGCTCGCAACCCTGATTCCGGATAGCGGAGAAGAAACAGTTATATGCAGGCGTCTGTATTATCACCTTCGGAAGCTCTCCGTTCGGCCCCTTCCCATCATTCGGTTTCCTGACTACCTTCTCGCCTGCGACCTCGTAATGAGTTACGGCCTCGATGACTATCGACATTCCTGGCACGATGCCGTCAATCGGAATGTACCAGTCCTTCTGGGTATGCCAGCCGCGTCTCCTTTGCCACCAATTGATTGACGACTCGAAATATGAGTCTGGGACATGGGTGTATCCGAATATTCCCTGCTCAGCTCTCTTCCTTACCGCCTCCTGAATCGCCGGTGCGGCCTTGAAGTCCATGTCTGCCACCCACATAGGGATTACGTTTTCGGAAATGGGGCCTGCCGGGCTTGGCGCATCCCATTTGACGCAGCTGGTGCCGCGCCTGACTGTCATCTCATCGAAATTATACTTGCTCATCATTAGCTTTTTTTCTGAATCAAAGGATATTTGGTTTAAAGTGCATTGTACGTGCGCTAAAATAACAAAATATATTAATTTTGCCTAATGAATCACAGTTTGCTGACAGTATTTCCACTTTTTCTCGTTCTCATCGCAGGACATTCCTGCAGCAGGACGGAGCATCAGTTCCATAGCCCTGAAGCGTCTTTCTTGAATATTTCGGAGCAGGGACAGGGCTGGATTGCAGTGTCAATTTCTCCATTTGATGGCAGCAAGGACACCCTTGTCATACGCCAACCCGTCAGCAGGATTATAGCGATGTCTACTTCCTACGTAGGCTTTCTGGATGCCTTGGGTTGCGATTCCGTGATTTGCGGAGTGTCAGGAGTGAACTACGTCTCTTCCCCAGAACTGCGTTCTCGCAGTGTTGCAGACGTGGGGTACGAGGCAAATCCAGATTACGAGAAAATCATGGCTCTGCATCCCGATGTCCTTCTCACTTACCAGGTCAGCGGGGCAAAATCCCAATTCCTCTCGAAACTGGAGGCCTTAGGCATCCCGGTCTTCATTCTTCACGAGCACTTGGAAAGCAATCCTCTTGCGAGGGCTTCCTACATAAGGTTCTTCGGAGCGCTGACCGGAAGGATGCACGAGGCTGACTCGGTGCTGGAGGCGGTCTCGTCTGATTATGTGGCCCTGGCAGATTCCGTGAGCAAAAACATGGGGGAGCGCCGGAAGGTGCTGATGAACATCCCGTACGATGACGCATGGTTCATTCCGGGAGAGAATAATTACCTGTCTTGCCTAGTCCGAGATGCCGGAGGGGAGGTGCTGGGCGGCAAGCCTGGACAAGAAACGTCTTCGAGCATATTCATAGAGACGGCATATTCATTGTCAAAGGAGGCAGACCTATGGCTAAATGTGGGCTGGTGCCAGTCATTGGAACAACTCTTGGGAATTAATCCTTTGTTTGGGAATATGCTGACGAATATCCAGAATAATGCTGCTGCCAGAGGACATGACCGGAATTCTGTGGTCTGGAATGACAATCTGCGGCTGAATCCTAGCGGAGGCAATGATTTCTGGGAATCGGGAGTCGTGCG
>JALCSU010000021.1 GCA_022653735.1 Bacteroidales bacterium
AGTGAACTCGTTTGAGCTGTTGACGAAATATTTCTGCACATGCTGGAAAGAGAGGTAGGCGTTTTTCTCCGAGGTCGCATCGATTTCCGGAGAAATCAGCCAGCTCTCAGCCTCAAGATTCTTCTTACTGTAATAAGCTGAAGCCTTCATGTATTTGCTCGAATTGTGGCTCCATACGTAGGTCAGGCCGGTAGCCAGCTTTTTGTTCTCAATCGTCCACTCTTTGGTAGGATCAGTCTCGAAGGTGTTCTCGTACAGCGTCTTAGGAGTGACGACATCGCCGCCGCTCCAAGGCTCAACTGAAGTAATGGCAATGTTGAGGTACCTCTTGGAGCTACCGGATACGCTGACCAGGTAGCCGCTGAGCTTGACTTTATCGTCCGCATTCAGGGTGAATGAAGACGGCATCTGATAAGGAGAAACCTGGGCGACTGAAGAAGATACGCCGTTCACGTTCACATTTGTGTAATTGCCAGATTTCACGACGGTGCCGTAAACCTGGACATACTGGACGGTGATTACTTGCGTATTCTTGTCCTTGTCCTTTATCAGGCTGATCGTGCTGTTCACGAACGCCTCGTCTACGAGAGTCGGAGTAGGATATGTGTAGGTCGTCGTACCCTTCTTCTCATCCAGATCGATAGGAGTGGTGAACTGAGGGCCGAAGTTGTAGGCTCCAGGAGTGCCGATAAGCTCAACCTGATCACCCACTACATAATCCTTGTTGTACGATGAGCCATAAAAAACCAAAGCTGATCCACTGTCGTCCGTTAGCACGTAGCCCTGCTTGGTGACAGCCGTCACTGTACCTTTCACGTGAGCATAAGTGGTCTTCAATCCATCCGCAATGCTCATGAGCTCAGGGGCATTTGCGCTCTGCTTCACAGTCAGAGTCTGAGTCGTAGTCTGGCTTCCGTTCGTGGCAGAGAAAGTGATCATGCCTGTGCGAGGCACGACGGTCGGGTTGGCGGCGGCATGGCAATTCACGAATACGGTGTCATCGACGGTCTTCGTAGAAATGATATGCAGCCATTCGTTGTCCGGATCAAGCTTCCAGTCGAAAGTGGCTCCGCTCTTAACGGCAGCCTTCACTGTGAACGTGGTGTCCTCTTTCGGAGCTGTCACCACGGCAGGCTCGATTTTCAGCAAAGACTTGACTATCTTGATGACGGTGACTTTTTCGAGTTCGACGGTACCGTTATAGGTTTTCTTAGGACCTTCTACTGTAACTACATCGCCGACCTCGATTCCCAGGCTGGAGAAGTTCTGCTCCTTCCCATCTTTATCGAGAGTGCCATAGACATAGATCTCGCCCGTGCCGTCATTCAGCCACATGTTGCCCCAGCTGGTGCTGGTGATGCTAGTGACGGTTGCGGTCACTCTGTAGAGTTTCCCGTCTTCTCCGGCGATCACCTGTGCGCAAGTTGAATTCTCGGCGGACTTGATTCCTTGTATTACATTAATATGCTGGGCAGTGTTCCCGACATTGATTTTGAGTTCGCAGTTCCTTCCGACTTTCGTTTCAGGAGCGGTGAATGTCACCTGAGTCTCTCCGCTATTGCCAGACAAGGCTGAAACAGTTAGCCAGCTAGGAATGGTGCTTTCGTCGAAAGCCCAAGCTGTCGAGGATTTTACGGTGATGGCGTCTGTGCCGCCGGTCATAGGGATGGCGACATAGGACTTGGACACCTGCAGCTCTTCGAGAACCGGCTTGTCATCATCGTCGCAGGCTACGGCAAGGCCTAGGCAGGCTATTAAAGCTGTGAAAATATATTTAATTTTCATGCGAATATTCATTTATTAGTTGAACATGTATTTGATTCCGATCTGAGCATACCAGCACTGGCCAAGGTCGTGGTTGTATGTCCAGGTCTTCACGCCCGGCTGTACTGCCGAAGGGGTAGAGAAAGTAGGAACTCCGTCGGCGTTGACTCCCTCATATTTGAGGATTCGCCCGCCGTTGAGGTTTGGATTCATGTATTTGCTGACTCCCCATGAAGAATTGAACAGGTTCATGAGGTTGGCAAGAGTGAAGTTCAGCTGAAGAGTGTTCGTGGAACCTGCAATCTTGATTTTGAAATCGTGGGCGTAGCGAAGGTCCACTTTATGCACCCAAGGAGAATAGACGCTGTAAGCCTCGGCATATTTCCCTTTGTGTTTGCTAAGGTATCTGTCATTTTGTACATAATCCCAGAAGCGGTCCCTGTCGCCCTCGGAAACGAAGAGGATTTCGTCCTTGTTCTTAGGGATGTAGAGAGCGTCGTAGTTGTAGTTGTCGCCATTCATGTCGTTGACGTACATGTAGCTGTAATTGTAACCACCCCTCCATGTCTCGTAGAAGCCACCCCTCCATGTCTCGTAGAAGAAAGTGTAGTGGTTGTTCGAGCGGTCGTTAATCGTGAGGTTCACGTAAGCGCGGTCAGGTGTGACGTACTGGGAGTTGTGCAGCTTCGGCTGGTTAGGGCCTTCCGTCGTAGGGATGTAGGTGAACGCCGAGCTGGCATCCGAGCCTGGCATTCCAGTAAGCTCCTTGTTGTAAGTGCGGGTGTAGGCTGCGGTGATGTTTATGCCTTCGACAGGCCTTGCGTTGATCTGGGCGCTGAAGGATCCGCCGTAACCTTTGCTTGTGTTGGTCAGGACGTAGGCGTTAGGCATGCCCACCACTTTTCCCTTGGCGTCGGTGTAGGTGTACTTGTAGTCCGAAGGATAGATGGCGCGGTTGTCAGGGCCGTTGAACCTTGCGAAGCCATCCGTAGGCTTTATGCTCCAGTCGGAAATCCTCGCAGCGTTGATGGTCTTGTTGAATATTCCTTCTACCGTCATGCTGAGAGGGAAGGAGGTAGGGAAGTTGTAATCCACTGCGAGGGAGGTCTTCCAAACCTGAGGCATCTTGAAATTCCTGTCCACGGCTGCGAAGGTTGAGCCGACGGTGCCGCTTGCGGAGTCATATTCAGTAGGGAAGCCAAGGGAAGCCCACTTAGCCTTCATGTCCTTGACAGAGGTGATTAGGCCGCCCTGGAATTCTGAAAGCAGGGCATTGCCGTTCTGGATTTTTCCATTGTACTGCACCGTTCCCGCATTGGTTGGCATGTTGGTGAAGAACACGAGCGGAAGCCTGCCAGTGAAGAAACCGGATCCGCCTCGCACCTTCAGAGACTTGTTCCCGAAGACATCCCAGTTGAATCCTATCCTAGGGTTTACGGTGAGTTTGGACTTCGGCCACTTGCCGGTGTCAATGTGACGACCGTTGTAGTCCAGGTCGAGGATGGCATTGTTGGTGGCAAGGTCCTGATTGCTGAAGAACAGGCCGTCGAGGCGCAGGCCGTAGGTGAGCTTGAAGTTCTGGGTGATGTTCCACTCGTCCTGGGCATAGATGCCTGCCTTGTTGAACCTTACGCGGGCAGCAGGAGAGTCAGGGTCTATGTTTTCGTAGCCGTAAGTGAGATTGACGGTCTCCGGAGTCGCCCCGTTCATGAAGTCATCCATGGACAGGTAGCGGTAGTAGCCGGTGCCGTTTCTCATGTAGGAATTGTCTGCCATTTGGTATTCGTAGCTTGCGCCAGCGGTTATCTTGTGGTCTCCGAAGTACATGTTCACGTCATCCTTTGCGGTGATGACCTTGTTATGCACGCCGTTGTGCCAGGTGAAAAGTTCGTAGCCTAAAGAAATATATGGCATCGGGGTGCCAGTCGTTCCGTCCCAGGTGCCATCGAGGATGTCGATGAAAGGGAACTCGGAAGAGTTGGTGCCGCGGATGTCATCCAGCTTTGAATATGTCACCAGCAGCTGGTTGGAAATCTTGTCGGTGAACCGGCTGTTGAGGTCTACCGAAAAAGAATTCACCTTGTTCTCCATGGAATACATGGAGTTGGCGTAGGACATGGAATATTTCGACATGCGGCCATAGACAGTACGCTGTTTGGCATCGGAAGACGATGCATTCGGAGAGTTCCAGTACTTGTTCAGGGTGTAGTTGTAACGAACCGCCAGATGGTGGTTGTTGTTTATGTTCCAGTCTATCCTGGCAAGGATTTTCCTGTTGCTCTCGTCAGCAGGGAAATTCGTCCATGAGCCAGTGTCATAACCGTATTTGGTCTTGACGAAATCGGAGATTTTCTTCAGGTCTTCCAGCTTGGTGCGGGAGATGTAGTTCGTTTCATCCATGATGCCGTCCTCGGATCCTCTCCAGCGATTTACCACGGTAGGGATTTTCGTCTCCTCGTAGTTGGCGAAGAAGAACAGCTTGTTCTTAATGATAGGCCCACCCAGAGTGAAGCCGTAAGTGGTCTCTCGGTCTTTATCGCGGGCTCCGCTGATCTGTTCCCTGTCCACGGCGTCGCCACGCATGTTCTCGTTCTGATGATAAACGTAGGCAGAGCCCTTGAATGTGTTCGTTCCTGACTTGGTGATGGCGTTCACGCCCCCGCCGATGAAGTTGTTCTGGCGGACATCGTATGGAGAGATCACAACCTGAACCTCCTCAATGGCATCCAGGGAGATAGGGCTCCCGCCGCCAGGCAGGCTTGAGCTAAGGCCGAAGTTGTTGTTGAAATTGGCACCGTCCACGGTAAAGTTTGCGGTACGTCCGTCGGTGCCGGCGAAGCTCATTCCGTTTCCGCCGTAAGGGGAAAGCTTAGCCACGTCGGTGATGCTTCTGCTGATGGTAGGCAGCTCGGTGATCTGCCTGTTGGAGATGTTCGTGGCAGCTCCGGTCTTCTCGACTGCGAATTTAGACGGGGTGGAAGCTACGACGACAGCGGAATTCAGCTGCTCCGTCAGCTCTTTCAGGCTTGCGTTGAGGTTGTATGTCTCAGCGAGTTCAAGCGTTACCTCGTTGAACTCCTGTGACTGAAAGCCAAGAAACGTTATCGTGACCTTGTACGGTCCTCCGACACGCATTCCGTTGATCACGTAACGTCCGTCGGCGTTAGCGATCGTGCCATACTGCGTTCCAGAAGGTGTGTGGACTGCGAGAACCGCAGCTCCTGCGAGAGGTCCGCCATTCTCATCTGAGATGCGTCCTGCAAGGCTTGATGTCGTGACTTGGGCGAAAGCCGCCACGCCAGCAAACATTGCGATCAGCGCCAATAGGCTTTTTTTAATAAAATGAACCATAAGAAGATTTTGAATTAATGTATGTTAGTATATGTTCCGTTTTGCATTGCAAAATTATAATAAAATAATGTATTGGAGAAATTTTTGCAATCGGAGAATTGATTCGGGAAAACTCGTTTTTCCCGGCTGCCCTATGAATATGTCTGGCAGCCGCCTTGAAATGGTTCGGAAAAGTAGTAAAATACACTCTATGCATTTGGCGAAAAATCGCAGTGCAAATTTATGAATATTCAAGGAATAATCAAATTCCCGCCATAGCCCTGAGCCGTTACTGCCTGGCGTTCTTCCTCACCAGCCGGTCAATGGCATCGTTCAGCCGCTCGGTGGGCGCGATTATGTTGTAGTCCCCCCAGAAAGACTTGTCTTTGAAGTATTCCGTGTGGTCGAAATAAGAATCGAAGCGGCTGAAAGAGCGTACTTTCTTCACCGGCTTCGCGTCAGAGGCATTTCGGGACGTGACTACCATCTCGGACGATACGGTGTAAGGCGAAGAGAACAACTTACGCTTCCAGTCGCATTTGAAACGTATCTCCGCCCTCAGATAGTTCAGCCGGCTAATGTCAGAGGCACTGTAATCAACCTCTATCTCGTAGCCTAAAGGCTTGAACCTCACGCCCGACGGCTTGCTTACGAGGATATAATCGGAAACCTTGCGCCTGTCGCTCACATCCAGCCTCATCTCTACCCGGCTGAAAGCAAGCGTTTCCCTGTCTATGTAGTATTTGCCGAAGAACAACGGATATTCCCTGTCTACGGCCTTGGGCTTGAAAGATATTACGATGTGAGGCCTTCCGCCAATCTCGACCGGAACATCTAAGGCAAAGGAATAATTCTGCATCTCCTCTTTGGAGAGTATGAAATTGCGATTCTTCACAATGTCAAGGAAGACAGGGGTCATCGGCCCGCCCATGATCTTTGCTCCCAGGGTGTCCGACTGCTTAGGGCTTACCAGGCGCCGGCCTTTCAATATGTCGACTTTGTCCCTGCCTATCCCGTCTGAATATGCGGTCTTGTAGAGGTTCTGCACCGCTTCTGCCACATAGATGAAACGGCTGCCTTTCTGAGTGGTCTCGCGATAGAAGCAGCAACTGGTTTCATCAGCATGTGGGTAATTGACGGGAATATTCTCAATCGCGGCGCTCAGGATGTTCTCGGGGGATTCCACGACTATTCCGGAAAGTGGGATGGCTTGTGGTTCCATGCCGATTTTGACGGGATTCCCTGATTTGTCGATTCGCACTGCCCGGGTCTTGTATCCCAAATAAGAGAATATGAGACTGTCGGCATCCGACGGTACTTTTATGATGAATTTCCCATCCTGGTTCGTCACCGTGCCTACCCCAGAGGCGCCCGTGGTAACGCTGACTGCGGCCATGGCTCGGCCGGTCTCACTATCTATTACCTTTCCGGATATGCTTGTCAGCGACTGGGCTTCTGAAAGAAAGCAGCCCAGGCCCATCGCAATGATGGTGATAGACAGTTTGAAAAGCATTCTCATACAGGCACTTAAAGATAATGAAAAATATTGAATAAGCAAAATTGCGCAAAGGAAAGTAAAAATATATTTAAGGGAAAATTTAACTTCTTTGAATAATAATATTGTTACAATGTTTCAATATTCCAAAAAAGTTATCTAAATTAGCGAAAACGTTTGCGCACTAGAATTATTCGTCAGAGTCAGTTAAAACGTTATTTTAAAATAATTAAATGCATAGCTAATGCCATTCAGAAAAATTTTATTAGTTTTCCTCTTTGCGGCGTTACCAATCCTAGCCTTTTCGCAGACTAAGACTGTAAAAGGTTTTGTCTTTGAAGAAGAAACCGGTGAGCCTATAGCAGGTGCCACTGTTTCCATCCAGGGGTCAACGCGAGGCGTGATGACAGATTTGGACGGCTCCTTCGAGCTGTCTGGAGTCAAGGCTACAGATGTTCTCCGGTTCGAGCTTATCGGAAAGGAGGCTCAGTCCATCACTGTCGGCACGAACACCAAGTTAGTAGTCAAACTCAAGAATGCGCCGAACGAACTCGACGGAGTGACCGTCGTGGCATTCGGAAAGCAGAAAAAGGAAAGCGTCATAGGTTCCATTTCCACGGTTGACGTGGCGACGCTGAAGGTGCCTTCTAGCAACCTCACCACGGCTCTTGCGGGGAACGTTGCCGGAGTCATTGCCTACCAGCGTTCCGGAGAGCCGGGCCAGGACAACGCCGACTTCTTCGTGCGAGGCATCACCACATTCGGAGCGAATACCAGCCCGCTTATCCTCATCGATAACATCGAGCTGACCTCCACGGACCTCGCCCGTCTTCAGCCGGACGACATCGAGAGCTTCTCGATCATGAAGGATGCCACCGCTACTGCCCTGTACGGAGCCAGAGGAGCGAATGGCGTCATCTACGTCACCACCAAGAGAGGACAGGAGGGTCCTGCGAAGATATTCGCAAGGGTGGAAACCTCGCTCTCTATGCCTACCGATGTCGTAGAGCTTGCCGACCCTGTAACTTATATGAAGGCTTACAATGAGGCCATCACCACGAGAGACCCGCTCGGGGAGCTGAAATATTCTTACGACAAGATAGAGCAGACGGGGAAGAAAGGAGCCAACAGACTCATCTACCCTATGAACGACTGGTACGACATGCTCTTCAAGGACTATGCGACCAGCTACAGGGCTAACCTGTCCGCTCGTGGCGGCGGAAAGGTGGCTCGTTACTACGTCGCCGGATCGTATAACCAGGACACTGGAATACTCAAGGTAGATAATCGCAACAGTTTCAACAACAATATCGACCAGAAAACCTATTCCCTGCGTTCGAATATCGACATCAATATTACGAACACAACGAAGCTGGCCGTCCGCTTGACGGGTAACTTCACGGACTATCAGGGGCCGCTCAACGGAGGTAACGATGTCTATAAGCAAGTAGTGCACTCCGATCCTGTGCTCTTCCCTGCATTTTATCCGGAGGATGAAGACCATAAGGGAATCCAGCACATAATGTTCGGAAACTACGAAGACGGCTCTTACATAAACCCTTACGCCAACTTGGTTAAAGGTTATCGCAACTACCAGCGTTCACAGATGATAGCCGCCATCGAACTCAACCAGGACCTGAATTTCATTACCAAGGGCCTGACCTTCATGACGTTGTTCAACCTTACCAGGCTGTCCGAGTACACGGTGATCCGTCAGTTCAATCCTTTCTGGTACACCATGGACAGATACGACTCATACACTGGAGAATACCATGTGATGAGGATCAATGAAGATGGAACGGATTATCTGACATATTATGAAAAGGATAAGAACATCAAGAACACTATGTATTCCGAGAGCCGCTTGAATTATAATCGTTCTTTCGGGAAGCACGACGTGACCGGTCTTCTGGTGCTGATGGCTAGCGAGACTAAGTACGCCAACGCAGGAAGCCTCCAGCTCTCCCTGCCTTCCAGGAACGCCGGACTTTCGGGACGTTTCACTTACGGCTTCGACAAACGCTATTTCGCTGAGTTCAATTTCGGCTACAATGGGTCGGAGCGTTTCCATAAATCCCATCGCTGGGGCTTCTTCCCGTCTGCCGGAGCTGCCTGGATGGTGTCTAACGAGCCTTGGTTCAAGCCTTATAAGAAAGTCGTGAGCAACCTGAAGCTGCGCTATTCTTACGGACTCGTCGGGAACGACAACATCGGCTCTTCGACCAACCGTTTCTACTATCTGTCGGAAGTCAACATGAACAGTGGATCCAGGACGGGATATTTCGGTGCCTATAGGCATGTCAGTTACCATGGAATAGATGTAACCCGTTACGCCAACGAAGGCATCACATGGGAGAGGTCACATAAGCGCAACTATGCCCTTGAGCTGGGACTGTTCGACAAATTCAACATGATAGCCGAATATTTCACAGAACACCGGACCGACATATTCATGCAACGCGCCGACATCCCGAACACCATGGGTTTGCAGGCTTCCGTTTATGGGAACATCGGCGAGGCAAGGGCTCACGGAGTAGACATCCAGGCTGACTACAAGCAGGCATGGGCGAACGGGCTTTGGGCTTCGGCCAGGGCAAACTTCACTTATTCCACCAGCAAGTACGATGTCTATGAGGAACCGACTTACGCCGAAGAGTACCGCCAGCATAAAGGCAGGTCGATCAAGCAGGTCTGGGGTTACATCGCAGAGCGTCTGTTCATCGATGATGAGGAAGCGGCGAACAGTCCGTCTCAGTCTGGGTTCGGAAGCGATTATGGAGGAGGCGACATCAAATACACCGATGTCAATGGTGATGGCGTGATTTCCACCGCTGACAGGGTGCCGATCGGTTATCCGACATCGCCAGAAATCATCTACGGTTTCGGAGCGTCGTTCGGCTACAAGGGGCTTGACTTCTCGTTCTTCTTCCAGGGTCTTGCCAGGGAGTCGTTCTGGATAGATGCCACCAGCCGTTACGGAACTTACACTGCTGGCACAGGGCCGTTCGTGAATGACACCCAGCTGCTGAAAGCGTATGCGGACAGCCATTGGAGCGAGGACAACAGAGATGTTTACGCCCTGTATCCACGCTATAGCGCCTATCAGAACTACAACAACACCCAGACCAGCACCTGGTGGATGAGAGATGGCTCATTCCTTCGTCTCAAGCAATTGGAACTGGGGTACACGCTTCCTCAGAAGCTTACCCAGAAAATCCACATCGACAACCTGAGAGCCTACGTCCAGGGGAATAACCTCCTTTGTTTCAGCAAATTCAAGCTGTGGGACCCGGAGCTGGCCGGTGAAGGCCTTAACTACCCTATACAGAGGACGATCAACATCGGAATCAACGTAACTTTCAAATAGAAAACGGACATGCGTAAAAAATTATACAATATATTAATGTTGCCTGCGGCTCTTGCCGCTTTGTTCTGGACTTCGTCCTGCAACAGCTTCCTCAACGTAGTTCCTGACGACGGGCTCCCGTCCGTAGAGACTGCATTCAACCTGAGGTCTTCGGCAATCAGATACCTCTCCACCTGTTATTCGTACATGACAACGGAAGGTGCGCCGGGTTCGGACTGCGGAATGCTTACCGGGGATGAGCTGTGGGATCTCTACGGCCGAATAATCAGTAACACAGGTAGCCGTGTCTCGTCGACGTTAACCAACATCGCCAGGGGAAACATGAGCGCGACAACGGTTTACGGCAATGACTGGGCTTCCATGTATGAGGGCATCAGATGCTGCGACATATTGATTGACAATGTGTACAACGTTCCCGACATGGATATCTCCGAGCAGAGACAGTGGGTGGCCGAGGCTAACTTCCTGAAAGCCTACTACCATTTCAATCTGGTTCGCAAATGGGGCCCGGTTCCGCTGATTTACGAGAGTCTCCCGATTGATTCTTCCATTGATGAAGTCCGCCTGCACAGGAGCAACATTGACAGCTGCTTCAATTATATATTGCGTCTCCTGGACAAGGCCGAGCCTTATCTTCCTGTCGTGAACCCTTCCGAGGACGAATATGGCAGGATAACCCGCGCCATCTGCGCCGCTTTCAAGGCTCGCGTGGCGGTTTATGCCGCCAGCCCGCTGTTCAATGGCAACGAAGACGAGGCCGCTCTCGTGGATGTGGACGGAAGCACAAGGCTTTTCCCTGAAAAGACCGAAGCCGAGAAGCAGGAGCGTTGGGAATATGCCGTTACGGCATGCCAGAATGCGTTGAAGGTCTGCCAGGAAGCGAACATCAAGCTGTATGACGGTTCCGACATCTCTTTCAGGATGTCCGACTCGCTGAAGACATCGCTCACCCTTCGCAACGCCATGACATTGAGATGGAACAGCGATCTCATCTGGGGAAACACCCAGACTGCATCCGGCTCTTTGGCCATATTCCACAGGCTTTGCATGCCTATATTGAATGGCTACACCGATATGCTCGGGGGCTACAAATTCATCGGCGTTCCGCTTAAGATTGCGGAGCAGTTCTACACGAGGCATGGCCTCCCGATCTCGAATGACGTGGAATGGGCCAACATCAATCCTTACGACCTGAGGGTGGGCGATGCGCAGAATGCCTATTACATCAGGCAAGGCTATACCACCGTGAAGCTGAATTTCGACAGGGAGCCTCGCTTCTATGCCTTCCTTGGCTTCGACGGGGGTACCTGGCTTGGGCAGCTGGGCAATTACAACGACCTTCAGCCGGAGGATCTGTATTATGTGCAGTGCCGCATGGGCGGAGCTCAGGCTAAGACGGGCAAAGAGACCGGCCCGGTCACGGGCTATTTTCCTAAGAAAATGTTCCCTTATCAATGCACCTGGAGTTCCAATAACGTTTTCGTGGGATATTGGTTCCCATGGCCAATGATACGCATCACGGATTTGTATCTGCTCTATGCCGAGGCAATCAACGAGGCCGAAGGCCCGAACGGGGCGCATAGCGACGATTTGTTCAATTACATAAACGCAATTCGTGCGAGGGCGGGCATCCCTGACGTGAAAACGGCTTGGGACGATTACAGCAACGCCCCTGGCTACTACAATACCAAGGTGGGAATGCGAGACATCATCCATCGCGAGCGCCTGAACGAGCTGGCATTCGAGAGCCAGAGGTTCTGGGACCTTCGCCGCTGGAAGGAAGCTGCGGCTGAGTATCAGAAAGGAATATACGGATTCGATGTCATTTCCTCCGCTCCGGAAGATTACTACACAAGGAAATTCATTTATGAGCAGAAATTCGGCTTGAAGGATTATTTCTGGCCTATTCCTACTTATTACATCGAAGTCAATCCTAACCTAGTGCAGAATATTGGATGGTAACAATGAATCATATGAACATGAAAAGATATTTTCTGACGATACTTGCAGCGGCTCTGGCTCTCCTTGCCGCATCCTGCTCGGATGATACCGTGCACGGACGCATCGACCAGAAGAACAAGAGCGTACAGATTCCGCAGCCCGTGGAAGTGACGAGCGTGAGGTCCATATCGGGCGGTGCCGTCATCAAAGTCAAGATTCCTGATGACAAATACATCAAGGGTGTCGTAGCGACTTACGACAGGCACGGCGTGAAGGTCGAGTCCCGGATTTCCCGTTACGTGGACAGCCTGAGCGTCGAAGGCTTCGCCGACACCGAAGAACACGATATAGAAATTTGCTCGTTCAACGTCAACGAGGAGAAGTCCGAGCCGGTGAACATCAAGATCACGCCGAATGCTCCCGCCATCATGACCGTTAAGCCGGTCATGTACGCTGCCACTGGTGGAGTTAAGATCCACATCAATGGCAACGCCGACAAGTCCGACCTTGCAGTCTGCCTGCTCCGAGACACCGTTCTCAGTCACGAGAACATGCCTGTTTCCGAAATGAAATGGGTGGAAGTTACTACTCTGTTCACGGCGAGCGACGACATCACCCTGACCAGGAGAGGGCTCGACACGCTGAAGGCAATCTACGGAGTTTACCTCCGTGACCACTGGGGCAACATATCGGACACCACCACAGCCGTACTGAAGCCTCTTGAAGAAATTCAGATTCCTAAGTCGGGATTCGCATACTTCGATCCGGGCGATGATAATGTGTTCTCTATCTCCAGCGAGAGCTCCATCTATCCTATGAAAGGTCTCTGGGATGGTTCAGGAATTTCCTCCTCACCACATTTCATAGCAGTCGACGTGATACCTCTGCCATGCTGGTTCACGATTGATTTGGGATGTGAAGTGGAATTGAGCCGAATATCCACATGGCCAAGACAAGACTACCCAGCGGACATCTATGCTGGCGGATCTCCACGTGACATCGAGTTCTGGGGCAGCCTTAAGACCCCGACCGGAGAGGTCGGCAGCGGTGAACATGGTTTTGAGAGCAACTGGGTCTGCCTTGGCAAGTTCACCCAGCCGAAGCGATCCGGCTACAATGCCGATGGCTCTGTCGGAAATATCACCGAGGAAGACAGGCTGTACTTCAAAGAGCAGACGGAATACGAGATGGACGATGCCATCTATCCTCACGCCTACGACAGAATCCGTTATCTGAGAGTCGTCGTGGTAAGCACTTTCGCTTCATGGGAGATGCCGGACGCTACTACCACCACCCTTCAGTGGGGCGAGGTAACTCCTTACGGTCAAGTATTTAAATAAAATGACAATGAATATGAAAAAGAATATATTCACGGCGCTTCTTATTTCTACCACGGCTTTCATCCTTGCCTCTTGCGGTGGCCAGGACGAAATCTACAAGGAGTGGATCAAGGAGGGAGGATACGATTATCCCGCCAAAGCCATAAACATGACTTACCTGCAAGGCTATCAGAAGATTACTCTCATGTGGGAAAAACCGATGGACCCTGCCGTCAAAAGGGCCATCTTGTATTGGGACAACTATGCCAAATCAAGAGACATAGACTATGGCGATTTCGCCGATGGGAAGGTGACCATCGTGGTGGACAGCCTTGAAGACCGTTCCTACACCTTCGACGTGGTGAATTTCGACGGAGAAGATAACAAGTCTCTGCCTGCGGAGCTGACGATTTCCCCTTACGGAGACAGCTGGCTGATTTCCAGGTCGGAGAGGGCGGTGGTCTCTGCAATAATGGATGGCGACGATGCCAAGATAGAGATGACGAAGGCTACTGACGAGATGGTCGCCACGCGGTTCCGCTACAAGGATGCGACCGGGGCATGGGTGGATTTCAAGACCCTCCTCAAGCCTGGCACCAACGAGATTACTCTGCCTGGCGCTTTGAAGGGGAA
Source organism: Bacteroidales bacterium (assembly GCA_022653735.1). GTDB lineage: Bacteria > Bacteroidota > Bacteroidia > Bacteroidales > UBA932 > Cryptobacteroides. Next base: position 13,850 of record JALCSU010000021.1, read on the forward strand.
GCGTTTCGAATATTCGTCGGCATTCTGCCCTTCGTACGGACGCGACACCGTGTGGCGCCCTTGGACGATTTCCAATGACGGAATATCCTATAAGATTAACGGAAGCAGATGGAACGTGACTGTCACTACTAATCAGGTATTTTCGGAGAACTACCCTGACAAGATAATCGATGGTAAAGTTGCTTCTGCCTACAGATGGCACAGCTCCCGTACGGAGGGCACAAGCAACATATTCCCGAAGATTCTCTCCATCGACACAGGGGCTTCTCCGGGAGAAGAGTTCGCATTCACGAAATTCGTCTTCTACGAGCATCCAAGCACTGTCTCCATGCGCTACATCAAGAACTATGTGATGTTCGTGGGTTCCAGCCCATACGACCCGAATGCTGACGATTACACCAATACTTTCGGAATACCGTTCCTAAGCGGCATAATGTCCACTGCAAATCCTACCAGCGAGGTTGTTGCCTCCACGGGAGCTACCGGCCGCTACATCGCCATAGTGTTCCCGAACTCTTGGAGCAGCGATGGCTACATCGACCTCTGGGAGCTGGAGCCTTACGGTTACATTCCTTCCCAGGCAGATTAGCCTTGGAATCATCAAGAAATGAAATGAAGAAATTGAACACGATAATATTCCCTCTTTTTGCCATCTTGGCGCTGACCGGCTGCAAAGGTTCGGAAGATCCTAAGCCGGAGCAGGCTGGAGTTGCTTTCACCTGCTCTTTCCAGGACCCGACTTCCGAGGTCATGCCTTCGAAATGGGTTTCCGGCCAGGAAATAATGGTTACCATGGTCACTGACGGCAAGACAGCGTCATCTTCGGCAAAGGTTTCGGAGGTATCTTCCGACGGCAAGACTGCGAAGATCAACTTCCCATCCATGAATGCTTCCGAGATTAGCGCCATCTATGCCTATCTGCCTAATACTGGGGTCAAGAGCATGAATGGGACAGATGCGTGGACGGTGAATGACATGAACAACTCTTCCATCCAAGTGCCATCCGTTACGGTCTCGACAGGCTCTGTGCAAAATAAGACCTTGGCATTCAGGAATATATTCGCTGTCCTCAAATTCGAGGTTGCCGATTCGAAGACGAGCCATGTCGAATTCTCTGGCAATGACGGGGAGGTGGTCGGCAAAGACGTCCTTATTTCCACTAATTATTCGGCATCTGATGCTTCCGCTCCGGCTTTCGAGCCTTCGACCGTCATAAAAAAGAATATTTCCGGAACAGGGACTTACTACATAGGGCTGTTCCCAGGACTTAAATTAAACAAAGGCTACACTTTGAAGAGTTTCGATGCGCAGGGGAATCAGCTGAACCAGGCACTTTCTGAAGGGGCCTTGACGATTTCTGGAGGCTCCGTGTATTCGGCCGTAGCGTTCGGAGAGTACAAGCCGGAGATTACTTTCACGGCCACATTCGCAGACGCTTCTTCCGAGGATTTCAAGTCTTCTTGGGCGGAAGGGGACAAGATAAACGTGGTGAGCGTGAAGAATCGCGAATATTCTGAAGAAACGCTGACTGCCGGAAACATTTCGAGCGACGGCAAGACTGCCAGCTTCACTTCTGCCGGAGCTCTCTTCGCTGGGGCGAAATACTATGCTTATCTGCCCGGGAGGGGGGTCGCCGGCTACCGCGAGGATCCGCCGACTGCGTGGCTCGTCGGTAACCTAGATGGGAAAGAAGATGCCATTCCTTCCGTCACAGTCGCTTCCTGCGAGGACGGCAGCAACTCCTTCGTATTCCAGAATGCATATTCATTGATAAGATTCAAGGTTGAAGACAGCCGCTTCAAGTCAGTGACTCTGACAGGCAACAATGGAGAGAAGTTCGACATGGCCTCGTACGTGAAGTTCGGGGGAGTGACGGCTTATGGGAACGACAATCCTGGCACCAAGGAATCACGTGCTTTCGATGAGCCTGGGACTTACTATCTGGGGATACGTCCAGGCATATCTTTCAGCAAAGGTTTCACGCTGACTGGTTACGACGCTGACGGCGCAGAAATCGGGACGCTCAAGACCTCTGCTTACGTGAAGTTCGATGGAGGCACCGTCCTTGATGCCGGCACGTTGAACCCTTCCAAGCCGATTACCATCTCGGATGTCTTCGATGAAAGCCATGTGGTGGCTTCCTTCGCTGTCATAAGCGATGTTCACATCAATGCGAACAAATCGTCAGGCGAGGCTGTCGGTTCGGTGGATAAGTTCAAGAATGCCTTGAACCAATGCAATGCCATGGCAAAAAACCATGGGGCTGATGGACTGGACGGGGTTCTGGTGGTTGGAGATTTCATAGATTCGCCAAACAGCACTTCCCAGCTCAATTCTTTCAAGAATGCTTACGAGTCCATCTTCGATCCTGTTCAGGTTCCTATGTTCTACGCTGTCGGGAATCATGAGATGCCTGGCTATGCGTGGTCATCGAACATGGTCGCTGCGGCAAAATACATCCGAAACGGTTTGGGTTCCAATTATTATCTTGTGGACGTAGACAAAGGGATGAGCGAGAATTACGAATGCAGGGAAGCCATTCTGGGTGGCATCCATGTTCTTGCAATATCCCCGAACGGAGACCAGCCGATAAGCTATGACGCAAAGGCTGCGGAATGGCTGGACTCTCGCCTGAAGGCTCTTACCGAAGAAAACCCAGGGCAATACGTGATAGTCCTCACCCATCCTATGATGACTGGGACAGTCTATGGAAGCCTTCTGGGCGAAGCTGGCGGAATATGGGAATCTTCGCTTCCACATTATTGGGCATCCGATGCCCTTACTCCTATTCTCAGGAAATATTCCCAGGTCGTAGTATTCGGCGGGCACCTGCATTTCCCTCTGGCAGATCCTAGAAGCATCTGGCAGGGCGATTTCACGGCAGTCGGGTGCGGTTCCGTCCGCTACATGGCCTGTGAGAACGGACATTACCTTCACATGCGTTCTGCTACGGTCATGAATGATGGCTCCAAAGTATCTTCGGGCAATTTCGTGCAGTTCGACTGGAATGGAAACATGCGTATCTACCAGATGGATTTCACCAATGGAGCCGTCTACAGGAACGCTCCTTACGAAATTCAGTATCCTGACGCAGCAAAAAGCAATCTGAAGAAGTTCAGCCACACGGCTCTGTCTCTCGCTAACGGGAAGCCATCCGTGTCGACCCTGACAATTTCAGATTTCACGAATACTTCGTTCACTGCGAACTTCGCTGCCGGAACAGACGATGAGTTCGTGCACCATTACGTGCTGACCGTGTCGAGAGGTTCCGCAAAGGTAGGAGAGGCGAAGATCCTGTCCGATTTCTACCTCTATCCTAGCGCTGCCAGCATGAAGAAGACGTATTCAGAGACCATTACGGCCTCTGACCTTGGCCTGTCTTCTTTCGTGACAGGCTCTTACATTGTTTCTCTCAGGGCTTATGACTCCTGGGATGCCGAGAGCGATGCAGTGACAGCAACTATGACCCTTGGTAGCAACGGTGCCTGGGTTACCGACGCTTCCGGCAGCAAGTCTGTCGCCGGCGGAGACGGGACTGCCGAGCAGGATTTCCTGAGCTATTCGAACGGACTTCTTTCATGGACTGCAAATACGACCGGAAAGCCTAGGAAAGCAGAGATCACCCTGCCAAACGGCTCGGTTCTCTCCATCACTCAGATTGGCCCGAGCGACTTCAATGGGAACTGGACTTTCACTGCTAAGGTCTTTGCAGGCACTGGGGCCTACAAACCGAAGGATGCTGCTCCATGGACGGTTACCATTGGCGACCCATTGAAGGGCGAGTCCTTGAAATATGCCAATGACTCAAAGACCTATGTGAACAATATTGGAATTAGCGGGCTTTACGGCAACGCCATTCTGGATGGCTGCGTGGACATCGACTATGATGCTCAGACGGTGCGCATCGGGCTGTTCCTCGACTGCCGTGACGATTCCGGTCAGCTTATTTCAAGCGGCACATCCGACTCCAATGGCAAGTATGCTATTTTCAGCCCGGAACTCGTGAGCCAGACCGGCACGACATGGAGTTCCCCTTGGTTCTTCAACGAGACGGATCTAGGCACTCCGGATTACACATGGATGTGGCTTACCGTATCTTCCGATTTCTCGAAACTGTCCTACGCCAACAGGACTTCGGCTTCTCGTGTCTTGGACAGCGTTTCGCAATATTCCGGCAGTGCCAAATACATTGGCGGGGTTTGCGTAGTCCTTTGTGCCAAGAACTCATTCAATCATGCATCTGTGGGTGCTGCGCAGGCTGGAGGCTATGCGAATGTCTTCCAGATGAACAGTTCTGCAGGGGCATTACAGCTTGTAAGGCAATAATATATCACATATTAATACATTATATTCAAGTAATATGAAGGCTATCAAAATTTTATCATCTCTCGCATCTGCGGCGTTGGTCTTGTCCCTCACCGCATGCGGAGGCAGTGGTGGCGATAAAGAGACTCCAAGCGTAAGGGTGTCTCCTTCTTCGCTGACATTTAGTGATGCTGGTGGTTCCCAGACCGTGTCTGTGACTGCCAACGTTGATTGGAGTGCTTCCAGTAGCGATTCCTGGGTTACTGTGTCTCCTGCTACAGGGAAATCTTCCGGCACTGCGCAGCAACTCAGCGTTACCGTCGGCAAGAACTCTTCTCTTGACCGTAATGCTACCATCACGGTCAAATCAATCGATGGGACATTAAGTGGGACCGTCGCTGTTACTCAGACAGCTTACATGCCGACCGAAATCAATGACATTACCGCAAAGAATGCTGCTGCGGTCAGCAATCCTTACAAGTATCAGAAATACAGGCTCTCAGGAACAGTCAAGGGGCTTCAGGGGAACGGGTCTTTCAATCTGATTGATGATTCTGGTTCGCTTCCTGTGGCTGGCCTGAATGCTTCTGACGCTGGCTACGGCAAGCAAGGAGGAGCTTTAAGCAATGTCAAGGAACGCGATAACGTTACTGTCGTGGGCTATCTGGAGCAGGTTGGCGGCAAGATGACTCTTGTTTACGCCTATCTCGAGAAAGTCGACTCTTATGTAGAGCCTGATCCTTCTACGGCTGCCACGAAGAACTTCCCTTACACGGTGGACTACACTGCTGCAGACGGAGGTGTCGTCATCAACAACCCAGCGTTCCCTCTAGTCTTCGATGCTATCTGGACTCGCTCCAGCTCTACCGGCTGGCAAGCTTCCGGCTACACGGACGGCACAAGCTACACGACTGAGTCTTGGCTCTACACCGAGAAAGTGAATCTCTCCGGTGCCAAGAAGCCTATCCTCGTATTCGACCACATCGTGAGGAATTTCAATGACATCGAGACTGCGAAGGATCAGACCTCTGTCTGGATCAGCGTGGATGGCGGCAAATTCCATAAACTCGCCGTTTCATTCTCCTACCCTGACGAGCAAGGATCTTCCGTCATGACTTCCGAGAACGTCGGCCTTTCTTCCTACATCGGAAAGACCGTCCAGTTCGGATTCAAGTATGTCAGCGACCAGGCGAAAGAGGCTGGCACGTGGTGCATACTCAAGGTTCAGGCCATCGAGGATGAGGAGCCGGAGCAGCCTGGAGATTCCGGCGGAGCAGAGGATTACGACAAACCTGGCTGGGACTGGAATAATTAAACTAAGGAGGAATGAATATGAAAAAGAATATATGCATTCTAGCTTTTGCCGCGATTGCCATGACATTCTCGGCATGCGTGAAAGAGGATATTTTAGATGCTCCTCAAAGACCAGTAGGGGAGGAAAGGACATTCACCGTGTCTTTCGAAGGCAGCGATGATCAAGACACCAGGACAGAGATTACCAAGCAGGGTAAGACAGTCTGGATGACCGGCGATCAGCTTGTCGTGACCAACGGAACCGATGCCGACACCGTAACGGTGCCAGCCTCTGCCAACGGGCAGAAATATTTCGACTTCTCGACCACTGTCACTGGCACGATTTACGTCGTTTATCCGGCCAGTGCCTATGAGAAGATGACTTCTGACAAGAAGTTCGTGCTCAACGTACCTCGCATTCAGGATGGCACGTTCGGCAGCGCCAACATCGCAGTCGCAGTGGCATCCGACAGGAAAGTGAAGATGCGCAACGTGACTTCTGTCCTGAAGTTCAGGGTGCCGTCTTCCGTGGATACTCCGATCAAGGTCGTTTCCATCAATTCAGTGGGCAACAACGTCGCAGGAACATTCTCCGTGGACATGGCTTCCGGCAATCCTGTGGTAGCCACTCCTGACACGCTGAACATAAATGACACTACAAAGCTTGCGACTTCCTATTCAGGAGACGTGGTCGTGAAAGTTGACGGCGTTGCCGGAAGCAACTTCTACGCTACCGTAATTCCTGGCACCTACACGAAGGGCTTCTCGATGACTGCCGTCACCCTTGACCTGGACCATGCGTCCGAGAGCAAGACCACGGTTTCCGACAAGGCGCTCGGCGTGAACGAACTCTTCGATCTCGGAACCATCGGGACGGACCTGAAACCTATGGGCGGCACCGGCACCCAGTCAGACCCTTACGTAATCACCAATTTCCCTGAATATCTCGTATTCACCTATTATGTGAACGAAGGTAATTCCATGAGGGACAAGTACGTGAAAGTTACCAGCGACATCTCGGGAATCACCACCCCTGTCGGGATCTGGGACGAAGCTGCCGATGCCGAGGACTATCCTTTCCAAGGCAATTTCGATGGTGGCGGCCACACGTTCACAGTGAATATGAAGCAGGACGGCAAGCTGTCCCTCGGATTGTTCTCATACGTCGATGATTCTGCCAGCATCCGCAATGTAAAGGTGGCTGGAACCATCACTACTTCTTACAAGAATACCGGTAGCATTGCTGGAATAGCATTCTGCGATAGCGGCGTCACCTTCGACAATTGCTCTTCTTCTGCTACTGTCAAGACCAAGAACAATTCCGGCGGCCTTATTGGCTACACAAGCAATTCCAACACTTCTGCCGCAACACTCAAGATCACCAACTGCTCATTCTCCGGGAAACTTGAAGGGACCACCAACATCGGTGGCATGGTTGGTCAGGTTAACAGCAATTCTGGCAATTATCAGGCACGCACCGAGATAGAGAATTGCGAGAACTCAGGAACGATTGAGGGCGAGCATACTGCTGGCGGAATGGTCGGATATGCGTACATGACTGCGATTTTTGGCAGCAAGAACACCGGTGCCGTTACCACCACAAAGGAAGGCGGCGGATTCATGAACTACAAAGGGCAAAATCAGAACACTCAGGCAGGCTCTGCCGGAATCGTTGGATACATGCAGAACACCACCGTGAGGAATTGTACCAACGAAGGAGCCATCTCCGGAGTTGTGAAGAACGGAGGCATAGCTGGTTCATCGCAATTCAGCAATGTCTACTCCTGCGTCAACAGGGGGAATGTTGAATCCACCAAGCAGACCGCAGCTGGCATCTTGGGATACAATTTCATCCAGGGAAATATCGCAAATTGCCAAAATTACGGGGAGATTAAGGCAAAGACTTATCAGGCGGCCGGCATCCTCGGCTTTGCAGCCACATGGTATCGTAATAATTCTACCTACACTATCGCAGTGACAAGATGCACTAATTATGGCAAATGCACAGCAGGCGGCAACGCAGCTGCCGGAATAGTGGGATATACGGAGAACGAGAATAACGTTCATAAGCTCATTATCGACAGGTGCATCAATGCTAAAGGAGCGGATATCACGGCTCCGACACATTCAGGCGGAATCCTTGGCTGCCAGCAAGGCTACTATAACTGGTGCCGTACTGATATAAAGAACAGCGAAAACCATGCGACTGTAACCGGTACCGGGAAGAACACATCTATCGGCGGCATCTGCGGAAGCATGCTCAGACATTCTCAATCGCAGGGCGTTTATATTTGGAATTGCTACAACGATGGCAATGTAGTATATTCTGATTATACTTCTGCCACACCTAGTATAGGCGGAATGTTTGGTCAGATGCAGGGCGGCGAAATATGGAACTGCTACAATGGAGGCCGCATCGGAAAGGCAGATGCCACTCTTGCGAAGACAGCGGCAGACACCACTTATTGCGGTTCTCTCCTCGGAAAAGGCATGCTAAATAGAAATGTGCATGGTTATTATCTTACAGGGACATGCGCTTTGCCTGTGGGCAAGGCTGGCAAGTACAATAATAACGGTATTCACTCTACGGATGCTTCTGGCAATCTGGCGGAAGTGGTAACTATCAATAGCGTTGGCTATTCAAACCTCGTTGATGCTTTGAATGCGGGGATAGGCTCTCAGACTCAATATTACCACTGGGTCGCTGGCCCTAAGTTCGATTATGGAACCCTTACCGACCCAGTTGACGGAGGCGGCTTCGACATCGGAGACGGAGGCGAAATCTAATATAGGAGGAAATGAATATGAAAAAGAATATATTTTCATTCTTAGCTCTCGCTCTTGTATTTGCGGGATGCACCAAGGAAGCCAACGAAGAAGTAGTGGCCCCTTCAAATGATGAAGGAGTCAAGCTTGTCGTTGAGGCAACTATCGGCGGTCCTGAGACTAGGATGTCTTACACGGAGGATGGCAATGGGTTCAAAGCTAAATTCTACGGCAATGAGACCATGCAGGTCTATTTCCTTGACTCCAAGGATTCCGTGTCTTCAAAGGTGGCATTGAACATAGATCAGGCTTCGATTTCAGCTGATGGCAGCTCTGCAAAGTTCGAGGCAATTCAAGGAGTCAATATCCCGGATGACGCTGTGAAGGTTGTTTCCTTCATCAGCAACCCGGGCGTTGCTTTCGATGCCAAGAAGGTTACTGTGGATCTTTCTGAGCAGAAAGATATGAATGAGGCGAATAACCGTCATGTCATCTTGGGTTCGGCAAACGCATCGGAAATCAAGACCGAAACGGGCACGGCGCTTGTCAAGATTGCATATTCCTACAAGACTTCCGTTCTTCGCTTCAAGCTTAAGCTTGGCGATGGCGTGGATGCCAAAGTGGGCACTGAGATAAAGCTGTTCAGCGTGGACAATACTATTCACAACAAGCTGGAACTCGTAGGCGGAGAACTTGCTTCCACGAGCGAGACCGGTGACATCGTCTTCAAGACAACGGCTGTAGACACAAGCACCCATGTCCTTACCGGCTATGCGACCATCTGGGCGGCTGACGCTCTGAAGAATGCTAAGCTCACCGCAACTTACGGCGATGACACTTACGGTGTAGATCTCAACCCTTCAAAGGAAACGCTTGAAGCAGGCAAGGCTTACACCATCACGAGGACGCTGACCGTGAATCCTAAGCCTGTCACCGTCATGAAGAATGACGAGGCTGGTTCTATGAATTTCGCTTATTCTGGCGGCGAGGATGTCACGAACGATTGGCTGAGCTGCAAGAGCGGAGTAGTCTCCTGGACGGCAAACACTACCGGAGCTCCAAGGCAAGCCACGCTCAACTTCAAGAACGGCGCTCTCTGCACCGTCACCCAGGTTGCCCCAGCCGACTTCAAGGGCAGCTACACATTCTACAACTACTCCTTCAAGAGTTCAGGTGTCAGCGACACTAAAGTTGTAAACCAGAACAACAGACAGCATGAGACTACTGTTGAGTTTAAGGCTGTTGAGAATCCGACGACCGTAAACGGACACGTTCACAATCTTGATCTCGTAGGTCTTTATCTGGATTTCGCTGTCCCGGCATCTTTCGAGATTGTCGATGACACTCCAGTGATCTACACCTATCTGTCTCTTGACTATCAGAAGGTAAGCAACGGTACAGAGGTGGCCTGCATCCCTGAGCTCACGAACACCACAAGCTACGGCACAGGCTACTTTGCCCCGCTTAAGTTCGGTGTCAACGACTGTAACTATGCTTGGATTGCTTGGGGAGTTGACGATCTCTTAGGAACTCCTAAGTTCGGCCTTGGCACTGGCGCTCAGAGACTTGTTTCCGAGGGTATGTACTGCTGCGGTTTTTCATTCGTAGTCAATGGCTACAAGGAAGGCAGCTACACCACCATCTACCAGTTCAACTACAACAACAAGTGGGTATATGACGGAACCGCAGGTGCCGGATATTTCGCTAAGAAATAACCACTTGAAATAAAACAGTACTCAATCAGGGCAGGTTCGGCATTTGACCTGCCCTTTTGTTTTTCAACCGCCCTTCGTGGCACTAGAATAGCGTAGGCTCCAGTTCTTTCGGATGGAAAGATCTCCGATGGTAAGGAGTCAGTCCAAATTTCTTAATCGCCTGAATATGTTCTTTCGTGGGATAGCCCATATTCCTGTCCCACCCATATTCAGGATATTCTTTTGCAAGTTCCCTCATCAGCTCGTCCCTATGGGTCTTCGCCAGAACAGAAGCCGCAGCTATTGATGAATACGTCGCATCACCGTGCACCACGGTGACATATTCATTGAACCCATATCCCTCGAATGGCCTGAAACGGTTGCCGTCGATGAGCAGGAAATCCGGCCTCGGCGACAATTTGAGCACGGCTCGCTGCATTCCGGTGACCGACGCCCACAGTATGTTCAGCTCATCTATTTCTTCTGCGCCGACTGCCTCCACAGCCCATGCGATGGCCTCATTTTCAATGACCGGCCTCAAGCAGTCCCGCTCTTTCTCGCTCATTTGCTTCGAGTCGTTCAGGAGAGGATGATGAAAATCCTGCGGCAGAATCACAGCAGCTGCGAAGACAGGACCAGCCAAAGGCCCCCTTCCGGCCTCATCGCAGCCAGCTTCCAAACGCCCCTCCTTCATGAACGGCAGCAGATGTATTTCTTTTGACATATTGTTCAAAGATAGTCAAAGTTTCCCGTCTCATGCTATTATGCCAGTCAGGAATATGAAAGCAATGGTTATCGGTGCCAGATAGCGGATGATAGAATATATTGCCGGGAATAAGCGGGCATTCGTCTTGAAGCGGCCACCGTTGGTGAGTTCATCCCCAACTTCTGATTTTTTCATTTTCCATCCTACGAATATGCAGAATAGAAGGGCTCCGAGCGTCATCAAGAAGTTGGAACAGAGCATGTCGCAGAAACTGAATATGCTGTTTCCTAACAGCTTCACATTAGAAAGTGGCCCGAACGACAACGAGCAGATGCTCCCAAGCAGAAAGCAGAAAATGAATATTCCCATGGTTGCCTTCACCCTAGTGACATGCTTTTCCTCAACCAGGTAGGCGACGGCAACCTCCATCATCGAGACTGCCGAAGAAAGGGCGGCCACGATTATGGTGATGAAGAAAAGTATGGCCGTAACGCCGCTCATGAAGGTGCCCATCTTGGAGAAAATATATGGAAGAGTCTCGAAAATGAGCCCTGGGCCGGAGTTGGGCTCTATGCCTGCCGAAAATACCGCCGGCATTATCGCAAATCCGGAAATCATGGCAAAGGCTAGGTCTGCCAGGGCGGTGCCATTGCTGAAAACCAAGATATTCTCGTCCTTGCTGACGTAGGATGAATATGTCAGTATAGTGCCAACCCCAAGAGACAGCGAAAAGAAGCTCTGCCCTAGAGCCGCCGCAAACGCATCCATAGACAGCCTGGAGAACTCCGGCTTCAGCATGTATTTTACCCCTTCGCCAGCACCAGGGAGGGTTACCGAATATATCACGATGATTATCATCAAGATGAAAAGGATGGGCATCGTGATTTTGTTGAAATTCTCTATGCCTTTGTTTACGCCCTTGTACACTATAGCAGCGCAAAGCCCCAGGAATATGGTCATGCAGGCAAGCGGAGCCCATGGGGAAGCCACGAATTCCGAGAACATCCCTGTGACCTCCTCGGAGCTGCCCGCAGTGAATTGGAAGGCGCAAGATTTAGCCAAATAGCCGATGGACCAACCACCAACTACGCTGTAGTAGGATAAAATTATGACTGGCGTTATTATGGTTAGCAGGCCCAGCCACTTCCATTTCGTGCCAGGCGCCAAAGCTTCCATGGCTCCGAATGTGTTCCTGTGCGTCGCACGCCCGATTACAGATTCTGATAGGAATATGGGCAAGGCCAGCACGAATGAGCAAAAAATGTACAGCAGAATGAAAGCCGAGCCGCCATACTGCCCAACTATGTAAGGAAAACGCCAGATGTTACCGAGGCCGATGGCAGAGCCTGCCATAGCCATTATTACATTCCTTCTGTTCCTGAAACTCTCTCTTCCTGCCATCTAAATGAAATTTGAAACGAATATGACGATGATGGCTATCGGGGCGATGTACCTTAGCAAGAAATAGATTACTTTGAAACTGCGCCTGTTGGCAGTTCCGCCGTTAGTTAGCTCATCCTGAACATCGGTCCGCTTCATCTTCCAGCCTACGAACAGCACTGCCAGCAAAGCTCCGAAAGTCAGCAGGACATTTGAGGAGAATGCGTCCACGAGGCCGAAAATCTTCGACGAGAACACGCTCGCGAGGCCAAGGGCCAGCACAATAAAGAACGTGAGCAGGCAGGCAAGAGAGCGACGGATTTTCAGTTCTTCGACCAAGAAAGCCACCCCGACTTCGATCAGGGAAACGCTGGAAGTCATTGCGGCAACGATTACCGAAAGAAAGAAAAGTGATGCTATGGCAGAGCCGACCCAGGATGCAGAAGGAGACATGGCAGAGAATACATGAGGCAGCGTCTGGAATATGAGTCCTGGCCCAGCGCTAGGTTCTATGCCCGCCGCAAATACCGCCGGCATTATGGCAAACCCCGCTAAGATAGCGAACAGGGTGTCCGCTATTGCCGTTCCTACCCCAGAAGAAACTATATTCTCTTCTTTACTGACGTAGGATGAGTAGGTTATTATTATGCCCATTCCGAGCGACAGGGAGTAGAAGCTCTGCCCTAGAGCCGAGGCCACCATCCTGCCATTGAACTTCGAGAAGTCCGGCTTCACCAGATATTGAACCCCTTCCTTCGCACCAGGCATATTCAAAGAAAATATCGCTATGATGACTATGAGGCAGAAAAGCAATGGGATGGATAATTTGCTGAATTTCTCAATGCCTGCATTCACCCCGAATGCCACTATTATGCAAGAAAGGGCTAGGAATATGACGTTAAAGCCCAGAGCCGTCCACCCGTCTGGGTCGAACTCCCCGAACCTGAGCCCGAAAGACTCCACGAAATATTGCACCGACCAACCGCCTACAATGCTGTAGTAAGAGACTATGATGGTCGGGGTCAGCACTGACAGCCAGCCAAGGACTTGCCAGAATGAGTGCGGGGCTAATTTTTTCATCGCACCAATGGCGTTTGCCCTGGTTCTTCTGCCAATGACCGATTCTGCGAAAAATATAGGCAGGGACATCAAGAAGGCGCAAAGAATATATATTAATATAAAAACTGCGCCTCCATATTCCCCCACCATGTAGGGGAAACGCCAGAAATTACCCAGTCCTATTGCAGTGCCGGCCAAAGCCATTATCACTGCCGCCCTGCTTCCAAAACTCTCTCGTTTAGCCATATACGTTAAGTTCGTCTGCCCGTCCTTTTCGGGCCATGTCTCATCGCCTGGCAGGCTGGGGATTACCTGCGGGCATAGATAGTGAAATTGAATTTATAACCTGTCTCAGGGTCGGTCTTTTCTTCCGACTGAAACGTGGGTTTCCATATTCCTTTATCAATCAAGGGAAAATAAGTGTCCGCATCCTCAATGTCTGCATGCACGTGCGTGATGTAAAGCTTATCTGCGACAGGCAGCGCCTGGCGATAGGTCTCGCCCCCTCCCATAACGAACACTTTCGCATCAGGAGCGTTGCTGCCAGCAGCCTTCAAGCTATCTTCCGCCAGTTTGAGAGCCTCCTCCAGGCTCCCTGCAACCTTTACCCCCTCAGGCTTGTCAGACCATGGGAAAATTGAAATCACGATGTTGTCCCTCTTCGGCAGCGGTTTCCCGCCTATTGACTTGAAGGTCATGTACCCCATTATCACTGGGCACCCGCTCGTTGTCGTGCGGAAATATTTCATATCCTCAGCAATATGCCACAGCAGGGCATTGCTTTTCCCGATGGCATAATTATCGGCAATCGCCACTATGATGCATTTTTCCATAACTCAATAGCTTTTCAAGAATATTCTAAATTATTTTTTGACGGACGTGGTTCCAACTTTGCCCTTCGCATTAACCAGGAATGCATTTACATCGAAGTCAGAGAACACCGGGTAGTGATCCGAGATGTAAGGAACATCGTATTTGCCCTTGCTTACTATCTTGAAAGACTTCGCGATGGCGTTCCTGTAGAAAATGTGGTCGAACCTGCCGGAGAGCGAGGCATTCCCAAAGCCATTGCAGGTCACACCTAAGTCGGGTTTTCTAGCGGTAAGCTCGGCACTGGAAAGATAGTCTGACAATGGCCTGAGGCCCTTATCTCCGGTAATCATGCTGAAATCGCCTGTAAGAAAGACGAAGGCATCATCGCCTGCTATCTCTTTGATTTTGCTCGTCATTAGATTGGAGGACTCGAGCCGGGTTGTTGCGCTTCTGGAATCGAACTGGGTGTTGAAAACGAAGAAAATCAAGCCAGATTTCTTAAAGCGTAGCTTAAGCCAGGTCGCATGGCAGATGCTCGCCGTATCCCATCCTGCAGTCTCTTCCTGCTGATTTTTGTTCAGCCAGAAATAACCGTAATCGAGCAGCTCGAATTTGTCTGCCCTGAAGAAGATAGGGTTGTCATTATTCTTAAGGCTCTCATCTACAGTCCCAGGTTTCGTGCTTCTGTCCACTATCTGGTACTCGGGCATTTCGGCCATGAATGCCAATTTGTGAGCGTAAGATGCCTCTTGGAAGCCGATTACGTCTGGTTGCTGCTTCTTGACGGCCTTCACCGCCGAAATCTTTCTTGCGCTCCAGCTGAGATTTCCCGTGTCGGATGCCTGCTGAAGCCTTACATTGAAAGACATCACTCGCAGATGATCTGTCTTCGCCAAGGCAGGGATGGCCAGGGCGAAGACAGAAAATGCTGCGGCGATGAAAATAAATATTTTCCTCATTAGTTAGTTATTTCTATTTGATTATGGCTGCCCAGCCACCGCCTGGAGCCATGTGAATCTTCACTTTGCCGTCCGCAGGCATAGTGAAAGTGACTTTCTTGTAGTCCCTTGCAGCCCTGTCGGCATTTATTCCATCCTGGAAAGCAGTGACTGTGCCACCGCCGATGAAACTCAGGTCGAGCGTGAGGTCGCGGGCGTTCCAGTTTGTCAATGCACCGACATACCATGTATTGCCTTTGCGGCGAGCCACGGCAACATACTGCCCGATTTCTCCGCACACAGGAACGGTCTCGTCCCAAGTGGTAGGGAAGCTGGCGATGAACTCGGTGCATTCTGGCTCATTCATATAATTGCTAGGAGAGTCGCAGAGCATCGTTAGAGGAGCGTAGAATATGGCATATTCCCCAAGCTGATGGCATCGAGTACCAGGGCTCATAGGTTCTGAATTTATCGGCCTGTAGTTGCTCTTCGTGGCGTTTCTCATCGCACCTTGCGTGTAGTCTAATGAACCAGCGGCCATTCTTATGAAAGGAATGGTAACATCATAGTCGACTTCTGGATGATCATTCAGGTTGCCCCATTTCATCTGCTCCAGTCCAGCCACGCCCTCGAAATTCAGTACGTTAGGATAGGCTCTCTGGAGGCCGGCAGGCTTGAAGGCTCCGTGGAAGTCGATCAGGAGGTGGTATTTCGCTGCTGTCTTTGCCACATCTTCGAAGAATTCGACTGCTTTCTGGTCGTCTCTGTTCATGAAATCTACCTTGAAGCCTTTGATGCCCATTTCGGAGAAATGCTTGCAGACACCCTCGATGTCTCTTTCTACGGCTTTGTATCCGGCCCAGAGAATCAGGCCGACGTTCTTGCTGTTCGCATAGCTCACGAGCTCTTCCAAATTGATTTCAGGGATTACCTGGAACAGGTCAGCCTTCTTGTTCACTGCCCAGCCTTCGTCAAGTATGACGTATTCGATGCCGTGTGCAGCGGCGAAGTCAATGTAATACTTATATGTCTCGTTGTTGATCCCTGCCCTGAAGTCTACTCCGTACAGGTTCCAATCATTCCACCAGTCCCATGCGACTTTCCCTGGGCGCACCCAGCTGAAATCTGAGCCAGCGGCTTGAGGACGGCCAAGAAGCCACGTGAAATCCAGATTAGTAAGGTCTTTTGCTTCAGGAACCACGCTAATTATTCGCCATGGGAATGACTGGCCCGCCTGAGCTTTAGCAATGTAGTTTTCAAAGCTGGTGACGGTGATTTCCAGATTGTTATGCCCGCCTTGTTCCTCTGTCTCAGGGTAAGGAGTGAAAACGCCCTTGAGAGACGTAGAGCCACCATTGAGATACATTCCCGGATAGTTATAAAGATCGGATTCCGTGATGCAGACCTTTATTCCATTGTCGGCGTCCACTACGAGTGGAAGGAAGGCAAGCCTCTTTGGATTGGTTTGGGAAAGGGCCACGTGCTCGTAGTAATTCTCGAACGAGTTATGGAACTGCTGCTCGAATGTGTCGTATTTTTCTCTTACGTAAGGAATCCATGTGTTCCAGTCCTTCGCAAAAGAGAATTCGGCCTGCTCGCCCATCACTTCGTAGCTGCCTTTTTTCGCAGTGGAAACGAAACGGTAGGCCAGGCCTTTATCGTAGGCTCTGAACTCGATTTCGTACTTCTTGTATTTGAGCGTAAGATAATTATAGACGTCATCAACAGTCTTTTTCGTGTATTGTGACGCTACCAGGCCGGGGTTATTCACCTTCCCCGTCTTGATGGAAGCTTTCTTGTCGCTGCCGAAGACAGTGCCGTCGGAAAGAGTCATCGAAATCTCTGAAGGCTTCAGAATCTCGGTGCCATCATATGTCACCGAATACGTTACCTTCGAGCCAGAAGTAACTTCTACTTTCAGTTTGCCATCTGGAGATGTAAGCGTGGATGTTTTTTCTGCCATTGCCGAAAGAGGCATTGTTAAGGCTAAAATGGATGCGGTTAAAAATAATGTTGCTTTCATGATTTTATGAATATATTATATTCCTAATTCTTCCTTCATGCTCCTGAGCAAATCAAAGGCTTGCATCGGGGTCATGTTGTTGAGGTCTGCGGCGGCCAGCTTGTCTCGTAATGACGACAAGGTCGGATCGTCCAGCTGGAAAATCGACAATTGCAGGCTTCCGTCGCTTTCCAGAGTGCCCTCCTTCGTCTGCACAGGTTTCTTAAGGGCATTCTTGCTGCGAGTCACGATTGTCTGCGAATCGTTGGCTTCCAATGATTTCAGGGTCTTTTCCGCACTCTCTATCACTTCTCTCGGCATGCCTGCCATTCGGGCTACATGGATTCCGAAGCTATGAGCCGTTCCGCCTTCTTTCAGTTTGCGCAAGAATATCACCTGCGTGCCGACCTCCTTCACTTCGATGTGGAAGTTCTTGATGCGGGGGTAGATGCCTTCCAAGTCGTTCAGTTCATGATAGTGCGTAGCGAAGAGCGTCTTAGCGCCTTTGCCATATTCGTGAATATATTCAACGATAGCTCTGGCTATGGACATTCCGTCGTAGGTTGATGTGCCTCTGCCGATTTCGTCCAGCAGCACCAGTGAGCGAGCAGAGAGATTGTGCAGAATCATTGATGTTTCCAGCATCTCCACCATGAAGGTCGATTCCCCTCTGGAAATGTTGTCCGATGCGCCTACTCTCGTGAATATCTTGTCGAAGTATCCGATTTTTGCGCTTTGCGCTGGCACGAAAGAGCCAATTTGCGCAAGCAGCACGATGAGGGCGGTTTGGCGCAGAAGGGCAGATTTTCCCGCCATGTTAGGGCCAGTCAGGATGATTATCTGTTGCGTTTTGTTGTCCAGATAGACATCGTTCGGGACATATTCTTCTCCTGGTGGCATCAGGGTTTCAATCACGGGATGCCTTCCAGCCTTGATGTCCAATGAATATTCCTTTGTCATCTGTGGCCGGTTGTACTTGCTGGTCAGTGC
This sequence comes from Bacteroidales bacterium, assembly GCA_022653735.1. Lineage (GTDB taxonomy): Bacteria > Bacteroidota > Bacteroidia > Bacteroidales > UBA932 > Cryptobacteroides. Next base: position 31,796 of record JALCSU010000021.1, read on the forward strand.
AAGGCGCGCAAATCCAGCAAGCACGTCCAGACGCGCCAAAATGCGGCTGTTATTCTGGATGGCTGCTATTCCGCCTTGGATTTTCGCTACCAGCTCTCCGTAAATCTTCGTCTCCAGCTCGTAAATTCGCTCCTCTGCAGTGAGAATCTTTTCCTCATATTCCTTCAACTCTTCGGTTATGTACCTTTCAGCGCTCACCAGGGTCTGCTTACGCACCCACTGCGGAGGAACGAGATCCTTGAAAGTGTTGCGCACCTCGATATAATAACCAAAAACGTTGTTGTAGCCTATCTTGAGGGAGGATATTCCCGTCTTTTCGGCCTCTCGCTTTTGCAGATTCAGGAGATAGTCCTTGCCACCAGAGGAGATGTTCCTAAGCTCATCCAGTTCTGAATTCACCCCTTGCGCTATCACTTCGCCCTTGCCTAGCATGGCCGCCGGCTCTGCCGCAAGGGTGTTTCGTATGGACTCAAGCAGGCTGGAGCAGTCTTTCATCTTGGCCATCATGTCGTCCAAGACACTCACTCCGTGATTCTTGCAAATCTCCGAAATAGGAACCATTCGCTCCAGGCCGCGTCCGAGCTGGATTATCTCTCGTGGCAGGATCTTCCCTGCAGCGGCCCTTGAGATTATTCTCTCCAAGTCTCCAAGGTCTCCCAGATAGCTTTGGACTTTGTCCAGATCATCTCCAGCTTCCACGAAATGCTGAACCACATCGTAGCGGCTGTCTAGTTCTTTGACATCCATCACCGGCATAGCCAGCCAGCTACGCAAAAGCCTTGCGCCCATAGGGGAGGAACATTTATCTATCACGTTGATGAGCGGCACTCCGTCTTGACCTGCGGCCTGGAACAGCTCCAGGTTGCGAATCGTGAATTTGTCCATCCAGACGAAATGATCTTCGTCTATCCTGGAGATGGAGCAAATGTTTTTGAGTCCGGTGTGCTGAGTCTGCTCTAGGTAAACCATCAAGGCACCTGCGGCGCAAATTCCTAGAGGATACCTGTCTACCGCAAAGCCTTTCAGGGAGTTTACCTGGAACTGTTTCTTCAGTTTTTCCTCGGCTGCGTCGTACACGAAGGCCCATTCCTCGATAGTGGAAACGTAAAGACTCTCGCCGAAACGCTCCTTGACGCCTTTCTCGTATCCCCTTTGGACGACTATTTCTTTAGGATTCAGAGACGAGATGAGAGTGCCTATGTATTCTAACGAACCTTGAGAAATCTGGAAAGTGCCAGTTGAAACATCCAGGAAGGCTATTCCCGCCTGGTCTTTGTCGAAGGCAAGGCCAGCCAAGAAGTTATTTTCTTTCTGGTTCAGCAGCTGCTCGTTGAATGCAACGCCAGGAGTCACGAGCTCCGTCACTCCTCGTTTCACGAGCTTCTTGGCGAATTTTGGGTCTTCCAGCTGGTCGCAGACCGCTACTTTGTAGCCTGCGCGAACGAGTTTTGGCAGATACATGTCTATGGCATGATGTGGGAATCCAGCCATCTCGATGTAGCCTTTGTCGCCATTGGATTTCCTGGTAAGCACTATGCCTAAGACCTTGCTGGTGAGCACGGCATCATCGGCGTAGGACTCGTAGAAGTCGCCCACGCGATAAAGCAGCACGGCCTCTGGGTGCTGTGCCTTCACAGAAAAGAATTGTTTTATTAGAGGGGTGTCCTCTGCCGTTTTTGCCATACCTTGTAGTAAGTAACACAAAATTAAGAATTTTTGCGATAAAGTTATTAACTTTGAACATTTGCGAGCCGAAAATGAAAAGAGTCCTGATAATCACTTATTACTGGCCGCCTATGGGTGGCTCAGGAGTCCAGAGATGGGTCAAATTCTCGAAATATCTGCCTTCTGAGGGATGGCAGCCGGTGGTGTACACGCCAGAGAATCCGGACCTGTCCGTAACTGATAAGTCTCTTCTGGCGGAAATCCCGAAGGAGGCGGAAATCATCAAGCGGCACATTACGGAGCCTTACGGCGTTTACAGGAAGCTGACAGGCGCTGGAAAGGACGGAGGGGAAGTGAATCCTATCCACGGCGGCCCTAAGACATTCAAGCAGAAGGTGTCTCTCTTCATTCGAGGCAATTTTTTCATTCCAGACCCCCGCGTATGGTGGGTCCGTCCATCGGTGCGCTTTCTGAAGGAATACCTGAAAGACCATCCGGTAGACATGATCGTAACCACCGGTCCGCCACATTCAATGCATCTGATAGGGCTGAAGCTTCACAAGGCGACGGGAATCCCGTGGATTGCGGATTTCCGTGATCCCTGGACCAAGATATTCTATTATAAGCATCTGGAATTGACCAAGTTCTCGGATAAAAGGTACCACAAGCTAGAGAAGTGTGTCTTGGATTCGGCTACTAGGGTATTGGCTGTTTCTCCAAATGTCCAAGCTGATTTCCAGGCAATGACATCTACGCCGGTGGAACTTATCACGAACGGTTATGATGACACTGATTATTTGGAAGATTTCGATAGGGACGAGAATTTCAACGTAACCCATACTGGTCTTTTTGCTTCGGCAGGCAACCCAGTCACGCTCTGGAAGGTGCTTGGGGAGAAATGCTCGGCAGATCCTGAGTTCAAGAGAGCCTTGAAAATCAGGCTCGTAGGAAAGACTGACAAAGAGATTATAAATTCGATAGAGGTTTTCGGCTTGAAAGAAAATCTACATGATTTCGGATACCAAAGTCACGAGACAGCTGTTCGAGAACAGCGAAATGCCTCTTTCTTGATTCTTCCTCTTAGGAAAGAGCCTGAATATGCTTCTGTGCTGCCAGGAAAATTATTCGAGTACATTGCATCACGCCGCCCTATCCTTGGAATCGGGCAGACAGATAGCGCCATGGCAAAATTCGTGTCGGATACTAGTTCTGGAGTGGTCTATGACTGGGATGATGAGAAGAAAATCAAGGCCTGGGTGGATTTTTGCTGGAATGAATTTACCAATGACGAATTGAACGACAATACATCCGATATCTCTAAATATTCCAGAAAGAGCTTGACGAAAGAATTGGTGAAATTAATGGAATCTCTCATCAATAAATGAATATGGAAAAAAATCAATTGATTAAGAATATATTGGCTTATGCTTGCATCGTGCTTGTCTTGCTAGTGCTGGCATATGCTTTCGTGCCACAGGTGCTCACTGGAAAAATCGTGAACCAAGCTGACGGAATAGGTTATCGTGGCATGGCACAAGAGGCAAATGAGTGGAATGCTTCTCACCCTGAAGATCTCACTTACTGGACCGGCTCGCAGTTCAGCGGAATGCCGACGACATCGTTCAATCCATCGACGAAAGGGGACTGGACTCAGGAAATTTACAATGTAGTTCTGTTTGGCAAGAGGCCTGCTTCCTGGTTGTTCATTTGTTTAGTAGGAGGATTCTTGCTGATGCTTTCTCTGGGCATCGACAAATTTCTTGCGATTGGTGGTGCAATAGCGATTACTTTCTGTTCTTATAATCTGCAAATAATACAAGTCGGGCATAATACCAAGATGCAGGCGCTGGCATTCATGCCATGGGTGCTCGCTGCCGTCATATTCACTTATAAATCCTGCCTTAAAGGCAAGGACTGGAAGGAGTGGGTGCCTCAGTCCGTGCTTGGGGCGGTGCTTTTCGCTTTTGCGCTAAGCTTCCAAATCAAGGCCAACCACCAGCAGATAACATATTACCTAGCCATCATGATATTCATAATGGCGACAGGCCTATTCGTATGGATGCTCTGCAGCAAGAAGCTCCGTCCGCTTCTGGGACGGTTCTTTGCCGCTTCTGCCCTCCTTCTGGTGGTCGGCTGCATAGGAATAGCCACCAACACTATTAAGCTGGCGCCCCTTTATGAATATACGAAATACACGATGCGCGGGGGCACGGAGCTATCGCATCCTACTGGCGAAGAAGTGAACAAGGATGGTCTTCAGCTGGATTATGCGACCGCATGGTCTTACGGCTGGAACGAGCTGCCGAACATGATGATTCCGGATTTCAACGGAGGGTCATCTGCGGGGAGCATTAATCCAGACAAATCTGCAGTGGTTAAATTGTTCAGGGATAACGGCCAGGACAATCCAGAGATAGCCAAAAGCCTCCCCATGTATTGGGGCCCTCAGCCATTCACTGCCGGTCCAATGTATATGGGGGCCATCACCATATTCTTGTTCCTGCTGGGACTATTCATGTACAAAGGTAAGGAGAAATGGATATTGCTGGTAATCACGATCTTTGCCATATTCCTTAGCGTGGGCAGCCATTTCATGTCGTTCACGAAGTTCTGCTTCGACACTTTGCCAATGTACAACAAGTTCAGGACGGTCTCCATGGCCCTCATCATCTTGCAGTACACCCTGCCTATGCTGGGTTTCTTGGTGCTTGACAGGATATTGAAGAAAGAATATTCAAAAGAAACTTTCTTGCGCAACAGCTACATCGCCCTGGCGCTCACTGCTGGCTTCTGCCTCATTTGCATGATTGCGCCAAGCATAGCTGGCTCATTCTCTGGGCGTTCAGATGGGCAGATGCAGAATGTGATAGTGGAGGCTCTGAAGGAAGATCGTCGCCACTTGCTGGTTAATGATGCTATGTGGTCGGGCATTTTCATCCTCGCCACGTTCTTCATCCTGCTTTGGTTCTACTCTGGCAAGAGCGCTGAATCAAGCAAGAGAGGCCTTCAGGCTGGCCTAGCCATATCGCTGCTCATCCTCATAAATTTGTTTTCGGTTGGCAAGAGGTACCTGAATTCAGACGATTTCGTTACTCCGCGGCAGTTTAACAACTCCTTTGCGCAGAGGCCTGTGGACAAGGCAATACTCGAGGATAAGTCTCCTTCTTACAGGGTGGCGGACATATCCAAGGATCTTTTCAACGACTCTTTCGTATCTTATTGGCACAAGAACATCGGAGGTTACAGCCCAGCGAAGATACAGAGGTATCAGGATTTGATTGAAAGATACATCGTTCCGGAGATGAATTCATTCATGGCTACGGTTAGGTTGGCCAAGACGATTGATGAGGCAAGCGCAAAACTGCCTGACATGCCTATCATGAATGCGCTCAATACCAAATACTTCATGGTGGGTGCAGATGTGCCTATCCTGAATCCCAAGGCGTTGGGTAATGCTTGGTTCGTTTCTTCTGGCATTCAGGTTAACAGTCCTGATGAAGAAATCGATTCTATCGGGAACGTGAATCTTGCCCAGACTGCTGTGATCGGCAAGGATTTCTCGGATGCATTCGGAGAGGCTCAGGAGACTTTCACCCAGATGCTTCCGTCGGCAGACACGATTTATATGACGAGCTATGCCCCGAACGAGCTGCATTATCAATATAGCATCTCATCTCCTCGCACTGCCATATTCAGCGAGGTCTATTACCCGAAGGGCTGGCATGCGTGGCTTGCGGATAAATCCGCTGGCGCCACAGACGAGATTAAGCTGTTCCGCGCCGACTGGATTCTTCGCGGCGCCATTCTGCCGGCAGGCGACCACGAGTTGGTGATGCGTTTTGACCCGACAGTGTATTCAGTGAGCGAGAACGTCTCCAGAGCGTCTTCTGCGACCTTGATTGTCTTGGCCTTGCTTTCATTGTCAGGAATTCTTTGCTTGAAGAAAAAAGAATGAGAGCATCGGTCAGGACAAAAATGCTTGTTCTGCTTGTTCTGCTCGCTTGCTGTTCGTTGGCCAGCCTGCCAAAACCGGCGTTTGCTGCTGTTGACCAATCAATGTACAGATTCCATTCGATGCCGGAGACTTTTTATTATGGCGGAATACATAGCATAGCAAAGGACAGCATAGGCAGGGTCTGGTTCAGCGGGGCTGATGCCGTGTACAAGTACAATGGGGACACTTTTGAAATGGTCACGGAGAAAATCACGTTTCTTTCTCCTAATTCGTTATGGTCTTTCGGGCAGATCGCATGCGATGAAGACGGAAATTTATTTATAGCAACCAATCAAGGATTGGTGAATTTCGATTATAAGAAAGAATTGTATTCGTTCGTCTGCAGGGGAAACATTGGCACAATGCGTATGGCTGACGGATGCAAGCTCTGGATCATTCATGACAACAGGATAGAGTCGCTTGATGTCAGGAATTCATATGCGACAAGAGAATATGGAATCCCTCCGGAATGCGATGTCCCCTCGCTTGGCCTTTTCTGCCAAGGCCCTAATATCTATGCTTCTACAGGTGGGAATTTGTACCGGATTAATCCTGCGTCAGGGGAATATTCCTTGGCCGCGAGGATAGAAGGGGCAGAGGTGATCATCAAGGACATTCTAGAAAAGGACGACAAACTTTATGTGCTGACTCTGATGGGGGGAATATATGTCTTTGACTTTTCCGGACGGTTCATTCAGCGATTCTCTCTGCCTGACGGATCAGAGCCTACTGGAGCGAAAGAGTTGTTCTTGGATGAGAAAGGCATTGTCTGGGCTGCATCGCAGTCTG
>JALCSU010000022.1 GCA_022653735.1 Bacteroidales bacterium
TCACGTCCAGCCAAGCTTTGTCCGCAGCAAGGTAATCATCCGTCTTAAGAGCCTCTATTTTTTTCAATAGATAATTCTTGACGCTGGCCTTTATGGTGATGTCGGCAGCAGCCTGAAGCTCGCTGGATATCTTTTCGATGTAATCTTTGAAAGCCACGTGATAAGGAACCGAAGCCAAGGCTCCAGCGCTGTCACGAACTATCATGGTGTAAGGACTTGTCTTGGACGAATCAGAGAAAGCCTCGAATTCTGCCTTCGTCATGTCAGCAGGGTAGAAAGCCGCACCCAGCGGCCTCTCGCCATAACCTTCCACGAACGCCTTGCCGGTAACCCTGTCCCAAGGCCCATAGTTGATCATGGCAAATTCTTTGATGTCCGAATCCTGAATTCCATCCATCAATGCCTTATCGCCAAAGGTCTGTTTCCAATAAATGCTGTCAGCCTGATCAGCAGCGAATTTGTAAAGGTTAAGTACTTCTTTGCCATTGTCGGAAATGCCAGACAGGTCAGGAGTAGTGATTTTCACCAGGGCATACTCGTCAGACAATTTTCCTATCTCAGACTTCTTTTCAGTCTTGCAGGAAACGAAGAGCGTAATCAGAATGCACGCCAGAGCAATTTTTTTCATATTTAAAATCTATTGTGTATTTTTTGATTTCAAACAGCCTGCAAAGTTAATGAATATTAATTAAAAAAAGGCACGGCAGAAAAATCCGTCGCGCCTTTTTCTTCATCTTTCAGGAATATGTCAGATTATTCCCTGCTCCAGCATTGCCTGAGCGACCTTCATGAAACCGGCAATATTGGCGCCTTTCACATAATCTACGGAACCGTCTTTCTGCGTGCCATACTTGACGCACTGCTCGTGAATATTCTCCATGATCCAGTGAAGTTTCTCGTCAACCTCCTTCGCAGACCAGCTGATATGCTGGGCATTCTGGGTCATCTCAAGACCAGAAGTAGCGACTCCTCCTGCGTTCACTGCCTTTCCAGGGGCAAACAGGATTCCATTGTGCTGGAAGAAATGTATGGCGCCAGGCTGGCATCCCATGTTGGACACCTCGCAGCAGCACCAGCACCCATTAGCCTTGAGCTCCTTGGCATCGTCCTCGCTCAGCTCATTCTGGAATGCGCAAGGAAGAGCAATGTCGCAAGGGATGCTCCAAGACTTCTTTCCAGGAAGGAATTCAACCTTCCCAGGGAATTTGTCAGCAAGATCTTGCACCTTATCCCTATTGGAAGCACGCATTACAAGCATATAGTCGTTCATTTCAGGAGTCATCCCATCAGGAATATGGCAGGCTCCGTCTGGCCCGCTTATGGCTACGACCTTCGCCCCAAGCTGAGTAGCTTTCTTAACGGCTCCCCACGCTACGTTCCCGAAGCCAGAGATGCAGACCTTCTTGTCCTTGATGTCCTTTCCTGCATGATGAAGGACGTGCTGGGTGAAATAGAGCGCGCCGAAACCAGTAGCTTCCGGACGAAGGATAGAGCCTCCCCACGTAGCGCCTTTTCCAGTGAGCACTCCCGTATGGTATTCCTGGGCAAGCTTCTGATACATTCCATTCAGGAAGCCAATTTCGCGACCGCCGACACCGACATCACCAGCAGGGATATCCTGGTCAGGACCTATGCAACGCCAGAGCTCTAGCATGAACGCCTGGCAGAAGCGCATGATTTCAGCGTTAGACTTGCCTACCGGGTCGAAATCGGAACCACCCTTGGCACCACCCATAGGCAGAGTCGTGAGGGCATTCTTGAATATCTGCTCAAAGCCCAAGAATTTCAGCATTGAAGGGGTGACAGCCTTGTGGAAACGAAGGCCTCCCTTGTAAGGGCCAATGGCAGAGTTGAACTGAACGCGGTAGCCGAGGTTTGTCTGGACATCGCCGTTGTCGTCAACCCACACAATGCGGAAAGTATAAATTCTGTCTGGCTCGACGAGTCTCTCGACTATCTTAGCTTTCTCAAATTCCGGATGCTGATTGTAAACATCTTCAATTGACTCAAGGACCTCCTGCACTGCCTGCAGATATTCTTTCTCTGTAGGGTACTTGGCCTGGAGACGGGCCATTATTTCTGTAGTTTTCATATTAATTAAATGGTGTGATACAACACAAAATATTAAATATTCATTATTTTATTTCCCATGTCGAGCCGCTCCGCAGCAGGTCGTCCACGCAATGAATCTTGCTCTTGCGCATGACATCCTTCACCTGATCGCGCACTCCATCATCATAAGTGATGTCTTTCACATCTCTGATGACTCCAAGAGCCACCGGCAGGTCCGGGCCTTTCATGTCTGCGAGAGCCATCTGAAGGCCCAGGTTATTGGCGTGTGCATCATGAATGAGGATATCTTCTTCCTTGTAGCCATCCTCACCAATGGTAACAGCCTTGATGCGGTTATCTTCAAAGACAAGACCCTTGTCATTATTTTTCCCGAATATCATCCTTTCCCCTTGACGGAGAACGACCGTCCTGTCAGGACGAACCGCCGGATCGGCAATCTCTTTGTGAGCGCCGTCATTGAATATCACGCAGTTTGTCAGCATCTCCATCACTGAGCAGCCATCATGCAAAGCCGCGGCGGTCATTATTTCCTCGTTCAGTTTCAGGTCCACGTCAAGAGAACGAGCGAAAAAAGTACCTTTTGCGCCCAGAACCAGAGAACCCGGATCGAATGGATGCTCTACGGTACCATAAGGAGAGGTTTTCGTGATGGCTCCGAATTTGGAAGTAGGAGAATACTGCCCCTTAGTGAGACCATAAATCCTATTATTGAACAATATGATATTTATATCAATATTTCGTCTTATTGCATGGATGAAATGATTGCCTCCGATTGCAAGCGCATCGCCATCGCCGCAAGCCTGCCAGACAGTCAGCCAAGGATTAGCGACCTTGATGCCGGTAGAAACTGCCGTGGCGCGGCCATGAATGCTATGGAAGCCATAAGTGTCCATGTAGTAAGGGAGACGAGACGAGCATCCGATTCCGGACACTACGACGTAACGCTCTTTCTCGTAACCAAGAGCCTGGCTGACTTTCGGGAGAGCCCTCTGCAAGGCAGCCAGAACAGCATGGTCGCCACATCCGGGGCACCAGCGTACTTCCTGATCACTTTTGAAATCCTTGAATGTCAATGTTGCCATAATCTAGATCTCCTTATTTATTGCCTCAACCAGTTCTTTCACGAGGAATGGCTGACCCTGAACTTTATTGCATTTGTCGTATTTGAAGTCTGGCAGACAGTCGCGCAGGTAAGCGCAGAATTGACCGCTGTTCAGCTCGCAGACAAGAATTTTCTCGAATTTAGAGAACACGTCCTTAGTGTTCTTAGGAAGAGGATTAATATAGTCGAAATGAGCGAAGGACACGTTCTTGCCTTCCTCCCTCTCCTCATCTACGGCACTCTTTATGTGACCATAAGTTCCGCCCCAGCCAACTACGAGCAGTTTCCCGGAATCAGGGCCGTCAACCTTGAGCTCCGGAATGGAATCGGCAATCTTGGCCACCTTGGCGGCACGCTCGTTCACCATAGTCTGGTGATTTGCCGGATCCGAAGAAAGCACGCCTTCGTGATTTTTTTCCAGTCCGCCAACCCTATGCTCGAAACCTTTCTGCCCAGGAATAGCCCACTGAGGAACCATGGTCTCGGGGTCTCTCTTGAAAGGCTGGAATCGCTCTCCTTCTTTAAGCACTCCGCGTGCGAATGGAGGCTTGATTTCAGGATAGTCAGCCATGGTCGGAATGCGCCAAGGCTCACTGCCATTCCCCAGGAAACCCTCTGACAACAAAATCACAGGGGTCATGTGTTCAAGCGCTATCTTTGCCGCATAGAATGCGGCGTTGAAGCAATTAGCTGGAGAATGCGCGGCTATGACCGGAATCGGGCACTCGCCGTTTCTTCCATATAGAGCCTGCAACAAGTCTGTCTGCTCTGTCTTGGTAGGAATTCCCGTTGAAGGACCTGCTCTCTGGACATCGACCACCACAAGCGGCAGCTCAGTCATTACGGCTAAACCCAGAGCCTCGCTCTTTAACGAGAAGCCAGGGCCGGAAGTAGTAGTAACGGCCAGATTGCCTGCGAAAGAGGCACCGATGGCGGTGCATATGCCCGCAATCTCGTCCTCGGCTTGCAATGTCTTGCAGCCGAGACTCTTATAAATGGCAAGCTCCTCTAGTATGGCTGTTGCAGGAGTAATCGGATAAGACCCACAGAAAAGCGGAAGCCCAGATTTCTCAGATGCAGCCAGCAAGCCCCATGCAATAGCCTGATTCCCAGTAATATTCCTATAGAGCCCCGGTTCGAGGCTCTTCGCAGGCTTAACCATGTAGGTGTTCGGGATAAGCTGTATGTTAGCCGCATAATTATAACCGTCTTTCAGCACCTTCTCATTTGGCCCTACCATTTCGGGGTGCTTCTTTGCGAATTTTCCTTCAATATAGCTATTGACATATTCAAGAGGACGGCTATAAATGAAGCAAGCCATGCCTAGCGTGAACATATTCTTACATTTCAGAATAGACTTCTGATCCATGCCGCAACCTTTCAGGCTTTCTTTAGTAAGAGTGGTGATAGGAGAAGGTATTATTATCCTATCCTCAACTCCCAATTCAAGAAAAACATTATTCGTCTTGAATCCAGCTTTCTTGATCAATTCATCCGTAAAAGAATCGGTATCGATCAGAATCATGGCTGTCGGCTTGCACCACTTTGCATTCGCTTCAAGTGCGGCAGGATTCATTGCGACCAGCAGATCGCAGTAATCTCCCGGGGTGTTGACTTTCGTGCTGCCGATGTGCACCTGAAAGCCGGAGACGCCGGAAACAGTTCCGTGCGGAGCCCTGATTTCCGCAGGATAGTCAGGAAATGTCGACAGGTCGTTGCCAGCAATTGCAGAAGTATTGGCGAACAAAGAGCCAGTAAGTTGCATGCCATCACCGGAATCGCCTGCGAACCTGATCACCACATCTTTCGTATCAATTACCTTGTGTTGCATTACTTGTTACAGTTTTTTAGCGCAATAATTATATTATGTTGCAAATTTATACAATTTGCCGAATATTTCATAACAATCCCGAAGAAAAACGTTTTATTTTCGTGCAATAAAAAAAGACAGGCAATGCCTGCCTCTTTTAAATCTCTCCTCGCTACTATTTTGCAGTGCCTGTCGTAGAACCAGTAGAGCTAGCGGCAGATTCCTGCTTAGCCTGAAGTTCCTTCTGCAGAGACTCTATTGTCCTGCCTTCCGGGATATTCAATGCTTTTCTTGCCTCAGGAGTAAGGTCCTTGCTCTGTGAAGGGTCAACATAAACATACTGTGAGGAATCGAAAACAAAAACATATCCGCCAGCCTTCGCAATCTTTTCGATTGCCTTGCGAGCCTTGTCGTAAATAGGGGTCATAAGCTGCTCGTTTTGCTGCTGGAGCTCTTGCTGGATGGACTGCTGGAACTCCTGGATCCTGTTCTGGATGTCACCTAGTTCTTTTTCCTTGCTGTCCCTGATGGCAGCCGTCCATGTGGACTGCTTCTGCTGATACTCGCTATATTTTGTCTGGGCCTCTTCAACCATGCTCTGATAAGTCTCATTGGCCTCCTTCTGTGCAGCCTCCATCGTAGACCTTGCGTTATCGGACTCTGGCATAAGAGTCACAAGCTCATTGAAGTTGACATGAGCCAATTTCACCTGCGCAGAGGTGGCTAACGTAAACAATGCCATAACGGCAATCAATGCGATTTTCTTCATATTCATAAATAAATTTTAGTTATCATTTTAGTAAATCAACCACAAAATTAAGAAATTATTAGAATTGTTGTCCTATCACGAAATGGAACTGGCTTCCGCCCTTCTGCCGCTGTGGCGAATTGTCGTTGTCGAAGCCATATCCCCAGTCAACGCCCAGAAGGCCAATCATAGGCAAGAATACCCTCACGCCGACACCTGCAGATCGTTTAATTTGGAAAGGATTGAAGTCTTTGATGTCCGACCAGCAGTTTCCGCCTTCCAAGAACCCGAGCACGAAGATTGTCGACTGAGGTTGCAGAATCACAGGATAACGCAGCTCGACAGTAAACTTATCATAGACATTTCCCGCATAATAGCTTGTATGATAGGACGATACTGCCTCCGGGGTCAACGAGTAATCCTCATATCCACGTAGCGCTATGATATCTGAGCCATAAGTATCGTACCCGGACATTCCGCTTCCGCCGACCCTGAAGCCCTCGAAAGGAGAATAGCCCCATTTCCTGTTATAATATCCCAGATACCCAAACTGGGCCTTCCCCATTATGACTAAGTCACCGATTATCTTCTGATACGTCTCTGCGCTGAACTTCACCTTCCAGTATTCAATCCATCTGTACCTGTCACGAGAAGACCAGTTATCGTAGTTGATGTCTTTATAACTATCTACGCGCACAGGCTTTCCAGATGCATCCAAATGTCCTTTATCCTTCTTCCTGAACAAAGAATATGGCGGAGTGAGCTGCAATGTAGTAGAAAAGACAGAACCTTGGCGAGGATAAATCTGCTGATCAGTGGATGTCCTTGACAGGCTGGCCGTGTAACTGATGTTATGAGACACGCCATCCGAGAAAAGATAATATCCGCTGTACCAGTTTTTCAGGTCGTACGTCTGCCAGCTCAATCCATTATATAAAGTGAAATAATTATCCGGCCATTTCAGCCTTGTTCCAATGCCGCCAGAAAAGCCATATACCTGCATGACTTTAGAATTGCTCAGCATGCCGAGAGCAATTGAGGAGTTCGTCTGCCTTGAATAGTATGTGTTAATGCTGAGAGAGGTTGGCTTCTTTCCGAACAACCAAGGCTCCGTGAATCCGAATATTGCCGAAGTATAATACGTACCGTTCGTCTGCAGACGCAAAGACAGGCTCTGGGCATCCCCCAGAGGCACAGGCCTCCAGGCTCCTTTGTCGAACATCCTCCTCGTAGAGAAGTTATTGAAATTCACGCCGACGGTCGCTACGAATGTATTGCCGCCCCAGCCTCCAGAGAGTTCCAGCTGGCTGGAAGGCTTTTCAGTAACGTTATATACTATGTCTACCGTATTGTTTGCCTGATTAGGCACGATTGAATAGCCACCGTCCTTGGATATTGCCTCAGGGTCGAACTGCCCCAGAGAAGCGATTTCTCTTATAGACCTTTCGAAGTCAGTCTGGCTGAACAAATCTCCAGGACGAGTGAATATCTGGCGTCTGACCACCCTCTCATTAGTAAGGTCGTTCCCATTTATGACGATATTGTTCAGAGTCGCCTGCTTGCCTTCCGATATCCTCATCTCGACATCCACTGAGTCGTTCTCGATGTTCAGCTCAACAGGCATTACCTGGAAGAAGAGATAACCCTCGTCGCGATATAGCTTCGAAACTGCGTAGTCATTTTGTTTGTCACCACCAAACAGCCTCTTCTGCATCGTGACCACGTCGTATGGATCCCCTTTCTTAATATTCAGAATCTGATTCAGCTGGTCAGCCGAATGTACCGAGTTTCCTGTCCAAGTGATGTTTCTGAAATAATATTTGTCACCCTGATCGAACTTGAAATCGATCCCCAGCCTGCCCGGCTCCACATAATAAATGGAATCTTTCAATATCCTGGCATCGCGATAGCCGGCCTCGTTGAATTTGCTTATGAGATTCTTCTTGTCGTTAGGATATTCCTTTTCATTGAACTTCTTGCTGTTAAAGAAGTTATATATCTTCTTGGCCTTCGTCTTCTTCATGGACTTGGCCAGTTTGAAGTCCGATACTCCCGTATTTCCCTCGAAATTAATGTCTCGGATTTTAATTTTCAGCCCCTTATCCACCTCGAAGGTAACTTTTATCAAGTTTTTAAGTACAGGATCCGGCTCCGACTTGACGTTCACCTCGCAATTCAGGAAACCCTTTTCAGAGTAATAACGTTTGATGATTCCGATGGAGGTCCTGGCTACGTAATCGGAGTACTCACCGCCTCTTCGAAGCTTCAGTCTTTCTTCCAAATCTTTTTTCTCGCCCTTCTTAACGCCGGTGAACAGCCATGCGGACACTCTCGGACGCTCTTTGATATCTATCACGAAAAAAGCAGAGTCACCATCAGCGCTCAGGTGGTCAATTCCCAAAGAAACATCCTCAAACTTATTCTGAGCCCATAGCCTATCCACCACGGAAGACATGGCATCGCTAGGGACGGTCACCGTGAGACCTTTCGCGAGACCCGTGAGAGAGATAATCTGATTGTTGCTGTAAGACTTGTTTCCTCGCACTGTGACGCCCCCGACGATGTAGCTCTTCGGGTTGTCATAGTCCACCTCTATATAATTTGCAGCCAAGGTGTCCTTGACATCTTGTCCCATCAGCGAGAAGCTCGCCAGAAGCAATGCCAGAACGCCAGCGATTCTGTATACATTCATTAAACCAAATTTCATGGATTTCAGAGTTGCAAATATAAGCAATTATTTAACTTTTCCATATCGGCGGTCTCTTTTGCCATACTCTTCCAGAGCAAGCCGGAAATTTTCTTTCCCAAAATCAGGCCAAAGAGCATCGACTGAATAAAACTCAGAATATGCGCTTTGCCAGAGAAGATAATTGCTTATCCTCTTCTCGCCCGAAGTCCTTATCACCAGATCCGGGTCAGGAATTCCGTAGGTTACTAAAAACCGATCGAAATCATCAATCCCTAGAGATTCCAATTTCTCAAGATTCCCTGAATATTCCAAAGCCATTTTTTTAGCGGCTTGAAGAATATCCCATTTCCCGCTATAACTTAAGAATACGATTAATGTCAGCAGAGGTGCCTTGCCTTCAGCAGGCTCCGTATCAGCCTCAGCCTTCGAGATTGCCGAACGCAGCTCTGGGGAAAGCCTTTCAAGGTTTCCAAGCACCTTGAACTTCACGCCTTTCTCTTTCAACGAAGGAATCTCATTCTGAATAGCCTGCATCATGAGACTCATCAGGCCAGAGACCTCGCTATCCGGCCTGCCCCAGTTCTCCTCGGAAAAAGCAAAGAGCGAGAGATATTCTACCCCGCTCTCGGCTGCAGCCTCGACGCAAGCCCTAACGCTCTCTACGCCTGCGGCATGACCGTAAATCCGTTCTTTTCCCTTCTGTTTCGCCCATCTTCCGTTCCCATCCATGATAATGGAAACGTGCGTAGGAATATTACTGTTAGAGTTCATCGCTTATCCACGTTGTTTCTAATATCCTCACCCCAGAAAAGTTTGGTAGTGAGAGCTTTAAAGAAATTTGACTTTTCAAGATGCACCTTTTTGAGCGAAAATTGTGCCACCTCTACTGATATTGCGGCGTCTGGTCTCAGAATCAGGCTCCGATTATCCATGGACATCTGGACACGTTCATCTCGGCAGCGCATCCGAATTTTTATCTTTGTAGAGTCGGGAACGATAAGAGGCCGCACATTCAAATTGTGAGGTGCGATAGGAGCGATGATGAGAACCTTTGAATCAGGGGTGCAAATCGGACCGCCCACGCTCAATGAATATGCCGTTGAGCCACTGCTCGTAGAAACCAGCAAGCCATCTGCCCAATATGTCGGAATGTCATCCCCGTTAACCGAGACATCGATGCCTAGAATAGCAGCCCCAGAGCGGTGCACGCAGATTTCGTTAAGAGCATAAGGCCAGAAAGAGCTCCCTGACTCAATAATATCTCCTTCCACAGAAGCTTTCAGCAAAGCTCTGTCCTCAATTGAATATGTCCCCGCTGACAAAGCATCAGCAGCCTCTTCAGGCGTATATTCAGACAAGAAGCCGACCCTCCCCATGTTCACTCCTATGATCGGGATGCCGCTCTCCCCCACTCGTTTCGAAGCCGAAAGAAAAGTTCCATCCCCGCCCAGGCTCATAACCATCCCCGTGTCGGCAGAGAGATCTTCGCTCGAATGAATCTCGCTGAAGCTGAAGCCACATTTTTCCAATTGCCCGCAAAGAGAAATAAACCGCTTATCCCCCTTCAGAGCTGGATTTCTAGTATAAACTGCTATATTCATAACATTCATATTCGCTAAGGTAGGTATTTTTGTAATATTTTATTTAATTTTGTCTGTTTAAGAGAAACTAAGAATAAAAGAAAATATCATGAAACAGACACCACTAATTCTGAGCGTCATTTCGCTCGTCGTAGCATTAGCATTAGGAATCGTTATGCTCACCAGCAACGGAAGCAGCAGAACTACCAAAGCCAGCACTCCTACCGGAGAGGCAGCGCAGCAGGGATCGATAGTATGGTTCGACCTGGATAGGGTTCTCAATGAATATGACATGGCGAATGACCTTCGCAGCGTGGTTGAGACCAAGATCCAAGGCATTCAGGAAGAAGTGAACCGCAGAGGCACCAAGCTTCAGAACGATGTGAACAAGTTCCAGTCAGACA
Source organism: Bacteroidales bacterium (assembly GCA_022653735.1). Classification (GTDB taxonomy): domain Bacteria; phylum Bacteroidota; class Bacteroidia; order Bacteroidales; family UBA932; genus Cryptobacteroides. The sequence goes on from JALCSU010000022.1 coordinate 10,407, forward strand.
TCGACAAAGGCGTTCTGGTTCGCTCAGTCGCCGAGCAGAGGGGGCAGAGACTTCAAGAGCAACAGAACAGTTTCAACAACTACACGAATCAGAAACAGCAGGAAATCGCCGAGGAGCAGAGCGTCATGATGAATAAAATCGGCGATGCCATAAACACATACCTGCAGAAACTCAACGAGGAGAAAAAATACGCCATGATCATCAGCACGCAAGGAAGCGTTCTTCCTGCTCCTGTAGCAGTCGGCGATCCTAGCCTGGACATCACTGATGAAATCATAGCTGGCCTGAACGACGAGTACGTGAAGAATAAGGCTAAAGGGACCACATCTCCTGCGGACACCACAAAATAATCAGCCTTGAGGATAGCCTTTCTATCTTGTTTCTACCCTTACAGAGGAGGGATAGCTCAGTTCAACGCGAATCTTTTCCTGGAACTGAGCAAGACGGAAACTGTGAAAGCTTTCAACTTCAAGCGCCAATACCCTCAGTTCCTCTTCCCTGGCAAGACCCAGTACGTAACTGCCGACGATGAGGCAGCGCCAATTGAAAGCGTGCGTCTGCTCGATACCGTGAATCCTTTCACTTATCGGAAGACTTTGAAAGCCATCCGGGAATGGAAGCCAGACCTCGTCATCATCAGTTATTGGATGTCGTTCTTGGCCCCTTCGCTAGGATATGTCGCCAAAGGGCTCTCAAAGCATTGCAGAGTCGTCTCAATCCTGCACAATGTAATCCCTCATGAGCCTAAATTCTTCGATGCGCCACTCACGAAATATTTTCTGTCAAGCTGCACCGGCAACATAACCCTCTGCGACGAGGTAGCCGCTGACTTGAAGAAACTGAGCCCAGCGGCACGATACATAACGCTTTTTCACCCGATATATTCCCATTTCGGAGAAAAGCTGCCTAAAGAGGAGGCAGAGAATACCCTAGGGCTGGAACATGGTAAGAAGAACCTGCTATTCTTCGGTCTCATAAGGGAATATAAAGGATTGGACATACTCCTAAGAGCATTCGGCCAACTGGACGACAGTTATCAGCTAATCGTTGCCGGTGAGCCATACGGCCCCTTCGAGCAATATCAGAAAATAATAGATGAGTCTCCGGCAAAAGATAGAATACACTGTTTCACTCATTATATTAAAGACTCCGAGGTAAAGGAATATTTTTCAGCGGCTGACTTGGCAGTCCTACCTTACAGATCCGCGACGCAGAGTGGCATTAGCGCCATAGCCTGCCATTTCGAAGTGCCTATGGTCGTCACAGACGTGGGCGGCCTTAAAGAATCAGTAGGAACTTCTGGCACAGGACTTGTCGCAGGCAAGCCCGATGAAGAGAGCATCCTGAAGGAGATACGCAGGTATTTCAGCGATGAGAGCCTCCGGGAAAGTTTTTCCGAAAGCATTCGTTCAGAGAAAGCACGGCTCTCTTGGAAATCATTTACTTTGAAACTTTTACAGTTTTCCCAAAGCTTGAACGGAAATGAATAGAATACTAATATGCTCACTTGCCGCCCTGTGCCTTATGGCAGCGTCTGCTGCCATCTCCAAGGCTCAGGAATATCAGGCTCCGAAAGTTGAAATCTCGAAAGAGAAGGTTCGCTATCATGGGACTACATATTACTCGCATATCGTTAAAGAGAAACAGACTATTTATTCCATCTGTAAGGCTTACAATGTGACCCAGCAAGAACTTTTCGACGCAAATCCTACGCTACATCTCGATACTGAAGGGCTTAAGAAGAATCAGATTCTGCTGATTCCTATTAAGAACCTTACTGAAGAGCAGGAATCAGAGAAAACTCCGCAAGAAGAGAAAAAGGAGACGGTAGAAAAGCCTGTCGAAGAGCAAAAGCCTGAAAATGTCAGTCCGCAGCCATCGAAGGATGAATATTTCTTCCATACAGTGAAATGGTATGAAGACCTTAATTCAATAGCCCGAAAATACAAAGTATCAAAACTCTCCATCATTAATATAAATGGGCTTCAGAGCCAGAAGGTCAAACGCCGTCAGGTGCTTAGGATACCTCGCGACCACAAGAAGTGGGAGAATGTCACGCTAACGAACTTAGAAACGGCGGAAAAAGAACCGGAAGAGATTAAAACCAGCACGGAAGTTCAAGAGGAAAGCATCTCAGAGATACTAAGCAATGCCGGCAATCATCAAGTGCGCGCCGCCATCTTAATGCCATTCAATATCTCGAAGACTACAGACAGGCAGCTAGTGATGGATTTCTACTGCGGCGCCCTCATGGCAGCCAGAGACCTGGGCAATGAAGGAATCAAGATAGACATAAGCGCATATGATTACGATAACGGGAATCTGCCATCTGGCATTTTCCAGGATAATGATTTCGTACTTGGGCCTGTAGCGAAAGCCAACCTTGCCAGAGCGGCAGCGATAAGCGATGGGGAATCTTGGATCATCTCCCCTGCCGACAGGATGGCAGAAGCCCTTGCAGATTCCGTAAAGAACTTTATCCAGGCTCCTGCCTCTGTCGAAGCACAAATAAACGACGCTGTCCAATGGCTGAAGACCGACTTAAAGAAAGGCGACAAAGTAATCCTCATCTCGCAGAGTGGCAACGCAAAAGGCTATGGCTCCTATTTATCTAACTTAATGAGCCATTCCGGCATAAATTTCTCCAATGTAGCCGTGAATGTGCTCGAAGCAGCGAGACTTTCCGAGAAATTGGCTGGGCATCTTAGCACTGAAGGAACTACAAGGGTTATCACGACCTCCGACAGCGAGTCATTCATGAACCAGATAGTGAAGAGTTTGTACATCCTCTCTGTCTCAGGGAAGGACATAGCTTTGTACACTAATGCTAAAATCCGAACATTCAATACAATAGAGACGAAACAGCTGCATGGGGTGAAGCTTCACGTAAGCGTCGCTTCAGAGGTTGATTACAGCTCTGCTCAAGTTCAAGAATTCACTCTTTCATATAGAGCCTTATTCAAGGCAGAGCCAAGCCATTTCTCGTTCCAGGGATACGACTTGATGAGGCAATTCTCAATTTTGGCATCAAAATACGGTAAAAAATGGCCTAGGATGATTGATGCCTTCACGATGAATGGATTGCAGTCTGATTTCGACTACGTAAGGAAGCCAGGGGGCGGTTACGCCAACACGGCGACAAGACGCGTCATTTATGCGCCAGATTACTCTATTGAGATTGTAGAATAGATTTTTCTATCTTCCTGCGAGAAGGGATTTAGCATTTGCGATTGCGGCCGGGGTTATCTTTTCTCCGCTCAGCATCCTGGCTATCTCCATCACTCTGTCATTTCCGGAAATCTGACGAATGGATGAATACGCTTTTGTGCCCAATGCATTATATTCCTTTTCAACAAGATAATGGGCATTGCCCCTAGAAGCGACTTGCGGCAGGTGGGTAATGGCGAATATCTGCATGTCGCTACCCATGTCGCAAATCATCTTTCCCATTTTATCAGCAACGCTGCCTGACACGCCAGAATCTATCTCATCGAAGATGAGAGTAGGCATGTTTACGAATTTGGCCATCATGGCCTTCAGGCATAGCATCAGGCGGGACATTTCGCCCCCCGAAGCGCAGCGGCTGAGATCCAAAGGGTCGTTTCCAGTCGAAGAAAAGAGGTATCTGACGGCATCTTTTCCATTTTTTGACGGCATCGCAGGAGAAATTTGAACATCGAAAATCGCATGCTCCAATTCAAGAGACCGCACGGACTCCATGACCTTGTCAGAGAATGGGCGAACGGCTTTCTGCCTCTTGGAATGGAGGGTGGAACATATTCCATCATATATTTTTTTCTCCGACTCTATCTCTTTTTCTAATGCCTGCCGACGCTCATCTAAAGAAGTGGAATCGAACAGCTTCTGAGAAAGGGCATCCCGCTTCGCTATCAATTCAGTCACATTCGAAGCCCCATACTGCTTCATTAAATCATACAGGAGCGACAGCCTGTCCTCAACTGCATTCAGTCTGTCCTCAGAAAGAGACACTCCGTCATTAGCGGCGGACACTTCTTGCTCTATGTCCGAAAGTTCCAGGCGAGAAGCCTCTATCCTCCTCGCAAGCGAAGCCGCCTCAGGCACAAAATTTTGAATTTTCTCCAAACTCTTCTGAGCCTCTTTAAGAGCCGAGACTATGGAAACCTGCTCTCCGTCAGAATATTCCCCATTGAATATGCTTTCTGTGGCTCCCAGACTCTCCTTTATTTCCTCAGCGTTAGCAAGTTGCTTCTGCTCCGCCTCAAGCGATTCCAACTCTCCCTCCTGAAGCTTTGCCTTCTCTAGCTTCTCCAGCCTAGCCTCGGTGTATTCCCTCTCTTCTGAAAGAATAGAGAGCCTCGATTTGACATCAGAGAGCTGCGACTCAAGGTTATTAATCTTTGAATATGTCGAAGCACAGTCCGTCAGGAGGCTACCGCAACCAGCATAGTGGTCCAGGAGCGATAGCTGGAACTCGTGATCGGAAAGCAGCAGAGTCTGATGCTGGGAATGAATGTCCACGAGCCTCGTCCCTATAGACTGCAGAATCTGCAAGCTGACAGGAGAGTCGTTCACGAAAGACCGAGAGCGACCAGACTTGTTAACGACTCGACGAAGAATCAACTCGCCATCCTCGCACGCTAAATCATTCTCTCCAATTATTCCCATCAAGACACTGTCTGAAGCAGGAATGCTGAACACTGCCTCCACTACGCAGGAGTCAGCGTTGCCGCCTATTGCTGAAGACTCGGCCTTTGCGCCAAGCAAAAGAGACAAAGCGCCAAGCAAGATGGATTTTCCCGCGCCCGTCTGCCCGGAAATAATGATGAGACCCTCTGGAAAAGAAACATCCAGAGAGTCTATCAATGCATAGTTGCTGATCTGAAGGGATTTCAGCATCGCCGTAAACTATTCGGCGTCAGTTTCTTTCGGCTCGTCTTTAACAGGACCATTCTCTTCTGTTGCTCCAGCCTTCCTGTAGTAGAGCTCGCCATCCTCAAATTCCTGAATAGCGATTAGATCAGGTTTCGGCAGTTTCTCGTAATATTTAGAGATTTCTATCTGCTCCTTGTTCTCGAACACCTCGTCCATAGTATCCCTTTCGTTCTTGAATTCCTCCAGTTTCTTGGCGAGTTCTTTCTTCTCCGCCAACGAAATCTGATTCGCTCTCTTGGAAAGGATTACGCATGTTTCGTAAAGATTGCCCGTAGCTTCCGCCAAATACTTCACGTCCCTTGTGATAGTGTTCTGAGGTACTTTCTTACTAATTTCCATTTATCTAATGCTTTATTTACTCTATTTTTTGTACGCATCCGCTTTAGCGGATTGTTTCATTTTTTTCATTATCGCGATTAAAGTCCTTCTCTTTCACCTCCAAGTCAGCTTCGGTGCCAGAATATCTGCCCAATGCCTTCTGAGCCCTATCATAATAGTGGGAAAGCTCCTTCCTGTTCTTTGAGTCAGGATATTCCCCGATGAAATTGTAATAGTCATCGACGAACGTCAGGTAACGATCCTTCTGCTTGGACTCGACGCTCATGCTGGCATATTTGTACGAGGATTTAGCGAGATAATAAAGAATGTCCTCTCGGTAAATATTGTCAGCGTCATCTTTCAATATATTCTTAAAAGCCGTCCATGCAGCCTTGTAATACTCCATGTTATAATAAAGCTTCGCATTTTCGAACGCCTTCTTGTCCAGCCTCTCGTTAAGGTTTTTCAGCATGTTCTCGCAGATTGTCCTATGAGGTGAGTCTGGATTATCTACCAGATATTGATTGATCACTGCGATAGCATTTCTCGTAGGGTTCTGATCCAGCTCGTAACGATAGGTGGAGCGGTAAAGACAGTCAATCCTGAGGAATGCTGCGTCCTGCGCGAACGGGCTGTTCGGGAAATTTGTCAGGAAGTTCGCCAAATTAGTCTCAGCCGTATAATAATCCTTGTACCTATAATTGCTTAGGCCCCAGTAATATTGCACCGTGTCGTCTCTGGCAGTGCCATTGGTCAGCACCGAAAGAGATTCGAACAGCTGAGCAGCCTTCTGATATTTTCCCTTATTGAAATAGTCGAATGCCGCAGCATACTTAGCATCCACGTCGCTGCCGTTCAGCAGGGCCTCGAACTGGGATTTGCAAGACGTAAGAGCGGCAATCATGACTGCCGCAGCAATGAATATCTTGAAAGACTTAGACATATTATTAATATTTCGCATTCTAATGCGACAGCAGGAATTTCTCAACATCCAATGCAGCTCGGCAGCCAGACGCAGCAGCTGTGATGGCCTGCCTGTATCTCGGATCCTGAACATCCCCGGCCGCGAAAACTCCTTCAACGTTTGTCTGAGAATTCTTGCCGTCTGTTACGATGTAGCCATTCTCGTCGGTCTTGACCCACTGCACGAACATATCGGAATTCGGGTGATGACCGATGGCCAGGAAAAAGCCGTCGACTTGAATATCAAAAACCTTACCATCTTTCCTAAGTATTCGAACGCCAGTCACCCCGTTTCCATCCCCCAGCACTTCTTGCGTGCTGCAGTTCCAGAGGACCTCGATGTTCTTCGCATTATTCACCCGCTCCTGCATGGCCTGAGAAGCCCTGAAGACATCCCTGCGGACTATCATGTAGACCTTGCTGCAAAGATTCGACAGGTACGTCGCCTCCTCGCAAGCAGTGTCCCCACCCCCGACTACGGCTACGGCCTTGTTCCTGTAGAAAAATCCGTCGCAAGTAGCGCAAGCAGAAACCCCCATGCCTTTGTACTTTTCCTCGGACGGCAGACCTAGATATTTAGCCGTTGCTCCAGTAGCGATAATCAACGCATCAGCGACCAGCTCAGAGTCTTCATCGACTTTCACATGAAAAGGCCTGGAAGACAGGTCAACGGAGCTTATCACCCCGCTACGCACGTCAGCGCCAAGCCTGACGGCCTGTTCCCTCATGTTTCCCATAAGTTCGTTTGCGTCAACTCCATCCCTGAAGCCCGGGTAATTCTCGACCTTGGTCGTCGTCGTGAGCTGCCCTCCCGGCTCAAGTCCTTCATAGAGTACCGGAGACAGTCCTGCCCTAGAAGCATATATAGCGGCAGTGTAGCCAGCAGGCCCACCACCAATTATAAGACATCTGATATTTTCCATATACTTAAATTTATCATAGCTGATGAGTTACAAATATAATCAAATTAAATAGAAACTCGCATTCTGTGCGAATGCGGAAAATAATAATTTAAATAATTATAAATTATAATTGCTTTGAATTATTTTTCTATTATATTTGCACTCAGAATTTTAGAGACATACTAATTATGACTGAGAAAACTTGCAAGGCTCCGGACCTAGAAAAATTCCGTGCGCTGCTGAAGAAATATGATTTGAAGGTGACTCCGCAGAGAATTGCCGTTCATGAGGCGATGCTGGCATTAGGACATGCATCGGCCGACATGGTGACTGAATATATTATCACCCACGGCAAAGCGAAGGTTACTGTCGCTTCAGTTTATAACATCCTTTCACAGCTCACCATGCTTGGCATCTACAATCACAGGATGAGCTCGAACAACAAGATGTATTTCGATGTGAACACCTTCAAGCATTTTCACCTTTACGACACAGAGAACAACAGTTATGTCGATGTCGTAGACGACGAATTGCAGAAAGTCCTCGAAGAACGCCTTATGAGCAAACATTATAAGGGTTACAAGGTCGACGACATCGACGTACAAATCCTCTGTCACCCTACGCATCACCGCAAGGTTTTATCATAGGCTGACGAGCATCTCTGCCCATTTTCTTGGGATTGACAGTAAAATCGAGTAGGAGGTAAACGAAAGTAATAGAGTTTATCTCCTACTTTCGTTCACCGACCGCTCGACTTGCTCATCCCTCCCTTGCCCTTCGCACGCAGGTTTATCTCCTACTTTCGTTCACCGACCTCTCACGCCACCATACATGCCGTTCCGCATACGGCGGTTCCCAATAAAGCGGTTAATCGATGGATGGAGAGGCCGAGATGAAGATATCCGGGGGATCAACTCCCAAACCCCGTGTTTAAGAATATACACTGTGTTTAAGAATACAACACCCCGTCATCCTTAACCATACTCCCCGTCATCCCGAATGACCTACCAAGTCATCCTGAACGTTCCACCACGTCATCCTGAACGTTCCACCACGTCATCCTGAACGTTCCATCTCGTCATCCCGAACGTTCCACCACGTCACGGTGTGCAATTCGACCCTTCTGCACACCGCAAGGCCTTTAACCCCCACATCATCCTGCACGTCCCACCACGTCACGGTGTGCGATTCGCCCATTTTGCATACCGCGAGGCCTTTAACCCCCACATCATCCTGCACGTTCCACCACGTCACGGTGTGCAATTCGACCCTTCTGCACACCGCAAGGCCCGAAACCCCGTCACGGTGTGCGATTCGGCCTTTTTGCACACCGCGAGGCCTCTAACCCCCACATCATCCTGCACGTCCCACCACGACATCCTGAACGCACCACCACGTCATCCTGAACTTGATTCAGGATCTGTTCTTCGCAAGCCTAGATTCCGGATCGAGTCCGGATGACGGGGATAAACGAGCCCGGATCCCTGGTCAAGCCAGGATGACGGGAGAAGAATGAACTTGTTTTCCCGTCAACGTGAAATGCAGGGCCGCCGGCGAGGCTGTGGTCGATGTGGCCGCAAAGCATACATCCATGTCCTCGCTTAGAAGGACGAGAATTTATCGGCGACGGTATAGTGCCACCGGCTGGCTTGTAATGAGGGACAGTGCCGCCCACCCGGTTTCACAGAACGGGGGTCGGCAATGAGAATATGTGTCCTTGGCTCTTAAAATGAATGTCACCGTTGCCTACGATTGTGAATAATCACAAGTTCTCTTCAAGGTTTCACAAAACCTTGTCGAAGCTGAAGCAATAAAGAATTGCATACGTATATTCAAACCGTTCGGAAGGAGTGTCTCGCAGAACGCTGTCGAGGCAGGCAAAAAGGCGGCCTCACCAAGGAAATAGCCTGGGGGTGTCTCGCAGAACGCTGTCGAGGCAGGCAAAAAGGCGGCCTCACCAAGGAAATAGCCTGGGGGTATCTCGCAGAACGCTGTCGAGGCAGGCCAAAAGGCGGCCTCACCAAGGAAATAGCCTGGGGGTGTCTCGCAGGACGCTATTGAGGCAGGCTGCACAGAAGTGCGTAGGGAAGAGCATGTCTCGACATCGAGGCCTCCCAAGAGCCGCGTTGTCGACCGACACCCATTTGCAGAGCCTCTGGAAGGACATACTCCGACAGCACCTTGCGAAATTCCACTACGTTCATCCCACACGACCAACGCCGTCATCGCGAACCCGGTCATTCAGAACGACCCGCCGCCTAATCCTGCACGATCCACCACGTCATCCTGAACTTGTTTCAGTTCCTTTGTTACGGAAAAGCTCTACCTCCCTGATGACCTGGAGCAGCCATCCTGAACTCGTTTCAGTTCCTTTGTTACGGAAAAGCTCTACCTCCTGATGACCTAGAGCAGTCATCCTGAACTTGTTTCAGTTCCTATGTTACCTTACCACTACGTGCTTTTAGAAGCGGGGCTGGGCATGCATAGCCTCATTACACAGCACAGCAATGAATAGTGCCATGCCCGCTATTTGCACGGGCAAATCCTTCCGGCTCATAATTGTATGTTCGCGCGGCAAAAATATCCTGACTGAGTCCCATGCTTTGATCCCTGGATGTAGGTGGCGGAAATCGTACTCATTCTCCTCTCTTAGTTTCCGCTTGAAGGGTTCGAATTGATGCGATAATCTGCGGTATTTTCTACTTCGATAGCGTTCGAGACAATTCATCCCTTTCAAGACGGAAATGGCCGTGTCGGGCGTCTTGTTATGTTCAAGGAGTGTCTCACAAACGATATTGTCCCGTTCATAATCACCGAGGAACTCAAATTCTTCTATTATCGGGGTTTAAAGGAGTGGGGCCACGTGAACGGTTACCTTACCGACACCTGCCTTACCGCACAGGACTACTACAAGAAACTTCTGGATTATTTCAAGATCAGATATTGAAATAATTGAGGCCGTCCCAGGGTTTGAGACGACCTCGGGATTTTCCCATTATTTCAATTGAGTCCTGTCCTTGAAGGCATTGCCCACGCGCTTGCCGATTTCGAGATAGCCCAGATGAACGGGATCGAATGTCAGCAGGTGCATCTTCTCCAAATCTGGCTTGCCATCCTCGGCAAGATACTGTTCGTTCACGCGAATGTTCAGAATCTTGGCCACGATATAGTAGCCGGTTTCCGACTCATCGAGCTTCCGCTCTATGCGGCACTCCATGGTCATGGGAAAGTCGGTGAAGACAGGAGCATTCACCTGCTCTCCCTTTTCTACGTTCCAGCCGGTCTTGGCTACCTTGTCCTTAGCCTTCTTGCCGCTGACGATGCCGACATAGTCGGCTGCAACCATCGTCTCGGCTGTGGCGAAAGCAACCGTAAAATCGGGATTGGCATTGAGATTGACGGTAGTCTGATGGTTGCCCATCGAAATCATGATCTTGTCTGCGTCCCACTGTCCTGCCCATGCTGCGTTCATGGCATTGGGTGTACCATCGGCATCGTATGTGCCGATAACTAATACTGCTTGTGGCATGAACCATGCCTTTGGATCAAAGTTCTTCATGATATCTGATTTTTAACGAATTTCTGCACTGGCTCCAAGGTGTGAGCAAAACATCTTCATAAATAATTGATTATCAACAGGGGCGTTGCTCACCCATATCAAAAATCAGGCAGCGTGAGCAATTGATGCTAACGAATATGTTGATTATCAAGCACATGAGAAATGCCTCTTGCCTACCTTATCGGTCAAGTTTTGGACTTGAACCGTGTCACGCCCGACACACCAAAAAAAAAGCAACCCTCGGATTCCTCCGAGAGTTGCAGCAGGGTGCGCGGTGGGACTCGAACCCACGACAACCAGAACCACAATCTGGCGCTCTACCAACTGAACTACGCGCACCATGTTCGGCTTGCAAAGATACAAAAAAATCTTGCTTTGCAAGAATATAAATCTCTATATTTGTAAAAATATGAGATTAATAGATATAATAGACATAAAGGATCACATCGATCGCGAATCCGCGGCAGAAAAAATACGTGGAGGGATTGCCTTTCGCGGTCCTAACGCCTGGATTCTCGGATTTGCGATAGTGCTGGCCTCGGTAGGCCTGAATGTGAATTCGGTTGCGGTAATCATCGGTGCCATGCTTGTTTCCCCACTAATGGGGCCAATCTTCGGAGTGGGCCTGGGGCTGGGCACGAATGACACGAAACTCATTAAAGACAGCCTTATGAATCTTCTCATAATGGTCTGCATAAGCCTGTTCGTTTCGTTCCTCTATTTTCTCATAACTCCGCTGAACTTATCGAACCCTACCGAGCTAGAGTCGAGGACCAGCCCTACGATTTACGATGTGATAATTGCCTTGTTCGGCGGACTCGCTGGAATTTTCGAAATCTGCCGCAAGGAGAAAGGCACCGTGATCTCCGGCGTGGCAATCGCGACAGCCCTCATGCCTCCGCTCTGCACCGCCGGCTACGGCATCGCCAATGCCAACCTGCACTATTTCGGGGGAGCCATGTTCCTCTTCATCATAAACAGCGTCTTCATCGTGCTGGCCACCTTTGCGATGGTCAAGTACCTGAAATTTCCTGAAGCTGCATTCGCCGATGCCAAGAGAAGGAAAAATACCCGCAACATAGTGACGGCGGTGGTCATCTTGGTGATGATTCCTAGCATCTGGAGCGCATTCACCATGATTCGCAACACGAATTTCAGGCAGAACATCGCCAATTTCGTGCAGGAAAACAAGACTTTCTCCGGCGGCTACATATTCGATTACGAGGTCAGCACGAAAGGGAAGCAGCACGCCGATATTTACGTAACTGGGGAGCCTCTCACACAGGGCAAGAAAGAAGAACTGATTGCCAAAGCAGGGAAATTCGGCATAGCCTCTGACAGGATTAATTTCATAGAGCACAAGATATTCGAAGAAAATCAGGATGGGGGTTCTTCCGAGATAGTGAATATGCTGTATCAGAGGTCATCCGATGAATTAAATCGCAAAGACCTGCAAATCAAGGCCCTGGAAGGACAGCTGATGGATGCGAGAGGTGCCGCCATCCCTTATGTCCAGCTGACGAAGGAAATCAAGTCTGCCTACCCAGAGATCGAGGAGATGACATTCGGCCGCGGAGCTTCTGTTCAGGCCGACAGCCTGTCCAAGAATGACCGCATAATAGTGGTAGCCAAAGCCAACCCGAAGCTTAGCCAGGAAAAGCTCAGGAAGCTGGGCGGATGGCTCCGAATCCGCCTGAATGACACTACAGTAGTGGTCATGAATCGTAATTAGGATGAGGGGAGCGCTTCTTATTTTCATCGCATTGTTTCTTCTTCCCATCCTCGGCCAGCGAATGCCAATCCGAAAAGTGCTGACGGGGAAGCTGAGAATGGAGAGCCGGATTCCGGCTCCCGCCTCCCTCTCTTTCCATCCTGACACCATCACTTTGACGTTCCTTGGCGATGCCATGATGCACAAAGAGCAGATTAGGAATGCGCACGGCAAAGGGCATCCGGCATATTCATTCAATGAATATTTTGAACCTCTGGAAGGCATCATCAGAAATGCGGATCTTGCTATCATCAATGCCGAATTCACCCTGGCGGGAAAGCCTTATTCAGGATATCCTTGCTTCTCCGCCCCCGATGAATATGCCGAATATCTGAAAGATAGCGAAATAGACATATTCCTAACGGCAAATAACCACATCCTAGACAAAGGTTGGAGGGGGATGCGACGGACGCTGGCAGTATATTCAGATAAAGGAATCTTTACGGCAGGAACTGCCCTCTCCGCAAAGGAAGACAGCCTTTGCAACCCATTAATAGTGCCCATCAAGGGCATCAGGATAGCATTCGTGAATGCGACTTACGGCACGAATGTCCATTTGCCAGGCGATTCGATGGTCGTGCATAAGCTGGATAGCTCCGACGTGGCATATTCAATGAGCATGGCAAAGGCACGAGGAGCTGACTTCATCATCGCCCTCCCCCACTGGGGCGTGGAATACTCATTGAAGCACTCCCAGAATCAGCTCTACTGGGCGAGCTTTTTCGTTCGACACGGAGCAGATGCGGTCATCGGTACTCATCCGCACGTCGTCCAAGATACGCAGGTCCTTGGCGGCGTGCCGGTAATATATTCATTAGGCAACGTCATCTCCAACATGAGCGCCAGGAACACCAGGATCGGCCTCATAGTCACTCTGCGCATCGCAGTGTCAGAAAACAGGGATTGCACTCTGCTGAAGCCTGAATATACATTCACTTGGTGCGCCAGGCCAGGTGCCATCTCTGACAGTTATAAGACCGTGCCAGTAAGGGAATGGATGAGCAAAGAATACGAGTGGAAAAATAAAAATGACTATATTGACATGTCTTCTTCCTACGAAAGGGTGAAGACGAAAACAGGAATATCCGACATTTAGAAACATGAAGAAAACCATTAAGATTGAAGGAATCGAGCCAATTGAAATCTATGGGGCAGGCAATAAGATACTTGAAGAGTTCTGCACATATTTTCCATCACTTAAAGTCGTGGCAAGGGGGAACGAGATAATCCTAGACGGTAAGGAAAGCAGCATTCAGGAATTCTCGCAGAGATTCGGGGAACTCGTTGAGCTGAGGCATCATAAGATGAACCTTACGCCGTTCGATGTCGAAAACATTTTCGATGGTAGTTCTTCGCCGAGCAATTTCATAGACGGAGAAGCAATAATAGTGCATGGTACAGACGGGAAACCGATACGGGCCCGCAATAGGAACCAGCAGGAGATGGTGAAGGCATATTTCAACTCGGATCTCATCTTCGCCGTAGGACCTGCTGGCACGGGGAAGACATACATCGCTATCGCCTTGGCTGTAAGGGCTTTGAAGAATCGTGAGATAAAGAGGATAATACTCACCAGGCCTGCAGTAGAAGCTGGGGAACGCCTAGGATTCCTGCCGGGCGACCTGAAAGACAAGCTGGATCCTTACCTGCAGCCGCTTTACGATGCTCTAGGGGACATGATTCCTTCTCGCAAGCTGCAAGATTTCATGGCCGATGGCACCATCCAGATAGCTCCGCTAGCCTACATGAGAGGCCGTACCTTGGACCACGCCTGCGTAATACTGGACGAAGCCCAGAACACGAATGTTGGTCAGCTGAAGATGTTCCTGACCCGAATGGGCATGAACGCCAAGTTCATAGTCACCGGCGACGCCACGCAGATAGACCTTCCGAACAGAGAAGACTCAGGCTTGCTCAAAGGCATTAATATGCTGAAAGACATAAAGGGCATCAGCACTATTTTCTTCACCAACGACGACATCGTCCGCCATCCGCTTGTGACTAAAATCGTCAATGCATTCGACAAATCGAAAGAGGAGAAGGACTCGTGAGAATCCTTCCCCTCTTTGAAATTCGTCGTATTCAGATGACTAATTAGCCATGGCTGAATATTTCTCGTAGCCTTGTTTGTATTTAGGATCCGGATCGTCTTGGAGACGATAGCAGATGTTCTTTAGATAAGAAGCGATGCTGGATTTCACTTGATCGTCCTTCGTGATCTCGATGGCTTTCTCGAAAGGATCCACGCACTTCTTCAGAGTTTTCTCGAACTCCTGAACGAGGGCAACGTATTTCTTATCGTCAAGCTCGTCCTGAGCCTTCTTCTCGAGCTCGACTGCCTGATTGAAGTAGAGAAGGCCTTCTCCTACGTAACCGTACTCATAGTTAGGGTCGATTTCGGAGCATTTATTATAAGATGCAATGGCTTTCTCGGTCTCTCCAAGCTTCGAATGAACGTTGCCTTCCACATAGTAAATGGACGCATTCTTCGGGTCCTTTGCCTTTGCCTGATCCAGAAGTTCGAAGAGTTTATCGGTATTAGAGCCAGAAGAAACATAATAATTGATAAGCCCTATCAAGATGGACTGGCTCTCAGGATACTTCGTGAAGCCTTCCTCGAGATATTTCCTGGCGACTTCTTGTCCTGCTGCAGAGGTGTCAAGCTTAGTGGCGACATCTGCAAGCCTAGAATAAACCTCGCCACCCTCTGCGGCATAACCTATCTTCAGGCATTTCTCGAACGCATCTTTCGCAACCTGAAGGTCGCCTAGCTGCTGAGCGATGAAGCCAGAATTGTACAAAGAGAATGTATCGATCTGAGAGAGAGGCTTTTCCGACATTACTTTCTGAGCCAGGTCGAAATATTTCTCAGCGCTTTTCAAGTCCCCAAGGCCATATTTGTTGTATGCCTCGTTAACGATCTTCTGATTGAGTACCTTAAGTCCATTAGCGATGTCCTTAGATTTAGAACCCTTTGGATCAGCCTCAGCGGCCTTCTTGTAAGCATCGTATGCATTCTCCAGTGGATTCTCAAGCACAGGCTTCGTGACCTCGATGATCGCAAGCTTTCCGCCGCTGAAATAGAGATTCTTATTCGAGAATACTTCCTTGACATAAGAAGTTCCATTCATCTGGACTTGTTCAGTAGAAGTCGGTTTATCGTTTCCCATCATAAGCTTAACTTCAGCTTCTGACGAGCCTACGAGAGCATTTCCTGCAGGAGCATCATAGGCATTTACGTATGCCTCTGCAAGTTTTAACCACGTAGCAGGCTTGGCGGCCTTCTTTGGATTATCAGCGGCACTTTTTGCAGACTCCACAGCCTTCGCTGCGGCTTCCGGAGAAAGTTGCTGCGTGCCTACTTGGGCATTGGCAATCTGGACAGAAGCCAGAACAGCCAGAGCTATCAAAATTCTTTTCATCTTAGATAAAATTTAATTATGGTTATTATTCTTTTTCATTATTTATCTCAACATCAGCCTGGACATCACCTTCCTCGCTCTTTTCAACAGGCGATACAGCCGCGATAGAGTCCCCCTCCTTGATGTTTATGAGTTTCACTCCTTGCGTAGCCCTTCCTGCGACCCTGATGTCGGATACTGCCATCCTGATCGTAAGACCAGACTTATTGATAATCATCAAATCATTTTCCTCTGTCACGTTCTTAATGGCAATCAGCTTACCTGTCTTTTCAGTGATATTGATTGTCTTGACGCCCTTTCCACCACGATTAGTCAGCCTGTACTCTTCAAAATCCGTACGTTTGCCGAAGCCATTCTCACTGACGACCAAAACCGTATGCTTATCAGCATCTGGGGCACTTTTATCGTAATTAATCGCTCCGATCACCTCGTCTGTCGCTTCAATATTAATGCCACGCACTCCAGTAGCGTTCCTACCCATCTCACGAGCATCCGTTTCCTCGAAGCGGCAGCAGCGGCCATCGCGAGCTGCGATGAAGATTTGCTCGTTGCCATTGGTGAGCAACGCCTCAGCAAGGACATCGCCTTCCCTGAGGTTCACGGCATTTATTCCCGCTACCCTAGGATGTGAATATGCCACCAGAGAAGTCCTCTTGATGACTCCCCTCTTAGTGACTAATACAATATAGTTATTGTTGATATATTCTTCATCTTTGAGCGTCCTCACATTGATGATGGCTTTTATCTTATCATCCGGGATGTTCAGGACATTCTGAATGGCACGGCCTTTTGAAGCCCTCGATCCTTCAGGAACATCGTAAGCTTTCAGCCAGAAGCAACGCCCGGATTCAGTGAAGAACATCATGGTCGAGTGCATGTTGGCGACATAGATGTGGTCTATGAAATCCTCATCCCTCGTAGCTGAGCCCTTCATTCCGACGCCGCCTCTGTTCTGAGTGCGGTACTCCGTCAGCGCAGTCCTTTTGATGTAACCCAGGTGAGAGATGGTGATCACCACGTCCTCATCTGGATAGAAGTCCTCAGGATTGAACTCCTCCTCGGAAGGTCTTATCTCAGTCCTTCTAGCGTCTCCGTACTTCTCTTTAAGCTCCTGAGTCTCCTGTTTCACAATATTCATTTGCTCCTCAACGCTGCCGAGTATGACGTTGCACCTGTCGATGAATCTCATCAGGTCGTCATATTCAGCCTGCAGCTTGTCTCTTTCGAGCCCTGTCAGCTGACGGAGCCTCATTTCAACTATTGCCGTAGCCTGAGCATCCGTAAAGGCGAACGTCTTCATCAGTTCGGCCTTTGCTTCATCCACGGAAGCTGAAGCCCTGATGATTCTGATCACTTCGTCGATCACGTCTATAGCCTTCAGCAAGCCCTCCAGGATATGAGCCCTCTTCTGAGCCTTGTCTAGCTCGAACTTGGTCCTTCTTACGACGACTTCGTGGCGGAAATCTACGAAATTCGCTATCAGTTCCTTGAGCGACAGCGTCTTTGGACGGCCACCTACAAGGGCTACGTTGTTGAATGCGAAGCTGGACTGGAGCGGAGAGTACTTGAACAAGGTATTCAGGACGACATTCGAATTGAATCCCTGTTTTACCTGAATAATTACCCTGACGCCCTCGCGCGAAGTCTCATCGTTGATGTAGCTTATTCCTTCTATCTTCTTGTCCTCGACCATCTGGTGAATCTTCTCCAGCATCTCCTTCTTGTTCACCATGTAAGGAATCTCGGTTACCACTATGGTCTCACGGCCTGTGTCGGACACCTCGATTTCGGTCTTGGACCTGATCACCACCCTGCCGCGGCCTGTCTCGTAAGCTTCTTTGATGCCACCTACGCCCATGATGATGCCGCCAGTAGGGAAATCCGGGCCTTTGATGTATTTCATCAGCCCGTCAGTGTCGATTTCAGGATTGTCAATGTAGGCACAAATCGCATCGCTGACCTCACCCAGATTGTGTGGAGCCATATTCGTAGCCATTCCGACTGCAATTCCAGATGCCCCATTTAGAAGAAGCAGCGGTGCCTTCGTAGGTAACACCGTAGGCTCCTGAAGAGTGTCGTCGAAGTTGTTAGTGAAATCTACGGTGTCCTTGTCCAAATCTCCCAGCACGTCATCGGCCATCTTCGCAAGCTTAGCCTCGGTGTATCGCATGGCCGCGACAGGATCACCATCCATTGAGCCAAAGTTGCCTTGACCCCAGACCAGCGGGTAACGCTGATTCCAGTTCTGCGCAAGGCGGGCCATGGCATCGTATACCGAAGAATCGCCATGAGGGTGGTATTTACCCAGAACCTCACCAACGATTCTGGCAGATTTCTTCGTCTGACCTGAATATGACAATCCGAGGCCTTCCATGCCGAACAGCACTCGCCTCTGGACTGGCTTCAAGCCATCTCTCACATCTGGAAGGGCACGGGATACGATGACCGACATCGAGTAATCGATGTAGGCCGAGCGCATCTCATGATCTATCTCCACCGGCTCAATGAACCCGTGCTGAACTTCCTCGTTCATTTCCACATTATCCATATTAATATTCTTAACCTTATAAACATGCAAAATTAATAAAAAATTACCTTTGAGCAAAGCGACAAAATGTCATGACAACTCTTTTCGCATGGATGTTGATAATTATCCGGAAAACTTACCTAACTTTATACTTCATGGAAGTAAACATATCACAAGAACTGAATGACATAATTCGTTTCGCAAGAGAGGAAGCCATGCGGACTGGAAGCTATGGAATCAGCCCAGATCATCTTTTTCTCGGGATGCTGCGCCATGCGGATAATGACGCAGTCTTGGCGCTGAACGGACTTGGCGTGATGCCGGATGAATTCAAGGATTTCATAGACAGCCATATATTCGTCAACGAGCCAATCCCATATTCGGAGCTAGACAAGATTTCTTTCACTCGCTATGCCCAGAATGTTCTGAGCATCACAGTCATGGAAGCATCTAAGATGAAGTCTCATGAAGCGAGATCCATCCATCTTATTCTCGCGCTATGTCGCACTACTGAGAATTACGGTCAGGCATATCTGAGAAGCAAGGGCATCGATTACGGAAAGCTGCTCTCCTACATGAGAGACCATGACATGCTGGCATCAGATAATAAAGACAACGAGCGCTTTCAGAGCCAGCAGAATGAAAACTTGGATCCTGAAGAGGCCGCCAGCGGCGAATCCGGAAAGCTGAACATCGAAGATTTCGGCTATGACCTTACTAAAGCAGCGGCGGAAGGCAAGCTGGATCCTGTCGTCGGCAGGAACACTGAAATCTCCCGCGTCATAGAAATCCTAGGCCGCAGAAAGAAGAACAACCCCATGCTCATCGGCGAGCCAGGCGTCGGCAAATCTGCCATCGTCGAAGGCATAGCACTGAGGATTGCCAACGGAAGCATATCCCCTGCGCTTGCGAAGAAGAGGCTGATTTCCCTTGACATCGCCTCAGTCGTAGCCGGCACGAAATACAGAGGAGACTTCGAGAAA
Organism: Bacteroidales bacterium; assembly: GCA_022653735.1. Classification (GTDB taxonomy): domain Bacteria; phylum Bacteroidota; class Bacteroidia; order Bacteroidales; family UBA932; genus Cryptobacteroides. The sequence continues at coordinate 29,766 of JALCSU010000022.1, forward strand.
AGGCTGAAGACCATAATCAAAGAAGCCAGCACGAACCCTGACATAATTTTATTCATCGACGAGTTCCACACAATAGTTGGCGCTGGCGGGGCGCAAGGCAGCCTGGATGCGGCGAACATGCTGAAACCGGCCCTCGCCCGCGGAGAACTTCAATGCATCGGAGCTACTACGATGGATGAGTTTGCGAAAATCGTGGAGAAGGATGGCGCTCTTGACAGAAGATTCCAGAAAGTGATAGTAGAGCCTACCGACGTTCCTCAGTCAATAGCCATCCTTAAGAATATCAAAGGCAACTACGAGGACTTCCACAAAGTGACTTATAGCGACGAAGCAATTGAGACGTGCGTACGTCTCACCAATCGCTACATTACTGATAAATTCTTGCCAGACAAGGCCATAGATGCCATGGACGAGGCAGGGTCGATGGTTCGCCTGAACCTCACGAAGGACAAAAAGACCGGCAGCATCGTCGATGGCGAGGACATTGCGACAGTGGTCTCCAAGATGACCGGAATACCTGTGAATAAGGTTGCCGAATCTGAGGGCACGAGACTTCTGAATATGAAAGAGCGGCTCAAGAGCAGAATCATCGGTCAGGATGAAGCCATCGACACCGTTGTCAGAGCCATCCAGAGGAACCGCGCAGGACTGAAAGACCCGAACCGACCAATAGGAACATTCCTTTTCTTCGGGCCTACAGGCGTCGGCAAAACACAACTTGCGAAATGCCTGGCCGAATATCTGTTCGATTCAGAGGAAAACATGGTGAGGATAGACATGAGCGAATATATGGAGAAGTTCACTGTCTCCCGCCTCATCGGGGCGCCTCCGGGATATGTTGGCTACGAGGAAGGCGGACAGTTGAGCGAGAGAGTTCGCAGGAAACCATACTGCGTCGTTCTCCTAGATGAAATAGAAAAAGCACACCCAGACATATTCAATATTTTGCTGCAAGTGCTTGACGATGGCCGTCTGACCGACAGCAATGGCAGAGTGGTAGATTTCAAGAATACCATCGTCATAATGACTTCCAACGTTGGGAGCAGGGATCTTGAAGAATATGGCAAAGGCGTAGGATTCGCGACCGCGGGAAAGAACGTTGAACATAACAGGCAGACGCTGTTAGAGAAGGCCATCAAGAAATCATTTCCTCCTGAATTCATCAACAGAGTGGACGAGCAAGTGTTCTTCAATTCCCTGACTAAGGATGACATTGAGAAGATAATCGACATAGAGCTGAAGGACCTTCGCGAAAGGGCCCTGGAGGCTGGTTACAAGCTTACCATAACTCCTACGGCTAAACGTTTCATAGCTGATGCAGGATTTGACCCAGCTTACGGCGCAAGGCCTCTGAAGAGAGCGGTGATGAGATATGTGGAAGATCCCGTGTCTGAGTTCATTATCTCGGACCGTATCCTCCAGAGCAAAAATGGCGCTGGAGAGCTTCACACGCTGAAGGTTGAGTTAACCCCTGACAAGAAAGACACGATGGTGACCCTTAAGAAATCCGATGTGGTGCCGGCTCTGAGCTGACCATGTCAGGCTGCGACGGGACACAGGGTCTCCGGCTTGTCTATGCTAGTCACCTCCAGCCCGAAGTCGCCGATGAATTGAACCAGAGAGTTGAAAGATGATTCGTCCGTGATGATTGAGGACAGATTCTCGATGTTGTTATATTCCTGTTTCATATTCATTTAATTTTATAGTTTCTTCTTTTCATAGGCAAAGATAATGCGGGCTTGCGCCAATCCACGGCACAAGCCCGTATTTTTATTGCGATATTTTTTGCATAAGTTTGCAAGAAATAAACGAATTTCCAATGGCAGAAGAAAGAAGCGTTGACAAGCTTGCCAGATACACTATGTGGGCTGTCGCCGCAGCAGTCGTGATTGCGATTTGCTGGTATTTTCGCAGCGTACTGATTTACATAATATTAGCCGCAGTGTTATCCCTGCTCGGGAATCCCCTGATGAAGGGATTGTCCAGAATCAAGATTAAAGGGCATGCCGCTCCGCCATGGCTGCTTTCCTTAATCACCATAATACTTCTGCTAGTGATAATACTCGGAATAATCACTCAGATATTTCCTGTGGTCTTCAGCATAGTGCAGAACATCTCGTCAAACCTGCAGACAGCCTCCATCAACTCCAGCAACATCACTCAGTGGCTGGACACGGCAAACAGCTGGCTGATACAGAGATTCCCGAAGCTGGGCAGCGACTTCAAGCTGCAGGTGACACTGGTCGATTGGGTGAAGAGCGCATTCAGCCTGGGCTCGCTGAGTTCAATCGGGACGGTGGTCGGTTCCGTAGCTTCCGCCCTGGGCAGTTTCGGAATGGGACTTTTTTGCGTCATATTCATTTCTTTCTTCTTCATCAAGGATGACAAGCTGTTCCGAAAAATCGTAGGTTCGCTGGTGCCCGATAAGGTAGAGAATGAGGTGATTGGAGCCATAGGGGACATCGAACACCTGCTTTCAAGGTATTTCGTGGGGCTGATGATCGAGGTCCTCGGTGTCACCGCCCTGAACTTCCTGGGGCTGCTGACGGTAGCTAAGCTAGGCTTCTCCGCAGCCATAGGAATAGCCTTCATGACAGGGCTCTTGAACATAATCCCTTACCTAGGGCCTTGGATCGGGGGCGCGATAGGCGTAGTCCTGGGCCTGGTGCTGAAATATAGCTCAGCGGCGGTGACAGGCGTATATCCTGACTTCTGGGTAGTGGCAATCATGCTTGTGGCGATATTCGTGATAACCCAGATGATAGACAATTTCCTGATGCAACCGTTCATATATTCCACCAGCATAAAATCCACGCCATTGGAGATATTCCTAGTGCTGATAATCGCCGGACACGTCGGAGGAATGCTCGGGATGCTGGTGGCGATCCCTGCATATACGGTGCTCAGGGTAATCGCGGCACGATTTTTCTATAATGTCAAGCCAGTGCGGAAGCTCATCTCAAGTTCAGGTGGAACCATCGGAGGAGAAGGAGCTCCCTCTGGCGATGAATCCAAAGGAAACAATACAATATTATGAATATAAGGAATATGCTTGCAGCCCTCGCATCGGCTGCTTTCTTGACCTGCGGAATATTCGCTTCAGCGCAGGAAACTTATTCTCCCACGGGAACTTACAAGTTCGCAGTAAAGGACGGCCAGGAGTTGTGCCTCGACTATTACTCCCCTGCCACAGGAAGCGAGACCGCCATTGACGGCCACGCCAAGCCAACCGTGCTGTTCGCCTTCGGAGGCGGATTCAAGGGCGGGGAGAGAAACGATAAGGGTTACCAGAAATGGTTCAAGATGCTGAATGACGAGGGCTATGCCGTTGTGTCAATAGATTACCGCCTAGGCCTGAAAGGGGTAGCTATAAAGAAAGGCTTGGGGCAAGTACGCCAATTCCGGAATGCCGCCCAGCTTGCGGCAGAAGACTTGCTCTCAGCCGTAAAATACCTGCTGGACAACGGAAAGGCTTTCGGCGTCGATGCCCGGAATCTGGTAATCAGTGGCTCCTCAGCTGGCGCAATCGCTTCTCTCGAAGCCGACTGGTTGTTCTGCAACGGCAGGTCGAACGAGGTGTTACCCGAAGGATTCGACTTCGCTGGGGTGATGCCGTTCTCCGGAGCGATAATCACGATGGAAGGGAAGCCGTCTTACAAAAAAGAGCCGGCGCCGACTGCATTTTTTCACGGAACCGCAGATAAGGTGGTGAATTACAAGAAAATACGACTTTTCGGCTGGGGAATATTCGGCTCCGATGCCCTCGCCAGAATATTCAAGAAAAATGGATACACCTATAATATATTCCGCTACGAAGGACACGGACACGAAATCGCCGAATCCATGACGCAGACCTTCCCTGAGCAGCTGAGATTCCTTGAGACGGTGGTGACAAGAGGAGTGCGAAGGAGCATCGACTCCAGCATAGACGACCCTGAGGCACCTCAGCCATCCGGTTCGAAGAACAGGAAGGAACTGTATGGGAAATAATTGATTATTTATGAATATAGCACAGAAACTAAAGATTGGCGAGAGATTCGCAACCGTCTTCAAAAGGTTTCCAGCAGCTTTTGCTTTTCTGGGAGTCCTGGTAATCGCCGCATTTGCATGGGGTGCCAATACCTCAAATGAGGAGAAGCTCATTCCAACGCTCTGGTACTGTTTCACGGCAGCATTCCTTTCCGTAGCCATGAAGCTTATTAGGGAGGAAAAGCCTGGAATAGCGGCGGAAATCGTGCTGCAGGCAGCCCTTTTGGGATTCTGGGCATATTGCTGCCTCCTTGGATATTTTAACGGCGCGTCCCAAACTGCGATGGGCAGCATCTCCGTCCTGGTGTTCATAGCATGCTTCATAAACTCATTCTACAAGGAACGGAACGATGTGCCTTTGGTGAACTTTACGATACGTATGGTCGTGGTGCTGGCTGCGACAGGAATCGTCACGCTAATTTTCATGCTTGCCATATTCCTGATAATGAGCGCCTTGAACATGCTGTTCAAGATAAATGTCACTAACTATGCCTACTTCATGGCGGCTGTCATCTCATGGGCGCTGCTATTCCCCACCATGCTGCTGCAATTCGTTCCCGAAGGACAGGCAAAGCACGACTATTCCACCAACCTTGGGAAATTCGTAAAAGGGGTCACGAAATGGCTGGTTCTGCCAGTGACGGCAGCTTACTTGGTAATCCTCTACGTCTATACCATCAAGATTCTGGTGACGTGGACTCTGCCGAACGGCTGGGTCGCCATCCCGGTCTCAGTGAGCTTCGCCCTCTGCCTGCTACTGCTTTTCCTGCTCTACCCGGAAGCATATTCGGAAAACGAAAAACCGCTTTCAGCAGCTGTGCGTCGTTGGATTCCGGTAGCCATGCTGCCTCTTCTGGCGCTAATGAGCGTTGGCATATTCAAAAGAATCGGAGACTATGGAGCAACCGTTGAAAGACTTTACTTGCTAGCATTCAACCTGTGGTGCTACGGCATCTGCCTGGGGCTCATTTTCAGTCGTGGGAAGCGCTTCTGGTGGATTCCGGCATCTTTTGCGCTGGTCTTCCTGCTCACCTCTGTGGGACCATGGAATTTCACCTCCACGACGAGAAGAATCATTCAGAAAGATGCCCGGAACATAATGATGGAGAACGGGATAACGAAATTTCCTGCGGACAGCAGCACATTCTCATCAATGATGTCCAAGGCAGACTCAGCTACCACTGAGAGGCTGATCGATAAGCTGACATACCTGGAATGGAATTACAGGGAAGATACCACTGCGATCAGGGACCTCGTAGACTACAATGTAGACATATACGATAAATACGACATATATCCTTACGATGTCGACTCGGTGGTCACCCTGCCGGATACGGCATCTTTCAAAGACGTAAGGATAGAGCAGGCGAAGGATTCGGTGATATTCAGGATTCCTCATCCGACGTATTACCAAGACACCCTGCTCCTTGCCGTGCCTAGAGAGGAGCTTAAGAAACTTTACGAGGCAGTCCAGTGACCACGAGCCGCCTGCGCTAGACAAACATAAAGCATGGACAGATCGCTACTCATTCTATTGGTGCTGTGCCTTTCCACGACAGCATATTCGCAAACCCCAGACACGCTTGCGACTTCTTCCGTTGCCGACACTCTGGCAAAAGCTGACACTGTCAAATTACAGGAACTTTATAAGGACACTATTCCCTCTGGTCCTCAGAAACTGATTATGAGAGAAGCGACCACGCAGGATGGTTCGTCAATGATGATGGACGACAACGGAAACGTGTGGAAAGTGTTCACTCAGGACGGCTTGGATGTGCTCATGAACGTGCGCTACCTGAAAAATTACGGGAAATATTACCGAGTGGATCTGTACCTGCAGAACAATACAGACAGCACCGTGCATTACGACTTCGGAAACATGAGAATTTCCACCATGGACGGTCCCGTGAAGCTGTTTTCGAACAATAAGTATTATAGCAGGGTGCATAGCCGCAAGGTATGGAAAACCGTAGGCGTCACGGCAGGCACATTTTTCATATCTTTGATCGTGCAGATGATTATTCAGAGCTCCGATGAGGATAACGATTCCCTAGCTGCAAATATTGCTACAGCATTCGTCGACGAGGCTGCGATTGCCTTCACCATGATGTACAATCATCGTCAGAACGAGAACATGCAAGAAATCAAGCGCCAGAACATCGGCTACCTGCGCAATTACGACATTCCTCCGTACAACGCCATCGAAGGCCATGCATACGCGAAATATGCCCCCAAGGCAAAATCGGTGAATCTGTCCATTCCTGTAAGCGGCCGTGAATATATCCTAAGCTGGGACACGACTCATTTGGAAAATGCTGGTACCGACTAACCAAGTCCTACGCCAAACATTATCTCAGGATTGCAAGGCTCGATGCTGACAAGGCGTTTTCAAAGGTTATTGCTCCTGGCCGAACAATGCTGAAGTATGTCGACGGTAATGAACCCGTCACACTCCAGCTGCGTTACGTAATTCGACAAGGTATTGAATGACAGGCGCTTCTGTTGGCAGATCTCATCCATGGAAATGCCTCGGTTCTTTTTGATGCACTGAGCTATTGAGCAGATTTGAGCCAGATCGTCTTCATTGAACTGCACTTTGTAATATTCACGGACAGCTTCTACGAAATCTGCCTGACGGCGAAGCATCGCCTTTCCGAGACTTAGCTTATGCATCAGTTCCGCCAAATCCCCTATCGGCTCTGCCAAGTTCTGCCGTATCAGCAGATTGCATCCTTGCGAATATGGGTCATCCACCCTTCCAGGCAGGGCAAACACTTCCCTGTCATAGGAGTTTGCCAGGTGCGCAGTAATCATTCCTCCTCCCTTTACCTTAGACTCTATGAGAAGAGTAGCCTTGCAGATGCCAGCTATGATACGGTTCCTGCGTATGAAATTGATCGCCACTGCCTGAGTGTCAGGCGGATAATCAGAAACAAGCCCGCAGCCAGGCGTAGAAGCTATCAGCTCACCAAGGCCTTTATGCTGCGAAGGATATATTTGGTCTATTCCGGTCGCCATTACCGCAACAGTCTTCAATCCGTTCTCCAGAGCCGTCCTATGGGCAACGGCATCAACGCCCAAGGCCAACCCGCTCACCACGAGAGGTTTCACCGTGGCTTTCGACATAGCCTTCACGATTCTCTCACACCAGTCCCTGCCGTAAGACGAAATCTTCCTGGTTCCGACAACTGCTATGCACGTCTTGGCTTTAGAAACCGGATGACCAGAATTATCTGGCGAGCCGACAGTGGCGAAGACTTCCTCAGGCGCAGAAATGCCTTTATAATATATACCTAAAGGCGGGTCGTCGCATTCCCTCAGCAACTGTGGATAACCTGTTTCACCATAGCCGATGAAGCGGCAACCATGCGAGACAAGCTTTTCCAGTTCCATAGCAGCCGAATCGAACGCGCTAGCACTTATCTGCCGAGAATAATTAATATTCTTATAAGGCCCTAGCACTTCCCCAACCGCCTTCCTGCCAGCCGAGAAAACATTCGCCGCCCCGCCGAAATTCTCAACCAAGCTCTTTCCCAGTTTCGGTTCGTAACCGAAAATCCTATTCAAGGCACAAAGAGCAGCCCTTTCCTCAAAATCTCCCTCCATACGCTATTATCTCTTTAGGCCAGCAATATATTCATAATAGAGACAAGCGGCAAGAGCTCATAAAAAGTATTTCTGTTTCATCATGAGATTTTTTCTGTTTTCATGAATGATGAAAAAATCTTTCGACGAAATTTTTAAAATCATAAGGAATTTAACGCAAAGACCACTATTTTTAATAAATTTGAAGTCATGATTTTCGTAGACACACACTGTCACATAACCGACGAGTCTTTCAGAGGGAAAGATGCCGCAGGTAGCGATGAGTCCCTTGGGTACATTCAAAGGGCAGTCGCCGCTGGAGTCGAAATAATGCTGCAGGCGGACATTGACAGCACCGAACGCAGCACAATGCTCGACATCGTCAGGCGCTATCCCCAAGAGCTCAGAGCCATGATTGGCCTCTATCCTGGATCCGTCAAGGAGAACTGGCGTGATGAAATCGAAGCGATGGTGAAGGCCGCTCAGGCATGGGAGGCAGAGGGACGAACCTTCGCCGCCATGGGGGAAATCGGCCTGGACTATCATGAGGGCAAAGCTTATTCAGCCGAACAGAAAGAAGCCCTGGCCTGGCAGCTTGAATACGCCGCCGAGCATGACATGCCGGTGAACATTCATCTGCGCGATGCGATGGGCGACTTCTTAGATGTCATCAAAGCGCACAAGTCTCTGGGACTCAGAGGGAACATGCACTGCT
>JALCSU010000023.1 GCA_022653735.1 Bacteroidales bacterium
TCTTGTCTTGAAAGAACGGATTCTATTACAAGAGAACAAACGGTACATCCAGATGGCCCAGCGCGACGGTATCATCTCCAGCACCCAGGCCGACAGCCTCAGACGCATCACCAGCGGCAGCGTCGAAAAACCCCTTCAGGTTGGAATAGACATCCTCTTCCAGATCCGGGATTACATTGACCACGAATACGAAAAGCAGATGATGATAGTGAATGAACCCTTTATGGATGGATACTACTTCACTGCAAACAGGATGTTACCCTCCAAACTGGGAATGCCCGAAGGCTACGTGAGTCCCGAAGAACTGGCGGAAGCTAGGCAGAAATTGGCCATGGATCAGCTTGCCGAATCCATTGCCAGCGATTTCGAGCGGGAAAAACTCCCTGCTTGGCAAGAATGGTGCATTAAGCACATTCCCTTCTTTTTGGGCAGCCGAGCCTGGCACAAAGGGAAAGTCATCTTCATCAACGGCCACGAATTCCCCGTTCCGGCGGGAGATCCAAGGGATAAGTAATATACTTATGAGAATTAATGGGGCAAGTCCAAAACCCTGTGTTAAAGGATGAATGAGATCACCTTGGGACGAACGGTTCTCAGGGCGGCATTCGGAGGCGGCCAAAAGTAGATCTCTGACGGAAAGAGTGGCCGGAGCGAACGCAGTGAGCGGAGCCCTCTCAGAAGCCATCGCTGACTCTGTCGTGGCTCCGCCTATCTAAAAAAGAGTATGCTCTTTTGCCCCGTGTTGCAAGAAACGGGATTCTTATAGCTTAGCTATGAGTTTCCGGGCCTTGTCTCCTTTCAGTTCCACTATTTCAGTAGCCTTCTGGTAGGTGTAGTCCGAGAAATCAAACAGCTGGGCGTAAGCGATTTCGGCATCTTTGCTGAAATACACCTCAATCCTTATGACTCCGCCTTCTGCGGGGGCAGAGATTTCAGGCTCCACTTCCTTTCCCTCCATGAAGTCCAGCAAAGGCTGGCGGCAGGAACGCGCCACGTCAAAAGCCTTCTTGGACAGCAAGATGCCAGAGTCTTTGCATCTGTAACCGCTCTTGTAGAAAAGCAGCAAGAAGATGCCGCAAACCGCTATCGTCACGCCAAGCCCTTTATTAACGAAAAAGAGGGCGATGCCGACTGCAATCAATATGACAGATATAGTGAGGTCCTTGGCTGTATGGACCTTGATAAAATTCATTTCCATTGTTTCATTATTATTGTGTTAGTAAATATTTTTTCCGCACGGCACATCAAACCAGGCCGGCATGTCATGCGGCTGAGAGAATCCGGCTCGGCATTTCGCTATAGCCTGAGAAAACAAATGGAAAAAATGTAGCGTTCACAGGAAAGGCACCCGCTCTCCTTCAGGAAAACCACCGAGAAGAAGGGGGTGAAATTATTGGCATCTATGACTTTGCCATCTCGAATGAAGGAAGACCTGCCAGTGGAAGTCCTGCGCTTGGTCTGTGGAGTCTGCGGAGCAGCAGGAAGTATGTTGCCACCTGTGGACAGAACGGCATGCCCGGAAGTCGACAAAGCAGGGCAGCTGACAGCAGCTTTTCCCAGAGCCTCGATGCCTCGAATGCTTTCGGATATTTCCTCCTTTCCGTCATGCCGACCGGCCTCGCCTCGGATTCCCGGGTGGGAAGGAGGGCAAGACATAAAGGCAAGAATCAACTCCAATATGACAATCAGGCTTCTCATGCTACATCAGATTCAGTATAACAAGCCTGTCCCCTGATTCAAGAACAGTGCCACCGTTTGGAATGATGTTCTGCTCCCCTCTCCTAACCAGGACGACGAGACCTTTATCGTGGAATTCAGAGAGAGGCTTCCCAGCAAAACGGCTGTCAGCCTTAATCGTTCTTTCTTCCAGAGAAGTCACGGAATCCTCGAACCCCCTAGTCAGCATGATCACCTCGTCTCCAGGAAGCAAGACAGTGCTGCCTCTAGGCTGTATCTTCTCATCGCCGCGCAGGACCAAGACCAAGAGAGCGGTTCTCGGAAGCCCCAGGCCGCGAATTGCCTTACCAGCCCATGTACTGTCAGCAGTGATGCTGATCCTCCCGAAGCTCATCCCCGAATCATCGGAGTAGTCGCTGAACGTCTTCATGACATCGGAATGCGGGTCAACCATGTCCAGCGTCTTCGCCACTAAAGGGATGAGAGATCCTTGAATGGCGATGGAAAGAAGCACCACCATGAAAACGATGTTGAATATGTCGTTGTGCAGGAAAGCCGGATCCACCATGGCCATGATTGCGAACACGATGGAAGCCACTCCTCGCAGGCCGACGAAAGAAACCAGAGTCTGCATCCTGACGCTGTACTTGCGGAATGGAGCCAGGATGCCGAACACCGCAGCCGGACGAGCTGCCAAAGTCATGAACAGGAATATCGCAAGGGCTGGAAGGACGGCCTTATGCAAGAGCGTAGGCCTTGCCAAAAGTCCAAGCAGGAAGAAAATCAACATTTGCACGAGACCAGTGATTCCATCGAAGAAACTCACTGTGGACTTCTTCCTGCTGAATTCCTCGTTGCCCAGAATGATGCCCACGATGTAGGCGCTCAAATAACCGTTCCCACCTATCAGGGATGGAATGGCGTACGAAGCAACCGCCACGGCGAAAATGAACAGTGACCCAGAAGCATCCGAGCCGAAATTGATCTTCCTAAGCCCCAAGGTGGCCAGCTTTGCGATTAGCAAGCCGCACCCTGCTCCAAACGCAATCTGCGCAAATATATTCCACGCCACCATGCCGGCGCTGGATGTGCCGTTCATGACCGACAGTAGTATAGTCGTAAGCGTGTAAGCCGCAGGATCGTTGCTACCACTCTCCATCTCCAGCATAGGGGCGGCATTGTTCTTGAGGCCCAGCCGGCGGCTTCGTAGTATCGAGAACACGGAAGCCGCATCTGTGGAACTCATGACCGAGCCAAAAAGCATGCTCTCAAGCCATGTCCACCTTAAAACGAAATGGCAGAACACCCCAACCAGGGCTGCAGTGACCACCACGCCGACAGAGGCAAGAAGGGCAGCCTCCCTCACGACAGGCTTCACAGCCTTCCAGCGAGTGCCGAAGCCACCATAAAACATTATGAATATCAAGCCTACCGTGCATGTCTCTTTGGCGAAGTCGTAATTGTCGAAACGTACCGGCCAAAGTCCGTTATTAGCGAACAGCATACCCAGCACCATGAATGCAAGAAGGGCCGGAATGCCTATGCGCGAAGACACGGCATTCAGCCAGATGTTTGCCAAGATGACAACGGCTATGAGTATCAGGAACAGAGTCGTCATTTTAACGTATTCAAGGAGCGAAGCATTTGCCCGCAGACAAAGGTAATAATTTTCATCGCAATTGCGAAGGCATCGGAAGCCGCATTTCCTCAGCCGCCTTGTCTTTTTATCGGATATTTTGAGTATCTTTGCATTTATATATTCAGAAGTCCAAGAATATGAAGATTAAAGACGCTTCTTTCGCAGGGAGTAGCACAAGGATAAGCCAGAAACCAGCGCTCAGGTTGCCAGAGTTCGCCTTCATCGGGAGGTCAAACGTTGGCAAATCTTCTTTAATCAACATGCTCTGTGGGAACAAGAAACTTGCGAAAACATCTTCTACCCCAGGGAAAACTCGTCTAGTAAACCATTTCCGCATAGATAACAAATGGTATCTGGTAGACCTGCCAGGGTATGGATTCGCAAAGATCTCTCAGAAAGAAAGGCAGGAGCTGACGAACATCATAGATGACTTCATCCTGAAATCCGAGGAGCTGATGCTGCTTTTCGTGCTGATAGATTCCAGACACGACATGGTGAAGAACGACATCGACTTCATCACAAGGCTAGGCCAGATGCAGGTGCCCTTCTCCATCATATTCACAAAAGCCGACAAAATGGGGCCTAATGCCCTGAAAGCCCAGATAGACAAAGACATGGAAGTGCTAAAGGAGCAATGGGAAGAGCTTCCAATGTATTTTTCTTCTTCTGCGCAGACAGGCATGGGGAAAGAAGAAATATTAAATTACATAGATGATATATTAAAAAAGATAAGCCACTAAATATCATGAACAGCGAACACAGAATGGAATTGTTTGCATGCAGGGCCTCTAAAGACTTTGCATGCAAGGTTGTTGACGCATTGAACAAAATTGCTGAGGGCGACGAAAAATATCGCTTAGGTGCCTCAGAAGTCACTCAGTTCAGTGATGGAGAGTTTGTTCCTTCCTTCAATGAGAGCGTCAGGGGTGCGACAGTATTCATCATCCAGTCAACCTTCCCTCCTCAGGAGAACTTAATGGAGCTGCTTCTCACGATTGACGCTGCCAAAAGAGCATCCGCCGATTCTGTCATTGCAGTGATGCCTTATTTCGGATGGGCCCGTCAAGACCGAAAAGACAAGCCGAGAGTATCCATCGGAGCCAAACTCGTAGCCAATCTCCTCACAGCCGCCGGAGTCGACAGAATCATGACCTGTGACCTGCACGCTGACCAGATCCAAGGCTTCTTCGATATTCCCGTAGACCATATTTATGCAAGCAAGGTGTTCATTCCATATTTAAGGTCGCTAAATCTAGAGAATCTGGCCATCGCAGCCCCTGACATGGGAGGAGCGAAGAGGGCAAACGCATACGCCAAAGAGCTGGCCTGCCCGGTGATCATATGCCATAAGTCTAGGGAAAGAGCAAACGTAGTCGCTTCCATGACCGCCATTGGAGATGTTGAGGGCAAGAATATTGTTATCGTTGACGACATGATCGACACGGCTGGCACCATCACCAAGGCTGCCGACCTGCTGATGTCCAAAGGCGCCAAGAGCGTCAGGGCTTGCGCCACGCATGCAGTCCTGTCAGGCCCGGCATACGACAGAATCAACAATTCCAGCCTGAAGGAAGTTTACTTCACAGACACCATTCCTCTCAAGGCCGGAGCCGACACCAGGAAAATCAAGATCGTTTCTATGACAGAGACTTTTGCATCTGCGATACGCAAAGTTTACCATTACGAGCCAATAAGCACAGAATTTATTTTCTAGGAATATGCTGAAGACTGTCATTGCGGCCATAGCGATTCTTGGCATCTGCATTTTCGGGATGTGCTTCAACATCATATTCCGGAAGAATGGTAAATTTCCTGAGACCGAAATCAGCAAGAATGAGGAAATGCGCAAGCGCGGAATCAAATGCATGAGGGAGCAGGAAGAAGAGATGTTCAGCGGGAAAGGACGCAAGGGCAGTGTTTCGTGCGAAGGCGGAAATGGCAGCGCCTGCTCTGCCTGCAGTTTCTATGATGGGGTCAGATAGGAATATTTTGAATTAAATTTAAGGATATGAGTATTGTAGCAATTGTCGGGAGACCGAACGTCGGGAAATCCACCCTCTTCAACAGGCTCGTCGGAAGGCGTCAGGCCATCGTAGACGAGATCGCGGGCGTGACCAGGGACAGGCACTACGGCAAATGCGAGTGGTGCGGGAGAGAATTCTCAGTAGTTGACACTGGCGGATGGACCTCTAATTCGGACGATGTGTTCGAAGGTGCCATCCGTAAGCAAGTCTCGATAGCCATCGAGGAATCCGACCTGGTGTTATTCATGGTAGAGGCAGCCACAGGCATCACCGACTACGATGCCGAAATCGCCGATATTCTTAGGCGCAGCGGAAAGCCGGTCGTACTGTGCGTGAACAAGGTTGACACCGGGATGAAAATGTTCGATGCCTACCAGTTTTATTCATTGGGCTTAGGAGAGATTTGGTCTATCTCTGCGGCCAATGGAAGCGGAACCGGAGACCTTCTGGACGAGATTGTAAGGCAGCTTCCAAAGGAGGAAGATTTAGATCCGGAAGATGACCCGGCCCTGCCTCACATAGCCATCGTCGGCAGGCCTAACGTAGGCAAATCATCCTTGACGAATGCCCTGCTAGGAGAAGAAAGGAATATTGTAACCCCTGTCGCAGGCACAACGAGGGATTCCATTTCAACCCGTTTCAATAAATTCGGACACGATTTCATTCTGGTGGACACTGCCGGAATGAGGAAAAAGTCGAAAGTTGACGAGGATCTCGAGTTCTATTCCGTCATGCGAAGCATCAGAGCCATCGAGCATGCGGACGTGTGCGTGCTGATGATCGACGCAAATCTTGGCATGGAAGCGCAAGACATGAATATATTCAATCTCATTCTTCGCAATCGCAAAGCTTGCGTCTTGGTGGTCAATAAATGGGACCTCTTCCAGAAAGATTCGAACACGCTCAAGGAATATGAGAAATCCTTGAAGCAGCGCATTTCCCCCTTCGACGACGTTCCCATCATATTCACTTCCGTAACTAACAAGGTGAGGATAATGAACGTGCTGGATGAGATAGGGCATGTTTCCAAGAACTACGCAAAAAAGATTCCGACAAGGGAACTGAACGATGCCATTCTCCCTGAAATCGAGAATTATCCGCCTCCGGCATGGAAGGGCAAATACGTCAGAATCAAGTACATAACTCAGCTGCCGACGAGATTCCCGGCGTTTGCCTTCTTCTGCAATCTGCCCCAGTACGTTAAAGAGCCGTACAAGCGGTTCCTCGAAAATAAATTGAGAGAGCATTTCGATATGACGGGCTGTCCAATCCAGATATTCGTGAGAGAGAAGTAGATCGATGTTTGCAGACATACTCAAGAGTTTTGCCATCGGCATATGTGCGTCTGTCCCTCTCGGACCAGTCGCCATAGTAGTGATGCAAAAATCTTTGAGCTATGGGCAGAAGGCCGGGGTGATTGCCGGGCTGGGTGCCACGACGGTAGACACGGCGTACGCCATAATCTCCATCTTCGCCCTGACGATAGCGCAGAATTTCATATCCACTTATCAGACATTCATCTATTTTGCCGGAGGCCTGATAGTTGCCCTTATTGGCGCCTCTATAGCATTCAGTAATCCTTTCAAGAAGATGAAAGCCCGTGATCCGTTGCGTGGAGCATCCATAAAAGACTATCTGCAAGTCGCCGCCATGTCACTTTCGAACCCAGGGGCTATTCTGGCGATGTTCGCTCTATTCGCCTTTTTTGGGATGAATTTTGATTCCCAGCAAGGCGCTAACGTGTTTCCCGTGATCTTAGCTGTCGCAGCAGGTTCTGCATGCTACTGGCTTTTCTTCTCATGGCTTTTCAGTCATTGGAGGAAATCCTTACGAATCGGAACGCTGATGTGGATAAACAGGGTGTTCGGCATCCTCGTGCTGATCATTGGAATATCATTGATTGGAGAAGGGCTGTATGAAGTGCTGTTCTCTAAATTAAATTAACATGAAATATTCATGAATATGGAAAAGAATGAAGAGAAAAAAGATGCCGGAGGACATTGGATATTAAGGAATATAATAGGAGCCATTGCATTCTTCCTTATACTATGGCTCGTATGCACTCTTGCGCTGAATGCGCTCACTCACCATGGCAAGTCCATAGAAGTCCCGGACTTTACGAACATGACGCTTTCCGAAGCACGCAGGACCGCTCATAACAGCAACCTTAAGATAGAAGTCGTAGACTCCATATTCATAAGGAGGATGGAGCGGGGGGCCGTTTACAGCCAGAATCCCAAAGTCGGCTCGAAGGTGAAGAAGGGACGCATCATCAACTTGACCATCAATGCGATGAGTCCCAAGCTGGTCAGCATGCCGAATCTGGTAGGATATTCAATGAGGCAGGCAAAGGCTGAGCTGAACGCCCGAGGGCTTACGCTTGGAAAGCTTTTATACGTCGATGACATAGCTACTAATAATGTCATCAGGCAGCTTTACCATAACCGTCAGATAAAGCCTGGCAAGAAGATAGAGAGCGGGAGCGAAATCGACCTGGAAGTCGGGCTGAACCCGGATAATAACCTGACTTATATCCCTGACCTTATGAACAAGAAATATCTGAGGGCAGTGGACGATGTGCATGAAAGCTCTTTGAATATAAGCAGGCTGGTTTTCGACTCCAGCGTGAAAGACTATGCCGATACCCTCAACGCTCAGGTTTATAAGCAGGTACCAGGGAAATCGAGCGAGGCCGTATTAATGGGCTCCGAGATAACTCTCTACCTGTCCGTAGATCCGAATAAAGTCACCCTGAAAGAGAACAAGGCTGAGTAGTGGACGAGGAGAAACTTTATAATTCCGAGGACGAATCCGTAGAGGATGAAGAGCAGGGGATGTTCGAGCATTTCCGGCTGAACGTCGATAAGGGCCAGACCCCGATGCGAATAGATAAATACATGGCAACGCATCTGGAGGACACATCTCGGCACAGGGTGCAGTGTGCCATAAAAGAGGGCTACGTGCTGCTGAATGACAAGACGGCCAAGGCTAATATGATCGTGCGGCCTTTGGATGTCATCCGCTTCGTGATGCCTTACAGGCGGCGCGGACTAGAGATTCTCCCACAAGATATTCCTCTGAATATAGTCTATGAAGACAACGATCTGCTGGTGGTGAATAAGCCAGCCGGAATGGTCGTGCACCCTGGCCATGGGCACTTTGAGGGAACTTTGATCAACGCCCTAGCCTATCATTTGGGCATCTCTCAGGGGCCGGATGCAGAAGATGAGAGAATGGGCATTCTGGTGCACAGAATCGATAAAGACACTTCGGGGCTGCTTGTCGTTGCGAAAAATGACGAGAGCCAGCTGGACCTGGCGAGACAGTTCTACGAGCATTCCATAGAAAGGCGATATGTGGCTGTCGTATGGGGAAATCTGAAAGAAGACGAGGGCACAATCGATGCCAACATCGGGCGCGACCCAAATGATAGGCTCCGTTTCAAGGTTTTTGAGGACGATCCGGGTAAGGGCAAGCATGCAGTGACGCATTATCGTGTTCTGGAACGGTTTGGCTACGTGACTTTCATCGAATGCCGCCTAGAGACCGGCAGGACGCACCAGATTCGCGTTCACATGAGTTACCTTGGGCATCCGCTATTCAATGACGAACGTTATGGTGGAACCGAGATCCGCAAGGGGACAATCTATGCGAAATATCGTCAGTTCATTCAGAACTGTTTCGAAATATGCCCCAGGCAGGCTCTCCATGCCAAGACCTTAGGCTTCGTGCACCCTCGCACCAAAGAAATGATGCACTTCGACTCTCCTCTCCCAAGCGACATCACCGCCCTCCTCGACAAATGGCGCAGCTACACCACCAGCACCCTCCAATAGCTATCTTCATAGCAAGTCGCAGTCACGCGACCGGCGGAGGCCGGGTATTCGCGAGGCACCAGCCAAGCGAATGCCACAAGGCCGGGAGCCGCAGGGGTTCTCAGGGGGCAGAGCCCCCTACTATCTAGGCGGCCCCATAGGGCCACGGCCTGGACGGCCTGGGCCTCCTGGACCGCCAGGTCCACCTCGCATGCCACCTCTCTGCCCGCTGAAATTCCCGAACCTGTAAGTCAATACGAAGACGACATAACGGCCCAGCGTATTATTCAGCGACTCCTGATGGTAGTTTGAGGCATCTGTGACGCTAAGGTTCTTGGACTGATTCAAGAGATCATACCCTCTTACAGCTATAGTGAGCTTTTTCTTGAAAAGAAGCTTATTTATCTCGGCATTCAATATCACCTCGTCATCCTGAGGCGCTGAGTAACCACGATACCAATTGTAGTCACATGAAGCCTTAGCCTCTATCCCGCCAGGGATAGTCCACGTCATCTCACCGTCAATCTGATTATTCCACGTCTTGACGTTATTCTTAGTGTTAATCGTGTACCAAGACCTGTTCATCCTGGTTCTGCCGCCTATCTCTATATCCACGAAATCGTTTTTGTATGTCACCCTGAGCCTTTCCGTAAGGCCCAATGTCTGCGTCTTGTTTTCAGAGAAAACAGATGAGTGACTGATGTCGCCCGAATAATCCTCATGAAATTTCTCATAGTCGTCAAACACGCCATCGCCGTCCGTATCATAAGGAGACATGTCGAATGAGGTGCTTGCAATGTATGAAGTCCCCTTCGAATAGTTTGCGTTAGACATCACGAATATGGAGAAATTCGATTTAGCGATTGGCGAATTGAGGAATAACCTTGCGCCAACGTTCCCCGAATTAGGACCGTTGACAGGAATAGAATACTGCACTCCATTAGGATCGTACCATACTGCGGAAACTATAGGATCCTTGACCATACCGCCAGAAAGCATGGCGTTGAAAGACAAGAAAGTCTTCTTATCCGTGGTCCTGAACTCTGTCCTCACATTGTGGTTGAAATAAGGGTCCAGGTAAGGATTTCCTAGAGAGACGTTCAAAGGATTCGTGTTATCAGGCACTGGCATCAGCTGCGATGTGGAAGGCTGAGCCGAGCGTCCGAAATAAAAAATCCTGGCGTTGGTATTATCATTGATATCATACCACATCATCGCAGACGGAGACCAGTTGAGGACGTTGCTCTTGTATGTCTTGCCGTTTGTCTCATTATGAGTGTTCGTAGGCAGCAAGCCGGCACCTATCTGGGCATGCAGCTTATCCTGCTGATACTGAAGGTTCACGCCTATCTCCTGATTCACATAACGATTGACGATTTCATTCGAATATGTCTCGTCCCGAGCCTCCCCTGCAGCGACATACAAAGGATTGCTCATTGAGAAGAGAGAATTATCTCCACTGTTGTACGTGTCTTTCTCGGATTTGTTGCGGCTCCAGCTGTAACTGTAATGTCCCTCGACGTAGAAACCTTTCCCTAGAGGCTCTGTGTAAACCAGTCTCCCAGACAAAGATGCGCTATTGGAGAACTGGTCTATCCTCTGATTCACTATATCATCCAGGGTGTCAGCATCATTGAATGTCTGAGTAAGAGACTGATTGAATCCATCCAGATCATTATGGCTGAAATTATAGTTTCCCATGAACGAAATCGTCCTTCCAGGTATTCCAAGCTTCTGCCTGAACAGGAAGAAACCATTCGTAGTCCAGTTTTTATTGTCACCGCTATTATTATTGAAACCACGGTTGGTCATAGATGCCGCCCCGTTTCCCGAGCTCTTCATCGTCTCGAAATCCGAGAACTCGTGATAGTTGCCAGTTCCAAAATTCACTTGGGGCTGGAAAAGGATAGACGTATTTTCAGAAAATTTGTGCTCGAGACGAATCCCGAAACGGTGACCGTATGAATTATTGTGGCTGTAACCAGGACCATTCACGCCATTCCTGTACGTCAGCGTGGTTCCATCCTCAAGGTAAGTATCTCTTATGCTCTGCTCCTCAACGCTCCGCCTCGTGCCATTGTAAAGATAGTTCCCGCCAAGATTCATCTTATCGTCGAAGAGCGTCCAATTGCCATTCAATCCGCCCATCCAGGAAGTCGTGATGCCATTCCCGCCTCCGAAACCGCCGCCACCACGACCCATTCCGCCGCCACCGCCACGCATGCCTTGCATCATGCCCCCAGACAGATCATTGAATCCCCTGTTATTCGTATTGTTTCCGTTCAAGATAATGCTTATCTGACGCTTATCAGAGAAGTTTCCGATGAAAGCCCCTCCCTGGTAACGATAGTCTCCATCGTTATTCCCGAACGAAGAGCTTCCTCCGCTAGTCCAATCGTGACCAACGCCACCAGAGACATTGCCGAAAACGCCATTCATCATGCCCTTATGGATAGACAAGTCAATCACGGTCTCTTCATTGCCATCATCTATTCCTGTAAATTCAGCCTGCTCTGATTTTTTCTGCACGACTTTCACCTTATCGATGATTTTCGCAGGAAGGTTCTTGGAGGCCAGCTGCGGATCGTCCAGGAAGAATGTTTTGCCATCGATAGTTATTTTGGAAATCTTCTCGCCATTAGCCGTAATGGTGCCATCTTCGGAAATTTCTATTCCAGGAAGTTTTTTCAGCAGATCCTCCAGCACGGAATTCTCAGTTGTCTTAAAAGATGATGCGTTATATTCAATGGTGTCTTTTTTAACGGTTATAGGATTGCCAGCCGCTGAGACAGTTGCCTGTTCCAGCGTCTCTTTATCCAACGTCATCTTCACTTCTCCAAGATCCAAGTTTCCCTTCACCTCAATGGCCTTCGTAAAATTCTTATACCCAAGGAGTTCTGCCTTAAAGTTATATTTTCCGGCAGGTACTTTCTCCAGCTTTGCGTTTCCATCAGCGCCGGACAAAGCGTATTTTATAGGCTTCTCGCCCCCCTCCTTCGTAATGGAAACCGTCGCGAAACCGACCGCCTCGCCATTTGAATCATCCACTAACTTCACCGAAATAGTGCCATTCTGCGCAAAAGCCGTGACGCAGGCGGCCAGAAGGCCTGAAATAATTAGTAAAAGCCTATAAAATTTCATAAAGACATTCCAATATGATTGTTCCTACAACTAACCATAAAACAACCAATAAGACAGACAAAACTGCCCTAAGTTTAATGATCCGCAAATATTTTTTTTGAATTATTTCACCCTTCCAGGATTGTCCTTGATGAATTGCTCCCAGCTGCCGCCTCTCTTCGCCGAGAGTAACGAATTCGTCGTGGCGTAATAGTGGCACATTGCGATAGCGAGCGCATCCGTGGCATCCAGGTGCTCTGGCTTCAGCATCATCCCCAAGGTCTTCTCAAGCATCAGCTGCACCTGTTCCTTCGATGCAGCCCCATTGCCAACGATTGCCTGCTTGGCCTCTCTAGGGGCATATTCATGAACTATTCCTATTCCATATTCCATGGCAGCTATCATCGCCGCACCCTGCGCCCTGCCTAGCTTTAATATGACTTGAGCGTTCCTATTGCCGTAGAATGGAGATTCTACCGCCAGCTCGGTGCCATGATAGGTCTTGCATACCTCAGACACCGTGTCAAAAATCTGACGGAGCTTTGAATATGCATCCTTCTCTTTACGAATATCCAGAACGCCCATATCCACGAATTGAGGCTTACCGTCCGAAACGGCAATGACCCCGAAACCAAGCAGATTGGTTCCAGGGTCAATTCCTATGATTATTCTCTCGGCCATGTTCCGAGGGTTAATCTATCTTATCGAATCCTGTGTAAGGCCTAAGCACCTCTGGGATGATAACTCCGGTCTCTGTCTCGTAATCCTCTAACAGAGAGGCTACGACGCGAGGGAGAGCAAGAGAACTGCCGTTCAGAGTATGGCAGAGCTGCATCTTGCCATTCTCGTCACGATAGCGAAGGTGAAGCCTGTTGGCCTGATAGGTCTCGAAGTTGGAAACTGAAGAAATCTCCAGCCAGCGCTTCTGGGCTGCTGACCAGAGCTCAAAGTCGTATGTAATTGCGGAAGTGAAGCTAAGGTCACCACCGCAGAGCCTTAATATCCTGTATTTCAGGCCGAGAGAATTCACGAGCTTCTCCACGTGAGCTACCATCTCATCCAGTGCCGCATACGAATTCTCTGGCTTCTCGATGCGTACTATCTCCACTTTATCGAACTGGTGCAGACGATTCAGTCCCCTCACGTCTTTGCCATAAGACCCGGCTTCGCGACGGAAGCAAGGAGTGTAGGCAGTGAGTTTCTGAGGGAAATCCTCGTTACCTAGGATAACGTCTCTGAATATATTGGTGACAGGAACTTCTGCGGTTGGAACCATGTAGAAATCGTCCAAGCCCACGTAATACATCTGGGCTTCCTTGTCTGGTAGCTGGCCAGTTCCGAAACCGGATGCCGCATTCACCATCACCGGAGGCTCAACCTCTTTGTAGCCTGCCGCAGTGTTGAAATCAAGGAAATAATTGATTAGAGCCCTCTGCAGCTTAGCGCCTTTTCCCTTGTAGACAGGGAACCCAGCGCCAGTCAGCTTAACGCCCAAATCAAAATCAATGATGTCGTATTTCTTGGCAAGCTCCCAGTGTGGCAGGGCATCCTGAGGCAGATGAGCCTCCGGCCCACCCATTTTTACGACCTGATTATCTTCGGCGCCCTTCCCTGGGATTACCAGGTCGCAAGGCATATTCGGAAGAAGCACTAGCTGCTCTTGCAATTCTTTATTATTAGCATCGGCCTGAGCGAGCAAATCATTCGACTTCGCTTTAAGTTCGCCCACCTCTTTCTTAACTTCCTCCGCCTCGGCTTTTTTGCCCTCCTTCATGAGGCCGCCTATCTGTGCGGCAAGCTGCTTCTGCTTTGCCAGAAGCGAATCGCTTTCCGTCTGAAGAGCTTTCCTATGATCGTCCAGCTCTAGAACTTTGTAAACTATATCTTTAGCGTCAAAATTCTTGACTGCCAGCTTGTCAATCACGTGCTGCGGATCATCGCGCAGCGTCTTAAGTGTTAGCATATTCGTTAAAATTAAAAAAGAGGACCGCACGATTAACTCGAAGCAAGTCCTCTTAACACTGTCAATCCTCCGAGCTTAATTCTCACTAGGAACTACAGATACGTAGGATTTGTCATCTTTTTTCTTGCAGTATTTCACCGTGCCATCTACAAGAGCGTAAAGCGTGTGGTCTTTGCCCATGCCTACGTTCCTATAAGGATTGTGAACTGTTCCTCTCTGGCGGACCAGAATGTTGCCAGCCTTTACGATCTGGCCATCGAACTTCTTCAGGCCCAATCTCTTGGAATGAGACTCACGACCGTTCTTTGAACTTGATTGTCCTTTTTTGTGTGCCATAATTACTCCTCCTTGAAACTAAGCGATAGCGTCGATGCGGATTTTAGAAAGCTTCTGGCGATGGCCGTTGCATTTCTGGAAGCCTTTACGACGGATTTTCTTGAATACCAGCACTTTGTCAGCCCTGACTTGATCATCGGTCACGGTAGCTTTGACAGAAGCGCCATCTACATAAGGTTTACCAAGGGTCACTTGCCCTTCGTTGTCGACCAGCAGCACCTTGTTGAACTCAACGGATTCGTCTTTCTTGGCCGCAAGACGGTCAACGAAGATTTCCTTCCCTGCCTCAACTTTGTACTGATGTCCTGCAATGTCTACGATTGCGTACATACAAACAAACTTCTTTTAAAAGTTTCAGCCGCGAGCGCCTGTGCTCATGCACAGAACTTAAACGAGCTCCACGGCTCTAAAATGGAGTGCAAAATTAGATATTTTTTCTTCAATATGCAAAATATTTCATTCCCTCTCTTTCAGCATTTTAAGAAATGTCTGCATGCCCGTGGTAGCAGGCTCTTCAATATGCTTGATTCGCGAATCATGTACAGGAACTGACTCTGGGTCAATGATGTAAATTGGCGTGTCAGCCTTTGCGTAGCCATAGAGCCCCCGGAAGTTTGACACATTCATGAATTAAAAATATTCGCAAGTAATTGATAGACTTTTTCGCGAAAGTCTTTTTTTTGTCAAATTTTGTTTCTATATTTGTACTAATATTTACTAATACTAAGTGCGACTATATGAATTTAATTGTTAGTAAGTCGAAAAATTCGGCTACGTATTATGTCCAGAAGTCTTTTCGTTCAGAAACAGGCAAGACCACGACCAAGGTCGTCGAAAGATTAGGAACTTTAAAAGAGTTAATTGCCCGCTTTGGAGAAGAAGATCCTCTTGGAGCAGCAAGGAAATATGTCGCAGAGTTGACGGCTGCCGAAAAAGAGTCAAGGCGTAAAATCATTATTGAATATAATCCTTCAATACTAATCAAGAAGGACGATCAGCGCATCTTCAATGGCGGCTACCTGTTCCTGCAGAAAGCATATCACGAGTTAGGGCTGGATAAGATCTGCAAGAAGATAGAGAAGAAGCATAAGAACGAGTACGATTTGAATGAGATACTATCGATGCTGCTCTACGCTAGGGTGCTGCATCCCGGCTCCAAGCGATCGTCCCTGGAGGACGCGAGGCGCTTCATCGAGCAGCCGAAAGCAGACATCCATCAGGTCTACAGGGCATTGTCGCTTCTGGCGAAGGAGATGGATGACATCCAGGCGGCCGTCTACAGGAACAGCCTGAAGCTGGGCAAGCGCAGCGACTCGGTCATCTACTACGACTGCACCAACTACTACTTCGAGAGCGAGGAGGAAAGCGGCCTGCGCCAGTACGGTCACTCCAAGGAGAACCGTCCCAATCCCATCGTCCAGATGGGGCTCTTCACCGACAAGGACGGCATCCCGCTTGCGTTCTGCGTCAATCCCGGCAACACGGCGGAGACGACGACGCTCAAGCCGCTGGAAGACAAGCTCCGCGAGAAGTTCGGCATATCGAAAGTGGTCGTATGCACGGACGGAGGGCTCGCCTCATATGAGAACAGGCTGAACGACCACGTCGGGGAGAGGGCCTTCATCACGGTGCAGTCGCTGAAGAAACTCGAGGGGCACCTTCAGGACTGGGCCTTGCAGGCCACGGGGTGGAGACTTGTCGACTTCAAGGGAAAGAACGGCCCGGAACTGTCAGAAAAAGAATATGACTTAACCCAACTGGATCCTCAGGAATATGCAGACGCACTCTTTTGCCGTGAACGTTGGATAAAGACAAGACTTAGCAAGACCGGCGAGGAATTGGAGCAGCGACTCATAGTCACCTTCTCGTTCAAATACCGCGGCTACCTGCGTCACGCACGTGAAAAGCAGATTGCCAAAGCTAAGGAAATCATTGATAAGGGTGCAGCTGGAAAGCTGGGGAAGAGCCAGAACGATCCCAAACGCTTCATCAAGCAGGAAAGCTGCACAGAAGACGGCGAATTTGCCGGAATAAAGGCCTTTTCCCTCAATCAGGAGATGATAGACCAGGAGGCGCGCTTCGACGGCTTCTACGGCATCTGCACCGACCTCGATGACACCGCCCCAGAAATCATCAAGGTGAACGGCGGGCGCTGGATCATAGAAGACTGCTTCCGCATCACGAAGACCGAATTCGAGGCAAGGCCGGTATTCCTACAGAGGGACGACCGCATCAAGGCTCACTTCCTCACCTGCTTCCTTGCTCTTTTGCTATATAAATATCTGGAAAAGAAAGTCAACCGAGGAGGACGGCGCTTCTCTCCAGCCGAGATAATCGACACTCTTCAGGACATGAACTTCATAGCCGTGAGCGGAGAAGGCTATGTACCCACATATACACGGACGGACGTCACAAACAACCTGCACGGCTCCGCCGGCTTCAGGACGGACACGCAGATCGTCTCTAAACAAACAATGAAAAAAATCATAAAATCAACAAAAAACTGATCGATGGACTCACATATTAGTACAAAGTAACCTGATTGAAAAGGCCCCAAATCGCCATTGCAGCGGTCTGGGATCTTGATTTCTCAAAAACAGAGTGTCAAAGATGAGAAATTAGATATTTTTTCTTCAATATGCAAAATATTTCATTCCCTCTCTTTCAGCATTTTAAGAAATGTCTGCATGCCCGTGGTAGCAGGCTCTTCAATATGCTTGATTCGCAAATCATGTACAGGAACTGACTCTGGGTCAATGATGTAAATTGGCGTGTCAGCCTTTGCGTAGCCATAGAGCCCCGCGGCAGGATAAACCTGAAGCGAAGTGCCTACGATGAGCATGATGTCAGCATCTTCCACGATATCGATAGCCTTCTCAATCTTAGGCACTGCCTCACCGAAAAAGACGATGTGCGGTCGCAATTGACTGCCATTCGGGGCCTTGTCTCCAAGATTGACTTCCTGGTAGCCCACATCGATGACCTCTTTCTCCGAATATGTCTGATCATATATTCCCTGCTCTGGGCGGACCTTCGTAACTTCGCCATGAAGATGGATGATCCTCGTGCTGCCAGCACGCTCGTGCAGGTTGTCCACGTTCTGAGTGATCACTGTCACTGAATAGTCTTTCTCTAGCTGCGCAATCGCAATGTGAGCAGCATTAGGCTTCACTTGAGACAGTCTCTGCCTGAAACCATTGTAGAATTTAAGGACTTTCTCCCTATCTCTGTACCAGCCCTCTATTGAGGCAACCTCGCCTGGGTCATACTCCCCCCAGAGCCCATTGCTGCCCCTGAAAGTCGACAGTCCGCTCTCGGCACTTACCCCTGCCCCCGTGAGCACTGCTATTTTTTGCTTCGGCATATTCATAAAGATTTAAAATACACATTCTTAAGCCAATACTCGAAGAAAGAATCCAGAAACTCAGGCTTCTGCTCAAGCCCATCGAACGTGACGATCTCCTTCTTCATCAAAGCATCCTTCAGCCTGCGTACATTAGCAGACGAATTCAAAGAATATTTATTTATGACTTCCGCAGTGCTGAATTTCGTGCAACCATCACAGATTGCCCTCAGGAGACTGACCTGAAAAGTCGTGAGGTCGTTCATCGCAGCTACGAACCTGCCCTTATTCACCGCCATGACAGCCTCCAGCGCCTCCAAGAGAATCGGCTCCATGATATATCCCTTGGAAAGAGAGTCGCAGACGGAGAAAAAGAAATTGATATAGAACATATTGCATCTGAAAAGGCGGCATGCGCCCGATACAAGATCCCTGTCTATGACTTTGCCGCTTGCCAGAAAACCTTTAATGACATGCTCTACTATGTCTTTTTCTTCTATCCTCGACAACTTAACCCTCTCATGCATGCGATAAAAGCGATGCCTCTTCATGAATATGGAATTCATCGCATTCACCTGAGAGCCCATGAATATGTAAGAAAATCCCGATGGCTCTCCCGAACGCTCGCCAATTGCCTTTTCCATGCAGGAAAACAACCTGTCGCCATCTTCCGTGAGGTCCAGATTCTGGAATTCATCAATGATGACTATCTTCCGCTCATCGGAATCTTTGAAAAGAATATATGGCAGCCGCAGCACGGCGAGCATGTCATCTTCGTTCATCGGAGCGGCTGCCGAAAGAATCTCATCTGACTTCGAGAATACGTCGCGATCGAAAATGAAATGAGTTCCTCTGAGCTGTTGAGCCAAGATGGATTCATATTCGTCAGGAGTGGAGGCAACCATCCTTATCACAGTATCGCCCAGCCTCTTGATAAATGCATCGGTTGAGCGGATGTCCAACGCCGACAGATTCCCTGTCTGGATGCGAAGGCCTTTCGCCCTCAGCATAATGAGCGTCTGCTGGATGAGAGATTTCTTGCCTGAGAGGGTTGGCTCCCAGATAGCAGCATTCACGCTTCTCTCCAGAATGCTTCCTAGCAGTACGCAGTCCTCTTTTCTTCCTATGAAATGCTGGCCCGTAACGGGGCTGCTATAGTCAAAGGGACTGTCCATAAAAAATATTCTTTAGTTTTAGCAAATTTAATAAAATTATGATAACTTTGCAGGCGCAAAAGAAAAGGAGGTGGTAAAACCGTTATGATCATAGTTTCAGTAAAGGATGGGGAAAACATCGAAAGAGCGCTGAAGAGATTCAAGAGGAAGTTCGAGAAGACAGGCGCGATTCGCGAGTTGCGCGCCCGCAAGAATTTTGAGAAACCATCCGTGACAAGGAGGAACGCTAAGATGAAAGCCATCTACGTTCAACACCTCAGGCTTCAGGAAGAGCAATAATTTTGTCATGAATATTTTTAACCGGTCCTTCTGGATCGGTTTTTTTGTATTCCGAAGGTTTTATCTTAAAGGAAAAATTCCTAAATTTGGAAGATTAAGCTTGGAGAGTGATATGCCTGGCAAAAAACGAACTCGTAATATTCTTTTAATCGGTCTCGGTGGCATCGTGATCGGTTTCATTTTGTTTATTTTCTTCCACTCTGCAATGGTGAAGACTTCCACCAATGAATATTGCATGAGCTGCCATATTCATGAAGAAGCAGATGCGGCCTGGAAGAAGTCCGTGCACTACAACAGCAAGAGCGGAACAGTCACAGACTGTGCCGCATGCCATCTGCCGCCGGAGGAAGAGGGCGTGCTAAAATACATGATGGCAAAGGCGAAAATGGGGGCGAAAGATTTCTGGGCATATTGGACGAAGGACAAGGAAGAACTGGATTTCGCCAAGATGGGCGAATTGGAACATGCAGTGAAAACTGTCTACAACTCATCTTGCGAGAAGTGCCACGTGAACCTATTTCCGGAAGGCATGTCCGACGACGGAGTCACTGCGCATCTCTATTATGAGGAGAATGCCAAGAAGCTGAATCTCCAATGCATCAGCTGCCATTTGGACGCAGGACACTACAATCCGAACTACAAGCACACGAAGATGACCGAAGCTGTTGAGGTGAATAGCGGAATAGTTTATGATTCAGCCACAGTTGTGACAGCATTCAAAAACTTCACTGAGACAGTTCCCGGCACGGGTGCATCAATTAATATGATAGCTATTCCAGGCGGCGATTTCACCATAGGCAGCTCCGAGAAAGAGCCATTCCATAAAAAAGACGAAGGGCCGCAGAAGAACGTGAAGATATCACGCTTCTTCATGAGCGAGGTGGAAGTGACGTGGAACCAGTACTGGGCATTCTACAACGAAACCATGTCCGAGGGGCGCACGCCTCCGGAAAAAGTCTACGCTAATAATTCCAGGCCGGACGTTGATGCAGTCAGCGGGCCTACTCCGCCGTTCGGTTTTCCGGATCAAGGCTGGGGCATGGGCAGCAGGCCTGCCATAACGATGACTCATTATGCTGCCGAAACATTCTGTCAGTGGCTGTCACTGAAGACTGGAAAGAAATATAGGCTTCCGACGGAAGCAGAATGGGAATATGCTGCCAGAGGCGGTACCAGTACTCCGTATTTCTTCGAGGGCAACCCTAAGAAATTCAGCAACGAAGGCCTGTGGAACAGGATTTTCGGCAGCGATACTGCCATGATAGCTCGTTACGTGGTCTATTCCGAAGACAGCGACGGGAAAACTGCCGAGCCTGAAAAAATGGGAGCTAATCCTTTCGGGCTTAAGAATATGCTAGGGAACGTGCTTGAATATTGCTCCGATTGGTACCAAGAAGACGCCTATTCTAAATTGAAAGACGGGGAGATCGACCCTAAGGGGCCTTCGGAGGGAAGCGAGTATGTTGTCAGAGGCGGCAACTATGCGAGCGATGCAGCCGACGTAAGATGCTCTTCAAGAGGGCATACCGAGAACGACGCATGGCTCAGGACTGATCCTCAGAACCCCAAGAGCATCTGGTGGTACTCAGACATAAAAGGCATAGGATTCAGGATAGTTTGTGAGGTGCCAGAAGGCATAGATTAGAACAATCATTCTAATACATATAATACATTAACTTAAAAACTAATAAGATATGAGCAACAAGATGAACAGAAGGAATTTCCTGACTACATCATCCCTGCTTGGCGCGGCAGGTCTGATTGGCGTGCCAGCAATTGTCTCTGCATGCAAGGGCGGTTCTTCATCCAAGAGCGCAAACGAACCGCTAAGGCAGCCAGATGAATATTACGTTCCTGATCTTCCTGACAAGGCAATCGAAGGAAAGGCTCTGAAAGCCGGAGTCATCGGTTGCGGCGGAAGAGGTTCCGGCGCAGTGGAGAATCTTCTCGAGGCAGCCGACGGCATCACCGTGACTGCTCTGGGAGACGTATTCCAGGACAGGATAGACTCTCTGAAAGGCAAACTTAAGGAGAAGGGACAGGAAGTCGCCGACGATCACTGTTTCGTAGGCTTCGATGCGTATCAGAAGGTCATCGATTCCGGCGTGGACATGGTCATCATCGCCACCCCGCCGGTGTTCCGTCCAGTGCATTTCCAGTATGCCACCTCCAAAGGCGTGCATTCATTCCTCGAGAAACCTATTGCAGTCGATCCGAAGGGGTACCGCACCATCATGGCAGCCGCAAAGCAGGCTGAGTCCAAGGGCCTCTCGGTCGTGACCGGAACTCAGCGCCATCATCAGCGCGAGTACGTTGAGTCTTTCAAGAAGATTCAGGAAGGCATGATCGGAAGAATCACAGGAGGAAACGTTTACTGGAACCAGGGCATGCTCTGGTATCGCAACAGAGAAAAAGGCTGGAGCGACATGGAGTGGATGATCCGCGACTGGGTGAACTGGAAATGGCTTTCAGGCGACCACATCGTTGAGCAGCACGTGCACAACATAGACGTGTTCCTTTGGATGACGGGCATGCACCCTGTGGCAGCCACAGGCTTCGGAAGCCGTCAACGCAGAATCACAGGCGACCAGTACGACAACTTCAGCATCGACTTCGAGTTCGAGAACGGCGTGCATCTCCACAGCATGTGCCGCCAGATAGACGGCTGCAGCAACAACGTGAGCGAATTCATCCAGGGAACCAAAGGTTCTTGGAACAGCCAGGACTTCACAATCAGAGACCTCGATGGCAACGAGCTTTGGAAATATGACAAAGAGGCAGCTCAGGCCGAATTCAAGCAGTTCAACCCTTACGTGCTAGAGCATGTGGACTGGGTGAACCACATCCGCAAGGGCGATGCACACGTGGAGGCTGGCGAGACAGGCATTTCTTCTCTGGCAGGAGTCATGGGTCGCGAGGCCGCTTACACAGGAAAGACTGTAAAATGGGACGAGATAAGCGCTTCCGAGCTTGACTACATGCCGGAGAAACTTGAGCTCGGGCCTATGGATATGTCCAAGTACACTGTTCCTGTTCCGGGCGAAGCCCACAAAGAGTAAATATATGGACAGAAAACAATTCATAAACAGATCTCTGCTTGGGATGGCCGCTCTTGCTGCGGCTCCATCCCTTGCAGTTTCTTGTGCTGCTAAAAGCGGCTCCAAAGGAAAGGCTGATAATAAGGCTCAGGGAGTGCTGAATATTTCATGCCAGGAAGGCGTGACTCCTGGAGAAAGCCTGAACGAGAAGCTGGACTTCCTAGAGAGCTTGGGCGTCGTCGGGTTCGAGCCGGGCGGAAGAGGACTCGGGGACAGAATCACAGAACTCCAAGACGCGCTTAAGGACAGAAACATAAAGGTATCTGCCATCTGCGCAGGCTTTGACGGCTTTATTCTGGCCGAAGATCCGGCCGTGAAAGAGTCTTTCGATACGACGATGCGCCAGATAATCGATGCCGCCGGAGCCCTTGGCTCCACGGGAGTCATCATGGTGCCAGCTTTCAACGGGCAGAAGCCTTGCAAGCCTCATACGCTTGAGACCAGGGATTTCCTTTGCGAGCAACTGCACGAACTGGGAGAATATGCCCAGCAGCATGACACAACGATAATCTTGGAGCCTCTGAATCGCAAAGAGGCATTTTACCTTCGCCTGGTCGCTGATGCAGCCGCAATTTGCCGCGATGCAGATAGCGCAGGCGTAAAATGCATGGGCGATTTTTGGCACATGCAAGAAGAGACATCTGACTACGGCGCATTCATGTCAGCCGGCACCAAATACCTGCAGCACGTCCATATCGCCAGTCGAGGCAGAAGACTGATGCCTGGGGAAGACGGCGAGAAAGACAACTACGTGGACGGATTCAAGGCTCTAAAAGAGATGGGGTATCAGAATTACGTCTCATTCGAGTGCGGAACCAAAGGTGATCGCAAAGAGACCCTGACCGCAGCCGTCAATCTTCTCCGCTCCCAGTGGGAACAAGCCTAAGGCTGAATGAAGCCACTCGGTGAATATGCAAAAGCGTTGTGGCGCTGCATCGTGCTTTTCATGGCAGGCGTGGCGCTGCAATTGTTTTTCGGCGAGATACATGCCGGAGGCAACGTGTGGGTCTGCCTGGCCCTGCTTCTGGCCTTTCCTTTCTTTCTGTATTTCTTGAAGGATAGATGGAAATTCGCCCGGAGCATTTCCGGTGCTGAAAGCCGCATCGTGACGATGTGCGTTCTGGTTATCCTTCTTCTCTTCTTCGGACTCATACCGCAAAATGGAAGCGGACGGGGAATCCTAGGTGCGTTAGGATTCCATGACATGAAAACCTCCTGGGTCTTTGCGCTGCTGCTAATCTATTTCACTGTTCTTATCGGCATTCAGGCCATCACTGACCTGAAAATCAAGAAATTGTCTGCCATGGCAATCTTCCACTGGAGCATATTCGCAATTTTGGTTGCCGGGATTTGCGGAGTCGGAGCCAGAAAGACCGCCTACATCCAGATAAATGAAGGCGAGACGCTAAACACAGCTATTGATGCCGAAGGAAACTCGTTGCAGCTGCCGTTCAGCATAAAACTGGAGGATTTCCAGATGGAGGAATATGAGGGAACGCATCAGCCTAAAGAATTTCTGTCCAAGATTCAGCTCACCTCTGACAAAGGGAGCAAGCTGGCGAGCGTTAGAGTTAATCACCCAGCAAGGTTCGCCTCATGGAAGATTTATCAGTCGGGCTACGATGTCTCAAAAGGCAAAGATAGCGAATACAGCGTGCTGAACGTTGTCAGGGACCCGATGTGGCCGATCACGCAAATAGGCCTCTGGGGCCTGCTGATTGGCTGTATATTCATGTTCATTGACAAGGCGGCAAGAAAGGAGGCTAAGTCATGATCTGGGAGTCGTTCGCATATTTCGCTGTCGGCGCTTCCCTATTCTGGGTAGCTGGAAGCTTGTTATCATATTCAAAAAAAGGCGACAGGCCTGC
Organism: Bacteroidales bacterium; assembly: GCA_022653735.1. Classification (GTDB taxonomy): domain Bacteria; phylum Bacteroidota; class Bacteroidia; order Bacteroidales; family UBA932; genus Cryptobacteroides. Next base: position 24,338 of record JALCSU010000023.1, read on the forward strand.
CATCGCCCTCTCCATCGCAGGCTCAGGAATATTCCTAGCCTATATCATCTGCCTGTGGACTGCTCTAGGCAGGCCTCCGATGAGGACGATGGGAGAAACCAGGCTTTGGTACTCGTTCTTCCTGTCGCTCATCGGTACCATCATTTTCATAGCCTACCGCTACAAATGGATAATGTCGTTCACTACCCTGCTGTCTCTGGTATTCGTCTGCGTGAACATATTCAAGCCTGAAATCCACGGCGAGAATCTTATGCCTGCCCTGCAAAGTCCATGGTTCGTCCCGCACGTGATCGTGTACATGATAGCCTACGCTCTCATGGGAGCAGCCGCAATATTCGCAGGCTACCTCTGGCACCGTGATTCGAACGACCGCCCTATTGACAAGAAGGATTCCGAGGCCTGCTATGCGCTAGTGAGCATCGGATTCGCTTTTCTGACGATGGGAATAGTGATGGGCGCTCTATGGGCGAAGGAAGCCTGGGGAGACTACTGGACATGGGATCCGAAAGAAACCTGGGCCGCAGTTACCTGGATGGCATACCTGCTGTACCTGCATGCGAGGAAGCACGTCAAGGATCAGCAATACTGCTACGCCCTTCTGATATTCGCATTCATCCTCCTTCAGATTTGCTGGTGGGGAATAAATTACCTCCCCTCAGCGCAAGGCATGAGCATTCATACATACTGAGCCTTTTCGCGCCTACTTAGCTTACTAGACCTGCGTGACGGATAAGGAGAGCAGGAAGTGTTTTCTATATAGCTAATAATCAATATATTCATCTATATCAATTGCTCACCCCACCTGACAAGCTAGCCTCTATGTAGGAGCACTGGAGCGTTTCTTTCGTCCGGAGGGCAAGCGCAGGACAGCGTTGCTGCAATACCCATTGAGGGAGGAAAACTCCGTCTTTATTGACTGCGCTTTGTGAGTTGCTGTATGACGAGAGTGAGCCAATCTGCTTGATTGGTGATGTAATGGGCCAAGTCCAAAATCCTGTGTAATGAATGAATGTGCTCACCTTGAAACGAACGGTTCTCCGAGCGGCATTCGGAGGCGATTGCCTGAAGCATGACGGGAGGAAAAGCCGGAAATTATGAGAGCGGCAAATGAGTACGATTCCCGCCATCGGCATCCTGAGACCAATGCATGGGGCACAGTCCGGAGGCTCTGCAAAGGGGTGTTGTTCGACAACGTGGCTCTTGGGTGGCCTCGATGTCGAGACATGCCATTCCCTACGCACTTCTGTGCAGCCTGCCTAGACAGCGTTCTGCGAGACACTTCTTCCGAACGGTTTGAATATACGTATGCAATCTTTATTGCTTCAGCTTCGACAAGGTTTTGTGAAACTTTGAATAGAGGTTGAGATTATTCACAATCGTAGGCAACGGTGACATTCATTTTAAGTGCCGAGGACACATATTCGCATTGCCAACCCCCGTTCTGTGAACTGGGTGGGCAACGCAGTCATTCATTACAAGCCAGTCGGTGGCACTATACCGTCGCCCATAAATTCTCGTCCTTCTAAGCGAGGACATGGATGCATTCTTTGCGACCACTGCCTCACCGGCAGCCCCGCATTTCACGATGACGGGGTCGGTCGTTCAGGATGACGGAAAGTATAGTTAAGGATAACGGGGTGTATTCTTAAACACAGGGTTTTGCATCTGACCCGTCCGAAGGGCATTCGACGCACGACATTTGACAGCTTAAGTCACTTTCTATGCGAAGGAATGTGTCTTGGCTTATTAAGCCCTATGGATGAAGGACTGCATCCATATGGCTGAGCGTTTTCGTCTTAAGTACCTTGGCTTCCTCATGCTCTTTCTTGACCTCAATCACAGGGGTTCCTAGTACAGCGGAGATTTTTGCGAGAGTGCTTGTTGTGAATCCGTGACTTCCAGTCAGCCATCTCGAAATCTCGGACTCTCGCTTACCCATCAACTCAGCAAATTTACGCTGAGTCATATTCCTATCTTTTAGGATATCAGAGATTCTATTTGCTATGTCAACATTCAAGCTAACTTCAGCCATCTCCTCTGTGGCAACGTTGGCAACACATTGGTCAAACATTTTATTTTGCTTCATGGCTAGTATTATATTATCAGATTCTCAATTATTTTCTTGACTTTATCGTAATTTTCATAGTCAACTTTTGCTTTTCGTGTTGCTATATAGATTGAATGCTCTATATTCCGAAGTTGCTTGACAATTTCTGACAGAACTTGATCGTCCTCGAATTTTGCAACTCTCTTTACTCCCCCATTACCGATGATTAGGATTTTGCCTGAAATTCGTATACAATACAACCGAACAGTTCCAACTTTCTTATTTCGCCTTTGTTCCACACATAAAGGAATCGCTTTAATCTTTCTTTCTTCTGGCCTAAAAAGATTCTCGCGTGCTCCACAGTCTCTGCTCATCTTAGCGATAATTGCAATTATGGCATCAAAGTCTTTTTTCAATTGAGGCTGTTTCAATGTGCCAAAGTTTGCCATGAACTTCTCGAACTCAGTCATTTTTTCACCATCATATTTTGGCGAAAAAATACTGATTTTATCAGTCTCTATAACTAGTTCAATCTTCCCCACTTTCTTCTTTTTAGGCTACTAAGTTATCAAGTTTTTCAGTAAGCGCCAAGGAAAGCTTTACTTTTTTGTTAAGTTTTTTTTTTCAATCTATCTCTACCCTGCGCCCGGTCTTGCTGGACTCTATGCTGCCAAAGACAGCCTTCATCGCATTCAGCACGTCCTCCCCATCGATGGAAGGCCTTACATCGTTCTTGATGCAGTCAATGAAGCTATCCACTATTCCAGTAGAGGTCTGGTTGTCATTGGTCTGTATCCTGTCCAGGTCGAACAGTACCCTCTCGCCATTCCGCATTATGGCTTCCAATGAATATTCGGGATTGTCGTAAATCCTCAATATTCCTTTCTCGCCATAAAGGATGGTAGAATTGTCTTCCTGACCATAATAAGTCCAACTGGCAGTCATCGTGCCCACGGCGCCGCCATCCATCTCGTAAATGCACATTGCATTGTCATCTACGCTTATCGGCTTGCCGGAGGCATCCCTCTTATCAAGCGTGGTGAGCCTTGCAGTCGTGGCAACCACCTTCTGCCCGAGAATATACTGGATCAGATCCGTCTTATGGACTCCTAGATCGGCCATGACCCCCATGACAGCCCTCTCCTTATCGAAAAACCACGTAGCGTTGCCAGGATCGATGCTCCATGTCTCAGGGCCGGCATGCCCGAACGCCGTGCGGAACGTCAGGATTTTACCGATGAAGCCATCGCGCACCAACTCTCTTGCCTTGCGGTGTGCCTTCGCCAGCCTTTGATTCTGGTCAATCATCAGCTTACGCCCGTTGCGCCTCGCAGCCATGACCATTTTTTCGCAGTCTTCAAGCGTGGTCGCCATAGGTTTCTCGCACAAGACATGTTTGCCCGCATCGAGGGCGGCTATTGTATCTTCTGCATGCGAGATGTTTGCCACGCACACGCTGACCGCATCAATGTCTTTGTCCCGCAGCATTTCTTCCAGCGTCATATACGCCTTACCTCCGAATTCCGAGGCAAGCGCCTGCGCCCTGCCGAGATTCAGATCGTAATAGCCAACGATTTCACAATCCGGGTTTTGACGGTATTCCGGGATGTGCCTGACCTGCGCAATTTTGCCGCAGCCTATGATTCCTATTTTTATCATCGTGAATATTAATTAATGGTTACGCTAATTTATGTAATATGGGTCAAAAAGAAAAGGAGTCCGCAAAAGATTTCGAAATACACGAAAAATTATATAGATTTGAAGTTAGAAGATCAGATATTTAATAGACGCTATCACATAATTATAAACTACTAATTAAACTAATAGTCATTATGCAGTCTGAAACAATTGGCAGAAAGAAAATTCTACCTTTCTTTGTTGCCGCATTTTTTGCTTTGCTGTACTGCGTGCCAGGCTTCGCCCAGAAGACATCGGTGCGTGGAACAGTGACTGACCCAAACGGAGAGCCCCTTGCCGGGGTCAACATCATGGTGAAAGGCACGACCATTGGAACCATGAGCGATTCTGACGGGAAATACGCCCTCGACGTTCCCGGCCCCGCCAGCATACTCGAATTTTCCTTCGTAGGATTCAAGTCTCAAGACGTGACAGTCGGTAATCAGGCAGTGATAAACGTAACTCTGCTAGCCGACACCGAATCCCTTGACGAAGTAGTCTTCGTCGGATACGGGACGCAGAAAAAGGTTACCGTTACTGGTTCAGTGTCAAGCGTGTCCGGTGACGACCTGAAAGTATCGCCAACCACGAATCTTTCCAACGGCATGCTTGGACGTTTGCCGGGAGTGATTGGATTCCAGCGTTCCGATGAACCTGGGGGAGGTGGGACCACGATTAGAATCAGGGGAACCAACTCGATCGGAAGCAAGGACCCACTCGTCGTCATCGATGGAGTTCCGGACCGCGCCGGCGGATTGAACAGAATCAATCCTGACGACATCGAGAGCGTGTCCGTGCTGAAGGATGCCGCAGCCGCCATCTACGGATCACGCGCAGCCAACGGAGTCATCCTCATCACTACGAAGCGAGGAAAAGAAGGGGCACCGCTTGTAACTTTCAACGGGAGCTACGGATTCTCGCAGCCTACTCAGCTGCCGGTGATGTGCAATGCCTTTGAATATGCCACCATGCTGAACGAAATAGCCGCAGGGACATACACCGACGAGGAGCTCGCCAAATTCAAGGATGGCTCCGATCCTTGGGGGTATCCAAACACTAACTGGTACAAAGAGGTCATAAAGGACATGTCGCCGATTTATCGCGCCGATGTCGGGATTAGCGGCGGTTCCGAGAAAATGAAGTATTACCTCAACTTCGCAACCAATGGAGAGGATGGCGTCTACAAGCATTCTGCAAACCGTTACGACCAGTTCAGCGTCAGGGCCAACCTGGATTTCAAGTTCAACGACTACATCAGCCTGACTTATGGCATGACCGGACGTTACGAACACACTCAGTACCCTGCCAAGTCGGCAAGTTCCATCTTCTCTGCCCTTCGCCGTAGCAAGCCGACTCTCCCTGCTTACTGGCCTACCGGGGAGTTCGGGCCAGACATCGAACGCGGCGATAACCCTGCCGCCACATCCACGGATGCCGCAGGATACAACCGCCAGAAGAATTACTATATCATGAATAACGCCACCCTGTCCATCAAGATTCCTGGGGTCGAAGGATTGAAAGTCGATTTCACTGGATCTTACGACAAGCATTTCTATAAAGAGAACAACTTCATGAGGCCTGTGACGTTGTACTCATGGGATGGGGTCACGAAAAGTTCCGAAGGCCTAAAGCCATACACTGCCTGGATCAGCGAGCCTGAGATGAACAGGATAGACAGGGACTACACTGACTGGCTGGTCGATGCCATCGTAAGTTACGAAAGAACTTTCGGCGCCCACACAATCGGAGCGTCTGCCGGCATCGAAGGCCAGAGCAAGGACATGGACTACCTCCGAGCCTACCGTCGCCATTACATGTCGGATGCGCTAAAGGAAATCGACTCCGGAGGCTTGCAAGACATGCAGACCGGTGGCAATTCGTGGTTCGAGACTCGTCTGAATTACTTCGGGCGCGTAAACTACAATTACATGGAAAAATATCTCGCGGAATTCGTATGGCGTTATGACGGGTCTTACCGGTTCCCTTCTAACAAGAGGTATGGATTCTTCCCAGGGGTCATGCTAGCTTGGAGGGCCTCAGAAGAGAATTTCTGGAAGAATAACATAACTTTCATCGACTATTTTAAGCTAAGGGCATCGATCTCCCAGACCGGAAACGACGCATTGACAGACAATGACGGCAATTACGATCGCTCGATCCAGTATCTGAACACATTCAGCTTCCAAGACAACGGGGTCATATTCGGCGGGAGCGAGGCTAAGCAGCTTTACCCTACCAGAACGCCGAACCCAAACATAACATGGGAACGCGGAACCACATACAACATAGGAGTGGACATGAAATTCCTTGAAAACCGCCTCAGCATCGAATCCGACTTCTTTTTGCACAAGCGCAAGGACATGCTAATCAGCCGCAATGCCTCCCTTCCTGAAATTTCCGGAATCACTCTCCCGAGAGAGAATCTTGGAAAGATGGAGAACCGGGGCTTCGATGCCTTGATAAGCTGGGACGACAAGGCAGGAGACTTCACCTACGCCCTATCTCTGAACATGTCGTATGCTAAGAACAAGGTGACATTCTGGGATGAGACTCCTGGCATTCCTGAATATCAGAAAGCAACGGGAAAGCCGCTTCCAGCAAGCGGGACGCTCAACAACCTCATCAACAGGGCTGGACTATACTATAAGACAGACGGAGTGTTCAATACTCAGGAAGAACTTGACAGCTATCCTCACTGGGATGGCGCAACCCTAGGCGACATCAAATTCATAGATTACAACCACGATAACGTGATAAATGCCGACGACCGTGTGCGTTCCAAGAAGAACCAGACCCCTAGGCTGGTGACAGGATTCAACGTTAACCTGGAATGGAAAGGCCTTGAGCTGATAATGCTCTGGCAGGCAGCATTCGGGGCCGAGACCTATGTCCAGACATGGTCGGGGACCGTCGGAAACTTCTTGAAGGAATATTACAAAGAGCGCTGGACTCCGGAGAACTGGAAATCAGAGCATCCTCGCACTTACGAGCGAGAGAACCAGTACTGGATTTCCAATGCCAACGACTATTTCCTGAGGTCAAGCGATTACCTGAGGCTCAAGAACATCGAGATTGGATACACCCTGCCATTCAACTTGAAGAAAGCAGGAATATCCAGGCTTCGCGTTTCGGCTAACGCTCAGAACTTGCTCACTATCGACAACCTTCCTGGAGACCCGGAGAACACTGCTTCCAGCTTTGACTATTATCCTCAGAGAAAATATTTCAATCTTGGAGTTTCTATCACTTTCTAAATGAACGAATATTATGAAGACAAATAAAATACTATTGGCTGTTGCCCTGATAGGACTCTCCGTCGGTTCGGTTTCATGCTCAGACTTCATGAATCTCTCGCCAAGCACAGAGTACACCGAGGAGCAGGTATTCAATGACGCGGCGCTTACGCAGTCGTTCGTAAACACACTTTACGACTATGTGATCGATGGGGCTAGGGAACACACCACGACTGGTGTTACCGACGATGCCTACTTCACCCACAATTACGGGCAGATAGCCGTGAACGAGGCTACCTGCTCCAGCAGCGACCTGCAGTGGTACGGCAACGGGAACTGCCCGTTCAACTGGAAACAGACATACACCGGAATATATTATGCAAACCTAGTGTTGTCCAGAATCGACAATGTCCCTGCCAAATCGGGATACGACCTGAATGTGATGAAGGGAGAGACATACTTCCTGCGCGCATACATGTACTCGAACCTCATCAGAGGCTTCGGCGGAGTCCCTATCGTCAAAGAGCCGGTCAGCGATTACACGCAGACAGCGGCCATGCAGCAGCCACGTAACAACATCGGGGATTGCCTGGATTTCATTCTTTCAGATCTGGACGAAGCTGCGAAGCTACTTCCCGAAACAATGACGGGAACTAACCTCGGACGTGCTTCCAAATGGGCAGCCATCGCACTCAAAGCTCGCATATGCCTGCACATAGCCAGCCCTCTGTATGCCGACAGGTCAATCAACACGCTTGACGTCAATCAATACAACGGAGACCGTAGCAAACTATACCAGACAGCGCTGGACTGCGCGAATCAAGTGATTGACAGCCACGCCTTCACACTGATCGACTGCAACGCAGCCACCGTGGAAGAGATCGCTGCCAAATATCATGCGATAACCACGACAAATAATGAAGAGCTGATATTCACGAAACAGTTCGCATCGTCAAAAGTCACTAATTTCGTTTGCCTGCAGCACGGCCCTAATGGTTACCACAACTGGTCCGGCACGACTCCGACGCATGACTTCGTAATGGCCTTCGAAAATGCCGATGGTTCTCTCCCGACAGGGCTGAAGAACGTGGGAGACCATCAGGTGGGCAGCCCGTACGAGAACCGCGAGCCTCGCTTCTACGCAGACATCGGGTATGATGGAGCAGTTTGGGGCCGTCAGCGTGCCTCTGACGGATATGCCTTGGATCCAACCCCTCTAGGGAACCTTCAGACCGGGACATACGAAATTGCCGACGGTGACAACGTGACCGTGAATCTTCCAGACGGGACATCCCAGAAATTCAAAGGGGTTTATGGTTGCGACACGCGCCAGAGCACTATCGAGGACTGGAACGGCTCATGGACGTCTTATTACGAGAGAAAACTCATCGACACAACCGTCCCTGCTTCTGAAAGCGTCCCTCAGCTGTGTCCGTACCCTTACATAAGATTAGCGGAAATGTACCTGATAGCGGCAGAAGCCAACCTGGAACTGAATAAGCTCGACGATGCCGTGAAATATATCGACGCCATCCGAGGCAGGGTCGGACGTCCTGACACAAAAGCGACTCTCGCAGTCCGTGGGTTGTCGTACAATCAGGAAGGCATAAGGGAGGTTCTCCGCCATGAGAGAAGAATAGAGCTTGCTTACGAAGACTCGCGCTACTACGACATTCGCCGCTGGATGATTGGCGACGAATGCGGAAACAAAGAGCTTACGGGCATGACGATATTCGCAAGGTTCAAGTCCGGAAAGACGGCAAACCGCCCATACGTAAGGGATGCCGACACGTGGGATTACTATTATTATGTCCGCAGCCTTTCTTTCCGCGAGAAGAGGAAATGGGACAACAAGATGTATTTTGCCCCAATCAGCCGCGATGAAATAAACAGGAGCGACAAGAAAATGGTGCAGAATCCAGGGCAATAGACTGACTGCGCACACATCTAAAAACAGGGGCACCGAAATCGATGTCCCTGTTTTTAATATATTAACGGAATATTATTCCGAAACGACCTCTACTTTCAGAGCGGCTTTGACCTGCTTGTAGCACTTCACCGAAGCCTCATACTCTCCGAGATGCTTGATGTCATCCGGAAGGGTGATGTTCTTCTTGTCCACCTCGATTCCGAGGTTCTTAAGAGCTTCTTCAACTTGAGCGGAGGTAACGGAACCATAAATCTTTCCATTCTCGCTGACTTTCACAGCGATCTTGACAGGCATTGCCTCGATCTTGGCTGCGAGAGCCTCGGCATCTGCCACGAGCTTAGCCTCTTTGTGAGCCCTCTGGCGAAGCGTCTCCTCATGCTGCTTCAGAGCAGATGGAGTCGCAGCAATTGCAATCCCCTGAGGGATAAGATAATTCAGAGCGTACCCAGCCCTAACTTCAACCACTTCCCCGGCCTCGCCAAGGTTAGCGACTTCTTTCTTCAATATTATTTTCATGTCTGCGCTCTCCTAATTATTTAAGAAGGTCGGTAACGTAAGGCAGCAATGCAAGGCTGCGAGCCCTCTTGACTGCCTGAGCAACTTTCCTTTGGAACTTGAGTGAAGTACCGGTGATGCGGCGAGGAAGAATCTTACCTTGCTCGTTCAGGAACTTCTTGAGGAACTCAGGGTCTTTGTAATCAACATATTTGATTCCTGCCCTCTTGAAGCGGCAGTATTTCTTTTTCCTAACCTCTACTGTAGGAGGATTAAGATAGCGGATGTTGCCGTTTTGTGAATCATTCTGTGCCATATTCTTTGCCTCCTCGAATTAGTTGTTTTCTTCTGTGTTTTCCTCGGATGCATCTTCAACTTCAACATCCTCTTCGTCTGCGATAGGCTCGTCTGCTGCAAACTCATTTTCCGGTTTCGGAGCTGGAGCAACCTTTGGTTTAGCCAGATTCTCTCTTCTGTGCTCTGCATAGGCAACAGCATGCTTATCGAGAGATACAGTCAAGAACCTGATGATTCTTTCGTCACGGTGATACTGTGTCTCAAGAATCTTGAGAAATTCAGGCTCTGCCTCGAACTGAATTAGATAGTAGAAGCCTGAGGTCTTGTGCTGGATAGGATATGCCAGCTGACGAAGCCCCCAGTCTTCTTCGTACACCACGTTGCCTCCATTGTTCTTGATGAGGCTGATGTACTTTGCAACCGCTTCCTTCATCTGCTGTTCAGACAAAACGGGAGTCGCAATGAAAACGGTTTCGTACTGTTTTAACATTTTGTAATTGTTTAATTAATAAATAAATGCAATCCTTTTCGCGACGTATGCCAACCAAAAAGGACTGCAAATATAGGGAAATATTTAATAATTGCCAAACAGCCTCGGAAGTTTGACACGGGCAGAGATGCAGCGCAGGTGATGGGGCATTAAATAAAAAAACCGCTCGCGGTTAAACGAGCGGTCCATATGATGATTTGTTCGCTATTTCTTAGGGACGTTCTCGAGAAGTGCGGTGACGAACTTCCAGGCCTTCTCGACGGAAGCTATTTCCACCCTCT
>JALCSU010000024.1 GCA_022653735.1 Bacteroidales bacterium
GATGAAGTTCGGGGGGACTGTGGGAAAATTCCTGCTGTCCCTTTTCCGCATAGGGCTGTTCGCCCTGCTGTGGTGGTGGATAGCCACCCTGGTCAAGAAAAGGTTTGATTCTGAAGGGAAGGTCGTCATGAAGGAGGATGGCCGCCAGAAAGTGCCAGAGGGAGTGCTGGTCGGTCTTACTCTCATCACGGCAGGCGCATTTGGGAATATAATAGATTGCCTTTTCTACGGCATCATATTCAATTACGCTCCTTTCATGTTCGGCAGGGTCGTGGACATGCTGTATTTCCCTCTCATAGACACGTTTTGGCCGCACTGGATGCCATTCGTCGGTGGTGAGCGGCTCCTTTTTTTCGCCCCGGTTTTCAACATCGCCGACAGTTGTGTCACCATCGGGGCATTGTATCTCATATTCTTCCAATACAGATTCTTCCTCAGCGAGGATAAGAGGCAATAAAGGTAGGTGGAGTTCTCTCCTTATCATCCATCCTTCCGGTTTCCTTATGTCGTGCCGCACATCATTTTACGGTACGAAGTCTCTCGTCGCATCCTAACCGTCTGCTTTTAATGTCTTATGTTCCTGGGCGAAGAGATATAAATATATTAGGAATAGTTTAAATGATGGTTATGATTTGTAACCAAGTTGCGTACCGTAGCTAAAAAAAGAACATTCTGAGTGTTTTTTTACTCTCTATTTCGTGGCTATTGTTCTGCTAATAAAATTTTAATAATATTTTATATCCGATGAACGTATTGTGTTTCAGCGACAAAATGTTATTAAAGGCTGCTAGGAAGGTATTATTGGTTCCTGTTCGTAATGAATTTTTTTTGCTTTATTAAAAATAATTGCTAATATTGAGACTGGTTTTTGGGGATTAATGAGTTTTTTAATTACTCCTCTTTGATTTTTTAATCAACAGAATTGTTTTTCTATGAGGAAAAAATTTTTTGTAATGCTTGCATGTCTTTTCCTAGTTACGGGAATAGCCATGGCACAAGGAAGAGTTTCCGGAATTGTCGTTTCTGCAGCAGACGGAGAGCCATTGATTGGCGCTGCAGTCATGGTGCAGGGAAACACTAGCAAATTTGCAATTACGGACAACGATGGTCGCTTCTCGCTTGATGTCCGACCTGGCACAAAGCTGGAAGTTAGTTTCATTGGAATGCGGCCAACGGTCGTGGACGCTGCCGCTAACATGAGAATCGTCTTGGAAATAGATAATTCTCTCGAGGAGGCCGTTGTGACAGGTATGACGACTCAGGATAAGCGGCTTTTCTCTGGTGCGGCGACCAAGGTCAGTGCTGATGATGCCAAAATTAATGGCATGGCGGATATAAGCCGTTCCCTTGAGGGTCGGGCGGCTGGCGTTAGCGTCCAGAACGTCACCGGCACATTCGGGACAGCGCCTAAGATCAGGGTGCGCGGCGCCACTTCGATTTATGGCAGTTCTAAGCCTCTATGGGTAGTTGATGGAGTGATCATGGAAGATGTCACGGAAGTTAGCTCGGATCAGCTATCGTCCGGAGATGCGGAAACGCTCATCTCTTCTGCAATCGCAGGTTTGAACTCGGACGACATCGAAAGCTTCCAGATTTTGAAGGACGGCTCCGCTACCTCTATATATGGCGCGCGCGCCATGGCGGGAGTCATCGTCGTGACTACCAAGAAAGGAAAGCAAGGACAGTCTCATTTAAGCTATACCGGCGAATTCACCATGCGCCTGAAACCATCTTACAGGAATTTCAACATCATGAATTCCCAGGATCAGATGTCTGTATACCAGGAGCTTCAGCAGAAAGGTTATCTTAATTATGCCAGCACTTCAACGGCTAGCAATGGAGGCATATATAAGAAAATGTACGACCTCATCAGCACTTATAATGCCACGACCGGTCAGTTCGGCCTGGCTAATACTGCTGAGGCAAGGGCCGCCTACCTTCGTGAGGCCGAATACAGAAATACCGACTGGTTCGACGGACTGTTTTCGAACGATATCATGCAGAACCACTCAGTGTCAATTTCCACTGGTACCGAAAAGGCTCAGACTTATGCGTCCATCAGCGCAATGTACGATCCGGGTTGGACGAAGCAGAGCAAGGTGAATCGTTACACCATCAATCTGAACACTTCTTACAAGTTGAAGAAATGGCTTACCGCAAATTTCATAGGCAATGCTTCTTTCCGTAAGCAGAGGGCTCCTGGAACAATCGGGCAAGAGCTGGATCCTGTCTCCGGAGAAGTTAAGCGTGATTTCGACATCAACCCTTACTCGTACGCTCTGAACACATCGCGAGCTCTCGATCCTAACGAATTCTACACAAGGAATTATGCCGATTTCAACATCTACCATGAACTTGAAAACAACTACATGGATCTTAAAGTGAACGACCTTCGCGTTCAGGGCAGCCTTGAATTCAAACCATGGAAGCAAATGACCATCACGGCCCTTGCTGCCGTAAAGTCAGCATCGACTTCTCAGGAGCATTTCATCCTTGACGACTCCAATCAGGCTTTGGCATACAAGGCGATGGAAACGTCCACGATTCGAAAGAGCAATCCTTTCCTCTACACCGACCCAGATAACATCTACGCCCTTCCTATCTCTGTTCTGCCTGATGGCGGTATTTACGAGAGGAGGAACAATGACATGTTCGGTTGGGACACCCGTTTTTCGATGGCGTACAACAACATCTTCAATACGAACCACATCGTGAATTTCTACGGTGGAATGGAGACGAACTTGGTAGATCGCCGCACGACATGGTTCCGCGGATGGGGCATGCAATATTCTTTGGGCGAGATAGCGAACTACGCTTATCAAGTTTTCAAGAAAGGAGCTGAGGAGAATACTCAATACTATTCTCTTGGCAATACCCACACCAGAAGCGCTGCCTTCTTTGCGATAGGCACATATTCATATAAAGGCAAATATACCCTGACCGGAACATATCGTTACGAGGGCACTAACTACCTTGGCAAATCAAGGTCTGCGCGCTGGATGCCGACATGGAACGTTTCTGGAGCATGGAACGCCCACGAAGAGAGTTTCTTCAAGAGCCTGAATCCTGTCTTGACTCATGCTACGCTTCGAGTGTCTTACTCTCTTACCGGTGACCGTCCGAGCATCTCGAATTCATATGCCATTTACAGCTCCTATAATCCTTGGAGACCTTTCGCCGGGGTTAAGGAGTCTGGATTGGAGGTCAGCAACCTGGCCAACGCAGGACTCACTTACGAGAAGAAGCACGAGCTGAATGTCGGAGCAGACTTAGGATTCTTGGACAATAGGATAAACCTTGTGGTGGATGCCTATAGGCGAAACAATTATGACCTCATCGGATTGACGAATACTCAGGGAGTCGGTGGAGAAATCAATAAATATGGCAATATCGCGACGATGAAATCCAACGGCGTCGAGGTCAGCCTTCAGACAACCAACATCAAGACCAAGGATTTCACGTGGACCACTAACCTCATTTATTCTCACACCCACAACGAAGTGACTAAGCTTGAGGCAGACAGCCGAGTGATAGACCTCGTGTCCGGCAACGGTTTCGCCCTTAAGGGGTATCCGGTCAGGAGCCTCTTCTCCATTCCTTTCATGGGACTTAATAACGAGGGCCTCCCTACTTTCCTCGATCAGGACGGCAACACCTCGGTTTCCGGTGTTTATTTCCAGGAGAGTGACAAAGACAAGCTGGGCTTCTTGAAGTATGAGGGAAGCATCGAGCCGACCGACGTTGGTTCCTTTGGCAACGTGTTCCGTTACAAGGGATTGTCTGTTAACATATTCATAACTTATTCATTCGGCAATGTCGTACGTCTGGATCCGGTATTCTCCAATACCTACGATGACTTGGATTCCACGCCTAAAGAGTTCAACAATCGCTGGATAGTTCCGGGGGACGAGAAATACACGGACATTCCTGTGATTGCCAGCAGGCGGCAGAACCGAAACAACACTAATCTAGGCATTGCTTACAATTCCTACAACTATTCTACGGCTCGCATCGCCAAAGGCGACTTCATCCGCATGAAGGAAATTTCTCTGGGCTATGATTTCCCGAAGTCCGTCGCAAATAAAATAGGCGTCGGCTCATTATCGCTGAAACTCCAAGGAACGAACCTTTTCCTGCTGTATGCTGACAAAAAGCTCAATGGCCAGGATCCTGAATTCGTAAACGCAGGCGGCGTTGCAGTCCCTGTTCCTAAGCAGTTCACGTTCACTTTGAAAATCGGCCTTTAATCTTTAAACTATATGAACACGAAAATATTCAAAATATTCATTGTTGGCTTGTCTGCCCTTTCATTGGCCGCTTGCAATGATTTCCTAGACGAGATGCCGGATAATAGGGCTACTCTGGACACGGAAGACAAAATCTCCCGCTTGTTGGTGTCGGCATACATGACGAATCTCCCGACTCTAGTGATGGAGTACATGTCCGATAACGTGGACGATAACGGGGCGAATAACCCGTACACTGACAGATTCTTCGACCAGGTGTACCGGTGGGAGGACATCACTGAGGGGAACAACGAATCTCCTGAGAGTTTTTACGATGCGGCCTATAAGGCTATCGCATCAGCCAATGCGGCATTGCAGGCTATCGAAGATTTGGGAGGCGCTACTACTCCGCAGCTGCAAGCCGCCAAAGGCGAAGCCTTGCTCTGCAGGGCATATAACCATTTCATGCTGGTGAACTACTTCTGCATGGCTTACAACAGCGAAACTAGTACTTCCGACCTAGGGATGCCATATTCCACTTCTCCGGAAACGGAGCTTAGGCCGGAGTATGAGAGGGGCACTGTTGCCGAAGACTATGCGAGAATGGAAGCTGACATCGTTGAGGGGCTGCCGCTTATCAATGACCAGTACTACTCCGTTCCTAAATACCACTTCAATCAGAAGGCCGCCTATGCTTTCGCCAGCAGATTCTATCTCTACTACGAGAAATGGGACAAATGCATTGAGTATGCTGATAAATGCCTTGGGGACAATCCTGCCTCCCAGCTGAGGGATTACTCTGCGCTGGCTTCCATGACGCAAGATTACGATGCGGTCGGCAATGCATATATTGATGCTCAAACGAATTGCAACCTGCTCCTCCTGACCGGCTATTCTGTGCTTGGGGTAGCCTTCGGTCCATATTTCAATTATGGAAAATATTCCCATGGCAGTTACATAGCAAGTAATGAAGATAGCTATGCGACGAACGTCTGGGGTTCTCCTTTGCTAGAGAAGTATCAAGTGAAAAGATATGGGGGCACAAACCTGAACAAATACATATATTGGAGATGTCCTTTTAAATTTGAGTATACTGACCCGGTTGCCGGAATAGGTTTCAATAGGACGGTGGCACCTGTGCTGACTGCTGATGAAGCCCTTCTCAACAGGGCTGAGGCAAAGGCTGTATTGAAGCAGTACGATGCCAGCGTTGCGGACCTGAACATTTGGATGAAGAATTTCACTAATGTCACCACAGATCTCACGCTAGAGTCGATTAAGACTTTCTATAACGGCATTGATTATTGCTACAGCGATGCTGACGGCTTGAATTCTACTCAGAAAAAGCACATCAATCCTCATTTCGCTATAGATGCAGAGGGTTCCGATCAGGAGAGCCTTCTCCAGTGCGTGCTTGGCTTTAAGCGCCTGGAAACTTTGCAATGCGGTCTGAGGTGGTTCGATCTCAAACGTTACCGCATAGTTTATCCACGCCGCGTCCTCGCTTCCGATGGAACGCCAGAGGCTAAGACGGATGAGCTAAAGACGGATGATCCTCGTCGTGCCATTCAGCTTCCAAAGAAGGTGATTGATGCCGGACTGGAGAAGAACCCTCGTTAATGTTCATATCTTTTAAAAAAAACGGAAGAAATGAAAAATAAATTAATAAACATATTACTTGCGTCAGCCTCCCTGCTTTTCGCTGCTTCTTGCTCTGAGGCATACCTTGATGACGACAGCGTCATCGTAGTGACGCAGACGGAAGAGAATCAATTCGACAAATGGCTGAAGGTCAATTTCGTGAATCCTTATAACATCGAGTGGATGTACCGTTATGTCGACTTCGAGACTGACATGAACTATTATCAGGTGCCTGCCGATTATGAGCAAGCGATAAAACTGGCTCATATCGTTAAATATGCGTGCATAGAGGCTTACGATGAGGTGGCCGGGATCGATTTCACTCGTCAGTATTTCCCGAAACTGTTCACTTTGTCAGGCGAATGGCTTTACAGGAACAACGGAACGATAGTTCTTGGCACTGCCGAGGGCGGAAAGAAGATATTCCTTGCCGGCGTAAACCATTTAAATCAGAACATGACTTCTAGAGCTGCCCTGAACACGTATTACCTTAAGACTATTCATCACGAGTTCACTCACATCCTCAATCAGACCAAGGATTATTCTGCTGATTTTCAGCTTATCACTGGCTCTGATTACGTGTCTGACAGCTGGAATGAGTCACCGTTCAACGGGTCAAGCTACTATCTCACTCATGGCTTCGTTTCTGCATATGCGCAGAATTCCCATGGAGAGGATTTCGCCGAGTGCCTGTCTGTTTATCTTACGACTTCTCCTGAAGACTGGGCGGAGATGATTTCCGATGCTGGGACGACCGGCGCAGCGCTAATCGCTAAGAAGATGGAGATCGTAAGACTGTACTTGTCCGATTCATGGGGCGTTGACATTGACAAGCTCCGGTCAGCAATCCAGAATCGTGAAAATGATATTATTAAAGGAGCGGTTGACTTAACTGATATTTCTACTGATTAATTTATCTCGACGATATGAAAACTCACAAATATCTTTTAATCGGGGTGGTGGCAATTTCCTCGCTGACTTTATCCTCATGCCTCAAGGATCAGGAGGATGTCTTCGACGGGAACGCATCGGAAAGGATGCAGACCTATCTGAGCGAAGCTCAGAAGACTCTGATGAGTGCTGAGAACGGATGGGCGCTTGATTATTATCCCGACAGGAATCAAAGTTACGGAGGCTTCGCTTACGCAATCAAGTTCACAAGTTCTTCGGCTACCGTTTCTTCTGTCTTGCTGCCTGGGGAATCGATAACCAGCTTATACAAGATGAGTACAGACAATGGCCCTATGCTATCTTTTGACAGCTATAACACGCTGATGCACTTCTTCGCCACTCCTGACGGTAACAATTACGAAGCTTACGATGGAGATTTCGAGTTCGTGATAGACAGCGTGGCCTCTGACTTGGTCAAGATACATGGCAAGCGTAGCGGCAACACGATGTATTTCCGTAAATTAGCAAAGTCTCCTGAGAAGTTTATCGCTGATGCGGATTCAGTAGCCGGAGATTTGTTCGTTCTCGGTGGGGAGGGTACCATAGGCGGCTCTGCTTTGTCCATGTCCCTGGACTACGATTATCAGCTTGCCACATTTACTAGCGGGACAGAGACGGTAGAAGAGCCGTTCACGATCATTGATGACGGAGTGCGATTCTATAAGCCTGTGACTATTGCCGGCAAGACATTCTCGGAATTGCCATACAATTCGACCACCTTCCTGTTCTCCGGCACTTGCACTGACGGAACTGCGATTTCACTTACGGCACAACTGCCCGACAATTATGTGAAATTCCCTGAATATGAGGGCGATTACTGGCTGCATTACAGCCGTACCTCTACCATCAAGGATTCCTGCAGGGTGACTCTGACCCCTGGCACCAAGAACAAGACCTACATAATGTCAGGTCTCAATGATAATTACACCGTGACCTTGAACTTCCAGAAGTCGACAGGGAAGCTTGAGTGGAATTCTCAGAAGATCGGCGAATATGGTGGCAATAATATCTGGATATGCGCTTGGGGATATGGAACTACTCCGAACGGATCATTGACGTGGGATACGGAAGCAGGCATGGAAACCACTTGGAATGGCGATAAAGATAATCCTGTGTATAAATTCGGTCCTAATTCGTTTTCTGATTTTAAGATTACATCTTTCATAATGTGGAAGCTGACCCCTTCCGGGTCAAGCGGAGGCTCGTTCACCGGCGTTAATTCCTGGAGGATAAATAACAATACATACAGGATTTACCTTTTGGATAATCTTACTAAAATCAATTGACAAGCATGAAAAAGATACCTATAATATTTTCAGTCCTTCTAACGGTTTTCATGGTTTCTTCCTGCAAGGACGATGAGATTAATCCATATTCCTTGGGCAAGACCATATCCGTCGTCAGCCAGAGCGTTATCTTCGATGCTCCTGCTGCGACTGGCACTGTGGTCGTGGCGTCAGATGGGGGTAGCATAACGGCTGCGGCTGATGCGCCTTGGGCAACGGTTTCAGTAAGTGGGAACACGGTGAATGTTTCTGTCACCGAGAATGATAACATTAATGGACGCTCGTCGCTGCTTACGATTAAAAATGGTTCTGACAGCGTCAATGTCACCATTCAGCAACGCGGGTTCGTATTTCGTCTGGATGCCAGTTCCATCACCATCGACGATGATGCGCAAGAAAAATCTTTTGGGCTCACCCATAACACCGATGTCTCGATTAAGACTTCTGATGATTGGCTTACGGCTGCCATAGATGGTGATGCTTTTAAAGTGGCTGTTACAGCGAATGATACCAAGCATCTTCGTTCCGGTTACGTTTACTACACTGCTGGGACTTATACAGATTCGATTCGCGTAGTTCAGTATGAGTTTGAGAAGGACTTGGCAGGCGATTGCTTTCTGTTAGGAACAAATACAAGCAACGGGGAACAGGCCGTTTTGAGAGCGACATTCTCGTATGATAAAGCAACTTCCAAATATGTCTTGGACCTGCCTGACTTTACAGGCTGGAAGTTGCATCTGGGATTCAACTCCAGTGTCCCTTCTGCTTCAATTTATGCTGCCGATCAGATTGGAGAATATGACGGGGACTATGTTTTCTCCACTCTTTGGGATTTGGATCAGGGCTACCTGAGCTGGTCCTCTTCTGTCAGCATAAGTGGCGACTTCCAGTATGACGATGCTGAAAAAGTGACTTATGTCTATTTCGAGGATAATGGCTCTTGGTCTGGCTATAACGTCGGAGCCCTTCGTTTCGAGCTGTTCTCGTCGACTACGCTGTCGAGTGGCGCAAGGAAAGGCTTGCTGTTAGGCCTTGCAGAGCCGATGCTGCTCCGTTTCAACCCAGAGTAGTAAGGAGCAACCAGCTTTTCCATCGGGTGCATGGTTAGCTGATTTGCATCAGCTGTATTGCATCGGTCGCTTTATAAAGAATGCCGGGGCGCATACATGCGTCCCGGTATTCGTTTTGAGACATCCTATGGACAATACTATGGCTAATCTTATGGCTTATCCACGCCCCGTTGTCATTTTTGCCAAAAATGCCAATTTAATAGAAGGTCTTTGCAAGTTCATTTTTTTTTTAATACCTTTGAAATCTCAAATCTGGAGAGTTGGCCGAGTGGTTGATGGCGGCAGTCTTGAAAACTGTTGACCTTAACGGGTTCGGGGGTTCGAATCCCTCACTCTCCGCAAACAATTTGAAGCTCAGCGCAAAGCGCTGGGCTTTTTTCGTGCAAGGCCGTCAGGAGCTTGCTCCTGTAAGGACTAGCGCAGAGAAAGCCCAAAGGCCGTAAGACCTTGAGCTTCAAATTGTTTGCAAGGGCCCCTCTGGCAAGGAGGAAGGGATGTGGCGCACAAAGTGCGGCAAATACCCCGGAGAGGGAGGGATTCTCCCGTCTATCTTCTGACTACCTTTTGCAGCCATTTTGCTGCCAAATTTTCTATGCAAATCGCAAGCAATGCGATGCAGACCGTATGCATACCGGCTGGCCATTTTCGTTGCATACACCCTTTCCGGACCGTTGGGGATTCGAACCCGGCATTGATTATCAATGAGTTTGACCGGGGGATCGGCTCGTGTTTACGAGGTGCTTACAGGCGAAAAATCGCAGTGCGGATTTTGTAAGCGGGCGGCTACTTCTGTGTCGGCTTTTTCTCTTCAATTTTTAGTCTTAAACCAAGTTTTTCAGAAATCAACTTCAAGTCGTCTATCTTTTGACTATTGCTGATATTCGAGTAAATATACCATCCGTCACTTTCATGTTGCCATATTCTGCCCGGCTCTGTCGGCCTCTTAATGCGTGAGACCGCATTGAATCCTCCGTGATTAATATTCAGGACGGCGACCCTTTCATAGCCGATATGCTTTATCGTTGCGATGTAAGTTTCGATCGCGGATTTCCTCCAGATAACCGTTCCGTCCGGGAATGATACTTTAAGACCTTTTGTGAAGTTCTCTATATGCTTACTTGGGCCTGAATTATCTCGACTTGCTGCGGGCTTGATTGGATCAGACACTGGAACACTAACAGGAGTAAGTGCTTTTGCGCCCACGAAGTCTCGGATCTTAACCTTTCGAGACAAAGCCACACTAATAGGCTGCCCCGGATGATACTCTACTACGAGTACAAGATCTCGTTTGATAGGATTAAGCCTCGGAGCAATATCCTGACTAAGGGCAGGGAGCACCTCGTTCTTGATGAGATCCTCTTCAAAACTGTCAAGAGATTTCAGCTGCTCATCATTGATTTGAACGCCTAATTTTTTAAGCGTTTCAATAGATTGGTATAATTCCTCAAGTTTAGACATGACCGTATACAATTCAAATAAAGTAAAATTATGATGGAGATTATTCCGCTACTCTTCATCAAATGTTTCATTCCCTTTATCTGTCAAGATACTAACAGACAAATGGTTTTCAATAAGCTCTTTTAATAAAATAGGTCGATCGGAAAGATACTTGTAAAAAATCATATCACTCTTATCTGTTATATGCCACAATGACTTTGTATTAAAAGTACCAACGCGAATACCTGCATTTAACTTAAACTGAACAGTATTTGGCAATTCTTTTGTGAACTCACAATATATTTGATGTAGCGCCATTATATCTTCATCTGTTATTGAGGCAAATGGAAATACGAAGTTAGAAAGATCTTTTTCCATTAAATGGAAATCATCTCCGTACGTCAGCCACTTACTCATATATAATTTACCACTGCACAGTAATAAAATTATCTCATAATACTGCTTATCAATTCGCATTATTCCAATGGATGAGGATGATTGAGGTATTTGAGTGCCTAATAAATCCTGTGCAGGTGGCTCTATATGTGATACAGACAACCAATTATAGGCTACTTTCTTATAAATTAAACTCTTCCCCATTTTAGACTCGTACAATGAGATATGCTGGCCACGTTTATTCTCATAAACAGACTGAAGAGAAGCGTCATACAAACGAGGAATTTCATCAGTCCAAAGAAAGCTATTATATTTCAACGTATTAAAAAGAGTAGGTCGCTGCTCTGAGAACCATCTATGCATCCGACTCGTAAAATAGTTATTGCCAGACGGAGCCGTAAGATAAATTGCATTCCTGACTCTAACATTACCAGAGAAAAGCCCGGCGGGAATTCTACCATAGAAAGAAAACCAAGCACTATTTGATTTAGTCTTGATAATCCTACGCACATCACAATAATTGCCACTAAAGGCAAGGCTATGCATTACAATGAATCCGTGACGCCCCTTTGAACATAATATATCGTATACCCTTCTAATAACATAACCATATAAATCACCAGACTTAAAATCATCGGACAGTGATAAATAGTCTATTTTAGATATCGAAACATATGGTGGATTACCAATAATAACATCAAAGCCGCCATTCTCTGTGATTATTTGGTAAAATTCTGAAATCCAATGAAATGGCTGGTGTTTTTTAATCCACTCATCATAAGATCCACTGCCAGATGCTTTGAACATATGCCGATTCAACTCAATATTAAGATTGGTCAAAGCTTTAGACAATTGTTCTTTGGCATTTTTATAAGCATGAACGGAATCTCCAGCTTTCAATTGCTCATCTCTAAATCTGCAATAAGCTTCTGACACGAGTTTTAATTGCCCTGCAATACGCTCCGCTGATTCCTGAGCCAAAAACAGATTAGCATTGGCCCCATATAAATCTAATTCTATCGAGTGTTCATTCGCATACCCAATCAGAGTATTACCGCACCTGATATTGAAATCGATGTCCGGAAGCGGATCGAGGCCCATATTCTCTGCACGCTTATCTACATCAACCACAGCCACCATCTTCAGGAATAGACGCAGTTTTGCGATTTCAACGGCTTCAGCCATAATATCCACGCCATAGAGATTGCGAAGGATAATGCTCTTGTAGATGAAGTACTGAATATTGCTACGATACTTGTTCTGAATCTCTGAAAGTTGCTCATTGAAGCAACTGCGATCCTGAGCATTAAACTCTTCCATCCTTGAGATGCAGACCTCATAAAGAGGCTCAAGAAGATTCAGCGCTGCAAACAAGAATGCTCCTGAGCCGCAAGTAGGATCCAGAATCGTAACCTTTCTCAACTC
This sequence comes from Bacteroidales bacterium, assembly GCA_022653735.1. Taxonomy (GTDB): domain Bacteria; phylum Bacteroidota; class Bacteroidia; order Bacteroidales; family UBA932; genus Cryptobacteroides. Next base: position 12,433 of record JALCSU010000024.1, read on the forward strand.
AGCATAGAACACCTCAATAAACTTCTTGTCTTCTGTCGAGTTCAGGAAGTCATACGCAATCTTTGGTATATTGAGGTTATAAGTTATGAAATCGTTGATCACACAAATTTCTCCAGACTCTATCTTATTCTTAACATCCTGATATCGCTGAAGGCGTTCAATCGTTTCGCGCCATATCTCGGTAGGAAGTCCGATGTTATCCGGGGTCGTATTATTCCAGAGTTTTCGTCTTTCAAGTAAATCTGGTGCCTCGGTATCGATTCCGCATGCGATTTCATCAGGGATTGTTTGTCCGGCACCCTTCTTTACAGCATCGTAGATAAACTCATCTCCTCTCTCCTTGAAGAACAACCAGAACTCTCCTTCTGGCTTGAAAGCCTCAGGGTACTTCTTGGAAGTGGCATCAAACAAATACGGGATGATGGTGTTACGGCCAATATATTCAGTAATATCCTCTTTTGTGTAGTACGCACCCATCTGAGCTCTATCATTGATATACTGCTCGAAGATATAACCCAAAACATCAGGATTAATGTCTCTACCTGAGGCTGTTACTCGTGTGTCCAGATGCCAGCGCCACTTATCAAAAAATTCGAATAGCGACTCGAAAGCCTCATCCTTGATATCAATTCCTTCATAGTCACGTTCAATTTGATGGACATCGAACATTCCTCCGTTCAGATAAGGAATACGACCGTAAATATCCTCAAACGCCTCATCGTGAGTTGGAGAATTTAGTCCACCCCGGAATAACTGAACGAGAAATCCTTTATAGAATGATTTGAAGAACTTGTTGTTCCCTTTCTTTTCCTGCACCCAGCGCAGCTTATTTCGAAGATAGTTTTCGTCTCCATTAAGGAAGCCCTTTTTCTGTATGAAATAGCAGAACATCAATCGATTTAGCATTACCGAGGTGTACCACTGCTTATTCTTGTTGTCCTTCGTGGCAATCTGGTCATCTATCCCGATAATAAATCCGGCGAATGACTTGTGCTCTTTGGCGAAGCCAGAATAGAAGTCTTTTGTAATTTTTTCCGAATTTATCGCAAATGTTCCCTGAACGCGAGCCTTCACATCCACGATCGTAGTAACCTCGTCAATATCGAATGACAAGCCTGAGATCTTTTCATACAGGAACTCGGCCTTTTCCGCTTCGGCATACTCAATGATTACAATGTCCCTTTTCTCATTTGTCTTTACCGGAGCCACCCACTCGTGATGCTCGGTACCAGAGACTACAAAAATACAGATATAGTCGTTGGCAGCCTTGCGGAGTTTCGTGTCCAATTTCTTGCATACAGAGTTACTCGGCAATTCTTCGACAAAGCACTGAAGAATCTGGAAACCATTGCGATGAGCAATAGTCTTTATATCGAAGGACTTGTCCCCTACATAAAACGTAGGGATATCAGCAATCGTTGCATTATACTTGTTCCAGCCCATTTCCTCGATGAACAAAGTACGGAAATCAGCCTCCTTCAAGTATTGAATAAACTGTCGTTTTGAAAGTGCCATATGCGATTATTCTCTTGAAAGTCCCATTGAACACAGGATCTTCGGTGATTTATCTTTTGCGCTATTGTCTTGCTTGCGGCAAAGCACTCCTTTCTTGCGAAAATCAAGTACTGCCTCCACGATATCTTCCTGACTCTCTCCCTTAGCGAGCATTCGTCCAAGCACAGTCTTAGTCGTTTCGATAAACTGATAGTTATAGATATCGTCAGTTGCAAGTTTTACCTGCTGTTTATAATCCTCATCATAGAACAGATTCGTCTGCTGCTTATAGAAATTTTCAAGCAACTGCACTATCCTATATCGGGTACTGAACCTATTTCCAAGAACACCCATCGGATTATTGGAGTTGTCATTAGCAATATCATCAACTGATTTCTTGACCAATTCAAAGTGATGCTCGGTTTGAGGCAGGCGAGGCTCATTAGGCCCACATTCCATAGCGGAAAGAATCTTTTTCTGCGATTGAGAGACAAGCTGGTTGTTCGAATCATACCAACTCAATATGTCATAATCATTACAAGTTCGGCAGAAGGTGATTACTCCATCCGGTAGATCATCAGATGCTGCCTTGGTGGAGTAAATCATATCACTAAGGTTCGGAATAATTTCCTTCAGTTTAGAATTAGACTTAATGGCATTCTGCCAGATCTGGTAGGCCTGTGATGAAAGGTCAACATCTGAATCACCATCCTCCTTGTCCAAAATACCACTCTGCTCATTGTACAGATTCCTAAGGTTCTGTTCATTTCCTTCAAAGAACACTTCATCGGAGCCTACAACGTTCGCATTCTCATTTATGCGGTCATTCAATCTTCCTCTCAACCGGATAATCTCCTCAATTTTGTCTGCAGGGAAGAAGGTGTAACAGAAAATCTTGTCAAAAGTTTGTCCAATACGATCCACACGTCCAGCCCTTTGAATCAGTCTAATGATCGCCCAAGGCATATCATAGTTAACGATTACGTGGGCATCCTGAAGGTTCTGACCTTCTGAAAGAACATCAGTTGCGATAAGGACACGATATTGCTCTTCAGCAGGAATATTCTGTCCATTGCTCTTCGGGGAGAATCGATCGACTATCTCTGTAGGGTTGTCACTCGCACCAGTGACAAAATAGATGTCCTTCATGCCCATATCATAGAGTTGCGCATAGAGATACATTGCCGTATCAGAGTACTGCGTAAACACTATCACCTTGTCTTTTCCATGGTCTTTATTAAGAAGATCATACAATTTTTTGACCTTCATATCGCTCTTCGGATCCCATACACCACAGAGCTTTATCATCTTAATAATAACATCAGAATCCTTCTTCAATTGCTGTTTCAAAGTGCGCTTGAAGTAAATCGGTTTGAGCCAAGAGACATTATTCTTTGCTTTTATTGTTTCGTAATAATCCCTTGCAACTTTTTCATATTCCTTAAGATCGGTAGGGATAGTCTTGGCCGCCATGATCTTTCCAGCTGTTTTCAATTGCTCGGAGTTGTTGGCAAAAACCGATACATTGGTATCATCATCAAGAATGAAGTCTTCTGGAAGCTGATTTTCATCACCAATAGGAAGGTCAAGATTGTTATCTATGGCATACATGAAAACTGCATTTCGGATCAGGTGATGATACAGGGTTAGCAAGAAAGAATATCCACAACTGTCCATTCGTTTGAAGAACGTACTTTTACAGAAGCCCATCATTCGTTCTCCAGCACGAGACAAATTGTCTATCAAGAGTTGTTCTGGCTTAGATGCGCTTAATGCGCGTTCTTCGCTGATATAGTGAGTCAATCCATACCGAGGGAGTTTAAGACTCTCCATTAGGTTAATCATATCCTCAGAATACAGTCTGCTATATTGATCTCCGGCTACAGTAGGGAAATTCACAGATTTTGGAATTCTATCAGGGAAGTATGATTTCGTTCCGTCTGGAAATTCAAGATATTTTCTATGCTTCTCCGGATCATCCTTCGCATAATTATCCTTGATGAAGGTTCTTGTTCTGCGAACTAAGAACAATTTCATCAGTTCATTCCAATCTTCAACATACGGACTCTGCTCGAAAGCCTTAATGCTACGAATAAAGATCTCGTTATGTCTCATCAAGAATTCTCGCTCACCACCAATTTTCTTGATATACATCTCCGGGCGGATTCCGAGATCTTGATCCTCTTCAATAAACAGCCGCAACTGATTGCTGAGGTCTCTGAAGTCCATGTTATAAGGAGTCGCAGTGAGCAAAAGGACACTACTATTCTGCTTTTTAATCAACTCATGGATATTCTGATACCGGACTCCGTTTGAATTGCGAAGGTTGTGGCTTTCATCGACTATAATGAGTTTATAGTACCGAGCATTAGAAACATCAATCGGCTTTGACATGGATACAATATCCGCCTTCATGTCATATTTTTGCCGATATTTCTTCCACATCTCCTGCAAGTTTGCCGGGCAAATTATGAGAGTGTTACTGCCGTAGGTATTTTCGTACAGTTTCGCAATGGCACAGGCAGTGATGGTCTTTCCGAGACCGACCACATCTCCAATTATGGCGCCGCCACGTTTTTCATTATGCAAATGACGGGCAGCTATTTTTACAGCCGTCTGCTGGAATTCAAACAGATCTTTACGAAATTCTGGAGGAAGAGAGAATTCCTTAACACCCATTCTGGCCTCTTCGCTTAAGTGATAAGCAGTTTTAAGATAGATGTAGTATGGTGGAATCTCGTTTTCACTTGCCCAGCTCTCATCAATAATACGGATCAGTTCTTCTGTGATATCGATGCTAAACCTGTCATTCCACCTATCCTCAAACCATTTTGATAACTTCTTCGCGCTATCGCTATCAGCGAATTCTGCATTCAATTCTCCCTGCTTTGTAAGGCCAGAGTATGTTAGATTACTGCTTCCAAGGATTGCAGGAATAGGATTGAAGCGATCTTCCGGACGATAAGCAAGATATAGTTTTGCATGGAGCGGCTCTCTCAAATATAACTTGACACATACTTTGCCGTCTTTCATCTGCTTGGATAGTTTTCTGAGCGTAGCTTGATCTGCATTTGTAGGCAAGCCAAGCAATAGCTGATTCCGGAAATCCTCTGCTATCTTAAGCTTGGCATTCTGAGCATCGTTTGAATCGGGAGTATAGTCCTGACCACTATAAAGCTGCCTGATAAGATCTTCTGGTGGTCGGTGCATTCCTATAAGAAGGCGACAAGTACGATACTTCTTGCTATCGTTTTCATAGACAACATCACCGGGGAGTTTATCAATCTGATCCACCACAAGATTCCATCCCCTGAGATTGAAATAGCCTACGCAAAAATCTACTCGTTTAACGCCAAGGCTGGAGATGATACTCTGAAGGCCATCCGTAAACTTTACATCGATATTGTCATATATCTGGGCCATATGCTTTCGTATTATTGCTTGCTTTTAGTACGTTCTTCTACAATCCCGCAAAGATACCTCACAGTATTGACAGCTTATGTCAATCAGCCAAAAATGTAAACAAATAATTGTCTTTTGTAAGGGTTTTCTTTACTTCGTCTCACAAATGTAACAATTTTCCCACACAGCCCATAACAACCAATGAATAATATTCATATATTTACGTCAGTTAAACGCCAATCGTTTAGTGATTTAGCCAAGGCAATCGAAAGGAAAAGGCCAGAATATAACCACAAACCCATAGTCCTATAAGGGGGATTATGGGAAAGCGAGTCCGGGAGTTCTCCCGCACAGTCAGCCTGCCTTACGACACCGACTGCCACAACGAGCGCCGCAGAATCCTCGCCCGGAACACCCGCCGGATGAGCTTATCGACAATGTCCTTGACGACAAATTCATGGACTGGGTAGGTATAATGAACGAGCAGGATTTGAATAATGCTCTGTTTGATGCGGATGAAGAAATATGACTATGACTGAAATTTTTAACGAATTCTATGCCCATTTAGAGGGCATTCTATCGAAATGTGGTAACAATAACGATCGTATAGCGGAACTTGACAAGTGCTTCATGAAAATAGCGCAGCATGTTTTCAACGGTCATTTTAATGTGAATGGTGAATATGAGATTCAACCATTAGATATCGAGTTCTATTTCCATCAAGAAGAGGGACCTGTCAAGGAACCTCAGATGTATCACAAGGGAGATCTGCCTTACTTTCCCATATTCACACTTTGCCCAAATAAGTCAGGTGTTGATGTTACGTTCGAAAATGAGAAGCAGAAGATCAGAGCTTCATTCCTAATTAGAGGATATGAATATAAATATGTCGGGAAAGAGCCGATATCAATCGAAGAGAAAGAATACATTAATACTAAGAAGAGAAACTTGTTAAGGCTGGATACGGATGGCTATATCGTAGAAGATTTTAGACCTCAGTATCTGTGGGAGGACTTATTTGGCAATGCATCAATAGAGAAGGGTCTTGTGATAAAATGGGAAGAGAATTCTGATCATTATGAGTTTAAGATTAAAGCATCAGAGAGACTGAATATAAAAGCTATTGAGGGCGAAAATTGTCGCAAGTGGCGATTCACAAATGATTCTTATCTGAGAAGAAAATTTGAATTAAAGTAAATAGACGATATATGGAAGCAAATAATTGTGCTTATTTCTCATCCCTCTTGAAGACTGACTACCCGAAAATTTATAGTGCTATCGTCGATGTGCTTGACCGCCACTCTATCAAGCATGGTCTGCTGAAGAATACGAGGGATTATTGGTGCAGAGACTACATGCCAGTGCAGTCGCGAATTCATGAGTTCATTCAGTTTGTTTATCATCCCGACTATTTAGAGAAACAACGGGAATATGAGACCGACTCCACAACAGTATTAGAAAATGCACAAGCTTTCACAGGCATAGCTCCCACCCCAACACATCTGATTGCCGACGGTGGGAACTTCACATTTTGCGAGTCACGCGAGGGAAAACCGGTTATTGTGATGACAGAGAAAATCTTTTCAGAAAATCCATCCTGTAGTCGTGAAGAAGTAATCTCGGAATTGCGATCCCTGTTCCACCAATCAGAGATTTTGTTCCTGCCTTGGGACAGAACGGACAAATGCGGTCACACAGATGGCATCCTGCATTATATTGGGGATGGGAAGATACTAGTCAATCTTAATGTCTATTCTAATCAAATTGCAATTCAGATGAGAGAACGGCTCGAAAGTAAGTTCGATATAGTTGATTTGCAAATTAGTGATTTCCATAAATACAGTTGGGCATATATCAATCTATTGGAAGCTGGCGATGTGATAATCGTTCCAGGTATGGGGCTACCCACCGATCAGGAAGCACAAAACCAAATTAAGGGCTTGTTCCTCAATCACGATGTCTATCAGATCAACATCTTTAATATAGTCAAAAAGTGGGGAGGCGCCCTCAACTGCCTGTCATGGACAATAAGAAGGTAAAAACGGAGTTGCTATTTGTACGGTTTCATTTTTCTCCTTGTTCATCTTCATTTTTACTTCAAATATAACTTTCTATGGCTTGTGGGTCGTTGATGAGCGAAGCTTGGTACCCCCATCGCGGCCGCTTGCCGACAAAATTGGCAAGGAAGAAAATCCACTTAAGTCTAAGAACATAAGTCTTCAGCCTTTCCTTTTGTCCCCAGAAAGTCTTTTCAGACGGTTAAAGAAGTGTTATCAGTGACATGGTTTTAGCTGAATGATAATGTCAGTCCTTTTTGTCAAGAATATCCCCTAACTGCGGATGCCGCTCATACCAGACGGAAGCGAATGAGCAGACTGGCTTTACTTTGAGTCCCTTGCTGACTGCATAGTCGTTGGCGGCACTAACAAGCGTACCGCCAATGCCCATTCCCTTCTTGAAGGCATAGGTGTGGTCAATACTCATGACGTTCCCGTCAAATGAGAATTCCAATCGGCCAACAAGTTCCTCACCATCTAAGGCAAGCACCTTGCCGCCAGTATTCGTTGTCTCAATCTTTGTTTCCATATCGTTCACAAAGGTACGACTTTTCCTCGACAATTCTGTTGTGTAGCGTTGCATAACATTATTATATAATAGGTTATGCTTCAAACATTGCGTAAGCCCACCTTCTCACAGGACTACGCCTCACCCAACTTCCCACCCATCTGTGCGACTAAAGGCCGTGTAAGCTTATCCAGCCTCCAATTCTTGCCTTGAGCCAGTATGATGGGCTTCTTTCCTTTTTGAACAACATACACATTTCCGTTGTCGTCGTAGCAGATATTTCCATGAGTGAGCTCCCAATAACCGGGATGCGGATAGATAATCGGTCTTATTCTCCTAAGAAACTCTATCTGCTCAGCGGAGAGCTGATCCATCATCCGCAAGTAGTCTATGAACTGCTGCAGCGAGGCGATGCTGTCCTCCTCAAAAGCTGTCGAGAGAATATCAAAATCCCCGAAGTCTCGGATCTGAATGCTGTACCCGCTCTGCCGCAGCACGTCAAGCCCATAGCCGTTGATGAACATCCAGCTCACCGGTCCGGAGGTCGCATTGACATGCCCCGTCTGCCATCCGAAGACCTCGAAGAGCCGGTCGGCATCCTGCCCGATGGCCGCCCATCGCCTGGCATTCGGCTTGCTGCAAGGGAAAACGACGATATGCACGTCCTCCTTGCGCTGGGTAGCCTTGAGCAGAATGTCCACGAGCTCGCGGTTCCATTTCTCCACCTCCGTCCACTTCAGAGGATTGAAGCTCAGCTTCCATCTGATGAAGACATCGAGAATCTTGTCATTGGCACCCTCAGCGTAATCGTCGAGAATACCGAGCTGATTGTCCTTATGGGCAGTGCCGTCTATGTCAGTGAACGACAGGCCATAGTCCTTCAACAGCTTTCGCCACTGCTTGAACTCCTCCACGCTCTTCACCGACAGCAGGGCATCGTAAGCCTTCTTCAGCTCCTTGTAATTGAAGCACTCCGGGTTCTCGTCGTAGAATTCCAGAATTTCGATGAACTGCATTCTGAGCAGGTTCACCCACGTCATGTTAAGTGTTTCCATAGTAGTGTCTGATTAGTTGGTATGACTGATGGTTGATTGGTTTACGGTTCATGGTATCGGCAACTCAAAGGATTTGTACACCTGCCTTCCCTCCTTGTCAATGAAGCACCACCGCTCCGAGCGGTACGGCAGTCCGGCAGCATCGACACACTGATAGTCAATCTTCACCTTCCATCCGCTGAACTCACTCTTCTTGTCACCCTGCATGATGAGCGAGCGGATTTCTGCCATGCTTCGCATCTGACGCTCCGCAAGGCTGACGACATAGTGGTCGGCAGGATTGAAGCGGCTCATGTTGTCTGTCCGCTTCATGATGGTGTCCGTGACCACCTGCATCGTTTTTGAACATACCCTTCACCTCGTCCTTCGTGAAGTAACCAGCCCCGAATGCCGAGTCCGGCTCCGAGACGGCAAGCACACGCAGCTGCTTGGGATAGTCCACGCTGAGCTCTAGGTTCTCCTTTGCCAGCCGTTTCATCTTCTCACTGGAGTTGCCGCACGACATCAGCAGTGCGGCACCCATCAATAGCAATAATGACTTCTTCATATTCAATCGGTTATCGTCTATACTTGAAGTTGTAGTTGGTCACGTTGCCGAAGGCCTTGAACTTCACCTTCTTCGTTGGAGACGCGATGAACTCCTCACCCGTCTGCGGATTGCGGCAGACACGCTCGCCGCGTTCCCTCACATAGAACTTCCCGAAATCAGGGATGATGACCTCCCCGTCCTCACGAAGAATGTCAGAAACGGCACAGAGAAAGGCATCGACCGCTTTCTCCACTTCCTTGATGGAAAGGCCGGTCTCCAAGGCCGCCTTTCTCAGCAGTTTCTTCTTGTTCATAGTACTCATGTTATTGGTTAGAATGGTTTGTAATCAGTTGAATGAATTCTCAGTTGTAGAGGTTGTAGTCAGCTACGATCCGCTTGTGGTCATCAGACAATCGCAGGTAAGCCTTTGACAGTGAGCCCTTGTCATCTATGAGCATCACCTCATTTCTTGTGATACCATCAGTAAGCAGTTCCCGCAGCTCGTCCAGCGTCACTTCATGCCCACGGATATGCCGCCGGAGTGTAAGGTGGTACGGCTCGCCAAGCTTCTCATGGCAGGAGCAGTTGAATGCCACCGGACTGACCAGTACGTCCTCGCCGCAGACAGGACACTTGCCGACAACCGACGACAGCGACATTCCATAGACATCACTCTCCATCAATACCGCCGAGAAGATACGTCCCTGCGAGTTGAAGCAGCCATCGAGCACCATCGGATGCCCGTCAAGATAAGCCTCTATCTCATGCGGCAGGATGAAGCGGTGGCGCCGTTGCAGTGCCATTTGCAGGGCTCGGCCTTGGCTACCTCGACCGCGCTTGGAAGGAATACAAGAACAGCAACCTCTAAAAACCGAATACCATGACACGAGAGCAAGTATTGAGAATCGCCATCAACATCTACCGCAGCAAATTGGGCCAGCTCCCGGAGAGCGCCTGCATCGAAGAGTATAACGAAAGGGCACAGACTGCCTCCGTTCGTCTGGAGTACATCTCCGACCTGATCGAGCCGGCCATCGTTGAGATCAACCTCAAACGCAACAAGGTCCGCCTCATCTTCACCCGCTGCGAGGACGCAGCCAACCTGTATGACTTTAACTCAAGATTCAACGACAATGTCAAGACACTTTAAGATCATCACCAAGGAGGTGGGCAGGGAGCATCCCATCGAGACCGAGTTCTCCGGCGATGTGGATCGCGCCTACATCATCAAGTTCTTCGGTCTGCGCGAGCCGGACGTGGAGTGGTTCCGCATCGAGGAGCTCCAGAAGGACTGACGCCGGGAGCCCCGGAAAACGACAAGAGCCGCACTGCTGCGGCTCTCGGTGGTTATCAATGTACGTTATAACTCAAACGGTAAATTATTCATTTCGTCTCCCTCATCAACAAGGTTAACAGAAATACCTCCATTTGCTATAGCATCACTAAGAGAAAATGTTAGAGAGTAGTTTGTGTTTCGTTGAAATTTAAAATCAAAACGGTAATACAGGATTATATCCTTGGATTCACCATCTGAATACCTAATATAGACTTGATTTTCACCAAAGTTGGTGATATCATACTCATACTGTTTAATTTCCTCTTCGGAAGCTTCAATGATGTTAATCGGAAATTCGCCTTTACCTATATATGGCATAGTCGGACTTTCAAATACAGCTTTTAATACTTGTTTATTCTGACCGGGTACGGCACTGACCGAGTATCTGTGAGCATCTTCACACATTCCATGTATGGTTACTGTACCTGAGGTAAAATCTTCAATGGTAATAGTGAAACCAACCATCTGCCGATACAAATCAACTACAACATTATCGCTTGTATTTGGGTCAAACCTTGCGCAAACTCCTTGGTATCTTTCTATTGGACTCCATTCATTGTATCTTGCTTGGTATTGGGAATGATTTCTATCTTGAGCATCGTTTGTTCCAATACATAGGGCTGAATTACTGGAATAAACAATTTTATTAACTTCAGCATATCCATCTTCAACAGAATAACAAGGAACCCCATAAACTCCTTCTCTGTATTTGTATAGAACATTCTTGCCATTTGGTATGCAGGCAACTTCAAATGCATAGTAATATCTTTTTGCGAGTTTGAAGACTGCCTTGCCTATATCGTCAAAAACACCATAGGCATAATTCGATACAGTTGAAAACTGACCATTGCTGTCAACTCTTCTTACATTTACGGCAAAAAGGTCATTACTCGAACCGGCTTTGGAAAGAGGACTCGCAACAAATTCGCCTCCAATTCCCATAGAGACATATGTAGAGTCAGGAGAAATAGGATTAATAGGTATTGTTGGATCCTTTTCATTATCTTCCTCATTGATTTTCGCACATGAAGCAATTATAACACTGCCCAGAACAAAAGAAAAAAGAAACTTGATTACTTTCATAATAGTACTATTATTTTGAAACAAATACCCCCCCCCCCCGACTTTTCCAAATTTATCTACTACAATTTGTTATAAGACCGAAACAGTATATAACGAAGCGAGGTCGTGCAGCGAATGCACGACCTCTTTTTCCCTTTTTATAGTGTTGGCATTGAGCATAAAGTCAATACCGGCGCTTTTACAACTACAAAGATATATAATATCTATGAAATTACAAAATAATTTTTAATCCACTTACATCACGAAGAATCTCGGCAATCTTTGGGTACTTCGAATAGTCATTAATAAGTTTTTCAATGTCTTCTTTTAATTCATTGAATCTATTAACCGAAACTTGTTTCAACATGTACAAAACGACATGCAAAGCTCCGTTAAGATTCTGATTGGCACCTATCCCCTTAAACATAGCAGGGCCTTTACGAATAGACCTCTCTGGAGTAAAATCATAGAGCACATTGCTATGGGCACAAACATTTCGAACATTCTTAATCACCTCCATATAGTTATTAAAGGTGACCAACTGTTTGATGTTGAACTCTGCAGCAACTTGAGATTTTATAGTATCGTCCTTGATGGATTTGAACAAATGTAAAACCTCCCCGATAGTCATAAACTCCATTGTTTTCCAAGCCGGAGCAAATACATCATTAATGTGATGACGATGATGCATTGCAATGACTGATATGTTCTTAGCAACAAGTTTATCGTAAACGATAGTTTTGAACTCTTTTGCCTGCTTGGATTGAACTACAGATGGATCTGCGAACCAAGTAGGCTTGTCTGGATTTTGATTCGAAACCAAATAAATAACTTTTGTCCTAAAAGCAATCTCAATCCTGCTTAATGCCTTAAGAAGATAATTCCTTAATTCGAAATCAAAATAATAGAGTTTGACTGCATCATCGAAGTTTGAACCTTGTTTAAATTGATGATTCCTATTATCCTTTTGAGGATACGTCAACTCAAAAGGGAACCAATAAAAGCCAAGCCGGAAATAACCAACATCGAAGAGAACTTCTTTCGCTTTCTCTTCGTTGTTAATTACCATTCCTCTGCTACGCAGCAACTGTATTTGTTCGTCTATGCTAATAGCCTTTTGCCCCATTTTCTTAAAGATTGATTTACGAAAGTACGAATTTCCCACGAGACCACAATGACTTATCATTCGTGATTTTACCTGTAAGAAACTTTCCGTTAAAAAGCGCCGTCCCCGTCTACCTTTACAACGTGGATCAAACGACAGCGGCATGGCACATTTCGGACTCAGATATTTCGCACAGCTGCGCTCCAAGTACAAGGGCGTCTTCTGGCGCGTGGAGATCGCCGAGCGCGACTACAGCGGCCCCAGCGAGGAAATGGAGTTCGTCGGCGGCTCGCCCCTCTCTATCACGTGGGAGAACAGTGGCGATTGGCCGAATTTGCCCCCTAAGCAAACCGTGGGTAAATTCACTCCATGGCCAGTAGAAGCCCTTTAAATGCACAATCGCCAAATGTGCAGATTTTCTGCATGGACAGCGAAACACGTCAGGACAGCAGCACCCCTTAAATGGCATGGAAACTCAATTCAACGATTTTCATATTCGGATCTCCTGATGGAATTCGGAATTCGGCCTGGTTTCCCATTAACATTATCAATAGGATAATATATAGTAATTCTCCCCTTCATATCCATATCGGACTCCTATTGGAGTTAAATCAAGTGATGCATCGGTCCAAGAATGGAAAAAGCAATATATCTCTTCCTGGCTCATTCCTGGCATCTGATATGTCTTCTTGAACGTTAGACGCTCAGGATCGATTTTCTGTGCATTGAGGGAAAAGCAGCTAAATGCCACTGCTATAATGGCTTAAGTTATGAATAATAGCTTTCTCATATCAGGCTCCTTTTCCTTAAGTCATCCGAGCCTCTTGCAGGACGTTTAAAGAAAGCGTAACTTTACAAATTCAAAACAAGTAAAACATACTACAATGAAAATTGATAAGAATTTCCTTCGCAACAATGACCTCGGTCTGTTGCTTCTTCGTTTGACGATAGGTGGGCTCATGTTGTTCCACGGCATCCATAAACTCGTGAGTGGCGTAGGCTTCATCAGCGGCATGCTCGAAGGTATGGGGCTTCCGGGTTTCATAGCTTATTTCTCTTTGGCAGCCGAACTCTTGTGCTCGCTGATGATTATCGCAGGAGCTTGGACTCGTGCAGCTGCCATAGTATTTGCAGGCAATATGGCGGTGGCAATCTTGATGGCTCACTCTGGACAGATTTTCTCTGTCGATCCCATGACCGGTGGTTGGGCAATCGAACTCCCAATGCTGTATCTCCTCGGTGCCGTAGTGCTCATTTTTACAGGCGCTGGTAAGTATGCGGTCACGAAAGGTGGCATCTTGGACTAGGCAAAAGGAACGTCCTTATCCGATTCTGAAGGGCGTTCGAACTGCCTGCAAGATATTCATAAAAAAAGAAAGAGGTTGTGCTCTAGGTACAGCCTCTTTCATTATATTAATTAGGAATATGTTTTATTCCTCTGCTGGCTTAAAATCTTCTTTGCCGACTCCGCATAGAGGGCATACCCAATCTTCAGGAAGGTCCTCGAAAGCAGTTCCTGGAGCTATTCCGTTATCTGGATCCCCTGCGGCTGGATCATAAACATAGCCGCAAACATTGCAAACGTACTTTTTCATAATGGTTCTTTTATTGTTTTTGCAAATATAACGAATATTTTGTCTATTGCAACAGCTAATTTTATATATTCCATTTTGCGATTATCGCCCGGAAGAAGCGGCATGTTGTAAACCCTGCTTTACAGTTTTTGTAAAGAATCTTTACAAGCCTTAAACCGGATGATTGAGTTAAATAATTGAGTGATAGTAAATTAAATATGATGGCCTAGAGGTTGCCTTCCTCTGTGGCAAAAGATATTGAATATGATTAAAAAGAATCTGGAGAGTTTGATTCGCCGCTATCCGATGGCTGTGGTCCTGAATTTCACAGGGCTGGTGGCTGCGTTCGTGGCGTTCGCTTTAATATTCCTGCAGGCCGATTATGAACTGTCATTCGACAAGTGTCATCCGACGGCGGACCGGGTGTTCAGAGTCGATAAAAAGGGCGATGAATCGTTGTTCCGGAATATCCTTCCGAGGGGCTTTGTTGATGACATCATCGGCTCGTCGGCCCATATCGAGGCGGGGTGTAGTTTCATGCCATTTATGGGAGAGACATACTTCGCAGTTCAGGAGAATGGAAAAGCTCCTGTGGGCTATAAGAAGACGTTGATTTGCGTTTCTGAAGGATTCATCGACGTGTTTGGCATTACGATGGTAGAGGGTAACAGTCGCTCGTTGGAAATGCCGGGTTCTGTCATTATCCCAAGATCACTGGCGCAAGCGCTTTTCCCTGGCGAACCGGCTACCGGAAAGCTGCTGAGAATAGATGCGTCGAACCTGCTGGGCAGTACGAACGGAGAGGCTACGGTAACGGGAGTCTATGAAGACTTTCCGTCCAACACGCAACTTGGCAATGACCTTTATATGTCCGTAGGCGACTTTCAGAAGGGTTCTTACGGTGGGGCGAATTTCATATGTTATCTGCTTCTGGACGACGCTGGCAATTCCCAATCGGTAGCAGACGAATTCAACAGCCACTTCGATTTTGCCTCCTATGAGAATTGGCTCACTCCCATCGAGCTGGTGCCTCTGACGAGCATATATTTCCGCAATGAAGGAAATGTCTATAAGAGCGGAAGCCGTTCGCAGCTGCTCCTGCTCATTGCGATCGCCATCTTGATTCTGGCTATCGGTCTGATTAATTTTACGAACTTTTACGTGGCGCTAACGCCGCTTCGCATCCGGAACATCAATCTGCAGAAGATTCTGGGATCATCAACGGCACGACTGCGTGCGCTGGTCGTGGCGGAGGCCGTCTTCTGGTGCATATGCGCCTTTGTCGTGGCTACGCTCCTCCTGTTGCCGGCATCTAATGCGCTGGTAACGCGGGGCGTGCTTATGCAGGCGTTTTCTTTTGGTGAGCACTGGCATCTGTTGCTCTTTGTCGGAACAGTTGCGTTGGCCACTGGCGTGATTGCAGGCATCTGGCCAGCTATCTATTCCACGTCCGGTCAGCCAGCAATGATTCTGCGAGGTAACTTCGGTTTGTCCGAGTCAGGTAAAGGACTGCGGGCGATCCTAGTGGGCGTGCAGCTAGTCGTGTCCATAGCATTGATGATTTTTGTGCTGTTCGTGCAGCGGCAAAGCCGGTACATGCAGGAATATCCTTGCGGTTATGACAAGGACAATCTGGCCGTGGTGGATATTGGCGGAGAGAACAGCAAGACCAAAGCAGACTGGCTACGTGAACAACTTCGGACGATTCCGGAAGTGGAAGACGTGGCTTATGCGATGGAACTTATCGGAGGGGCAGATTCTTATTGTACTCAATCCACGGATTTTGGCGATGGGAGCGTGATGTATAGCTTGATATACTGTTCTTGGAACTTTCCTGAGGTAATGGGGCTTAAGATCACCGAAGGCAGACTCTTCCGGGAAGGTGATTATGGCCCGGTCCTGCTTACGCAAGGAATGCGTGCGCATGGCGCTAAGCTTGAAGTATATGAGGAGCTCGGGGACGTATCTCCGGTCGTGGGGTTCGTGGAAGATGTGAATATCACATCGCTGCGAAAGGCGGATTCCCCGGTGGGATTCTTAGCCATCGACCCGAAGAAGAACCTCACGTTACCATATGCATATATCCGGCTCTCGGAGGGCGCTGACCGCTTTGCTACAGTGGATAAGATCCAGTCCGTCTTGAAGGAGATGGACTCGGCAATGCCGTTTGAGGTGCAGTTCTACGATTCCATCGGCAAGAATCTCTATAGCGGTGAGGAGCGGCTGCGGCTGGCAGTTTGGCTGTTCTCGCTTCTGGCGGTGCTGCTATCGCTTGTGGGCATCTGGGGTCAGGTGCTGATGGATGTTCAGTATAAGAGGATGGAAATTTCGGTGAAGCGAGCATTTGGGGCAGAGGTGAACCAGATTACTGGGGAGGGCCTGAAGATTTACCTTCGGATGCTTGCCATCTGCTATGTGATTGCCGCACCGGTGGGATGGCTGATTGTGCGCCACTATCTGCAACAGTTCTCGCACAGGGTGGGATTCCTGCCGTCTGTGTTTGTGATAGCGCTGGTTGTGGTTGGGCTGCTTTGCTCAGCCGTAGTGTTGTACCACTATCTCAAGATGGCCTGGACCAATCCAGCCGAGGCGCTGAAGAAGGAATAGGCAACCTCCCCACGCATCGCAGGACAACCCTTCGGTGTCATCCTGAAGTTGATTTGGGATGACACCGAGGTTTCGGATGAGTTTACGTTCTTCTGTGGCATGTCATCCATCTGTCCCAGAGGGTTCCTACAGACCGTACTTCGGCTTCGAGATAACATGTTCATAATAAGGGAATTGAAAAGCTTCCATCGTACGGTCTGCATATTAGCAAGGAGACCGTACTTGGCCATTATTGATTATCAGCGAGTTACGCCCTATGAACAGTACGGTCTATTTTCAGGGAATCTCTTATGGCAGCATGCTACGGGTTTTTCCCTATTTATTGTGCGAGATGATATCAGAATTGTACAGAAAGATGCTTTTCTCCTTTTAAATGAGACGTTCGCAATAAATCCGCAGAGGCACCGGACGTTGTATCCTCCAAGATACTTTGCGTGCAGGTCTCTTACTGTTTGGCTTCGGCTATTTTAATCATCTCATCGTATGCCTCCGCCTTGATTTCCGCTTGCAACAGCTGGCGCTCCAGCTCCTTGACTCTCCTCTCGAGTGCTTTCTCCTTATAGCCCAGTTACTGGGCAATTGGCTTCCATTCAGGCTTTTCCATGATTGCTTCTTTGAAGATTTCCCCTTTCTCCTTTGCAAAGATAGCTATCCTTCTTGATGCCGTGCTATGTCCTATCGGAAGAACACGGGAGATTTAGTCTACGCTCATCCCTTATTCATAATGAAGACGAATCACCTCATTGAAATTAAACTTCTGTTTTTCTGTTTGTAATTGACACATTGTTGATTGTGTTTCAGAGTCAATTATTTTCAGGTAAAGACCAATCGCACGGAGAATCCTTTTTATCATGACGCAGATCGCCAACTCCGTGAATTTCGTGGACTGGTTGGAAACAGCCGATGGGGAGACTTTCGGTAACCCTTACAATCCATTCCTGCTATGATGCCAATCTTCTTCAAGGGATACGGCGCAGCATCAAACATTGATGTCATGGGCAAGCCTTGCGAAATGAATGACTGCCTGGTTGATAAATTCGGTCTTATTGCCTTCATAGGCGGACAGAATGGCATCCACCTCGGGGAAAGAACGGAAAGTATAGCACTTCCCGTGCGCCTTTTCCTTACGACCAGATCCTTTGCGCGCACCTCCCCAATTTTGAGAAACGGCTGAACCAGAAGCAGATGAATTTTTATTTTTCATACAAATCAGTAACTTTGCTCTTCCTACCAAAGGGGAAGCCGGTTGTCTCGGCCTCCGTTGGCGAACTAGATTGCGATTTCAATCGTGAATCTCAGTTTCCAAATCTTGATCGTAAATCTTGCGGACATACTTTTAAGACTTTGGTAGGTTTTTCTTACTCCCTTTCAAGCGTTTCAGATTCCTCTTTCGCAGTTCCGTCAGGACTGCATTACAAAGTATGGATTATTTTGATTTATGCTAGTTTCAGGGTCAGATGCAAACCCCTGTGTTCAAGAACAAAATCGTGAATACGTGAGTGCCTTTGGATGAATGCCTCCCCGGATGCGTCACGGGTTCGGCGGACAAATCATATGTGCAGATCCCAACCAGAGAGTAAGCTCAAGATTACAGCCGTCTCTGGAAGTGACATGTTATGTGGCGCATCATGCTTTTGCTGCGAGAGTTAGCATAGCCCTAGGATAGCTGTAGTTGATGTGGGCATGTAAACATCCATGATGACATGGAGGGGGGTGCATGGCAAACAGAACTGGAGGGCATTGTACATAATAATAGTTTGCGCGGCAAAAGCATTCGGACTTCGCTGCTCTTTACCGCCCCGCCTCGTTAAAGCCTAATAAGGCAGGCCGGAGAATTCAGAATGTTGACAACGGCAATGCTGAAATGTTCCTGCGACTTGCCTCAAGGATGCATTCTTGGCAGAAGAATCTCATAATGCTGTGGTTCTCCGCATGCCTGGACTACATCCAGAGCGGTACGCTGACAATTGACGGTGAGCAGGTCAGCCTTTTCCTTCTTTTCAATGGCACGTCCGAAAGCAGCGGTTTCGAATACGGCTGGAATGATCTTCTCATCGAGCTAGCCAGAGAGAACTGCATCGGGAATAAGGATCAGATAGACGAAGAGCCGTTATTCTCGGTATTATCTATAATGTGGCACAATTTCAAGGAAAACAAACGTCTTGAGAAGCTGTCGAAAAAATAACCAGGAATGGCGGTAAGAGATAGATTCATAGGCGACATCCTTAGGCAGGAGGGTTCCCTGCTTCTGAAATACCAAGGTGAGGGAATAGAGCGCAATCTTCAGCTTAGGACTAGACGGATCCTGTCTTCAAGGCGCATCTCTGTGTCCGAATCTGATGCCTCTGGAACCATGTCCTTCTACCATACTGCCTATAACAGATTCCTGGACATGAAATATTATCACCGAGGAGCCAAGAAGATAAAAGCCAACCGGCATGTCTTCCTGAGATACGTGTACGGAACCTATTCGTACATTGCGAGAAGGCTGCTTGAGCAATACAAAGAAGCTTTCATAGGTGACATCCGTAGCATCCGGACGCAATGAGATTCTCTTTTATAGTGTTTATGAAACGTTTTAGTATGTTTTTTGCATGATGATAAACGGAAAAGGAGCCTGATATGAGAAAGCTTATATTCATAACCACTGTCATTATTGCAATAACTGCCAGCAGTTTTTCCATCTCCGCCCAGAAAATCGAGCCTGAGCCTCTTACGTTTAGGAAAACATACCAGATGCAGGCAATGAGCCAGAAAGAATTATATCGACTTACATCAGACTGGGAAGAAATTTCTCCGATTGTTGAATTTCGTGGCTTTCTTAATGGTTTTGATGGGAAATATTACCGTCTCTATTGTCCTACCGTTGATTTCGGGAACAGAAGCGGCATCATTACGGGTATAGTTGAGCTGAACATTCGTGACAATGCTTTCGATCTGGTGCTTAGTAATATTTCTTTTCGTTGTGGCAATAAAGTCGGATTGCATATATCTTCTCATGATGACAACTTCAATCGCACTAAGTTCTGGCTTCTGACACACAATAAAAGAATCATCGACAAAGCCAGAGCGAAATCTTCAGAAATATTCGATTGTATTACGTCTCTTATGGATGAATATATAAATTCAAACCACGATGGCCCTATCGAATTGTCGGCAATGAAAACTGAAATTTAACTTCGGGACTGATGATTACGACTATTCTATAACGTAGCGATGAGCGCTACTATTGTCCTTTATAGCCACCACTAGGTGGCTATTTTTGTATCAAAAGGATATCGTTATGGGAAAGAAAATCACCGAAGAAGATATGGAATCAGAAGCAAAATACTGTTTAAAGAATGAACGTGATCACCTAGGAACGAACGTTTCTTCGAGCGGCATTCGGAGGCGTTGCCTGAAGCATGGCGGGAGGAAAAGCCGGAAATCAGGAGAGAGGTGAAAGAGTACGATTTCCGCCATCGGCATTCAGTGACCAATGCATGGGGTAAAGTCCGGATGCTTTTGCAGCGCAAACATACAATTATGAGATGGAAGGATTTGTCCGTGCAATTAGCGGGCATGGCACTGTTCATCACAGTGGTGCGTAATGAGGTTAAGCCAGCCCAGGGGTGTTTTTAGAAGTGGGGCTGGGCATGCCGTTATGTTGTGTAGTGACTTCTGATGCGAACACGCCTGCCCGCCAATTGCAAACGTAGGAACAGAATCGGCTCTGGATGATGGGGTGGTTGGACAAAGATCCTGAAACAAGTTCAGGATGACGAGGGGGGGCGTTCAGGATGACGGGATGGTTGAACAAAGAGCCTGAAACAAGTTCAGGATGACGGGGTAGATCGTTCAGGATGACGGGGGTGACCGTTCAGGATGACGGGATGGTTGTTTAGAATGACAGCGTTGGTCGTTCAGGATGAGAGTGGTGGAATTTCGCAAAGTGCTGTCGGAGTATGTCCTTCCGGAGGCTCTGCAAAGGTGTGTCGGTCGACAACGTGACTCTTGGGAGGCCTCGATGTCGAGACAGGCCCTTCCCTACGCACTTCTGTGCAGCCTGCCTCGACAGCATTCTGCGAGACACGTTTTCCGGAGGGTTTGAATATACGTATGCGATTCTTTATTCGCATCATCGACAAGGTTTTGTGAAACCTTGAAGAGAGGTTGTGACTATTCACAATCGTAGGCAACGGTGATATTAATTATTAAATAGTTCGGCGAGAGACAGAGTTTGTCGGCGAAGTAAATCGTAGGCAACGGTGATATTCATTATAAGGGCCAAGGACACATATTCTCATTGCCGACCCCCTTTCTGTGAACTGGGTGGGCAACGCAGTCCTTCATTACAAGCCAGCCGGTGGCACTATGCCGTTGCCGATAAATGTAATTCTCTCGTACTTCTGGGCGAGGGCATGGATGAACCCTTTGTGACTACAGCGATCACAGTGACTACAGCGTTACCGGAAGCCCCGTTTTTCCTAAGTGAAAGACAGGCCACGAGAAGAGCGAAAAAGTCCTGAACATATTCATGTTCAGGACTTTTTGCGGAGAGACCGAGATTCGAACTCGGGAAACCCTTTGGGAGTTTACACGCTTTCCAGGCGTGCCTCTTAAGCCACTCGAGCATCTCTCCAGTAACCAGTGAGTCCCGTTCCAAACGGGAACGGGACTGCAAATATAGGAATAATCCTTAATATCTTGAAATTTTTTATCGCCTGCGGAAAATCCTTACAGCGTGTTCTGCTTTAGTTTTTCGATGTATCGGTCGATCTGGCGCATCCTTTTCGGGATTTCAATGCTCTGAGGACAGTGAATCACACACTGGTTGCATCCGGTGCAGTGGCTGGCCTGCCTGTCGGATGGGATGGCCCTGTCGTAGCCTACCAAGAATGCCCTGCGCAGCTTGTCATAGTTTTCCTGCTCCTTCGTCTGGGCAAAATCACCGTTGTTGATGCAATTATTGTAATATTTGAATATTCCAGGAATATCCAGCCCG
>JALCSU010000025.1 GCA_022653735.1 Bacteroidales bacterium
TTGCTACCCCGCGATGCCCCTCGACTTGCATGTGTTAAGCCTGCCGCTAGCGTTCATCCTGAGCCAGGATCAAACTCTTCTTTGTATCTTTATCTCGCTTCCCCTGATCCGGCATCCTTCATTCTCTTTCAAGAAATCAACGCTCTCGATT
The DNA here is from genome assembly GCA_022653735.1 of Bacteroidales bacterium. Classification (GTDB taxonomy): domain Bacteria; phylum Bacteroidota; class Bacteroidia; order Bacteroidales; family UBA932; genus Cryptobacteroides. The sequence continues at coordinate 152 of JALCSU010000025.1, forward strand.
CTTTCTCGGTACTTGCTTGTACTTCCTTCAGCCTTTTCAATGATCTTGTAAAAACCCCGTTCCTTACGAGCGGGATGACAAAGGTACAACCTTTTTTTAGAATTGCAAAAATATTTTCATTTTTTTTCGATCACATCCTATTCATAGAAATTCTCGCCTGAAGCTCCCACGTCCTTATTCTATCTTTATAAAGGTTATTCGCATTTTCTTTTTCTATATCCAGAGAAGCATCCGAGTTATCCTCCCAGCGCCTGCAATCATAAATGACATCGTAAATGCGCCCGATTTGATACTCCCTAGATATTCTCAGGCCTACAGCATAATCTTCACCGTATTTTGTAGTAGGGAAATTGATTCTCCGCAGCAGAGGCACATAGAATCCGCGTGGAGCGCCCAATCCGTTAATTCTCAAAGCATTATTCCTACCATTATCCGGAGTCCATTCTTTATGATCTATGATTCCCGGAGGAATGGTCTCAAGGTCGAAATTAGTCATTCTGTACGTGCCGACGACCATAGCGCAGTTCTGCTCGTAAAAAGCATCCACGAATCTCTGGACAGCATCTTGGCAAGAATACATGTCATCGGAATCAAGTTGAAGAGCGAATTTACCGCAATGTGGGTGATGGATTGCGGCGTTCCAATTACCCCCGATGCCATGCCAAGTTTTATCCTGCGCAATGTAGAATAACTTTTCGTTCCCAAGATATTTCTTAATGACATCCACGCTTCCGTCCGTAGAGTTATCATCCACAACGAATACATTATATTTGAAGGAAGTCTTCTGGGCAAGAGCAGATTTTATGGCATCCCCAATCGTGCGAACTCGATTTTTGCAAGGGATGACTACAGAGGCCTCGTATTCAAAAGGAGCATCCGAGAGCTCTATGTGCTTGAAATGAGGCTCCAAGTACCCTCCTATGTCCTTAAGGTGATGAGTACAAGCCTTTTCCATCTCTATCTGCACATCCCTGTTCTTCGGATCGACATAATCAAAGATCTTCTCCCCTGACTTGCGAGTGTCTGTCTCTGTCTCATAATATAAATATTCATTAATATGCACAAGGCTCCCCTTCTGCGAGACTTTCAGCCTTAAATCATAAAGGCCTGCGAATGAATATGCCACATTCATCCTGGATGCAGCCTCTTTAAGCGCAGAAGTTCTGTACGCCAGCACGGATCCGAAATCGAAATTATCCCTGAGAGCCCCCATCTGATAATCTATCACTGGAGCATTCTTCCGCTGCCCTCCAAGCTCGTTGAAATGATCGGCATACAGCATCGCTGCAGAGGAATCGTCTCCTATCGCAACTATTCGCTCCAACGCGAACCTGCCAAAACTAAGGTCAGTGAATTTCGTGTAAATCAATGAATATTCCGCACTCGCCGCAGCAGCCATCTTCATTACCGCATCAGTGCAGTTTATGGATTTGACATCTATAACCTCGCAACCCTGGATGCTTTTCCCCGCAGCCTCAGGAAGCCTTAGCAGGAATATCTTGCCTACGATTTCCTCTTTTTTGAGACCCTCTATCGTTCTCGAAACTTGAAGGACATCTCGAAAAGGGATGAAACAATCTATCATATTCTTAAAATTTAGTTAAATCGATCAAAGATAGCAAACAAATTCGAATATGGAACTCATGAAATATCACGTACGTAATCATCGAATTTGTCTCTGTCTCCTTTTGCTTTATTCCTAACCTTGGAACGGTAATTATAGATCGTATTTGCCGAATAGTGAAGCAAACTTGCGATTTTTCCAGAATCCGTGATGCCTAGTTTGATGAGAGCGAATATTCTGAGTTCAGGCGACAATATCTCGCCTTCCTTGGGAACGATTTGCTCCCCTTCGGCAAGCAGATCGTTGAACTTGTCAATGAAATCCGGATACAGGCTGATGAAAGTCTCGTCGAACATCTTATAGAATTTCTGGATGTCTTCCTCGATCGGTGGCTGATTCTCTATCTCGCTCATGAGATATTCAGAGTCCCCTCTTCTTAGATATTTCAAGACATGATTCCTGTATTTTCTTTCCTTTTCGATATCATCCGAGATGCGGCTTAAGAATTCAGCGATGTAGGCCTCCTTCACTTTATCATATTCATTTACCTTGGCATCCGCCAATTTCAAGCGGGCATTAACCTTATTGAGATTGCTTTGATGATGGATCATCAGCAACAACATCAGAATAATTACGATGAGAAGGAATATGGCACATGCAACGGCCCACGTGGTCCTCCGCGCCCTTTCATGCTGTTTTTTCTGAAATGCCTGCTCTACGATAGGGAAAATCTGAGAGATCTGCCATGGACGAAGCTTGCCGTTAAAGAAAAGAGCGTCAGGCAGGCAATGTTCCGCATAATACCGGAATGCCCTGTCTACGTCCCCTTGGCTGAAAATCAGGCTGCTCAGGGTGTTCAGAGCCGCATTGTCCTTAATGGCGCATTTTACGTCAGTCTCAGCGGCTCTGCACAACCATTCTATCCTCTCCGACGCACCATTCTGATCCGAAAGGTAGAACTGCAGGAAATAACAAGCCGTGGAATATTCTCTCGACAGGGAATCTGATGCTTTGACCATCTCCCACGCATATTTCTTGGCCATGTCATAGTTCAGATGCGCCTCCTCATACTCTCGCTTCATGTCGAACCAGTCGTATGAATATGGTTCCAGAAGGGCGAACAAAGAATCACGGTAATTATCCCATTCGGCAAGCTGCATGATTCGGACTTTATTATCGGAGGTGAAAGCCTTCATCTCGCCAGCCAGTTTGTGCTTCACCTTAAAATAGTCTATCAGAAGCTCCTGATGCACATCGGGATATTCGTATTTCGACAGCAAATTCGCCGCCTCCATGTAGTACCCCGCCAAGGTATATTCCATCGCCAGAGCGAAATCTGCTTTCTGCGCCTTGTATTCATCCTTTACCTCAGACGCTATCTTTTGGCACTTCTCCAAGTATCTGAATGTAGAATCCGAGGAGTAGGCGGAAAAAGCTTCTGCTAATGCCATGCATTTCTCAAACTGGCGATCAGCATCTGAATATTTCGAATACATAGAATGAATTAGCGAAATTTTCTCCTTGAATCTGGACTCATGCTCGGATTTAGATTCCAGCACACCATCAAGCTCCTTCAAATAGACGTTCGTATTGGAGCCGCACCCAGAAAAAGTGAGGAGGCATGAGAGCATCAGTAAATGTGAAAATTTCATTTCGGAGCATTCAACATGTTCAAAGATATAAAAAAAGCCCGACACTCCGACAAAGAGCCCGGGCAATCTTAATAAGCAGGAAGTTCTTACTTCTGTTCGAACTTTATGGTTTCGATTTTGTCGGAAGCAGCCTTGGAAAGGTCAATGGTGAGCACGTAGGTCGCTCCTTCCTCAAGCTTGACGCCATCCGCAAGCTCAAAGTTCTTCGAGCCGGTCAATTTCAAGAGCGCAGCAGCGCTGCCTTCAAGGTTGACAGTCGTTGAAACGTCTCCGTCGATTATTTTGCCACACTCTCTTCCCCATCCATCCTGGCCGAAGTATTTTGCGGAAATATAGTCAAAGCGGAATCTGCCTCCCAAATCTGAACTTGTTTCCGCCACAGCTTTGCCAGTCAGCTGGAACACCATAGGCTGAACCTCCGCCATGCAGAACGATTGGCCAGGAGTGAAGCCTATCTGCTTTGTCATCATAGGATTAGCAACGCCCCATCCCATGAGCCAGAGCACGCCGTCATCTATGTTTCCATCCTCACCAGAGGCATTCTGACGAGTGAACTCAGCATAACCTGCGTCAAGGAACAGCTCCACGTCGAATGTACCGCTGACCGCATTGAATCTAATTGCAGAGCCATCGAAATACAGGTAATCTGGATCGAGGAACCAGCTCATCAGGTCAGTCATCGCTATTCCTTCTATGGCCAGAGCGCCATCCTTTGCCAGCTCGACATTATCGACAAGGTAATGGGTTGCCGAGATGCGCTTTGCCTGAACGCCGTTCAATCTGATGTCTAGCGAAGCTACAGGGATGTCAGCCTTTTCTACGCTGAATACGGCAGCGTCGGAACCATTCGACACATCTACGACAAATGAATATGCCTGTCCAAGTTCCAAGCTAACTTCGGAGGCTGGCTCTATGTTGCCGCTGGAAGTGACAGTAACCAGACCTCCATCATTCACGGTAGCGAATGAGCCGAACTCTCCTCCCCAGCCCTTCTGATGGAAGAACTTGAAGCTGTAACCCGAAGCCGTGATAGATTCACCTGCAATGAAAGTCACCTGATACTTTTTGTCTTCTATTTCGGACAAGCAGTAAGCCCCGTCGTCCGTGTTCCAGGAAGGGCCGACCGTAGGCTTGCCCATTCCGCTTCCGATCACCCAGATGGCTCCTTCTGACGTAGCAGCATCGAAAGTCGAATATTCAGTTTTGCTTTTCATCGCCTCAACCTTGATGAACTTATTCGTGAAATCCGCCGTGAGCTTATAAAGGCCGTCCACCGCCTTGAATGAAATTGTATTGTCTTCATTCACCTCAAAGAAATCATAATCCAGATTCCAGTCGAGAATGTCAGAAATTGCAGGAAACGTGATGGCAGCCCCTTGGAGCAGATTGACGATGTCTGTATTTGAGGAACTGCTCAGGCTGGTAGAAAGCGAGCCGAACGGAGCTGCCGTGAGCACGTATAAATTTGCTGAAATCGTGTATGTGCCTGCCTTGTTAGCCGTGAAAGGAATCGCATTCGAGGAGCCTGCAGCCAGAGCGGAATTGTTCCACCCGAACGTGACCGTATGGCCGGATTCATCAAGTGGTGCAGTAGTTATGATGCCAGAGGCATCCAATGGGAAAGCATCAGTGACAGCATACTGATAATCAGCTACTTTCTCCATCCTGTACTGGACACCAGCGATCGTGAGCGTCATGTAATCCGGGTTAGGCCTCGATACGTTCACGTCCACAGTCTGGGTTGTGATGCCCAGCCCTGTGTTCTGGGCAGTGAACGTGAGGGTTGCAGTGCCATCAGGGATTTCAGCATAAATCGGGACAGCGATGGCGGCCGTATAAGTGCCCTCAGTCTTGGTCCTTATCGTAATGTTGCTGACAGTGGTCTCGTCATAGTTCAAGGCGGCTTTCAGCGTCGAGAGCGGGAAATCATCGGCCAGACTTATAGAGAATCTGACAGAATCACCCATGAATGCAGCATTGTCGCAAGAAATGATACTCATCTGCGGCCCCTTGTCCGTAAATTTTACATCCATGGCATCATCGCCACAAGCCACAAGACCAAGCGCAGCGGCAAATATTGGCAGATATTTTATAATCTTTTTCATGATATTCATTGAAATTAGTCTTTCCATAAAATAGAAACTATCGCATCATTCGGCGTTTTGTAGCGAACTGAGTGATTCTCGGTTACGAAAACCAGCTCCTGCTCGCTTCCTGAATCATTGACGATTACGGCAGCATAGGAACCGTCCGCGTTCCTGAACACCTGATAGAACAGGTCTGAATGAGAATAGCCTCTAGTTCCGAGCCTTACCGCTCCAGGCCGAATCACTTTCGAACTGTGGGCGATATTGTAATATTGGCTGTAGTAATCTATGGTAGAATAGTTCGAGGAAGCAATAGTCACTGCCCCATAGCAGGTAGTGCAGGAACCAGACGCATTAGTGTAAGGCCCCTTATTCTCGTCAAGCATCAAATTCCACAGCGTCACTCCCTTGCAGCCATAGCTCATTGGGCCTAAGAATATGTCTCTCATGTCATTGATGAGGCATCCGGCGAAAGAGTAATTCCAAGTGCCGATGGAAGCCTCTGTGAAATATATTTCTTTATCAGGGGCCATTTCTGATATGTGAGCAAGTTCCGAATACGAGCCTCCGTAATTATGCCAAGCCGAGCCTGCGCAATATTCAGATGCCTTGGCATCGGCATAGATATTCAGAGGATAATCTTTCTGAGAATCTACGTTGTCGTAGTTGTAATTGTGGTCGAAGACAAGGATTTTCGTATCCAGACCGGCAGCCTTAAGCGCAGGTCCGAGGACTTTGATGAAATCCTTTTCCACATCCCAGTACATTAGCATCGACATAGAGTTTCCTGCGTTTAACGGTTCGTTCTGAGGGGTAACAGCATAAATGTCGAAGCCTTGAGCCTGCATATACTGGATCCATTTCACGAAATACTGCGCATAGTCGTCATAATAATCTTTGCCGAGCGTGCCTCCGGTCCAGCTATAATGAGAGCCTGTACCATTAGCATTTACCTTCATCCATTGCGGGGCAGTCCATGGCGAGCCGATTATCTTTACGTTGGGATTTATCGCATAGATTTCCTTCAGCATGGGGATCAGGTACTTTTCATCATATTCAGGAATCCCGAAATTTTCGATCCCCGCCTTGTCACACCAAGTGTAACGCTCTATGGAAAAATCGGAGCCACCGATACAGACGCGGATTAAGCTGGATCCCAGCCCCTCCGTCGCAGAAAATATATTCTTTAAGAATGCAGTCCGGTCGCTATTGGACATCTTCATAAGATTATAGCATGACGAAACTGTTATTGCGGCTCCAAAGCCATCGATCGTCTGATATTCCTCTCCAGTAAGCCGGACAGCATTAGGAGACATGGTGGCAGCCTTCTTCAATTCAACTTTTTCAGAAGCGAAGAGTTTAGTTTTGTCGGCAGTCGTCACCCAGACAGAAGCCGTCTCGCCTGTCACGACAGTCGTCGTGTCTGTGCCAGGCTCTGGCTTAGGATCATCTCCGGAGCCTTCTGACTGACACCCGCAAGACGTGCAGCACAATACTGCGGCGATTAAGAAAAATTTTATGTTCATAATTCTAATATCCAGGGTTTTGTGTGAGGCTTGGGTTATCGTCAAGATCTGTCTGAGGTACTGGCATCAGGATAGACTCATCGGTAAGCGGCTCTCTGTCCTGCCAGTAGCTGTCTTGGGCATGCATGGCATCGTGAACTTCCTTTGCCTTGTCATGGCGCACAAGATCGAAGAAACGGAATCCTTCGAATGCAAGTTCCAAACGTCTCTCTTTCAACACGGCATCAAGCATAGAGCTCTGGCTGGAAGTCGAGCCAGAAGGCAGATTTGCCAGGCCCGCGCGCTGACGGACCCGATTCACGTAAGCAGCCGCTCCAGCTAGGTCTCCTGTCATGGTAAGAGCCTCTGCATGAAGTAGATATATCTCACCAAGACGCATCAATATCCAACTGGAAGCATTCGTAGGCACTTTGTTCATGAATTTATACGAATCAGCCGGCCAATAATAGCTCCAAGAGCAGGCATCTGTCACGATGGAGGCATCCATTCTCTCGGTATCCCCTTCTGCCTCATATGCTTCCACAAGGCTTCTGGAAGGAGTGATCCACTTAGCCCATGAGTAGCTGTCGTTCGGATTATATGCGTTACGATGGAACATCATCCAGAACCAGTTGCCAGAACTTCTTGACCAGGTTATCTCGCAGATAGACTCTGAAGAGTTACGCTTTGCGTCAGTATCGTCATATCCCCAGAGGTCCCCATAGTCATCTACAAGAGTGAAGCCCATGTCTTCTACAGCCTGGCAGTATTGGGCAACCTTAGACCAATCACGATAATCGCTCTTCTCGGCATAAACTCTAGCAAGCATGCCATCAGCAAAAGCCTTCGAGAATAGCATTTTGTTTGAAGGATCCACGTCTGGTCCATGCTGAGCGGCATATTCAAGATCCTCTATAATCTGTGCATACACCTTGCTTTGAGGCTGGCGGGCAGGGAAATATTCATCGTACACATCGTCGAGGTTCTCAGCCGTGATTGCCGGCGGTATCACAGTCACTACCGGCACGTCCCCCCAGAGAAGCGTCATTCGATAGAGATTGTAGGCTCTCCAGCAGAGTGCCTCTGACTTCCATTGATCATGCTCTTGAGCAGTCATCTTTACCGAAGAAGTGTCGTTTGCCGCGATGTCATCAATATTACAGATTATCTGATTGGCATTGCTTATCTGGTTCAGGTACCAGCTCCAGTCCCTGACGACATTCTTATTTTCCGCATCCTGCTTGTTAGCCTCTATCGCCACAATCTCGCCGGTGGAAGGACTGCCATTGTAAGCATTGTCTGCCCGGCATTCCGAATAGACCAGCCAGTCATCGACACCGACTTCTTGTAGAGCTTTCAGCCAGCTGTTATAGATAGAATTGCGCAAGCCTAGCATGTCCGCTCTCGTGGAATACTGATTTTCCGTCACATCATCCACTGAAACGTTCCCCTGGTTATAGTTATCCTCAGGATAGAGATCCAGGTCGCACGCAGAAAGCAGAGCAAGCGCAGCAATCGTTAGTATATTCAAAATCTTTTTCATAATCATTGTCCTCCATCCTCATTAAAAATCCACATTTACTCCGAAAGTTACCGATTTCACGTTAGGATAGGTGCCCCAGTCTATGCCCATGCTGGTTGCAGCGGTGGACTGGCTCATCTCTGGGTCATATCCCGAATAGCCGGTGATGGTGAACATATTTTCTAATGTCACGTATGGGCTTATCTTCTTTACATGTAATTTATCAAGGAACTTGCCCGAGAAATCGTACGAGAGCGTTATATTCTTAAATTTCAAGAAAGAGCCATCTTCAACCCAGCGAGAAGATGCTCTCAGGTTACTCAATTCGCCGGCCTTCGGTATATCCGTGACCATTCCTGGCACTCTCCAGCGTCGCAGCACGTCAGTGGTCTGATTGGCCCCAGTGTACATTCCGATCATCTCGATCTTAGAAGCATTGTAAACATCGTTACCGACGGAGCCTGTGATTAGCAGACTGAGGTTAAATCCCTTATAACTGAACGTATTAGTCATTCCAAACGTAAAGTCTGGGTTAGCGTCGCCAATGTAATGCTTGTCAGAGGAGTTGATCTTGCCGTCCTCGTTCAAGTCTTTGTATTTTATCATTCCGGTCTCAGGGTCAACGCCTTCGGCAGTATAGCCCCAGAACCTTGAAAGAGGCTGGCCAGGAGTCATCCTGACTACATATTCGCTAAGGGCCTCCGACGTGACGGTATAGTAATACACTTGCTGGAGAGAAAGTTTCTCAAGCTTATTCCTGTTCATGGAAATGTTGAAATCAGTATTCCATTTGAAACCGTTCTTGTCTAAATTCACGGAAGAAACCGCGAATTCAAGTCCCCAGTTGCTCATCTCGCCCTCATTGCGTGTGATGCTTGAATATGGAGCTGGCAGAGGAACGTCCATCAGTAGGTCTTTCGTGTATTTATAATATCCGTCAAGAGTGAATGTCAAACGGCTGTTCAGAACGGACATGTCAATGCCGACATTCGTCTGAGTCGTGGTCTCCCAGGTAAGCTCTTTGTTGCCAATGTTGGCTTTTGAGCCAAGCGTAGGAGTGGCTTCAGCATAATTAGGATCTGTCCAGTCGTAGTAATTGGTATTGTACCTCTGAACCCAAGCATAATCGCCTAGGCCAGACTGGTTTCCTTGCTGTCCCCAGCCGATTCGAAGCTTCAAATCATTCAACCATGCAATGTCCTTCATAAAATTCTCGCCAGTAATTCTCCAAGCCGCAGAGGCAGAAGGGAAATACCCCCAGCGATGGCCAGGCGCAAGCTTTGAAGAACCATCGGCCCTGAAATTCACTGTAAGATAATACTTGCTGTCGTAGTTGTATGCTATGCGCCCAAGATAAGACATTATGCTCCATTCTGACATGCTAGTGTCTTGGCCTCGCAGGCCACCTCTATTGCCACCGTCTAGACCTTTAAGCACATTGCCATAGTCCGGCGAAAAATAGTTTCTGCTGCCAGAAAGATATTCGTAACGAGATGTGGTAGCGGATGTTCCTGCCATTACTTCAACGTTGTGCACGTCGCTGAAGGAATTGGAATATGTGAAAATATTGTCATATACCATTCTCCTGTCATCGCTCCTGCTGTCAGAAGCTTCTCCATGCTGGGTCCTTCCATATGAAGTGTGGATAGGATCTAGGAAATAATACGAGTGAATCCATCTCCGGTCCATACTGACCGTAGATTTAAAATTCAGATGATCCGAGAAATTGATCTGCGCATAGCCAGACATGATGGCTCTGTCCGTCGCAGAATAGTTATTCTCCGTTCTTGCAATATTCTCAGAAGGGGTGGTCAGGTTCGCGCCGTAGAACTCTGTCCAGTACCAGTCCGGGTTAGTCTCGCTCCAAGGCTTTGCGTAAGTAGGAGTGTTGATGACACTCAGCACGACTCCGGCACGGTTGGAACCTGTGCCAGAAATGATCCCGTTATTCTTATAATGCGAATATGCCACGTTCGCGCCAACCGTGAGCCACTTATACAAATCTGAGTCAACGTTTAGCTTCACGTTGTATCTCTTATTGTAAGCGACTCTGAATATTCCTTCTTCATCTGTGTAGCCACCGCTAAGATAGAACCTCGTTTTGTCGCCAGCATTTGACACCGAAAGCTGATAATTTTGTGTCACGCCAGTACGGTAGGCTTCGTCGAACCAGTCTGTTTCATCTTTAAGCCCGTCCGGCAGAGTAGCCGCCCCTATCTCGTCCATAAGATCTTTATACTGAGCCACATTCAGGACATCATAGGTTTTCGTGACCTTGTTCAGGGCTACGTAGGAATTAAATTTCACGATAGGGCCTTTGCCTTTAGCCCCATGTTTAGTGGTGATAAGAATCACGCCGTTAGCTGCGCGGGAACCGTAAATGGCAGCCGATGAAGCGTCTTTAAGAATCTGCATGGATTCGATGTCACCTGGGGACAGGTATGCTATGGCATAATTGCCGGTTCCCACAGGCACGCCATCCACGACGTAAAGAGGATCGTTGCTAGATGCAATTGAACTCGCGCCTCGGACTCTCACTGTCATTCCGCTTCCCGGCAGGCCGCTGGTCTGAGTCACTTGCACTCCTGCTACCTTACCTTGAATGAATCCAGACGTTTCAGTGACCGGCCTGAGTTCAAGGTCCTCCGTGGACACGGTCGACACAGCTGTCGTCAGGTCTCTCTTCTTTACGGAACCGTAACCTATCGCGACGACGGCATCAAGAGCCAGAGCCTCTTCTTCGACTGTGACATTGATGACGGAGCGTCCATTGACGCTGACCGTCACGGTCTTATATCCCAATGAAGAATATTCAAGCACGGCATCCGGACCGCTGACATTGATTTGGTACATGCCATTTGCATCTGTGGCGACTCCATTGCGAGTGTTCTTCTCGACCACGGTCAGCCCGACCAGAGGCTGTCCGCCCGAATCCGTCACTGTACCTTTTACCGACTGCCTCTGAGCGTGCATGGTCGTAACGCCCAGAAACATCATGAAAACAAAGAGATATTTACGCATAATGTTTATTAATTTTTGTGGCTGATGCTAGCCCAATAGTCATTGTCAAATATAGCAATCAAAACGTTTTATCAGACCAGGCAAAAAGTTTAAAGTGGATGAAATGGAGAACGCATTTAGAGGCACCGCATTAATTATCAATATTTTATATCATAAGCCAGAATAAACAAAATGTAGATTTACGGAGGCCGGAATATATATCATGGATGATTTCTCTGTTACATTTAACAAGAAAATCCGTTAATCTTTGAAAGACATGAAAAAAATCAAATAGAATTAATATATTTGTTTAACTAAATAACTATTATGACCAGAATCAATATTTTTTCTGCCAAGGCATTCCGCATGTGCGCAATCGCCACGGCAATCTCGATGTCATTCGCGACATTTGCCCAGGAAACGCCTAAGTGGCTGAGGAAAAATGCAATATCGCCGGACGGAAACGTTGTGGCATTCTGCTATAAAGGCGATATCTACACTGTCGGGATTGCAGGAGGGCAGGCAATCCAGATAACAAGCAACGAAGCCTATGATTCGGATCCGATCTGGATGCCGGACGGGAAGAACATCATTTTCTCATCCACCAGGGAAGGATCCAAAGACATATTCATGACATCTGCCAAAGGCGGAAAGCCGAAGAGGCTCACAGACTATCCTGGCAGCGAGACGCCTTTGTGCGTGCTTCCTGACGGGAGGATAATTTTCCAGGCAAACATCGGCCAAGACGTAAAGTACGGCGGATTTCCTGGTTCGGCACAGCTCTGGCAGGTGGACACCAATGCGAAAAGGCCATTGTTGGTCACTTCGCTCCCAATCATGAACATGAGCGTTAATGCGTCGGGAACAGTCATTTACGAAGATTACAAAGGGTATGAGGACAACCTAAGGAAGCACCATGCTTCTTCAGTGACCCGTGATATATGGATGTACTCAGGCACGCAGAAGAACCCTGGCAGGTTCAGCATCAACGGGGACGGAGACTCGAAATTCACGAAGCTCAGCTCTTTCAAGGGCGAGGACCGCAACCCTGTGTTCGCCGCCGATGGAAAGACCTATTACTTCCTCAGCGAAGCCGATGGCACTCTGAACATCTACAAGGCCTCCATAGATGCCCCGGGCAGGCAGACTCAGCTTACGAAATTCACGAAGAACCCTGTCAGGTATCTCTCGGTTGCGAAGAATGGGACGCTCTGCTTCTCTTGGAACGGTGACCTCTATGCCTTGAGGGAAGGCGGCTCGCCTGAGAAAATTTCCATCAGCGTGTCAAGGGACCAGACTGAAAGCGATTTGAGATACATTACTTTCACCAGCGGAGGCAGCAGCGTGGCCATTTCTCCCAACGAGAAGGAAATCGCAGTCGTAGCTCATGGGGAGGTTTTCGTGACTTCCATCGATTACAAGACTACCAGAAGGATCACGAACACTCCGCAGCAGGAAAGAAACGTAAGCTTCTCCAAGGACGGACGCACGCTCTATTATTCCTCCGAAAGGGACGGATACTGGGCGATATACAAGACTACCCTGGACGACAAAGACGAAAAATATTTCACGTATGCCACCAAGCTTAAAGAAGAGAGATTCACCGATGCAGGGCAGACATGCTTCCAGCCGGATGTGTCCCCTGACGGGAAATGGGTGGCATTCTTGCGCGACAGGACCGAGCTGGTGATCAAAGCTACGGAAGGTGGCAAAGAGAAATCGCTCATGAAAGATGCGACATATTCCTACACTGACGGAGATCTCGGGTTCGAATGGAGCCCGGACAGCCACTACCTGCTGACCACATACCAAGCAAACGGCGGATGGAACAATACTGACGTCGCTTTGATAGACATAGATAACGGCCAGATAACAGACCTCACTAGGAGCGGCTACACCGATGGGAATTTCAAATGGGTTCTGGGAGGCAAGGCGATGGCGTGGCAGTCAGACAAGTACGGATTCAGGAGCCATGGCAGCTGGGGTTCTGAGGACGACATTTACCTGATGTTCTTCGACGCCAAGGAAATGAGTAAATTCCTCCAGGATGAGGAAAGCGAGGCGATAGCCAAGGCAATAGAGGAAGGTGGCAAAGAGAAGACAGAGAAGCAGGTGAAGAAAGAAGAGGAGAAGGAAAAGAAAGATTCCGTGAAACAGGCCGAAAAGCCTAAAAAGCTTGAACTCGACCTCGAACACAGGGATTACAGGATAAAGAAACTCACCCGCTTCGCCGGCAGGCTCGGAGACTATTTCCTGACCAATGACGGGAAGAAACTCTACTATATCTCGCGCCTGGAAAAGAGCTATGACCTCTGCCTCCTGGATGTGAAGAAAGGAGACATCAGCGTGCTGAGAAAGGGCGTGAGCGGAATTCTGGTTCCGTCAAGGGACGGCAAATACATCTACATCTGCAACGGAGCCACCATCACTCGGATGAGCACTGACAACAATTCCACCAAGAGCATTTCATTCTCCGGAGACTTTGAATATAAGCCAGTTCAGGAACGTGAATATCTCTTCAGCCATGTATGGAAGCAGGTGAAGGAAAAATTCTACGATCCTGCCCTGCACGGAATAGACTGGGACGGCTACAAGGCCAATTACGAGCAATTCCTGCCATACATCAATAATGATTTGGATTTCGCAGACCTGCTGTCAGAGATGCTAGGCGAGCTGAATGCGTCACACACGGGAGCAAGATATTATTCATCATCACGGCTCAACATCGGCAGGCTGGGTGTCATCTACGACTACGATTACGATGGTGACGGGCTGAAGATAGCCGAAGTGCTTCTTAACGGGGTCATAAACCTGGCCGACCCTGAAATCAAGGCCGGAGACATCATTCTTGCAATCAACGGCCAGCCAATCAAGGCAGGCGAAAGCTGGTTCAAGCTGCTGCAGAACACTGTGGGCAAAAAGACTGCGCTGAAAATCAAGAAAGGCAAAAAAGAAGTCGAGTTGTTCGTAACGCCTAGCTCATACGAATCAAATCTCTTGTACGACAGGTGGGTGCAGCAAAGAGAAGACGAGGTGGACAAGCTCTCCGGAGGAAAGGTGGGATATTCTCATGTTTCCGGAATGGACTCTCCTAGCTTCAGGCAGGTATATTCCAAGATTCTCGGGAAATACCGCACAGCTGACGCTGCCATCATCGACACTCGCCACAATGGTGGCGGATGGCTGCACGATGACTTGGCATCGTTCTTAAGCGGCAAGGAATATCTTAAATTCCAGCCGCGCGGGAAATACATCGGAAGCGAGCCTTTCAGCAGGTGGACGAAACCGTCCTGCGTCCTCATGTGCGAGGACGATTACTCTGACGCCTCGATGTTCCCATACACCTACAAGACGCTCGGACTCGGCAAGCTTATTGGTCAGCCTGTGCCAGGCACCGGAACCGCCGTGTGGTGGGAATACATGATGAATGGAGTGGTGTTCGGCATCCCTGAGGTCGGCTCGTGGGCAATCAAAGAGGGAAGATACCTTGAGAATATGCAGATAGAGCCTGACATCTACGTGGACAACGACCCAGCTTCAATCCTTCGTGGCGAAGACAAGCAGCTTGAAGCCGCAGTGAAAGAAATGATGAAATAACATAAGAGAAATGGACAAGAAACTGGTCATAATACCTACCTACAACGAAAAGGAAAACATCGAAGCCATCGTCAGGAAGGTGTTTTCCCTTGAAGGAGGCTTTCACATCCTGGTGATAGACGATGGCTCCCCCGACGGAACAGCAACAATCGTGAAAAGGCTGCAAGCCGAGTTCACAGACAGGCTTTTTTTAATCGAAAGGCCTGGCAAGCAAGGACTAGGAACAGCCTATCTGACCGGTTTCCGCTGGTCCATGGAGAATGGCTACGACTACACTACCGAAATGGATGCCGATTTCTCGCACAATCCGGAAGACCTGCCAAAGCTCTACGAAGCAGCCAAGGAATGCGGAGGAATCGCTATCGGGTCACGTTACTGCAACGGGATAAGCGTCGTGAACTGGCCTCTGGGAAGGATACTGATGTCCTATTGCGCATCGATATACGTGAAGACAGTTCTGGGGATGAAGGTCCAGGACTGCACCGCCGGCTTCGTATGCTACTCTCGAAATGTGCTTGAAGCAATAGACTTAGACGATGTGAGGATGAAAGGGTACGGCTTTCAGATCGAGATGAAGTACACCACTTACAAACTCGGATTCAACATAAAGGAAGTACCTATCATATTCGTAAATCGCAAGCTCGGCACGTCAAAGATGAGCGGAGGCATTTTCGGAGAGGCATTCTGGGGCGTCATAAAGCTTCGGTTCAGAAAGATTCATAGACGCAGTTAGATGGCTCGTACTCTGCTTGCCAACGCTCGGATACTGACCGGGGAATGTTTAAGGGTCGGGGCTCTCGGCATCGAGGGCCCTGATATTGTTGGAATATGGGTCCGAGGAGAGGGCGTTAGCGATGACGAAAAAGCTATCGAAGCTTTCCCTGGGGCGGAAATCATAGACCTTGACGGAAGACTGCTGATGGCTGGCGGAATAGATGCCCATGTGCATTTCAGGGAACCTGGCATGATGCAAAAAGCCGACATGGAAAGCGAATCCAAGGCTGCTTTGCTCGGAGGAATCACTTCTTTCATAGACATGCCAAACACCTCCCCGCCATGCACTACGATTGAAGCCTTGCAAGATAAGCTGACAAGAGCCGAGGGGAGAAGTTGGTGCAACTATGGCTTCCATTTAGGAGCGACAAATGCGAATGCTGGGATAATAAATGAATATCTTGCCAATGGCCTTGGAAAATATTTCTTTGGAATCAAGGTCTTCATGGGCTCGTCTACGGGGAATATGCTGGTCGACAGGGAAGATTCCTTGCAGAATATATTCAAGTTAAAAGGGAAGCCAATCCTGATACACAGCGAGGACGAAGGCATCATTAAAGCAAATCTTGAAAAGGCAAAAGCCAAGTTCTGCGAATATGACAAAGAAGGTCGCCTGGTCAGAGATGGGATTCCGTTCAGCGAGCACTCCCTGATTCGCAGCCGCGAGGCCTGCGTCAAATCTACCAGGAAGGCCCTGAAGTTAGCTGAAGAATTTGGCACGAGGCTGCATATCCTTCACGTAAGCACCTCCGACGAAGTTGATATGATTCGCGAAGCCAAGTCCCGTGGGGTTCATGTCACTGCTGAAACATCGGCGAATTATCTATGGTTCGACGACTCAGCTTACGACTCCATGAGAGGGCTGGTCAAATGCAATCCTGCCATCAAGACTGCCCAAGACAGGGAGGCGCTCCGCAAAGCGTTGGCGGACGGCACGATTGACGTTATCGGTTCAGACCATGCCCCTCACCTGCTTTCGGAGAAGCAGAGGGATTACCTCAATTGCCCTTCTGGAGTACCTTCCGTGCAGCAATCGCTCTCAGTCGCTCTCACTGTAGCGCATCAGTGCGGGATTCCGCTCACGAGAATCGCTTCCGCATATTCAGAAAACATAGCGCATATTCTCGGAATAGAGAAGAGAGGCTTCCTGAAGACGGGCAGCAGCGCCGACCTCACCGTGATAGACCCTGACGAAGAATTCACGGTGGGAATACCTGCTTATAAATGCGGCTGGACTCCTTACGAGGGGCTACGCCTCTGCGGGGCAGTAAAGATGGTCTTCCTGAATGGAGAGCTTGCCGTGAGAGATGGAATAGTCGTTTCCAGCAAGCCGTCAGGGCAGGCGATATGAGAAATCAGACAGTCTTCAGCAAACGTAATGAGATACGCTTACGGTCCAAATCTACGGCAAGGACGCTCACCATCACATGCTGATGAAGTTTCACCTTCTGATGGTTCATCTGCGAGACGTGAATAAGGCCGTTCTCGTGTATCCCGATGTCGACGAAAGCTCCGAAATTCGTAATATTCGTAATGATTCCAGGCAATTCCATGCCCACTTTCAAGTCATCTATTTCGTGAATGTCTTCGGAGAAATTGAACTCCTGAGCAGATTCGCGAGGATCAAGGCCGGGCTTCGCCAGCTCTTTGAGAATATCATTAATGGTAGGCAGGCCGAACTCCCCTTCCACATACTTCTGAGGGTCAATCTTTGAGATAAGCTCCTTGTTGCCGACAAGTTCTTTTGTAGATATGCCTAAGCCGGCAGCCATCTTATCCACTATGTGGTAACACTCCGGATGAACGGCAGAGTTGTCCAGAGGATTCCGAGCCCCGTGAATCCGCAAGAAGCCTGCGCACTGCTCGAAAGCCTTAGGTCCCAGCTTCGGCACTTCCTTCAGCTGTTCCCGAGAAGAAAAGCCACCTATCTTGGTTCTGTAATCCATAATATTCTGAGCCAGCGCCGGTCCAATCCCTGAAACATAGCTGAGCAAGTATGGGCTGGCGGTGTTCAGGTTCACGCCAACGCTGTTGACGCATATTACCACGACATTATCCAGTTTTTCGCGGAGCAAGTTCTGGTCCACGTCGTGCTGGTACTGCCCTACCCCAAGAGACTTAGGGTCAATCTTCACGAGCTCCGCCAGAGGGTCCATGAGGCGGCGACCGATGGAAACAGCTCCACGCACGGTCACGTCTTCGTCAGGGAACTCTTTCCTGGCAACCTCCGATGCCGAATAAATAGATGCTCCATCCTCGCTGACGGTATATACCTTCACATTGTCTGGGATGCCAACCCTCTTGATGAAATCTTCTGTCTCCCTGGACGCAGTCCCATTTCCTATCGCAATGGCCTCTATGCCATATTCCTCTATCATGGAGGAAACTGCCATGATAGATTTAACCTTCTCGTTCTGTGGAGGATGAGGGAATATGATTTCGTGGTGCAGCAGGTTTCCCTGTTCGTCAAGGCAGGCGATCTTGCAGCCGTTCCTGAAGCCAGGATCAATCGCCATAGTGCGCTTCTGGCCCACTGGAGGAGACAGCAGAAGCTGCGTAAGATTCTCTCCGAAAACGTTGATGGACTCAATGTCCGCCTTTTCCTTGGCCTCTTTCAGGATTTCGTTGCTAATCGAAGGCTCCAGGAGCCGCTTGTACGCATCGTCAACAGCCTCCCTTATCTGCTCGCCTAGCTTCTGGCTCGGGTACCGATGCTCCTGGCAGAAATCATAATAAATCTTGTTCCCGCATTTCTCAGGATCCGCATCGATGCTGACGCTAAGGAAACCCTCGTTCTGAGCCCTTAGGATAGCCAGGAGATTGTGAGACGGAATTCTTTGGAGAGGCATGGAAAAATTGAAGTATGTTCTGTATTTCTGCGCCTCTTGGGATTCCGATGCTGCCTTGGTAGCTTTAGACTCTATCCTTCTGGTCCTGAATATGCTCCTGAGGTCATCGCGGATAACCGCAGTCTCTGATATTCTTTCAGCAACGATGTCCCTTGCCCCTGACAAAGCATCTTCTGCCGTGGACACCTTGTCATTAAGGAACTTGCGAGCTTCCGCCAAGGGATCTGCGATGCTTACCTCCCACATCCGATCCGCCAAAGGCTCCAGCCCCTTTTCTTTGGCAACAGTGGCACGGGTGCGCCTCTTCGGCCTGTACGGCAGATACAAATCCTCCAACTCGCTAGAGACGACGCAATTCTCGATCTTCGAACGCAACTCATCGGTCAGCTTTCCTTGCTCCTGGATAGTTGCCAGAATGCCAGCCTTGCGTTTCTCCATTTCTGCGAATATCTCATTCCAATGCTGGATCTCAGACACTTGCATGTCATCTAATCCACCGGTCTTTTCTTTCCTGTAGCGGCTTATGAACGGAATTGTATTCCCTTCCTCGAAGAGCTGCACGCAGTTCTCCACCTGCCACTCTTTGATGCCCACCTTTGAGGCTATTGTCTTTATATATATATCTTTCATATTCAATATATTACAAATTGCGAAGCAAGTTCAGGATGGTCTATTGCAGGTCAGTCCTGCGACACTACTTTCAGTTCGTTGCGGTAAGCCGAGAAAATGTTCGACTTGGAGACGAAACCTAAATATGTCCTGTCATGCTTAACGACAGGCAGATTCCACGCATCAGTCACCTCGAATTTCTTCATGACGGCATCCATCTTGTCATCCTCATAGACATATTCAGGAGCTGTTTTCATATAATTATAAACGTGGTAATCGTTGTAATGCTCATACCTGAACATATCTTTCCTTATATCAGACAATGAAACATAGCCCTGAAACCGCTTCCTCGAGTCCAGCACCGGGAATATATTCCTTTTGGATTCAGAGACTACGTTCACTAGTTGCCCAAGGGTATCATCTATCTCCACGGGTGAGAAATCGGTTTCTATCACGTCCTGAACCTTCATAAGCGTTAGCACTGCCTGATCGCTGTCATGCGTCAGCAGAGCACCATCGTGCGCGATACGCTTCGTATAGATTGAATATGTCTCGCCGAGCCTAGTAGTGCCGAATGCAATCGTGGCCGTAATGATTAGCGGGAGAAACAGTTCATAACCGCCTGATATTTCAGCAATTAAGAATATCGCCGTCATGGGTGCCTGCATCACCCCAGCCATAAGGCCAGCCATGCCTACCAACACGAAATTCTGTTCAGGGACAGTCATAGAAGTGCCCGCCAGCAGAAGATTGATTACCCTGGCAACGAAGAAACCCGCTATTGCTCCTACGAAAAGAGTAGGACCGAATGTGCCTCCGACTCCTCCGCCTGCATTCGTAAATGTCATGGAGAACACCTTCAGGATGAGAATAAGCAAGAAGAATATCGGCACCGACCACTGATTATTCGTCATGAATGCTAGCGGTGTCTGCCCTTCAATAGATATTTCTTTCCCATTCAACAATGCGCCCAAGGAGTCATATCCCTCACCATAGAGCGGCGGAAAAAGGAATATTAATATTCCCAGGCATACAGCGCAGATAGCCCATTTCCTGTACGGGTTCTTATCCTTTCCAATCTTATCCTCCATGAATAAAGTCATCCTGATGAAATAGATGGAGCAAGCGCCGCAGAAGAGTCCCAAGATAATGTAAAAAGGAATATTCTTAAGTGCGAATGGGGTCAGGGTGCATTCGAATGGGGTTGAATCTCCTAGGAATATGTAAGATATAACGGTCGCAGAAACTGTCGCTATCAGCAGCGGCATCATGCTGGTCATCGAAATATTGAATAGAAGTATCTCCAATACGAAAAGAACGCCGGCAAGAGGGGCTTTGAATATGCCTGCGACAGCAGCCGCAGCCCCACAGCCCAGGAGAATGGTCATGCTCCTATAAGAAAGCCCCATGTACCTGGCGAAATTCGAGCCTATAGCCGCCCCAGTGTAAACAATGGGAGCCTCGGCTCCGACAGATCCGCCAAAGCCGATGGTAATTGAGCTAGCCACGATAGAAGACCACATATTATGTGGCTTTATCCTAGATTCATTTTTCGAGACAGCGACTAGTGCCTTAGTGACCCCGTGACCGATATTATCTTTGATTATATATTTGCAGAAGAGCATGGCCAGGAACATGCCTACGCCTGGCATCACTAAGTAAAGAATCCAATTCTGCCAGCCCCCAAGCACACTATTCAGCCCTCTCTGAATGATGCCAATCATCGTTTTAAGGAACACCGCGGCCAAGCCAGACAAAATGCCGACCACCAGACTCAGTAGAAGCAGCTTGTGTGGTTCCGAGAATTTCATCAAGCTCTGCCTAAGCGGAGACCATACGTGCCTAGATATTGGATTCGACTTCGACATAGTTAAGCAAATTTAAGAAAATATGCTGAAAAAATCCAGATAGAGTAAAGTCCGACTCCATGGACATCCGATCCGAGAAAAATGATTAAATTCGTTCATTCAAAAAATCACCAACTATGGGAAAAGTTAGATTTGGCTTGGTCGGGACAGGGAGAATCACCGACTGGGTGTTGAAAGGAGCTGTCCAGGAGCCTCGTTTCGAGGCAGCTGCGATATGCTCCAGGAGCAAAGATAAGGCCGCAGACTTTGCGGCAAGGCATAATATTCCAAGGACGTTCACAGACGTGGACGCAATGGCATCGGACCCTGACATCGATGCCATATACATCGGGACTCCGAATGAAACTCATAGAGACTTGGCGGTTAGATGCATGGAGCACGGCAAACACGTCATGTGCGAGAAGCCGCTGGCTTCTAATGCTGCTGAAGTGGAGGAAATGATTGACGCGGCTCGAAGGAACGGGGTAATGCTGATGGAGGCGATGATATCGACGCTTAGTCCTAATTTCCTCAATGTTCAGAAAGAGGTCAGGCGAATTGGCGGAGTGAGGCAATATTCGGCGACATATTGCCAATATTCCTCAAAATATGACCTTCTGAAGCAGATTCTTGCAAGCCACAGCTCAAAAAGCCAGGCTCTGGAAGCAAATTCTCAGAACGTACCTAGTTCTTTCAATCCAGACTGCTCCGGAGGGGCCCTGATGGATGTAGGAATATATACTATTTACCCAATGGTCGTGCTTTTCGGAGAGCCTAAAGGGCTGACTGCGAAGGCAACGAGTTGCGAGGTGCCAACGGCAAACGGGCCTAAGCCTATCGACCTGCAGGGAAATGTGATTTTTGAATATGAGGGCATGAGTGCTGAGGTCATGTACTCCAAGATTGCCGACTCGCTGCTGCGTACGGAGATTTCCTGCGATGCGGGGATTATCTCCCTGGATCAGATTCATATCACTCGGGACGTTACGTTTACGAAAAGAGGGGCGCCCACTTCTGGGCGGTCTGGAATGCCGGAGGCCGTGGACATAACAGTGCCACGTGATGCTGATGAGTACCAGTGTGAGTTCAGAGAATTCATTAACGTGCTTCAGTCCGGCAAGTTGGAGTCGGAGAATAATTCTCTGGCTAATTCCCTTGCCACAGCCCGCATAATGGAAGAAATCCGGCACCAGACCGGCATTGCCTTTCCAGCAGATAAATTTTGAATTACGATACGGATGACAATCAAAAGAACAACACTCCTTTTAGCATTGGCTCTGCTGTGCGCATGCTCTCAGGCGCCGAAGACTCTCCTCCAGACTGGAGACCTCGTATTCGTAGGGCTGCATAAGGACATGCCAGACTCTTCTATGTCCAGCGCAATCGCTGCCGCTACAGGCCCGGAGGACACTTTGGAGATAATCCATGTCGGAATCATAGATGTTTCCGGCGACTCGGTTTACGTGCTCGATGCGACAATCAAGCACGGCGTGAACAGGCATCCTCTAGACACGCTGATTCAGGATTTCACTCGTCACGACGGCACGAAGCCCGTACTGATTTACAAGCGATTGAAGGACAACAAACCTGCCCGGGAGTATGTTCGGAACGCCAAGCAGCGCCTTGGCCAGCCTTACGATTTCAACTTTCTGCCTGACAATGGTGCCTGCTACTGCTCCGAGCTGGTACGAGACAGCTACTTCGCAGGAAATGAATATGTCTTCGAGAATAAGCCCATGAACTTCAAAGGGCCAGATGGCGAATATCCCGCCTACTGGGTCAAGCTATTCGCCAAGATGGGAGTACCTATTCCACAAGATGTCCCTGGCACCAATCCACGCGACATGATGCTCTCCCCTGCGCTGCAAGATATTCAATGATTTCTATATTGCAACTACGGATCATCCTCTGTGGCCGTTTTTCCTGCAAGGTGATTTATCTAGCGGTTGTGCAAGAGTTCACGAGATAGACGATCGAGACATACGGGATGCCGGAATTGGTGGCGAGACCAATCTCGCAGGTACGGCTGTTCGAATATCCCACCTTGCCGTCTTTCACTTGCTCGCGAAGTTTCCTAAGCGCATAAGCATTCAGTTCAGGATAGGACATGCCCTTGTCACCGGCAAAGGCGCAGCAGCCAACACCCTCTGGAACAATGACTTTGCTAGAGCACAGCGATGCCAGCCTGACGAAAGTTTCATCGACCTTCATCAGCCTCGTGGAGCAGGTAAGATGCACAGGCACCGGCTCGTCAGTCTTATGGAATTCGAGCCTGTCTTTCAAGAATTTATAAATGAATTCAGCCGGCTCGTACAAATCCATGTCATGAATATGCTGCCTAAGATGATGCAGGCATGGGCTCTGGTCGCAGAGAACCGGCAGTCTCCCCTCCTGGGATGCCTTCCAGATCGCATCCTTCATCTCATTAAGTTTCATCGAAGCCACATCCGGCATTCCTTTGCTCTCCCAGATGGTCCCGCAACAAAGCTTCGACATATTCTCCGGGAATATGACCTCGCAGTGAGCTTTTCGCAGCAATTCGCAAGTTTCCTCCACCAGAGGCCTCTTGAATGAGCTGTGCAGCGGCATTCCCATCATCTGGTTCATGCAGCTAGGAATATACACGACCTTTAAGGTTTCGAGCTTCGTCACCGGATTGGGCTCGGCGGATGAATTAGCGGAGATGATTTCTTTCGGAATCTTATATGGTCCAGGAGTGGACGGAGTCCAGAGCATGATGCCAAACGAATCGTGAAGCCAGCGGCAAAGACCCTTCATGGCATGCGTTCCCAAAACATTTTCGCCCAGTCTTGCCGAACCCAACAGGAAACGAATCAAGGACTTGACTCCGGCGAAATGCTTCGCCGCAAACACGCCTAGAGAACGACCGCCTGGATGGGACGGAAGGACTTCCCTGCGAATCTCGTGCGTGAGGTCTGCCACATTTATGCCCATAGGGCAGGACATCGAACACAATCCATCTCCGGCGCACGTCCTATCACCATCGTAAGCATATTCCTTTTCCAATATCCTCAGCCTCCCAGCCGCATCAGCATCGCCTTTCTCTGAAAGCAGCCTGAGCCTCTCCATCTCACGCCTCGCCACTATCCTGGTCCGCGCCGACATGGTGAATCCGCAGGACACGCAATTCACCTCGCAGAAACCGCACTCTATGCACTTGTTGATCTTCTCCAGCTTTTCTTCCCCACGCCCATTTAGCACTGGAAGGGCCTTAAAATCACGCACATAACACTCAGGATCATCATTAAATATGACACCAGGATTCAATATTCCCAATGGATCGAATAAAGCCTTCACTCGTTTCATCAGCGAATATGCCTTCTCGCCCCACTCGTATTTCACGAATGGAGCCATGTTCCGCCCTGTCCCATGCTCAGCCTTCAGCGACCCATCGTATTTATCCACAACCAGATGCACGAGATCCTGAATCATAGCCTTGTAGCGATCGACTTCTTTCTGTGAATCAAATGCCTGATTGATAATGAAATGGAAATTCCCTTCCAGAGCATGACCGTATATGCAGGAATCGTCATAGCCGTGCTTGTCCAGCAAATCGGAAAGATCGGCAGTGGCATTCGGCAAATCCTGAATATGGAAAGCTACGTCCTCGATGAGGCAGGTGGTGCCGATGCGCCTCATGCCTCCGACCGAAGGGAATATTCCGGAGCGGATAGCCCAGTATTTTGAATATACAGCCGGATCCTCCGTGAAATTGAACGGAACGTAAGTTTTGAAGCCATCGATGATGGACGTTATTTCCTGAATATGCTGATGAAGTTCTTCCTCAGAGTCTGCCCTGGTCTCAATCAGCAGAGCTGTAAGATTCGGGCCCGTCGTATCGTTCATTGAGGCCAAGGAACGCTTATCCAGAAGCTCCACCGCATTGACGCTCACCTCTTTAAGGGCTACGACTGCCCTTGCCGCCTCCCGAATGTCAGAGAAATATATCATGGTGCTAGCCCTGAGGCTGGACAACGGAAGCGTCTTCATGGTGACTTGGCTAAGGAAGGCCAGAGTGCCTTCGGAGCCGACCAGCAGATGAGTTATGATGTCGAACGGATCATCGAAGCGCACAAAAGGCAGAATATTGAGCCCAGTGACGTTCTTGATTGAATATTTATAATTAATTCGGTCCGTGAGTTCCTTGTCTGCACGAATCTCGTCTCTTAAAGCCTCTATCGCACGCAAGAAGTCCCCATGCTCGTCGTAGAAAGCCTTGCGGCTATCTCTCGACGAAGTGTCCAGCACAGTTCCATCGGCAAACACAATCCTCGCCGAGAGCAGTTCCTTGTCGCTGTTCGCATGCGTGCCGCAGCTCATGCCGGACGCATTGTTCATCACTATTCCACCCACCATGCAACTGTTCACCGATGCCGGATCCGGCCCGAAATATCGGCCGTACTGCGCAAGAATCTTGTTAACCTGGCCACCCACGAGTCCAGGCTGCATCGTGATAGTCTTTTTGTCAGGAGACAGTGAATATTTCTCCCAGTGTTTTCCAGCGACTATGAGAACCGAATCAGTAATTGCCTGCCCCGAAAGGCTTGTACCAGCCGCTCTGAAAGTCACGGGAACGTTCATTCTGGAAGCCTCTCTCAGCAATCGGGACACTTCCTCCTCGTTGTCCGACCGCACGACAATTTGCGGTGTCAGACGATAAAACCCCGCATCAGTTCCCCATGCAAGGCATTTCAAGGCATCCGTATAAATTCTGTCTTTCGGAATGAAAGTGCTTATTTTCTTAAGAAATTCAGTCTGCCGCTGGTCCATATCGTTTAACGTTACTGTTCGTTCAGAATTGGTTTAAAGTTAATAATTTTTCAAGAAAGATTGGCATTTGGGGGAAACCCGCTACGGCATATTCATAGAAAAGTCCTAACTTTGCGTAGGTTAGCATTTCTGAATATGAGAAAACTTATAGGATCGCTGGTCATCGCCATCATTGCTGGTGCATTAGGAATAGGTGCATGGATATTTTTTAAGGACAAAGGTCCTCGGGAGAGAGTAGATGCCCAAAACGGCAGCAAAGTTATCGTCGAGGAATTAAGTTATTACAGTCACGGTAAAAAATTGTTCGGCAAGGTCTTTAAACCAACGGACGAGAATGGGAATTTTCCAGATTCTCTCGGCAAACGGCCTGCCATAATATTCTTTCACGAACCTTTATACACTTCCATGCCTAAAAGCGTGCTAACCAGTCTGGCGTCACACGGGATAGTTGGGTATATGGCTGCCCTGCACGATGACAAAGATGCCCAGACCCTGCTCGATAAAATAAGGAAAGAGAAGTTCGTGGAAAAAGACCTAGTCTTTTTCGTTGCTGACAGTGCTTCAGCAAAAGCCACCATTGGCGCAGCCGCAAAACACAAAAAGAAGGTTGCGGGATTAGTCCTAATTAGGCCATCGGAAGAATTGACGAGTTCTAAGAATATGCATAAGTATGGCAAGGAGACCAGCATCGTCAAGAGCAACGAAAACGCTCAGATTCTTGAATATCTCGAATCTTGCGGTGCCCTCAAATAATATCGTTGCGTTCAGCCGCGCGGATGATGGCTGAGGATATTTCTCTGCCATGTAGAGGAGTCGATGTGGGTGTAGATTTCAGTTGTAAGTATTGATTCGTGGCCGAGCATATCCTGAACGACTCGTAGGTCTGCCCCGTGCTCTATGAGGTGGGTCGCGAATGAGTGCCGGAACGTGTGCGGAGATATTTCTTTGTGAATGCCAGCAAGCATTGCCTGCTTCTTCACCATGTTGAACATGGAAATGCGGCTGAGGGATTTGCCGAACTTATTCAGGAACAGGATGTCATCATATTCAGAAGAATACGGCTCCGGCCTCAGCGCAAGGTAGTTTTTTATGGCATCAGCTGCCATGTTCCCTAGCGGCACGACCCTTTCTTTGTTACCCTTTCCTACTACTCGCACGAAATGCTCGTCCAGGTAGACGAAAGAAATTTTTAATCCGACTGCCTCGGAAACCCTTAACCCACAACCGTAAAGCACCTCCAAGATTGCCCTGTCACGTTTTCCTGTCCAAGCGCTCAGGTCAACGGAATCCATGATTGCCGACACCTCGTCTTCCGAAAGAACTTCTGGCAGATACCGACCAAGCTTCGGGGAATCAACTGCATCCACGGGATTATCCTTCCGCTCGCCCTCGATTATCAGCCATCTGAAGAAAGAATTCATTGCGCTCAAGAGCCTAGCCTGAGAGCGTTTTGAGATGTCCTTGCGCTTTCCTAAGTAGGCCACTATGTCATCAGATGCAACTTCCGCAGGCTGCAACGACATAATGTCGAAAAACTCCTGCAAATCAGAGACATATGATGCCACAGTATTCGGAGACATCGCCCTCTCTATCCTCAGATAGTCCGAGTAATCCGATATTATCTTCCCCGTCAGATCCATCTACAGCGTACTGTACTTCTTGCCGTAATCGAGCTGCTGCCGGAGATAGTCGTCGGCGTAGACTATCTTGTAATCGACCACCTTGCCATCTTTCTCTACCGGCACGATGTCCGGATTCACGAAACCACCGTAAGGCTTCAAGCCCAGTGCATCATAACGAGCCTTCACTTCCTCGTGCAGCTGCCTATCAACATTCACGGCATAAACATCAATCAGGTTCTTTCCTGCCTTGTAATCCCCTTCCGACTTTATCCTTTGGATTTCAGCGAGCAGCTGGGCGAAAAGCCCGCGAAGCGCCTCGTAGTCATTGATCACGAAATAAGTCTTCCCTTCTTTTTTAACCTTCTGTATGACATTGTTCTGCGCCCCCTTCTCGTAGCACCATTCGGCGATGAGCTTGCGATTCTGCATATGAGCCTCTGTGACCGTGCGTCCTAGCTCAATCCTGTTCAGCTGAACCATCAGTCCGTTACGGATATAGCTATCATATTCAGCTTTGTAAGCCTCTCCGTCTGGCATTATGCCAAGCTCGACCAACTTGGGATCTGCAGCATAATACAGACCGAAAAGGTCTGCTCTTGCCTCTTCCAGGGCAGACTGATACTCTCCCAGAGCTGTGGAAGACACGCCCGGCAGAAGCTGTCCCGATCCATGCCCCAGGCATTCGTGCAAGTCGGTATGGATTTCATCGGCGTAGGAGCCATATTTCTTGTACCTGTCTATCTCCTCCTGCGAGTACGCGAACTCGTTCAGCGCACTGGCAGGTGATTCCTGCGCCGCCATGTCGTAAGCATGGGTGATGTTGGCGATGGTCACCGACTTCGAGCCGTAATCCCTGCGGATCCAGTCCGAATTCGGCAGATTTATCCCGATAGGGGTAGACGGATAAGTGGCACCGGCTAGAGCCACGGCGTTTACCACCTTTGCTGACACACCTTTCACCAGAGGCTTTTTGAAGCGTGGGTCAATCGGAGAATTGTCTTCGAACCATTGAGCATTGGCGCTCAGCACCTCGGTGCGCGCCGACGCAGCCGAATCCTTGATGTTCACATATCCCTCCCAAGTGGCTTTCCTGCCGAGCGGGTCGTCATAGTCTTCGATGAAACCGTTTATGAAATCTACGTGCCCGATGGTGTCCTGAACCCACTCCACGTTGAAGTCGTCCCAGAGCTTCAAATCTCCCGTTTCGTAATATTCAATTAATAGGTTCAACGCCTTCTTCTGAATCTCATTCTCAGCCACCTCGGCTGCCTTTCCTAATTCAGCGACTATCTTCTCCAAGGCATTTGAATATATTCCGCCAACCTTCCAAGGCTCTTCCACGACCTTGCCGCCCACCTTCACAACCTTGGTATTAAGGCCGTAGGCGACTGGGGTAGTATCATCCGGATCCACTATGGAATTGTAATAGTCCTCTACCTCCTTGCGAGTGACGCCGTCATAAAAATTCACGGCAGAGAGAGCCACGATGTCGCCACTGGAAGAGGTGGAGCGTCGTTGCGGATAGATGTCCTTTGCATATATCACATTCAGCAGCGTGTCGGCTTTCTCGCCCTCACCGATTGCCTCCATCAGGCTCTTGAAATATTCCTTCGAGCATTCCGGGAAGAACTTGTCCTCGGCATAGTGATGGTGCATGCCATTAGAGAAAAAGAGTCTCTTCGCATACACGGTGAATTTCTGGAAATCCTCGCTGTCGCGATCGCCTTTATAATCATTTAATATATCCTCAACCGCATGTCTTACTGGAATGTTCCATTTGCAATATTGGTCCCACGTGATATCCCGGCCGTACTTTGCAGCCTCTGAGAGATGGTAAGCATATTCCTTCTGCCTCAACGTCAAGTCTTCCCACCCAGGCACCTGATAGCGCATTACCTTCAAATCCGCAAATTCGTCCATCAAATAATGAAAATCCTCATTCTGAGCCGTCCGCTCATCTTTCTGTCCCCCTTGACCACATGCGCTCAGCAACGCAGCCACACCGAAAATTGTCAGCATATTCTTTAAATTCATAAGTCAAGATTTTTTCAATTGTTAAATATACGAAAATCTTTGCGACAAATTAAACGTTCCCGGGATTACGGCCATTTCTTAGAATCAATTTGCAGAGTTCTGCAAGGCTTGAATGAGACAACTCCGCCGGCACTCCATTGTCATCCTGCGCTTCCCACCATGTCATTTTGGACATGGTCCCCAATCAGCACCACCGCCAGCCCAGCCCTCTGCAACGGACGGCTTCACCGCCAGTCTCCCTTCCTCTGACAACGTAACTCCAAAAGCAGCAGCCAAAGCCTGAGGAGCGTGAGGCATCGCTACGGGGAAAATTGAAAATCAATAAGTTGCAAAACCCATCTCACGCTCTGTCAAAATAATGACCGAGCGTGAGTCACCGTTCCATGAATAGCTGAATATCAACTAGTTGCAACCGCCAATCGCACGCTTCCTTGTTCGCTAGGCGTTCAGCTGAACGAATGTGGTAAGACGCAAAGTCCGGCAGATGGGAAATCGAAAGGAAATCGAGTAGGATGTAGACGAAAGTAATCGCGTTATCTCCCGCTTCGTTTACCGACCCCTCTCACTCCCGTTCGGCATACGGCGGTTCCTTACACTCAGCGCAATTGAACGTAGCAGCCCATCAGTCAAGGATAACCGGCACGGCAAAGTATAAAGTCTATAGTCCTGCTCAATCTCTTCGGACATAAAGCGCGCAACCCTTTCCAGCTATTTTCTTGCTGACCCGGCTGGTTAATGAAGGCTCGGCTTCACCATGCCGAGATGAACGGGGACAGAAAAAGATGCCTCCTGCATCTCACGACGCAGAAGGCAGTTCAATTTTGTTTTTAGCTATTTTAATTATCCGTCATAACGGTGACGGTCCGTTTATTTTAAAAGGGGAATGTCTCTTAGCCAATCGAAGCATCCCCTTCGAATGAGCGATTAATTCGTAGCCTTCTTGATTGTTACGGCAAGAGTTATCATTTCTTCGTGACCATAGCAGTCAACGACTGTGATTTCAAGATTTTCTTCATGATCTGCAGTCACGGAATTCTCTTCTTGAGTCCTGGTCCAAGTAATAGTACCGTTGTTATAGCTAGGAGTCAGATAAGGATTTATCTGCTTCTTTCCAGTAGGATCAAGCCACGTTAGCTGAGTGCTCTTAACAGTGAAGTAGCTATTCTTGGTTATCAGAACCTCAAGATTGCCAGAGAACCTCTGAGCATCATAGCTATTCTTGACAACCACGTCACCAGCAATATTCGTAGAAGCATATTCACCGCTATCCTTCCAAGTGATCACTGGTTGCTTTGACTTAGCCCACGCATAAGTATTGGCCGATGCCCAGCAAGCGAACTTAGCGCTAAGCTTCTGATTAAGAGTGATTGCGTAATCTTTTTCAGACTCGCTGGAAATCTTGCCATAATTGATAGCCGCCGCGACATCATGAGCTGTTTTGCCATCAATGAACTGTTTCTTAAGCTGATATAGAACATGATCGCTAGGATGCTCTTCTGCGTTGTAAACAGTCTTTTGATTTTCCGTAACCTTACTAATCAAATTGCCCTTGTCATCAAAATCAGCCTTGTCGAATGTGAATATGATATTATCCGGTAATTTGTAGAAGGTGTTGTCAAGATCTATTGAGCCAGTCTCGCTCTGATCATTTGCAGACCATCCTAAATCAGGAACCATGTAAAGGGTGAATTCGCCAGTTGTCTGATTTCCCTGAGTAGGAAGGAACCTAAGCACTGTATTGTTAGATGTAGGCAGAACCTTAGTGATGGTCACATTCAGAGTGTTCACGACACGGGTGACTTCTGTTGTAGATCCAGGATATGTCGTAGTATAAGTGGCCTTGATGGTTCCGCTGAGGCTTGAGCCATCCTTCCAGTTACCACCATTGTTAACGCCAAGGATGATGAATTTAGCCTTTGACCAATCTGTAGTAGCAGTTTTCTTCTTGTCGAGGAGCTGATAGTAAACTTGCTCATTGCGCAGGTTTTCTTTGGTAGCATCGCTAAGAGTGAGAACACCACTGGCATTAGATTCAAAGCCGTTGCCAGAAGTAGCCGCAAAGTTTTTGCTGAGAGGGATAATCACCGTGTTCCCGGTAGCTTCGAGCAGGCTAGCCGCCCCAGTAATGCCAGCATTGACAGTAGTGATGGTATCGTTGGCAGCGACGCTCTCTGTGTTAGCTGCCTCACCAACTTGAACATAGAATGCACGTCCGTCAGGATCTACGAGAGTGCCATCATAGTTAACAGCAAATACGCGGAATCCAATGATATCTCCGTCGGCTTCTTTGCTATTGATCGTGATGTTGAGAGGCTTGTTCGCAGAAACTGTGGTGAACAGACCTGAATAGCTATAGCTTTTCCATGCATTCCACTCAGATGGAGTTGACTCTATTGCGGCTTTCTTATCAAGAGCTACGTAATAATTCTTGATTTTGGCTGCATCGGCACCGGTGAGTTTCAGCGTGAACATTCTGCCGACCTCGACTGGAAGCAGAGGCTGCTTATAACGAGCATCTTCATCATCTGGCGTTACGTTGTGATCTTCATCCATCGCAACTGACGGCGTAGGATAATCTTTTGTCGAATTAGCCCAAGTATATTCTTTTATGTTCTCGTCTATCTTTACAGCGTCCTCAGTTGAAGTCTCGTCGCCTGTCCAACGATTATGAATCTCCGTTACATTCTTATCGTCTACATTGAAATCGAGGACACTGGTATTCTCGTAGCTAACATATTTAGGATCAATATCGAATGTTGAAAGAACATAACGTGTAGAGTCACTTGGAGTGTTGTTAATTGCGATGGCATAAAGGATGTCTTTAATTCCATTTAACGTATTGGCGGTAGTGGCTTTATTGAAATCTTCCTCGGTAATATTCTTACCATCAATAACTTTAAATGGAACTCTCCATAAACTTGTACCAATGGTGCCACGGGTAATCAAACCATTGAAGCGAGTAGGCGTTCCAGCCACCACATACTCGAGAACCTCACCCTTGGAATTGATGAGTTTAATGTCTGCGTTTGTAATGTCAGCATTAGCAGGATTTACCCTGATCAGGAAGCTGGCTTCGGTTGAAATGTCGTCGCCCTTATCAAAGCTGACGATAGGATCGGAGGAAACGTATGTCTCGTCATCCCCGAACTTTGAATCTGTCGTAACAAGGCCATGCATTAATTTGAAGATCCTATGAAACATGTCATCAAGACTTCCTTCGTCTTCAACGGCCCCGCCAACATAACTTCCAAATAACTCGACGCTCGTAATCCCAGCATAAAGTGCATCGATTATTTTCTTGTTGCTCCCAACGCTCTTAGACAAGGTCTTGAGATCTTCCTGAGCCTTAGCTATAGCCTTGGAGTTCTTCAAGATGGTATCGCTATTTGACGATACGATCTTGCTTATGCTGTCAAGGCTTCCGCTAAGAGAATCTATCGTAGCCTTGTATCCAAGTGCGACCTGCATATCCTGCTCAAGCTTAGCAATTCTCTGGAGCGCAGCTGCTATGTCTGCCTTGTTGTTATTTGCAAGGTTATAAGCATCAACAGCTTGAGTTAGAGCCATTACAGCTGTGTCGTTAGCTGCCTTGGCAACTTGCGCGGCACCATCGGCGGCATCTTGAGCCTTTGTGGCAGCTTCGGCTGCTGCCTTCGCGATTTTGGCCACTGAGGTTGCGGAATCGAGGGCAGAGGTTGAAGCGTTCTGAGCTTTTTCCGCTGTGGTTTTTGCTTCTTCGGCAAGTTTACGAGCTGCCTCGGCTACTGTCTGTGTGCCCGAAGCTATTTCACTGACCTTTTTGATTTCTGCAGCATTAGCGTCAGCCAAATTCTTGACATCGCTGATGGCTTTTGAATTCGCTGTTATGCCCTCAGCATTCTTCTCAGCCTTAGCCAAGGCATCTTCGGCTGTTTTCTTGATGCCCAAAACCGTCGCCTGAAGATCAGCCAGATTTTTCTTTTGAGCCTCAAGATCGGTCTTAAGAGGATCGATTTGCCCCTGGAGGTCATCTATGTCATTGTCATAGTCCTTGCAGGAGTTAAACATACTCATAGAAGTGATAACCAACGCTCCTATGAGAAAAGTACTAATTAACTTTTTCATACTGGATTTTTGAGTTAAACAATATTTGTATTAGGCATTTGTTTTGCTTTGCTACTTTAAATCCGTTATATCTCTGCCTGGGAGATATAATTCTGCTGTAAAAGTAGAGATTATTTTTTAAACAAGCAAATAACAGAACTTTTTTTTTCGAGAATTTACTGTATTGGGGACATGGCTGACTAATCGTTACTTAATTC
>JALCSU010000026.1 GCA_022653735.1 Bacteroidales bacterium
CCAAGGCATATCGCCGAATCCCATTCCTAGCAGCATCACGAGGAGGGCCAGGATCGCGGCAAGCAACATGTCCCGTTTCAGGGACTTGTAATAGTCCTCCTGCAGCCGGTCTGCTTCTTCTTCGGCACCTTCTTCGTCACCGACGATGAGGCCGTAACCAGCATCGGACACCGCCTTGCTGAGTTGTTCAGGATTAGTTACCCCTGGGTCGAATTCGACCTGCGCGGAATTAGAGGCTAGGCTGACATTGCAGCTAGAAACCCCTTTCACCTCGCTGATAGCTTTCTGCACCCTGGCCACGCAGGATGCGCATCCCATCCCCGTTACAGGGAAATTCTTCTTTATTGACTTTGACATATTCATTAATTTTTTGACATTGCAAATGTACCAAAGGCTATTATAAATTATTTTCATCTTTCAGCATTAGATTTACAAAATTCAGTAACTTTATGCCATGGCACAGGAAATTCACATCAAGAATATGGTCTGCCCCCGTTGCGTGATGGCAGTCAAATCCATTCTAAGCAGCCTTGGAATAGAGGCTGAGAGCGTTGAGCTGGGTACGGCGGTTCTGCGGGAGCCGCTTGCTCCGGAGCAGAAGAAGGCCCTGGAGGCAAAGCTGAATGAATATGGCTTCGAACTGCTAGACGACAGGAGGAGGCAGCTGGTTGACAAGATAGCGACCTCTGTCATAGAGCTGGTGCGCAGCGATGCACCGGAGAGCGTCAAAGTCAATCTTTCTGAATATCTTGCCGAACGCTGCGGGGCGAGTTACTCACTGCTCAGCAAGCTGTTCACCGAAGTGAAAGGCCTTAGCATAGAGAAATATTACATATTGCAGAAAGTGGAGATGGTGAAAGAATTGCTTGTTTATAATGAATTATCTGTCAGCGAAATAGCTTTTCGGATGGGCTATTCCGGCGTGGCGCACCTCAGCTCTCAGTTCAAGAGCGTCACGGGACTTACTCCTTCTCAGTTCAGGAAAGTTGAGGGCAAGCGCCGAAGCCTAGATGCGATTTGAAATCCGAGGAATTTACATCAGCCACTCTGACATGTCCTTTCCCTCGGCTAAGCCCTCTCGGATTTCCGTCGAAGAAATCTCGACCAGAGGAGCGTCGAGCAGGTCTATCTTGTAGGCTGAGCGAAGATGGTCGTTCAGGTTGTTCATCCCATTGTGATTCTGATAGTCAAGCACCTGCGCAGAAGAGCCAGCCAGGCTTTCCTCTTGCAGCTGTTTCTTAATAGCCACTATGTCGAAGCCTTTCCGCGGGTACACTGCTACCCCATATTCGCAAAGTATCCTCTGGAAATCCCTCCATCTGTGGATGTTCTCAAGATTGTCTGCACCTATGACCAGGGTGAATTCATTCTTAGGCTCCCGCTGGCGAAGCGCATCCAGAGTCCTGATCGTGTATTGCGGAGGCGGCATCATAAGCTCGATGTCATCGACCCAGACCTGCAATTCCGGGTGCCGCTTCACCGCTCTCCGTGCAGCGTGATACCTTGCCCATCCCGTATCAGCGCTAATCCCTTGCTTCAGAGGATTCTTTGGGGACACGACCAGATAAACCATGTCGAAGCCATCGTCATAGGTGAGGTGCTTCATGATGGCCAGGTGTCCGACATGGAGCGGGTTGAACGAACCGGAATATACTGCGATTCTCACGGTATCAGATTATAGTTGAATAGTTCAGTTTGCCATCGTCCAGGAAATCCTCTACGACTTTCTCCGCTTCTGCGAAGGCAGTAGAGAGGTCATCGTTGACCAGCACATAATCAAACTTAGGAGCGTAGGTCAATTCCTCGGCGGCCTTGGCGACCCTTTCTTCGATTGCCTCAGGAGAGTCGGTGCCTCGTTTTTCCAGCCGTTCCCTGAGAGCCTCGATGGAAGGTGCCTTTATGAATATGGACAATGCCTTGTCTCCGAAATATTTCTTGAGGTTCACTCCGCCTTTCACGTCCACGTCGAAGATTATCACATGGCCGGCATCCCATATTCTTTGAACCTCCGACTTAAGCGTTCCGTAGAAATGATCGTGATAGACCTCCTCATATTCAACGAACTCGCCCTTGGCAATCATGTCCCTGAATTTCTCCGGTGAGACGAAATAATATTCCTTCCCATTCTGTTCGGTTCCTCTTGGCGCTCTGGAAGTGGCAGAGACTGAGAATTCCATATTACCCTTATATATTCCGAGAATATGATTTACGATCGTGCTCTTTCCAGAGCCCGACGGAGCCGAGAAAATCAAAACCTTGTTCTGCATGATGATCTGCTTTTTGCAAATTTAGCCTTTTTTAGCCTTCTGGTGAATATTTCAGATATTAAATTGCTATATTTGTGACAATCAGTTCAAACAATTCCGGTTTTGTCTAAAAGGAAAAAGAAAATGGCTCCTCCGGAGCCGGATCTCTTCGAGAAACGCAGGAAAGCGATGAAAAGGACTCATCGCCAGGTGATTTATCTGAATGACAGCGAAATCTCTGCAGTGAAAGAATACTGCCGTCGATTCGGCTTGAAAGGGCGCTCAGCTATATTCCGTGAGGCAACCATAGAAAAAATCCTCACCGCGCTGGACGAAAGCCATCCGACTCTTTTCTGAGGATCATCAAACCCTAACGGCGATCCCCGCTGCTTGCGATTGCGATGTAGTAGAAAAGCGTAGCGAGAGAGCCGATTGCAGCGATAACATAAGTGTATGCTGCCCATTTAAGAGCATCTACTGCCATTGGCTTTGTCTCTTGAGTTGCTATTCCAGATTGCTCCAGCCATGCTATGGCTCTTTTGCTGGCGTTTATCTCAACGGGGAGAGTCACTATGCTGAAAATAGTAGTCGCGGCGAAGAGGATTATCCCAATCCAGAGCAGCTGCGGGAATGACTGAACCATTAGAACTCCAGCCAGCAGAACCCATTGCACGATGTTGCTGCAGAAACTAACTACGGGAACCATTGCTGTGCGAAGCTTAAGCGGAGCATAGCCGGTGGCATGCTGGATGACATGACCGCACTCATGGGCAGCGACAGCCGCAGCTGCGATGCTATTGCTATTATAAACCGAGTCGCTCAGGTTCACGGTTTTTGTCTGCGGATTGTAATGGTCTGTGAGCCTGCCTCTTATGTTAGAAACCTGCACGTCAGTTATGCCATTCTGTCGTAGCATCTCCCTGGCGATGTCTGCCCCTGTCATGCCATAAGATGTGGGAATCTTCGAATATTTAGTGAAACGTCTTTGGAGGGTGTTCTGAACCACGAAGCTCAGCACCATGACAGCGATCATTATGACCCATATTGAAGCATAGCTCATTTCTTTTGTCTTTTGAATTATTTTGGCTTGTCTCGTGCAATTAACGCACCAAAGCCAGAATCCTGCAATTTTCGTCAGGATATTGATGAAAAATAGGTAAATTTGTCAGGAATATGTCGAGTAGAAAGAATGACTTTTCAAGGCTGGAGCTGAGCTACCGCGCATGCCTTGACAATTACAGATATTTTAGGTCGAAGCTGAAGCCTTCGACGAAGCTTCTAGTGCTAGTGAAGGCGAATGCATACGGCCACGGAGCCATCGAGATGGCCTCCATGCTGCAGCAAATAGGAGTTAATTATCTGGCTGTGGCTCTTCCTGTTGAAGGAATAGAGCTTCGACAGGCCGGCATCAGTTTGCCAATACTCGTGCTCACTGCGGGAACAGACTTCTTTGACGAGATAATCGACAATCATCTGGAACCGGGCATCCCGAACCTATTCACTCTGAAAGCCCTCGTGGCGAAACTTCAGACAAGAGGCATAGGAGATTTTCCAGTGCACATCAAGCTGGACACCGGCATGCATCGCCTAGGCTTCATGACCAGTGAGCTGCCGGAATTGTTTGAATATCTTAAAACCTGCCCGGAGGTGCGGGTGAAGTCGATATATTCACATCTAGCCGTGGATGATGAACCGGCCATGGATGAGTTCACCATGGCGCAGATTGACATGTTCGAGAGGAACTCCGAAGCACTCATAAAGGTGCTTGGATATACGCCAATGCGGCATATTCTAAATTCAGCTGGCATCGAGAGGTTCCCTCAGTATCAGCATGACATGGTTAGGCTTGGAATAGGAATATATGGCATTAGCGCCCTGCCGGACGTGCATCTTCATCTGGTCGCCTCTCTGAAAGTCAAGATTCTGCAGATCAAGGAGCTGAAGCCTGGCGATGGGGCAATCGGCTATGGCCGCCATGGCATGATAGCACCGACGGGCACCCGCATCGCTACGATACCTGTGGGTTATGCCGATGGAATAGACCGGCATTTGAGCTGTGGAAATGCCTCGTTCAATGTAAATGGTCATAGAGCACCTACTATCGGTAACATCTGCATGGATATGTGCATGCTGGATGTAACCGGGATAGACTGCAAGGTGGGGGACACCGTAACTGTCTTCGGCGATGACCCAACAGTAACAGAATTAGCCAATATCCTCGACACCATCCCGTATGAGATATTGGCTTCAATTCCAAGAAGAATCGAGCGCGTGATCGTGCGCTAATCCAGCATCATTCCGTGGCGGACTTTTGATACTGCATCGGCTCCTTTCAGCATCCTGACAATTTCGCAGCCGAAGTCTATTGCGCAGCCTGCTCCGCGGCCTGTGATAAGGTTCCCGTCAGAGACAGCCGGCGCTTTGACATATTCAGCACCCTTTGCGATGAGAGCATCCTCGAAGCCATCGAAGCAGGTGAATCTCTTTCCTCTCAGGTCTGGAAGCTGAGATGCGACAAGTCCAGGAGCAGCGCAAATGGCTGCCACGATGCCTCCATCGGCGTAGTGCTGTTTCATTAATTCAATCAAATCCTTGTTCTCGGCAAGATGCTTAGTGCCAGGCATCCCTCCGGGAAAAACCATGACATCGGATGCTCCAGCCTTTCCTGCCTCGCCTTTAATGTCACTGAATATGACGTCTGCAAGCACGGAAACGCCACGTGAGCTGGTCACGAGCCTGTCTTCATTCATTGATACAGTTTTAACTACAAGGCCAGCCCTGCGCAGCACGTCC
Source organism: Bacteroidales bacterium (assembly GCA_022653735.1). GTDB lineage: Bacteria > Bacteroidota > Bacteroidia > Bacteroidales > UBA932 > Cryptobacteroides. The sequence goes on from JALCSU010000026.1 coordinate 5,040, forward strand.
AGAGTTGCAATAGCCTCGGTATCCTCGAAACCATCGGCTAAAAAAATATGAATTCCTTTCATTTTCTTGGATTATGATTTATTAACTTGATTTCTAATCAATGTAAGCAAATTTACGAAAATCCTATTATATTTGAATCGTTCAAGTTTTACTTGTATTATCGGCATAATCATGAAAAAGACAATATTCTTAATGCTTTCCATCGCTGCGCTGTTCTCGAGTTGCGATGGCAGCGGTTCTTCAAAAGATGAAAATGTAGTAGTAGCAGGGCAGGAAAAGGAACTCAAGACAAAAGAAGTCCTCAAAGTCGCCTGCATCGGCAATTCCATCACGAAGCACGGTTATCTGCCATCCGTGGGTTGGTACGGTGACTGGGGCATGGCGGCTTCCAAAGAGGAAAATGATTACTGCCACGTCCTTCAGGCAAAGCTTAAGAAATATAATGCGAGTTCGTCTGTGACGGCAGTTCCGATTCAGGATTTCGAGCTTAATCCTTCCCGTAGCCTGGACTATCTTGACTCCCAGATTACCGGTGCGGGCATCATAGTAATCAGGATAGGGGAGAACGTCCAGGATGCCTCGGTTTTCGGAGGAAACTTTCTGCGGCTCGTTGATAAATGCAAGAATGTCACTGCAAAAGTCTTGATAGTAGGAAGTTTTTGGGAGAACGACGCAGTTGAGACGGTCCTAAGAAACGTTGCGAACACGAGCGGCTGCAAATATGTGTCGCTCTCATCCGTAAGAAGCCGTACCGATGTCTATCCCCAGAAGGGAGATATGCTCTACGACCGGGATGGGAATGCCTACAAGATTGAGACGGATTTTATCCTTACCCATCCGAACGACAAGGGGATGTCGCTCATCGCCATGACCATATTCAATGGGATAGCTTCCCTTTATGACTAGTCATCATCATCTTTCATTGAATATGTCAGGAAGGCGGAACGGCGAATAGGCGGGTATTTCTCCTCGTCGCCTTTCAGACCGTGCCAAAGAGCCTGATTGAACTCCACGTCTGGCACGTTGTCCTCCTTGTCAAAGTCGTAGCCATCGCACAGGGCCTGCCACTTGCTGTGGTCGGTGTTTACGTCGTCCAAATTCACGTTGCATTTTCTGTGCACGAATGGAGCATGTCGTGCATCCTTGTCAAAACATCTCCAGACACTTCTAGCACTGGCGTCGTACTGAGTCATAGGAGGAAGCTCCAGTATCAGTTCCATCGATCTCACGAAGGAAGTAGTCGTGTAAGGAGTATGGTCCACGAATCCGGACTTGACGAATCCGCCGCAAAGATAGGCCGTGCTTCTGTGAGCATCCACATGGTCAGGGCCATTCTGGGCATCGTCCTCGATTATGAATACTGCGCTTTCCTGCCAGATGGGAGAGTGACTGAGATGTTACAGAAACATTCCTACTGCAAGGTCGTTGTCAGCCGCATGGGCGTATGGAGTCATTGCTCCGAGCCTCATTCCCTCTGTGTGATCGCCACCTATTCTTACCGTATTAAAATGGGGTACTTGATTTATTGCCAGCACGCTGTCGAAATCTGCCATCCATTGGCGGACTCTGACCGTGTCTCTTACCTTCAGAGTCCAAGGTTCAAAGGTCTCGCAAAAATGCCCTTTCAGCGAAGTCAGATTGCAGTATATTCTCCCTTTATTGTCTCTGGCGACAAATTCTCCGTACGTCCTGTAGCTAACTCCAGCCTTCTGGCAGGCATCCCAGAAGAATCCGCTCTTGTTGTTTCCCATCGGGTATGCCGTTTCGCCAGCGTAGTAGTCTCCTCGGCCGCTGTAGTTGCTCGGCCATGTCTTTTCAAGATAATCATTGGCATAGGCTCCCATTGTCCAGTTGTGGCCGTCGCAACTTACCTCGGCATTGACGTAGAAGTTATCCAGCAACACGAACTCCCTTGCTATCGCATGTAGATTCGGGGTTATTTCTTCTCCGAATATGCAGAGTTCAGGGTCCCCGTTGCCTTCCGGCATATCTCCCAGCACCTGGTCATACGTCCTGTTCTCTTTTATAAGGTAGAAAACATATTTAATGGGGCTCTGCCCGCCGACCTTTTGAGGGATAGGGCTCCCTGGTTCGCTATCGGCAGTATATTCCTGTCCCTTCCTGTAAGGCGTATTTTCAAAGACTTGGGCAGTGTATTTCTCAAGTTGCACTTCGTCAGGGTTATCGATAATAGAGAGCGCTCCGAGGAACAGGCCGCCTATATATTGGCTCTTTCCTTTGTTAAGGTCGCCGGTATGGTGCTTGAAGCGCTGCCTGGCGTTGTCTGGTTGAGGTCCGTAAGGGTTTGCCATGGATCTCAGGCCTTTCCCATCAGTCACCCAGAATTTATTCCCGATCACTTTCACGTTCGTAGGATACCATCCTGTTGGGATGAATCCTTTGGCACGGCTCTGGCCTGGCCTGCTTATGTCGAAGAGTGTCAAACAGTTATTGTCAGCGTTTGCGATCAACAGGGTCTTGCCGTTGCGAGTCACCGCCAGTCCGTTCGTGGTGCTGCCTTCCAGAAGGCTCTGGTAAGGTGCCGTGTTTAAAGTTTCTTCGACAGTATTGTCATCCAGAGCCGATTCTGTTCCTGCATTTACAATTGTCGGGCACGCATGTTTGCATCAGAAGTCACTGCACAACATAACGGCATGCCCAGCCCCGCTTCAAAAGCACCCCCTGGGTAGGCATAAACTCATTACGTGCCACTGCAACTAATAGTGCCGTGCCCGCTAATTGCACGAACAAATTCTTCCGGATCATAATTGCATGTTAGCTCTGCAAAAGCATCAGGACTGAGCCACATGCATTGGTCGCATGATGCCGGTGGCGGAAATCGTACTCGTTTCCCTATCACCTAATTACTGGCTTTCCCTCCCGTCATGCTTCAGGCTATCGCCCCGAATGCCGCTCGGAGAACCGTTCGTTCCAAGGTAATCACATGCATTCTTTGACACAGGGTTTTTGGACATGACCCTCGCATTGCCCATTTCCAGAACCGGGGGCGAACAGAGCATACGAAAAAAGCCACCTGAAGACCAGATGGCTTGTGTTGAGATATCAGGATTCGAACCTGAACTGGCAGAACCAAAATCTGTAGTGCTACCATTACACCATACCTCAATTCGAAGCGCAAATTTATTTCATTTTTTGCAATTCTGCAATATAAATCATTTCGCTATTTGCCACCTTTCAATAAAAACGACTCTCTCTGCGTTGCGAGGTGATTTCACGACCGTTTTCCGGAGAAGAAGTCTGAAATCAGTGCCGAGCAGTCATCGGCTAGCACACCTGCGTGAACTGTGGTCTTGGGGTGGAGTAGGGAAGGGGAGAAGAGCGTATAGCCACGTTTCGGGTCTATCGCCCCATAGACAAGCCTGCCTAGCTGAGCCCAGTTCATTGCGCTGGCACACATGGGACATGGCTCGACTGTGACGTACAGGGTGCACTCGTTGAGGTATTTGCCCCCAAGAGCCTCAGTTGCCGCAGTGATGGCAATCATCTCAGCGTGAGCCGTGGCATCGTGAAGCCTCTCCGTCATATTGTGTCCCTTTGCTATGACCCTGCCACGCCACACAACCACGGCACCTATAGGAATCTCATCCTCTTCCTGAGCTGCCTGCGCCTCCTTCAAAGCCTCTTTCATGAATATCTCGTCGTCCATGATTATCCCATTTTAGTCGTGCCTACCTTGACTCGTCATCTTGTAAAAAGCACAAAAAAAAAGCTGACTCGTTGAGCCAGCTCTAACTCTTCGATTACTGCCGAATTACCAGGCCTGCTCAGAAGAAACAGTCAGCTTCTTGCGGCCATGGCGACGGCGCATCCTCAGGACGCGGCGTCCGTTGGCGGTTGACATTCTCTCGCGGAAACCGTGCTTGTTTATCCTCTTGCGTCTGGATGGTTGAAATGTTCTTTTCATATCTTAATATTTTTATATTCCAGAATTTGGACTGCAAATTTAACCCTTTTGCTCTAAAATCCAAAATATTTTTTCCCCATTTACATTGACTTAAATGTTCCACAGGATGCATCTATTGGTCATGTCCGCAAAAAGAAGCCTGTATGTGTGAGTTAGTGCTGACAGTTATTGCTGAATCTGAGTGTCAAAAGTTAAATTAAAACGTTTTGTTTTTTAGGGGATTACTTATAAATTTGACGTGAACACTAAAATCATTGTTCATGAAAACTACATTAATGAAAACCACTGTGCGGGTATTTGCTGCGCTTTCAGTCCTTGCGTTCTGCTCCGTGGCTGCCGATGCGCAGGGAATACGCATTTATTACGGGTTTGAGCGAAAGCGCGATGTCAAGGATGCCAAGTACAATGCATGCATGGACATGCGGACGGACTATGACGGCAATACCGCTGCATTTTACAGCGAGAAAGCCTTCGTGAGAGATTCTCTGAGACAATTCGCGTTTGACAAGAATGGCAATGCATTGGACAATGAAGCTTACTCGAAGCTGGTTGATCTGAATGGTGGGTTGAAAGAGGTGTCGCTTATAGATTTTAAAAATAAAGCCATTGTGCTAGGATATAAGCCTAGCTTTATTCTGATACGAGGCGAGGGAAAGCTGGAGATGCCTAAGTGGTCACTCACGGAAGAGACCGATGAACTGAACGGTTACAAGACAAAGAAGGCAGTAGGGGAGTATTATGGGAGAAAGTGGACGATCTGGTACACCGAGGAAATCCCATACAATGTCGGTCCGTGGCTTTTCTGGGGAGCGCCAGGGCTGATAGTCAAGGCCGAGGACGAGGAGAAGATATTCTCTTTCTATATGATGTATGTAGAGGAACTCTCCACCAAGTCCAGGTATGACTTCATAAATTATAGCTATGACCCTACGTCGTCTTATCAGAGGCAAAAGAACAGGAAGTATAGGTACGACTTGAAAGATGCCGAGAAGATGTACACGAGGATGAAAAATGACAGGAAATATGCTTATAGCGTAGAGGGCGTTGTCAATGCCCGAGGAGTCGATAAGTCTGGACGGAAGTTAACCGAGGCAGAGATGGATGCCGCTTACAAATATATTCCTCTGATTTCAGAATCCTACTGGAAATGACGCATTAAACATCCAGAATAATTGAGGGGTTATAACAGAATATTCGCAAAACTATTCCTGGCAGAGGCCATCACCGTTGCCTTTGGACTTATTGGTGCCGCTCAGACCCGCATTCGTGGAACGGTGGTTGACGATGACACGGGCGAGCCAGTAGCCGGAGCTTTCGTAATGGCTTATCTCAACAGGGTTCTGGCTCAAAACACAATGACGGATGAGAATGGCCGGTTCGAGCTTGAGTGTAGGAGCATGCCAGACACAGTCATGGTGTCGATGATGGGCTACAAACCTGTCAAAGTTACTCCTCAGGCGGCCACAATGACCATCAAGCTCAAAGCACAGAAGCTTATGCTCCGGCAGGCCACCGTGTCGGCTCCTCCAATCATTGAGAAAGGCGACACCGTGATCTATGAGGTGGGCGCCTTCAAGGATGCCGGGGACAGGGTGCTGAAGGATCTGCTGGAGAAACTGCCTGGAATCGAGGTAACGGCAACTGGCGGCGTGAGGCAGAACGAAAAGCCTATCAACAAATTCTACATCGATGGGCTGGATCTGCTTGGCGGACGGTATACGATCGCAACCAACAACCTGGATGTGGACAAGATATCCAGGATAGAGCTTTACAAGAACCATCAGCCGGTCAGGGTGTTGCAGGGAGTTGAGGACACTGAGCGTGGGGCACTCAACATTATCCTGAAGCAGGATGCGAAGAACACCTGGCTGTTCACGGGGGATGCGGCCTTGGGATTCCCACCGCTGCCGCTATTCAATGGAAAGGCAATGATAACCAGGTTCTCAAGGAATAGCCAGGATCTTTACATGGTGAAAGGCAACAATGTGGGAGGCGACATAGTCAAGGAATTGAGGGAACAGGAATATTTTGGGAAGTCAGGATTTTTCCTGCTGTCTGAAGAGAATTCGGACGCGGATTTCGCCACGAAGCTCAATCCGAGGCGAATGTTTCTCACGCTTCCTAAAGACTACTGGTACGACAACCTTTCAGGGATCGGAACCTTCAATCACTTGAAGCGCCTTGGCGAGGATTCTCAGTTCAAAGTTTCGGTGAATGTGGCTGGAGAAAGGTACAAGGAGACTGCGTTAGACTCGGAGAAAGTGAAATATGCGAGCGGAGACAGTATTGAAATAGAGGAGAGTTCAAAACTGACCGACAAGGAATATTTCTGGACCATAGGCAATGAATATGAGAAGAATGGGGACAAGTTTTATTTCAATGACAATCTCACATTCTCCGGGCAGGGCAGGAGGACCAATTCCAATGTGGAAGGGCGAAGGTTCTTCAAAGAAAGATACTCTCTTCCTTCCCTGAAGCTTTCCAATACAGCACGCTGGACCGTCAAACTTAATGGTAGAAGAGCCGTAACGGTTGTCAGCGATTCCAAGGCAGTGAGGAGCAGCCATGATGCGAAATATTCCTATCATGGGAATGAAACCCAGCAGACCCTGTCAAAGACTAATGTGGTTTCAGAGAACTATGCCTCGTATTCCACGAATATGGGCGCAGTGACCATAGGTCTTGAGGGAGGAGTGAATTTTCGCTATGACAGGCTGAAGACCGATCTTGACAGCCTGCCGGGTCTTGATCTCAATTATTCGGACAGGCTGGAATTCTGTCAGGTTTCTCCTAGAGTTACGCCGACATTCAGGTTGTCTGTCTATGGCGTGGATGTGCGCATCCGTCTTCCGTTCAGCTACGAGATAATATCGCCTTCAGGAATGAAAGCCAGAACCTATCCTGATTTCAGCCCAAGCTTGAATCTAAGAGGGCGGCTGGGGCAGAACTGGGAGTGGTATGCCAGCGGAGCCTGGAGCACCTCCAAGTCGGATGCCGAGAATCTTCTGCGATCCGTCGTACTGACGGATTACCGGAGACTGTCCGTTGGCGACAGTCTCAGCAAGAGCGAGCATGCGTCCGTGCTGGCAAACATCAAATACAGCAATATCCCAGCCATGTTTTATGCTGGATTGACGGCTGGCTACACACACAACTGGTCTGACAGGATAGGTTCAAGCCTCTACAGCGAAGATTACACCATCTCTGAATATCTTCCGCTAGGAGCCTCTGGAAACAGCTATACGGCTGGGTTGAACATGTCGAAATATTTCGGGGTCAAGACTTTCTACATCGGAGCCAGAGCGAACTACTCTAGGACAGACTACACATCCTGCCTGCAGGGAACGCTCTTCGATTACACCACAAGGTCCGTGGAGTCTAGCCTCACCCTTCGCACAACGCCAGTAAAATGGCTTGTAGCCTCGGCTTCTGCGACACACAGGTACAATCGCAACAAGGGAACGGCATCATTCCATGACAATTCATTGATCATAGAAGGAAGTCTGAGCGCCCTGCCTTTCGAGAGGCTGACATTGAGTGCCGATGTGTATTACCGCAGGCAGTGGCTCTCCACGTCCAAAATCAATAACAGGCCGCTTGTGAAATGTAGGGCTGAATGGAAGTTCGACAAATTCACTCTTTTCGCCGAGGGTAGGAATCTGCTCAATTGCAAGGAACTGAGGACAGAGACGCTGACCTCCTACAGCTCATCGTATTCCAGCATTGAGCTCAGGGGCATTGAAGCCCTCTTCGGGTTGACGATGAAATTCTAAGCTCTTGGCTTGCAGAATCAGTAAGCATGGGCGTTTCTTCGGCAGTTCAAGCCTAAGTTCAAGGCCTGGGGTGTAATATTCATAGACAGAGACAAGATGATGCTCTGAAGTCGTTGGGAATAACACCGAGCCGCAGAACACAAGCTTGAATATCCTTTCAAGAAAGATAATGATGGAGATGGTATCTGAAATAAAGAGTCCTTTTACTGGAGGAACGGTCAAGGAGATGGCAACGACGGAGAATTCCGTAAGGAGATTTTCACTGTTCATGCCCGCTACTATGTCTGTGAGGACACGGGAGAGAAGTTTACAATCACAAATCAGCATGCGATCATGTTCGGAGACCTGTATTCACAGTACAGGATAAAGCATGGCATCCCTTTCCCTGACGAGGTCCATGAGGCAAAGATATGGACTCAACTATGTTCAGATTAGCAAAATCCTCAGCTTCGGACCCAACCAATACTCGCAATACGAGAACGGCCAGATACCTTCCGATTCCGACGGAAGAATACTTGCCGCGGTTCGGAACAAGCAGTCAATGCTTATCTTCCTTGAGAACGCAAGGAATGAACTTGGAGAAAAGGAATATCTTGCTCTGAGGAAGTCCATAGCAAGTTCGAAGGAAGATGATAAGGATTGGCGGATTCCCTTGTTCTTTCAGGGAACATACAAATCATTGAACAACGGCTACGTCACTCCATCTGCTGAAAAACTGGAGCAGGTCGTCAGATTCTTTGTCAGCCGCGAGGGCTCTGTTTTCCCGACAAAGCTCAACAAGAAACTTTTCTATGCAGATTTTCTTCATTTCAAGCATCATGGCCAGGGTATTACGGGCCTGGAATATAAAGCTGTCCAGCATGGCCCTCTACCTGCCCATTACAATACCATCTATGATAATATTCTAGGTATTGAATCGGAAATAGTTCTGTCCCGCAGCATGGAGTGCAGCAAATTCTCATGCAATGGTTTTAATGGCTCCTTCTTTCAGAAAAATGAGTTGGGTACGCTCGAGACCGTGGCAGGAAAATGTGTGTAGATGACTACGTCGGAGATCATCTCCGCCAGCCACAAGGAACCTGCGTGGATGAATAATCATAATTCGAGGGCGGCGGGTCCCGAGTTCGCGACTACGGGGTTGGTCGTACAGGATGATGGAGCGAGATTTCGCAAAGTGCTGTCGGAGTATGTTCTTCTGGAGGCTCTGCAAAGGGGTGCTGCTCGACAACGTGGCTCTTGGGAGGCTTCGATGTCGAGATATGCCCTTCCCTAGGCACTTCTGTGCAGCCTGCCTCGACAGCATTCTGCGAGACACTTCTTCCGAACGGTTTGAATATACGTATGCAATTCTTTATTCGCATCTTCGACAAGGTTTTGTGAAACCTTGAAGAGAGGTTGTGATTATTCACAATCGTAGGCAACGGTGACATTCATTATAAGCGCTGAGGAGACTATCCCCATTGCCAACCCTGGTTCTGGAAACCGGGTGAGCGACGCAGTTCTTCATTACAAGCCAGTCGGTGGCACTATACCGTCGCCCATAAATTCTCGTCCTTCTGGGCGAGGACATGAATGTATGCTTTGCGGCCACAGTCTCGCCGGCAGCCTTACCTTTCACGTTGACTGTAAAACGAGTTCATTCTTCTTCCATCATCAGGGCTTGACTAGGAATCTGGGCTCATTTATCCACGTCATCCGGACTTGACCCGGAATCTAGGCTTGCAGAAACTAGATCCTGAATCAAGTTCAGGATGACGGGGCAGGTCGTTCAGGATGACGTAGTGGGTCGTTCAGAACGACGGGGTGGTGCGTGCAGGTCCTGAATCAAGTTCAGGATGACGTAGTGTATTCTTAAAAACAGTGTATATTCTTAAAAACAGGGTTTTGGACTTGATCCTATTCAACTGTAATATAAGAATTGTCTGTAACGGTCTTTCCTAGACTATGCCTTGTATTCCTGATGAAAGTCAGAAAGGAATACAAGGCCGAGGTCCTGTTTAATCTGACGATGAAATTCTAGGCTCCGTAGTCAATCTTGCCTGCCAATCTCGACTACGTACTTGCCATCGTAATATTCATCTTTGAGCCAGATAGAAATTGGCCAGATGTTAATCAGCTGTTTAGGAATATGGTACCGCGAAATGAGGTCGGAAATCTCATCTTCAATGGCCCCTCCCTTCAGGCAGAGAAGGCTCTTTGAATATTTTCCCTTCACCCAGGGCCACATGTCGCACAGCGGAGCTACTGCGCGGGTGACGATGATGTCGAAAGGACCTTTGAGGGTCTCAGCGCGAGCATTCACCACGTCGACGTTCGCAAGCCCCGCCAGCTTGGCTATTTCTTTGGCAACCAGCGTTTTCTTCCCGATGGAGTCGCAGAGAGTAAAATGCGCCGATGGAAACAGAATCGCCAGAGGAATGCCAGGAAAGCCCCCGCCCGAGCCAAGATCCAGAACCTTCAGCGAGGAAGTCTGCATCAATGAATATGTCTCCGACCTCTCCTCCTTCAGATATTCCGCAATCGCCAGCGAATGCAACACATGATGATCATACAACGAATCAATGTCCATCCTCGATATCACGTTTATCTTAGAATTCCACTCCCTATACCCCGCCTCCAATTTTTTGTATTGATCCTTCTGAAATTCACTCACATCGCATCCGACAGGTGGTTCGGACTGAGCCGCATTTTTCAGCGGCTCAGGATAACCACCGGAGGGTGCTTTCTGATCAGAACAGATGCCCCCTGAGCATCCGACAGGTGGTTCGGACTGAGCCGCATTTTTTAGCGGCTCAGGATAACCACCGGTGGATGCTATAGACGAAGAAATATTCCCGAAAGAAGCATTCGCTATATTAATAAACTCATCGAAATTCATCATATCTCATTCTCCTCATCATCTTTTCGCAGCTCATCAATGATGCTCTTTGCACGCCGGATCCTCGTCTTCACCGTATTCAGCTCCAATCCAAGATTCTCAGCAATCTCATTATACTTCATCCCATCAATGAGCCTCTTGTGCGCCACCGTCCTGTAAAGTTCCGGAAGCCGGTCTATATATTTCTGCCTCTCCTCCTCGGTCTCGTTCTTGATAAGTGAGTTCAGGGCATCCTCTGTCTTATCCGCAATATCCTCAACGCCCGAAGGATCGCTATCATCAATATATACTATTCTATCCTTTGGGTGTATCTTTTTATCCTGCTCTAAATAGTCCAATGCGGTATTTTTCGCAATGGTGCATAGCCACGTCAGAAACTGGCCCTTCTTGGGATCGTAAGTCTGAATCTGACGGAAAGCTTTCTCGAAGCTCCGGCTGCAAATGTCATCGACCACATAATCGTCCATATTCTTAACCCTGGACTTTATGTAATTCTTCAATTGGCCGACATGTCTGTCCCAAAGAGCAGTGAAAGCCAGGCCGTTGCCCTCCTGGGCAAGAATTATCAATTCATCAATGGGCTTCAAGCCAGTTTTTGCCATGATTGCATTCAACAGTTAAAGGTACAGAAAGTTTAACAACGTTCTCCATGCTTTCCACTACGATGGCTCGCAGCTCATCCAGTTCCGAAGGAATCACGTCGAACAGCAGTTCATCATGAATCTGGAGCACCATCTTGCTTTTAAGGCCAGCCTCAGTCATTTTTCCGTCCACCGCTATCATCGCAAGCTTGATTATGTCGGCTGCTGTTCCCTGGATTGGGGCGTTGACCGCATTCCTCTCTGCCAGCGAGCGCAGGGTGGAATTCTTGGAATTGATGTCCGGCAGGTATCTACGGCGATGGAATAGAGTCTCAACGTAACCGTTCTTGCGAGCGTCAGCCTTGACTTTCTCTATGTAGGCAATGATTGAAGGGAAGCTTGCGAAATAGTCATCGATTATCTTCTTCGCCTCATTCCGACCGATTCTGAGCCTCTGAGCCAGACCGAAAGAAGAAATTCCGTAAATGATTCCGAAGTTGGCCGTCTTGGCTATGCGCCTCTCATCCGGAGTCACATCTTCGTGCGGAACCTTGAAAATCTTTGAAGCAGTCGCTGCATGCACGTCCACTCCATTCCTGAATGCGTTCACCATATGCTCGTCACCACTAAGGTGAGCCATGATTCTGAGCTCGATTTGAGAATAATCGGCGCTGAGGATTAGCCCGTCCGGAGTGCTAGGCACGAAAGCTTTCCGGATCTCCTTTCCACGTTCTGACCGTATGGGAATGTTTTGCAGGTTCGGGTTCGAGGAACTGAGCCTGCCGGTGGCCGTAAGCGCCTGATTGAAAGTCGTATGTACCTTGCCGTCTTCAGGATTCACGTAGTCAGTGAACGGCTCTATGTAGGTAGAGAGAAGTTTCTTCACAGCCCTGAACTCTAAGATTTCCTCCACGATCGGATGCTTGTCATAGATGTCCATCAATGTAGTTTCGTCAGTCGAGTACGTTCCCCCAGCGTTTTTCTTGGGCTTTGCCGACAGCTTCAACTTGTCGAAGAGCACCTCGCCAATCTGTTTTGGAGAAGAAACGTTCAGAGTAGGCTCGTCGGCCAGCTCGCGTACTCTAGCCTCTCGCTCCTTCATCTCTTCCTGGAGATGAAACGTGAAATTTTTCAATGTGTTGAGATCTACTCGGACACCATTGCGCTCCATCTTGGAAAGCACTTTAGAAAGTGGCTCCTCCATGCTCTCGTATAGTTTCGCGACATCGTGAGCCGACATCTCCTCCTCGATCTTGCGGCCAAGTTCGATGATGGCAGCAGCCTCATTACTCCTGTCTTTAAGAGAAATTGCGTCTGTGATGTCATCGAACAGAGAACCAGACGTGGCCTTAGCCTCTTCTGCTGGCGTGTCCAAAGATATTCCTAGATAGCTCTGCGCCAGCACTTCCAGCTTGTGGCTCTTCTCAGGATCAATCAAGTAGTGCATCAGTTCAAGGTCTCGGAGGCTTCCGCTCATCTGCAATCCACTGGCACTCAATGTGTTCATCTGACGTTTGAGGTCATCGCCATATTTTCTCACAGAGGAATCTTCTAGCAAAACTTTAAATTCAGGACAACCACCTTCGGCGACTATGAAATCTTTCCCTTGAGGCGCTGCGACAATAATTCTCCTGGCTTTCGAGAATATGTCAGAGTCGTATGCCTCCACGATTACAGAGCAGAGTCCAGTTTTGCGGGCAGCCGCCGCTACCTTGTCTGGCGCTGACTTTGAAACTTTCGGTCGCTCGTCGACACTTGCCTGAACTGCTCCTCCGATGTTGCTGATGTAACGCTTCAGCGAGTTGAACTTATATTTCGTGAATAAGTCGGCAATCTTAGGCTGGTACGAATCCGAGAGTTTCATGTCGGCGGTAGCCACAGACACGTCTATGTCGGTTTTTATGGTAACCAGTTCGTGGCTGAGTTCGATGTGGTCCTTGGCCTCTTCGAACATGACTCTCTGGCGAGGAGTCAGCTCGTCCAGATGTTCGTATATTCCTTTGACAGAGCCATATTTTGCGACAAGCTTGCTGGCCCCCACTTCTCCTACGCCTTTCACCCCAGGCACGTTGTCGGAGGCATCCCCGCAGATGGTCAGCATGTCGATGACTTGCAGAGGGCTTTGGATCCCGTATTTGGCACAGATTTCCTTGACTCCCAGCACTTCTTTCTCGCCTCCGCCCTTCCCGGGCTTGTACTGCCAGATGTGGTCTTCAATCAACTGGCCGTAATCCTTGTCAGGCGTTACCATATACACGTCGTAGCCCTCACGAGCGGCACGTTTCGAGGCTGAGCCTATTACATCGTCAGCTTCGTAGCCCATCATCATGAGTACCGGAATGTTCATTGCCTTGCAAATCTCGATCAGAGGATCCAATGCATCGATGATCAGCTGCGGAGTTGGCGGCCTGTTGGCCTTGTAGGCAGGGTACATCTTGTTCCTGAACGTGCCTCCGGGAGGGTCGAAACTTACCGCAATGTGAGTCGGCTTCTCCCTTTCGATCAGCTCAAGCAGGAATTTAGTGAAACCAAAAAGTATGGACGTGTCCTCGCCCTCATCGTTCTTCATAGGATGCCCCAGAAAGGCATAGTACATCTTGAAGATAAGCGCATGACCGTCAAGTAAATAGAGTTTTCCTGACATATCTGAAATTTTGCGAAACAAAAATAAATAAAAGTTTCAATGTTTCAAAAGCGAAATCTCTGCATCTGAATATTTAGCGCCATCGGAGATGTCGTGAGTGGAGAACATGACAGTAGTGCCAGATTCCCTTGCGAGTGACCGAAGAGTTGAGAGCACCATTATCCTGTTATCTACATCTAAGAAAGCCGTCGGTTCATCCAAAAGCAGTACGGAGGCTTCGTTAGTCAGTGCCGTGGCCATGCAGGCCTTCTGGAATTCTCCATCGCTTATTCTGCTAAGGTCCTGCGACTCTAGGCTTCCCAAGCCGAGAGCATCTATTGCCTCATCGGCCGCTTTCTCTGCGGACGGCCTCAGCCGGCCGAACATTCCCGATGACTGAAGCATTCCTGTCAATATGAATTCCTTGACCGTGAATCCTTTGACTTTAGGAATATGAGTAGGGACCATGATGACTCTGCCGCTAGAGGAGAATTTTCCTGATACCGGAGGAATCAACCCTGCAAGTGTCTTAAGGAGAGTGCTTTTCCCGCTCCCGTTGGGACCAGTCAGCATTATGCACTTGCCATCTCCGAATGAGAACGACAGAGGCTTGCAAATGGCTTTCTTGTACCCTACTATCAGATTCTTGGCTTTGAGCATAGTATGATGAGTATTAACGGAATGCCGATGATAGCCATTGTGCTGCCGACAGGCAGAGGAGTGGCGAATACTTGCGAGAATATGTCAGCAAGCAGCGACAGGCAAGTGCCGACAGCGAGGGTTGCAGGAATTACTTTACGATGCATGGAAGAGCCAATGGCGAGGCGCGCGATGTGCGGCGCCACTATTCCGACAAAACCGATTGGACCGCAGAAGGCAGTGACCGCAGCAGTCATGATGCAACTGCCTGCCATTGCTATATTCCTGATTTTAAGTATATTGACTCCTGCCAGTGCGGCATATTCGTCGCCAAACAAAGAAATGTCAAGCCCTCTTGAATTGCATTCTGCCATGAAAATCCCGATTGCCAGAGCAGAAAGCATGATGAGAATATCCGTCGGGCGAGTCCCCATGAAACTGCCTGCAGACCAGCTGTAGAAGATTTTAAGGCTTTCCTCATTGGCAGAATATTCAAGAATGGATGTGGTGGCGCTGAATACGAATCCCAGCATTACGCCGAAGATTAACAGTGTGTAAGTGCTCTGGATGTGGGAAGCCACTGCCATAATCAGCATGAAGGCCACCATGGCACCGAGAAAGGCTGATAGCACGATTGGAAACCCGGAGGCAGTGGCTCCAGCTATCAGGGTGGCAATCGCAGCGCCAGTGCCAGCCCCAGCGCTCACGCCCATTATGTGAGGGTCTGCAAGAGGATTCCTGAATATGCTCTGCATCTGAAGCCCCGCAAGCGAGAGGCTGCATCCGGCCAAAACCGCAGTGAGCATCCGTGGAAGGCGGATTTTTATGAATATGACATATTCGGGAATATTGAAGCACGAGCCTCCGCATAGAAGGTCCAGGCCTGAGAGCAGAATCAGACAGGCACAGAATATTATTATTCGGACGGTTGGTTTCATTTTTACAGCTGCAATTTACGCACTTTCGATGAATTTTCTTAAATTTGAAAGTTTTAACGCAAATTAATAGAAAACATCATAAACGAATAATCATGAAAAAGTCGTTATTCTTCGTAGTTGCTGCCATCATGGCATTGCCCCTGTCATCTCAGAACAAGAAGTCCAATGAAACTTTCCCAGACAACACCCTATCTCCGACTGAAGTGAGAGAAGGCTGGAAGTTGCTCTGGGATGGAAAAACAACGAATGGCTGGCGTGGAGCCAAGCTTGATAAATTTCCGGATCATGGCTGGAAGATTGAGAACGGAGTGCTTTCGGTGCAGGCCAGCGAGGGTAAAGAATCTGCCAACGGAGGCGACATAGTGACGACCGAAACCTACAAGGATTTCATTTTGAAAGTAGATTTCAAAATCACAGAGGGAGCCAACAGCGGAATAAAATATTTCGTGGACCCTGATGAGAACAAAGGAGAAGGGTCTGCCATCGGCTGCGAGTTCCAGATTCTCGACGACCTGCGTCACCCTGACGCAAAATTAGGCGTTAAGGGTAACCGCAAGCTGGGTTCCGTGTACGACCTGATTCCGGCTCCGGAAGACAAGCCGTTCAATATCAATGAATTCAATACTGCGATGATCATTGTTGAAGGCAATCACGTGGAGCATTGGCTGAATGGGGTGAAACTTCTCGAATACGAGCGCAACAATCAGGAATGGAATGCTCTCGTGGCGTATAGCAAATACAAGAATTGGAATAATTTCGGCAACCATGTCCGTGGCAACATCCTGCTTCAGGATCACGGCAACGAGGTAAGCTTCAAGAATATTAAGATCAAGGAGCTGTGATTTTAAATCAGTGACTTAGATAGTCGGGGGCGGCAATGGCGAAAAGCGGACATTGCCGCCTTCTATTTTATAAGTTTCGTTTCGTGGCAATGCCTGAATATGGATGAAAATATGAGGAAATATGATGGAATTTTAAAAAATCTTCATAAATTAGAACCGAAAAACGAACTTCCCCATTTGCCCGATGCTTGCAAGTTTTACGCAAAGGGCATTTTATCCTTGCTTAAACAATTTATAGTCAGAATATTAACCATTATTGGTTGATTTTAATATTATTAACTATTAAATTGTAATGCTTATGAAGCGCTATTGGTCATTAATCACCAGTTTGTTCTTGGCGTCGTTGTTCTATGCCTGCACGGTTGAGAAACCTTTCGAGGCTGATTTGAACATCGACGATTCTGATGTCGAGTACGTAAATGCGAGCGAGGCTGCGCAGATCGCTCAAGAATTCCTTGCCGCCAATTGCGGTGAGGTTGCGACCAGGGCGCTTAATCTCGACCTGGCCTACACGGCTGAGGATTCTTCCAGCCTCATTCCTGGGAAGACCAGGGGAGCAGCTGACTGCTATGCGCCGTTCTATCATGTATTCACTCTTGGGGAAACCGGCTTCATCATCGTTGCTGGTGACGAGGCAGCAAAGGCCGTGCTGGGCTATTCACTGACCAATAAGTTTGATGTCAGCGACATCCCTGCGAACATGGAAACCATGCTGCGTTTCTACAGCTCCGAGATCAGCTGGAGAAGGCAGAATGGCGTGAAGATAACCGATGAAATGAGAGAAAGCCGCGCTGCGGAAATCAGCGGCGCTCTGGCGACAAGGGCTTCCGGCAGCGTTTCTCCTCTGCTCGGGGAAATTGAGTGGAACCAGGAGCCATATTACAATGCCTATTGTCCTACAGGTACGCCTGTCGGATGCGTCGCCACTGCGACAGCACAGATCATGAGGTACTGGGAATATCCTTCCAGGGGTCAGGGCTCTTACACATCGACTGTCAAATATAATGGCAAGACCCTTTCTTTCAATTATGACTACGACCTGAATTGGGACAATATGCCAAAGGCTGCCCTCACTTCATCTAACGACGATGTCGCCAAATTCTGCTACGGAGTCGGCGTGGGAGTGAACATGCAATATACATCCAGCGGCAGCGGCGCTTACCAGTATGACGTTCCTCGCCTGCTGACCGAGAACTACAAATACCCTGACACAATCAAGAGATACGTACGCGAAACCAGCCACGGCAACTACAATTACACTACTGCGGAGTGGGAAGCGCTTCTGAAGACGGAACTCGATGCCGGTCGTCCGGTACAGTACGCTGGATTCTATTACAATGGTTATTCATATTCTGGAGGCCACTCTTTCGTGTGCGATGGCTACAATGCAAGCGGCTATTTCCACTTCAACTGGGGCTGGGGCGGAGTTTCCAACGGCTACTTCGTTACTGACGGCTTGCAGCCTTCCGCTCTCGGAACTGGTGCCGGAGCCGGCAACTTCAACGCCCTCCAGGAAATCCTCACAGGAATCCAGGCCCCTGAAGGCGGTGACAGCGGAAATGACAGCGGAAATGACAGCGGTGAAGTCACCTATCCTGGCTCGAAGGGCAGCAACAACAGTTACGAGTGGATTTCCAACTTCTCGATGGGCTCATTCTCGAACAGTTCCTCTGCCGAGACTAGCGGTTATGCATATTATTCCGCCAAGAAGATCAGTCTCACTGCAGGAGAAAGCGTATCGGTGTCAGTCACGCCTAACAGCTCTTCTTACACTGAATATTGCAAAGTGTGGGTGGACTTCAATAAGGACGGCAAGTTCGCCGACTCCGAGTGCGTGCTCAGCAGCGCCGGAAAAGGCAAGCGCAGCGGTACGTTCACAGTGCCTTCGGACACCACGAACGGCTACGTGAGAGTGAGGGTGTCACTTAAATATGGAAGCTATCCCTCTTCCGACGAGACTTTCAGTTACGGAGAGGTTGAGGACTATGACCTTAAAGTCATCGCAGGCAGCTCTCAACCGGATCCAGACCCAAATCCAAATCCTGACCCAGATCCAGACCCGGAACCAGATCCGGATGTGGACAATTACGACAGCCTGACTTATCCGGAGTCATACTCAAAGAACTATTCTTACATGTACATCAAGAGCGTGACCATCGGTAACATGACAAATGCTTCATCTGGTTCCACCTACACATATTATCCAGACAAGCAGGTCAACGCATCCAGCGGGGCGACTCTTTCGGTTTCGTTCACCCCGGGATTCTCTTACTATCGCTACTACACCTACTGGCAGATGTGGCTGGACAGTGACAAGGACGGCGCATTCTCATCTTCTGAGCGTCTGGCTTATGGAAGGAAGTCCAGCGCTATTTCCGGCTCCATCAAGCTTCCTTCACTTAACAACGGCAAGTACAGGATAAGGGTAACGATGTCATACGGCTCCTATGTGGATCCTGATGCAGTGTTCAACTATGGAGAAGTAGAGGACTACGTTCTTGTGATACAGTAATATATTACAAGAACTACCTTAGCTCAGGCTGGCCTACGGGCCGGCCTTTGTTGTTCATGATTGCATGGATTCAAGAAAATCCTTATTTTTATACGTCTGTTTTGCAATATTGAAACACTAAAATACGTCATGAGAAAAATTTGTCTCTTGCTGTCAGTCTCATTTCTAATGATGTCAGCGCTTGTTTTTACAAGATGTGCTTTGAGTAATAAATCAGCCACTGGGAAAGGACTTTCCGTTCTGCAGGAAGGCTTCGCCAACCCTCCTCGCGAGGCCAGGCCGTACGTGTGGTGGCACTGGATGAACGGAAACATCACGAAAGATGGCATCAGGAAAGACTTGGAGTGGATGGACAGGTCTGGCATCGCTGGCTTTCATCATTTCGATGCGGCGATCAGTACCCCCACGATTGTGGATAAGCGATTGATATACATGCAGGATGACTGGAAGGACGCTTTCTCTTATGCGGTGAAGGTGGCGGATTCCTTGAATATGGAAATGACCGTGGCGAGTTCGCCTGGCTGGAGTACTACAGGAGGCCCTTGGGTAGAGCCGGAAGATGCCATGAAGAAAATTGTCTGGCGCACAGCCGACGTTGATGGAGGGAAGAAAGTCTCCATGAGGCTTCCGAACCCCATCATGGCAGTGGGCAGATTTCAGGATGAGAATGTGGACACTCCATACAAAGGCAAGCCTTATTACGGGGATATTGCGGTCGTTGCAGTACGGCAACCTGGTAAGCGTGCGGAAATATCTGGTGAAGGCGTAAAGGTCACTGTTAGCGGTGGAAATTTCACGTATAGCCAGCTGACAGACGGTAGCGTTGCTGATCCGGGTACTCTTATATCCAAGGACAGAAGGGCGTGGATTCAGTATTCGTTTCCTCATGACGTTACCGTAAAGACAATTTCCCTTGCGTCTGACAGATGGGGCATTCTGGAAACTAGCACAGACGGCATTCATTTCAAAAAAGTGGTTGACCTGAATGAGATAAGACCCATCCAGAGGACATTTCGTATTCCTGAGACGACTTCCAGGTATTTCAGAGTCACTCTCAATGACCTGAGAAGCAGCAAGGCATCCGTTTATTCTGTCAAGGTCTCGGAATTCAAGCTGTTTCCATATTCAAAGATCAATTCTTATGAAGACAAGGCAGGATATTCAAGCGTAGCCCATGTCAACAAGTTCCCGACCTCCATAAATGGAGAGCAGGTTCCGGACGAGGAAGACGTAGTGCTGCTCAGCGATTTCACTGACTCTCTTGGGAACCTCGAGTGGGACGCTCCCGCTGGCAGGTGGAGAATATATCGTTTCGGATGGTCCCTTACGGGCAAATGCAACCATCCAGCTCCAGATGAAGCCACGGGGCTGGAGGTTGACAAGATGGACCCGGAGGCATGGACCAAATATTTCCATGAATATCTCGACATGTACAAGGATGCTTCTGGCGGGATGCTTGGCCAGGAAGGAATACAATATATTCTCAATGACAGCTATGAAGCGGGTCAGGAAAACTGGACTCCTGCCATGTTCGAAGAGTTCTCTAGAAGGAGAGGCTATGACATGCGGAAATGGCTGCCTGCCGTTGCAGGAGAGATTATTGGCTCGCCAGAAAGGAGTGATGCATTCCTGCATGATTTCCGGATGACGATAGCCGAGCTGGTGGCAGAAAATTACGACCGGCTGACGAAAATTCTTCAGGATGAATATGGAATGAAGGGACGTTACACTGAGTCCCATGAGGCAGGCAGGGCATACATCGTGGACGGCATGGATGTAAAACGCTCGGCGCAGATTCCTATGTCCGCTACATGGTGCAATGATCCAAGGGTCAAGAGCGAGATAATCACTGGCAGTCACATGAACGGGAAGGCTGACTGCAAAGAATCTTCTTCGGTTGCCCACATCTACGGACAGAACATAGCCGCTGCGGAATCCATGACGGTCAACGGAGAGAAGGGGAATGCTTATGTCTTTTGCCCGGAAACGCTCAAGCTCGTGGCAGACAGAGAGCTGAGC
Source organism: Bacteroidales bacterium (assembly GCA_022653735.1). GTDB lineage: Bacteria > Bacteroidota > Bacteroidia > Bacteroidales > UBA932 > Cryptobacteroides. Next base: position 25,770 of record JALCSU010000026.1, read on the forward strand.
GGCGGAATAAACCGTTTCGTGATTCACGAGAGCGCACATCAGCCAGACGATGAGCATGTGCCTGGGCTGAGCCTCGGAAAATACGGACAGTGGTTCAACCGTCATGAGACCTGGGCGGAGATGGCTGGCACATGGATGGACTACCTTGCAAGGAGCTGTTACATGCTACAAGCCGGGCAGAATGTCGCCGACATACTCTATTATTATGGAGAGGACGGGAATGTCACAGGAATATTTGGTAGCGAAGACCCTGCCATTCCTTCTGGCTTCCAGTGGGATTACTGCAGCCCGGACGTGCTCCTGAACCACATCTCGTTTAAGAAAGGGAAACTCGTCGCTGGTAGTGGAGCCAGCTACAAGATTCTATGGATGGACAAGAACATGGAATATGTTTCCGTGCCTGTCCTGCGTAAGATTGACGAACTTGCGAAAGCAGGCGCCATCATCGGCGGGAAAAGGGCGCAGCGCCCTGCCGGATTGTCTTATGACCAGGCTACCTTCGATGCCTTGGTGAAAGATATCTGGGATTCCAAGAGGGCAAATGTCTACGAGGTTGGTTCTCTGGCAGAACTTGTCGAAAAAGCTGGGATAGAGCCTCAGGTCGTCCTGCCTTACAACACCAGGTTCCTGCACAGGACAGACAACGGAGTCGAGATTTTCTGGATTAACCGTCCATTGGATACGTACTGCGACACTTCCATCGTTTTCAATGTCTCTGGCATGAAGCCTCAGATCTGGCATCCGAACGATGGCACCATTGAAGAGGCTTCTTACAAATGCGCCGATGGGAAGACGACTGTGTCCCTGCATCTTACCCCGATAGATGCAGTCTTCGTGGTGTTCGCCGGCAAAGGCGAGGCGCAGCATGAAGTCCCTGAGGTTCAGGCGAAAGAGCTGGCGAGGGTTTCTGCTCCTTGGAATGTAAGCTTCCAGGAGAACAGGGGAGCGCCGGAATCTGCGGTGTTCGAGAATCTTCAGTCATTTACGGAATCGGAAGATCCGGGAATAAAGTATTTCTCCGGCGTAGCCACATACTCGAACACAGTGAATGTGCCAGACACTTCGGGGAAAATCATCCTTGACCTTGGTTCGGTGAAGAACATCGCAGAAGTGAAGGTCAACGGCATGAATTGCGGAAGGGCTTGGAAAGAGCCTTTCGTGGTGGACGTAACCTCGGCAGTGACGCTGGGGGAGAATCAGATAGAGATTAAAGTCGCAAATCTCTGGGCGAACAGGATAATCGGTGACCTGCAGCCCGGTGCAAAGAAAATAGCTTGGATAGACTACGATAATTGGTTCACTAAGGATTCTCAGCTGCTTCCTGCCGGCTTGCTGGGGCCTGTGAAAATCATCCAGAAGAAATAACGTTTGCGGTCTAGCATGCTTTTGCCGAGCGAGACAGTATGGCTCTGGGGTATCTGTAGTTGATGTCTGCATGAAAACCCTCAAGATGTCATTGGGGGTGTTTTCATGGTAATCCATGCTACATAGCCCTGTACGCTGCATAGGTTCGCTCGGCAAAAGCATCCGGACTGAATAGAGTCCTTGGTGAGGGACCTGGATTGATTATTCCTCGAGCCTACAGTATTTCGGGAAAGTGATTTTGATTATCAGTTTAATTTACGACCAGAGGGTCGAGCGAGCGAACACGGAACGATGGTTTCGGGTCTCGCGGTGTGCAAAATGGCGGAATTGCACACGGAACGATGGTTTCGGGTCTCGCTGTATTTGCCTGAAAAAGGTTGACTCACAAAAAGAGTCAATCATTATGACACCACACACAGAATTTCAAAAGAAGTACTATCAACAGGTGATAGAGATTCACCAAAAGACAGGTTTTAGCCCGCGGAAGATAGCGAAATTGCAGCTTGTTCCGGTAAGCGTGAGGCAAATGTACCACTGGATTGCTATCTTTGAGGCGGAGAACGGGAAAGGAAGCCCGCGAAGAATTATGGAAGCGAAGAAGTCAAAGGAGCAGGAAGAGCTGGAGTCCCTGAAGTCGCGGATATCCGAACTGGAGGAGAGCCTCAGGGTGGAGCGTCTGCGCAACCGCCTGAACGAAAAGATCATAGACATAGCGGAGGCTCGTTGGCACATTGAGATAAGAAAAAAAGCTGGCACCAAGCGGTAAGGGACCTGCACGCGGAATCAGCCACCGAATGTCAGGTGGTTGAGCTCTGCGGGCTGCTTGGTGTAAGCAAGCAGGCTTACTATCAGCATGACGAGGACGCGGTCCATGCCAAGGCCGCGCGTGAGGAGTTCGCCATCCAATATATCAGGGAGGTCAGGAAGGAAGATCCCGGCATCGGCGGGAAGAAGCTGTGGTACATGTATCAGAGGGACTTCCGCTTTGACAGTCCGATAGGCCGCGACCGCTTCTGCCGGATCATCGACGAGCAGGGGCTAAAGGTGCGCCGGAAGATGCGCAAGCCCCGCACGACGGACTCGACACACGGACTCCCGACATACCCCAACCTCATAAAGGATTATATCCCCACCTCGGCGGATCGGCTGTGGGTCAGCGACATAACATACATTGTCATAACGGAGGACGATTACCATTGCCACTTCTGCTACCTGTCGCTGATACTTGACGCATACACCGAGGAGATCATCGGCTGGAGTGTCGGGCCCACGCTTGACACGGACTATCCGATGGAGGCCCTGAGGATGGCGTTGAGACGCATAGAGGGGAAGGATGAGGTCAACCTCATACACCACTCCGACCGTGGCTGCCAATATGCGTGCCGCGAGTATGTGGGGATGCTGCGGAAGCACGGCATCAGGGTCAGCATGACCGAGTCGGGAGATCCGAAGGACAACGCCCAGGCGGAACGCATCAACAACACGATGAAGAACGAGCTGCTCAAGGGGAAGGTGTTCAGGAACATCAACGAGGTCGTGGCGGCGGTCGCCCGGGCCGTGGACTTCTACAACAACCGGAGGCCGCATATGAGCATCGGAATGAAGACCCCGTCCGAAGCGTCGGGGGCGGCAGGAGACAGGGATATGATGTGGACAAGTTACAGGCATATGGCAATAAAATCCAGAAATAACTTGGAAATCCCTGAAAACTCTTTACCTTTGAAGACCTGTCAGGGGTCTCCTTCCGGCCTACGGCCTCCAGTCAACCCCTGACAGGTATAACAACGCAAAGTCAACTTATATAAGTGATATTCTATAAACACGAGTCAACCTAAATCAGGACAATACACGCGGTGTGCAAAATGGCGGAATTGCACACGGAACGATGGTTTCGGGTCTTGGGGTGTGTGAAAACGCGGAATCGCACACCATGCGCTCTTGCATCCTCCGGAAGTTATCCTGAGCGGCTGGAAAATGCCGCTCAGTCCGAAATTCCAGTCGGATGCGGATAGTAGGGGGCAGAAGGCCGAGGGCCGCGGGGGATAGTAGGGGGCAGTGAGATACTCACAGATCCTCGGCGGACTCAGGCTGGCCTCGATGAAGGAGCTGCCAGCGGATAGGCTCGCCTCGCTCAAGGCCGCCTTCTCCAAGATGATGAAGGCACTCTACAGGCAGGAAGGCGCTTCGTTCAAGGTGGAGCTGATGCGGGATGATGACGTCAGATCTTTCATCGACGAGCACGCCTCCGTGCTTGACTCCTCCTTCGGGAAGACGAGAATGTCCGACACCATGAGGCGGAGGCTTCAGGAGAGCGACTACGTCTTTTCCGGCATCAAGACCTTCCATGAGCTGAACGAGGCCTTCCCATCGCTCCTGGACGAGAAGGGCGAAAGAAAGCCGTTCGAACGGTTTTTGAACGACGTTCAGACGATCGACAGAACCTATAACAGGAACTACCTGAGGACGGAGTACAACTTCGTCTCGGCATCTTCCGAAATGGCAGGGCGGTGGGAGGACTTCGAGAAGGACGGAGACGAATACTGGCTGCAGTACAGGACTGCCGGAGACGACAGGGTGCGCCCCGAGCATGCCGCCCTGAACGGCGTGACCCTCCCTCCGAGCGACCCCTTCTGGGATGTCTATTATCCGCCGAACGGCTGGAACTGCCGATGCACCGTAGTCCAGGTTCCCAAGAACGGGAGAACGCAGACCCCGCACGAGGAGGCCATGACGAGAGGGGCGCAGGCCATGAAGGGAGACAAGCGACATATGTTCGCATGGAACCCCGGCAAGGAGGGCAAGAGCGTCCCGGACTACAACCCCTACACCATCCCGCAATGCCGCAATTGCGATGTCGCCAAAGGCAAAATGAGCCTCTCCAAGCCGCTCGACTGCGACCTCTGCAAAGCCTGCCGGGAATTACGGCTGGATTCTTCCGGTGATGTCACTGAATTGCTGAAGTCGCTGCATGAGAAGCGAGGCGCTGATTACATTCAAGCCCTCAGGGACATCGTCAGCCTGAGGATTTTCAAGAAGACGGACGTGAGAAAAGTGTGGTCGGCGATAGGCGAGGATTCCCCTGATTATGGCAATCTCTTCTCTGCGGCAGGTAAACTCGCTAATCACGGCTTCGAGGTGTTCATCCTCCCGAATCCGGGCAGCACACGTTCTGGAGATTTTATCATGCGTAAAAAGAACTTTATCGGCCTCTATGACTTGAAAACGATTACAGGACTTAGCTCGGTCGGGAACCGGCTCGCAGATTCCAAGGGGCAAGCGAACCGAATCGTTCTGAACATAATCTCGAAGTATAATCCAAAGTCGTTGACGAAGGTTATTAGAAGTTATTTCTATCAAAATAATGATGCATTGGAGGTTAAGGTACTAAAAGGGAACAAGCTAATAGACGTAAAGAAGTCTGACATATCAGAAAAGTTCGACGTATCGTTTGTTCGAGAGTACGTAAAATAAAGCGAGAGGCTTCTAAAAAGAAGCCTCCCTGAAACGGAGTCATATAGCTATTCGTTTCCATTGGGAACTTACCAACTTAGTCATTGCTGACGGAACAAATTTAAAAACTATTTCATCAATATCAAAACACAAACCCGTTAATTTTCATTAGCATGGAACAGAGACAAAACAAACAATCATCGAAGGGACTCAGGGAGTTCTGGAGAGGAGCGCGCTGGATACTCCTGGCGATGCTCGGCATCATTTCAAGCGCAGGGTGCGCCAATTACGCCTACTCGGCCAAGGAAGCCTTCTACTGGATTCCTGCCGTCCTGAACCTCGCTTCCTACGCAGGTATGAGAAGCGGAGACATTATCCTTAAGGTCGTCTACAGCAATGATGACAATTAGTATCCTGCATCTGTCCGATACCCACGGGGTGCACCGCCGTCTGATGATGCAATCCGCCAGAGAATATGAGGATTATCAGATTGTGTCTACGCTGTCGACGCAATTGCCGTGGTCAACCTTTATGGGAGGCTACTGCAATAGAGGATTCCCTCGGACGTGAATTCTATGCTACAATGGCGGCTTCTGAGAGATGGAGCATAAGGGAGTTGCGTAGCCAAATTGAAGGCATGCTGTACGAACGGACTCTAATCAGTCGAAAGCCGGAGGAAGTAATCAAAACCGAGCTCTCTACAATGAGAGAAGGCGGAGCGATATCCCCTGATCTGGTGTTCAAAAGCCCTTTGGGCTTGCTCCTCTACGCCGCAGGGTATAACGAGCAGATTCAGTTGCTGCAACTTGGTTATGCCGGCATTCAATTCATCCAATATTACACAGAATCGCCTGACAAGGAACTTAAAAGACTGCTCAAGGCATCCGGCTGTCCATACTCCTTCGATAATATCCCAATGACAAGGATTGGGATGCTGGTGAATAGGCATTTCGGGCGCAATCAATCTATGCAACGACGGTTATCTGGCAGGAGCGCATGGTCTCGAGTGCTGCTTCGTGTTTCGCTGGAGTTACTCCGGCGCAGCATGAGGCAATCACTTTTATCGGAGTTTCAGGCATGAATGCCTTTAGGATGAGGGCGTTCGAAACCACGCAGATGTCCGTGCAGAGGCCGATGAGGCATATTTCCAGGTCTTCCCCTCCGTCACGGGAGGCTTCCCTCCTTATTCTCTCTGCGAGCTCGACAGAGCCGAATGAGGGCTTGTCCACGATGTGAGCGGCAGGAACGAGCCTGGCGATGTCGGATTGCAACTGCCAGCCGTCCGTTCCTTTGATGCAATGCTTCACTGGCAGCATTCTGCCTTCCTGCGTGCTCAGGTAGTCTTCCGAGTGGGTGTCGCGGGTTGCGAATATGTCCTCGGGCGCATATTCCTTAATCTTGGAAATCACATTAGGGACTATCGCCTGTGCCTCTTTCGTTCCAAGAGCTCCGTCGATGAAGTCCTTCTGCATGTCGATGACGATCAATATTTTTCTCATATTCATGAATATTCTCTCTCATGCAAAATTAGGCAAATTTTCCCAATAGCCCCAATGTCGGTTTGGGTAGTTTTAGTGAATATAATCCCTGAATTTTACTAAAATTGGAGAATATAATCGCTAAATTTTGCATAATTTGGAGATTAGAATATTCGTCGCTATATTTGTAAAAAATTAAGAATATGATAGAGCGGCTTGTAACAGGCAACATATTAAATGATTACAAAAAAGGGAAAGTAATAATTCTGCTTGGTCCTAGGCAGGTCGGAAAAACTACTCTTCTAGAAAAACTGAAGGAAGGTAATAAGAACGTGCTTTCTATCAACTGCGATGACAGGGACGATGCTAGGCTTCTCGAAGGAAAGTCTTCGGCAGAACTTCGCCAGCTTTTATCTCCTTACGATTTAGTGGCGGTTGACGAGGCTCAAAGAGTGGAAAACATCGGTTTGACTATTAAGATGATAGGGGACTTGAAGCTGAAGACACAGGTGGTCGTGACGGGCTCTTCATCTCTTGACATGTCTAGTAAGATCAACGAGCCGGCAACAGGAAGAACCATTGAATATCAGTTGTTTCCTTTTTCATTGCCGGAATTGGCCAAGGATCATGGAGAGAGAAATGAGCAGAAGCTACTTGAGAGCAGGATGATCTATGGCCTTTACCCAGAAGTCGTCAATGAACCCCAGGATGCCAAGAGGACGCTCATCAACCTTGCTGACAAATACTTGTACAAGGATTTATTCTCATTTAAGGGAATCAGGAAGCCTGAGCTTGTCGAGAATCTTGTGAGGGCTCTCGCACTTCAGGTTGGAAACGAAGTGTCATATAATGAGCTCAGCAATACCCTTGGGGTTGACAAAACTACGGTAGAGAACTACATAGGTCTTCTCGAAAAATGTTTTGTGGTCTTCAGGCTTGGATCTTTCAGCCGGAATATGCGTGACGAGATTAAGAAAGGCAAGAAAATATATTTCTATGATAATGGCATCCGCAATGCGGTTATCCGCAACTTTGCGCCTCTTGATCTTAGGAATGACACAGGAGCCTTGTGGGAGAATCTGATGGTCAGCGAGAGATTCAAGCATAACTCATATTCAATGAATTATGCCAACATATATTTCTGGCGCACGCATTCTCGGAAGGAGATAGACTTGGTTGAAGAGAGGGACGGGCTTCTGAGTACCTACGAATTCAAATGGAAGCCTTCGAAGAAAGCTTCCATTCCAAAAGATTTTTCAGAGTCTTACCCAAACTCTTCTTTCACTGTCATCACGCCAGATAATTTGTGGCCCTTCCTGGAATCTCCCTTATAGCCTTCTCTTCTCGGCGTTGCCGGCGCCGGTGCCTTTATACTTGCGGCTGCGGTAGTTGAACATATAGGTTACAGTAAGGGATACCATCTGAGTGTAGTTATAGCAGTCCTTTGTGGTGACGATGCCGTTTCCGAAGCGAATCCATCTTTCCTTCTCGCTTCTGAATATGTCGTTGGCGGAGAGCCTCAGAGACAGCCTGTCGTCGAAGAAAGACTTGCGGATCCACGCAGAAGCTGAGAAATAACCTTTGTCGT
>JALCSU010000027.1 GCA_022653735.1 Bacteroidales bacterium
CCCAAAAGGAAATCATACAGACATTGCTGGAAGAACGATTTTCCGTAAAGGTCCATTTTGATGAGATCAAGACTATCTACAAAGAACGACCTATAAAAAAGGTCAATAAGATTATTCAGATCGAAGTACCACCCAACCCTTACTGGGCCACAATAGGGCTGACTCTTGAACCCTTACCGTTAGGGGCAGGGTTGCAAATCGAAAGTGACATCTCCTATGGTTATCTGAACCATTCTTTTCAAAATGCCGTTTTTGAAGGGATTCGTATGTCTTGCCAATCTGGTTTACATGGATGGGAAGTGACAGATCTGAAAGTAACTTTTACTCAAGCCGAGTATTATAGCCCGGTAAGTACACCTGCTGATTTCAGACAGCTGACCCCTTATGTCTTCAGGCTGGCTTTGCAACAGTCAGGTGTGGACATTCTCGAACCGATGCTCTATTTTGAGTTACAGATACCACAAGTAGCAAGTTCCAAAGCTATTACAGATCTGCAAAAAATGATGTCTGAGATTAAAGGTATCAGTTGTAATAATGAGTGGTGTCTTATTGAAGGGAAAGTTCCATTAAATACAAGTAAAGACTATGCCTCAGAAGTAAGTTCATACACTAAAGGCTTAGGCACTTTTATGGTTAAGCCGTGTGGGTATCAAATAACAAAAGGCGGTTATTCTGATAATACCCGTATGGAAGAAAAGGATAAACTTTTATTCATGTTTGAAAAATCAGTATCATCAAAATAATGGAACGATCCAGGAATTTCTATAAGACAATACGGTTGGGGTATATACTTATCTCCGTTCTTATCGGATGTATAGCATATAATAGCTTCTATGAATGGCAGGAGATAGAAGCATTAGAACTTGAATTGAATTCAAATCACAGAGAAGTGAATAGACAGTATTACCCGACAGAGCAACTACGACAAAGCAATGCCATCAAAAAAAATGACAGCACACACAAAGCATAGACTGATTGTCTTGCCCTAAAAGATTGATTGGAATTTATTCAGGACTGCCTATCACTTAGATAGAAGTCCAAGGTCTGCTGAAATACATAATTCAAAAATTGAAATTGCTTGACTGCAAATTTAGTAACTTTGCTTGACAAATTAACGAGAAAGAAGAGAAAATGAAAGCCGACCGCATAACATCACCTATACGCAAGCAGGGGGTTCGTGCTTCGTAAGACAGGAAAGTGGTAAATTTAAAGTTCAGTTCATCGTAGGTAGCTTAGTGGTAAAAATCCCTGCCTGCGTATAGCTGCAAACCGTTGTTAGCAATCCGCTGCGCTCCTTGCTAACAATGGCTCGGCGACTTACGTCGCTTGCCGTAAGCCGCCGCTTCGCGGACTGCTTACAACAAGCGACTTGGCTAAATAGCTCCGCTTTTGTATCTTCGATACAGCTTCGCTACTTCGCCAATTCGCCGAGCCATTGTTATGGGCCATTTTTGAATGACAATGCGAATAGATACAGACAAACAAATGAATTTACTTAGTGATAAGAACGTTGCAATAATTGGTGGTGGACCCGTTGGACTGACTATGGCAAAATTATTACAGCAAAACGGCATAGACGTTTCAGTTTACGAAAGAGACAACGACCGAGAGGCAAGAATTTTTGGTGGAACCCTTGACCTACACAAAGGTTCAGGTCAGGAAGCAATGAAAAAAGCGGGATTGTTACAAACTTATTATGACTTAGCCTTACCAATGGGTGTAAATATTGCTGATAAAAAAGGCAATATTTTATCCACAAAAAATGTAAAGCCCGAAAATCGATTTGACAATCCTGAAATAAACAGAAATGACTTAAGGGCTATCTTGTTGAATAGTTTAGAAAACGACACGGTTATTTGGGATAGAAAACTTGTTATGCTTGAACCTGGTAAGAAGAAGTGGACACTAACTTTTGAGAATAAACCGAGTGAAACAGCAGATTTGGTTATTCTTGCCAATGGCGGGATGTCCAAGGTAAGAAAATTTGTTACCGACACGGAAGTTGAAGAAACAGGTACTTTCAATATACAAGCCGATATTCATCAACCAGAGATAAACTGTCCTGGATTTTTTCAGCTATGCAATGGAAACCGGCTAATGGCATCTCACCAAGGTAATTTATTATTTGCTAACCCCAATAATAATGGTGCATTGCATTTTGGAATAAGTTTTAAAACACCTGATGAATGGAAAAACCAAACGCAGGTAGATTTTCAAAACAGAAATAGTGTCGTTGATTTTCTTCTGAAAGAATTTTCCGATTGGGACGAACGCTACAAAGAATTGATTCATACGACGTTGTCATTTGTAGGATTGGCTACACGGATATTTCCTTTAGAAAAGCCTTGGAAAAGCAAGCGCCCATTACCCATAACAATGATTGGGGATGCCGCACATTTGATGCCGCCTTTTGCAGGGCAGGGAGTAAATAGTGGGTTGGTGGATGCCTTGATATTGTCTGATAATCTAGCCGATGGAAAATTTAATAGCATTGAAGAGGCTGTTAAAAATTATGAACAGCAAATGTTTATCTATGGCAAAGAAGCACAAGAAGAATCAACTCAAAACGAAATTGAAATGTTTAAACCCGACTTTACGTTTCAGCAATTGTTAAATGTATAAAATGGAATAAAACGGCACATAACAAACAAATTGGCAATAGAGCCGGTGAAGTACTTCTATTGAACTTTTGTGCAATGTTGAAGATTAGTAATTCTATTCAACATTTGTGCTAAAAGTCGGCTCCATCGCCAATTTGCCAGCCGTTATGCGGCAGCTTAAAAAAAGACGACACCAAACCAAAAAAATCATCTTGACAACCACCCGACTTTGAACTACGAAGGATGAAATTTTTCAGGGACAACTTCCAGCATTTCCAAAAAACAGTTTAACCATTGACTTGGAGACAAACAAACAATTTGAGCATTAAGGTTTAAACCGAATTTTTCCGAAATTGACCTGACCTGACTTTTCCTGAAAATCGACTTTAAAGCTGTTTTTACAGATAAATCAGGTTTCTCTAACAGACAGGAAATAAATGCTAAGTATTTGGCTTTAAACTTAAAATCAAAAAATAAGTGTTTTCTTTTAATGTTTAACAGGGCTGATTTGACAGTTGGCGGTGGCAAGAAACTTTCAGGACCTACCTCATAGACAAGTTTCAAATCAAAAAAAGTATGATAGAAAACGGTATATGGATTGTAAAGCTTCCTCGAAAATAACTTTTGTGTAGGTTCTAATTGAAGGAGAATGGAACCTCCCAGAAAATTTTCAAGACTCTCAAACATCAGGATTTTGAAAATATCGGAAGTAATGCCATAAGGAATATTTGACACCACTTTGAAAGGAAATTTCGGAACTGCAAAATTCCTAAAATCACAACCGACAACTTGAACATTTCGGGCATCAGAAAATAATTTTCGTAAATGTTCAACCAAAGCTGTGTCGTTTTCAATAGCAACAACATTGTTGGCGATTTTTAATAAATGAACAGTAAGAAACCCCTTGCCTGCCCCAATATCTAAAACCGTATCCTGATTACTTATATTTGCTTGTCTTATTGCATCTTTTATTAGCACTTTATCAATAGTAAAGTGCTGACCCGTAAAACGAACGGGCAATTTCTTTTTTGTCATTAGTAACTTCTTACAGGTGAATACTTCTTGAGTTCAACTTATAAATGCAACTTTTTGGGTGCGGATAATAAGCAATAAAAACATTTATTTTTCAGAGAGGAAAGAGAGACAATGTCCCCCTTTCTCTCACTCTGAATGGATAAAGTTTGCTATCTTTGCTTTAATTGTCCGTCCAAAGAAAAAAAAGTTGCAGATGAGCAAACATATAACCGAGGAACAAAGGTATGCAATTTCTATGATGTTGCAAATACCGATGAGCAAAAAAGCAATAGCGGAAGCTATCGGAGTAGATAAAAGCACTGTTTACAGGGAGATAAAGCGCAATTGCGACGCCCGAAGTGGTAGCTATAGCATGGAGCTTGCCCAGCGAAAAGCAGACAGGCGCAAGCAGCAAAAACATCGCAAGGAAGTGCTTACACCGGCAATGAGAAAACGGATAATAAAGCTGTTGAAGAAAGGATTCAGCCCGGAGCAGATTGTCGGCAGGAGCCGCTTGGAGGGAATTGCGATGGTATCTCACGAAACGATATATCGCTGGATTTGGGAGGATAAGCGGCGGGGTGGCAAACTGCACAAATATCTTCGCAGACAAGGTCGCAGGTATGCCAAACGTGGTTCTAAAAATGCAGGGCGAGGATTTATCCCAGGCAGGGTGGATATTGATGAGCGTCCCGAGATAGTGGAACTGAAGGAGAGATTTGGTGATTTAGAGATAGATACAATTATTGGTAAGAACCACAAAGGTGCCATTCTTACCATTAACGACAGAGCAACAAGCAGGGTCTGGATACGCAAGTTGTCGGGAAAAGAAGCCATCCCGGTAGCTAAGATTGCAGTATGGGCACTGCGGAAAGTGAAAAACTTAATACACACAATTACGGCTGACAATGGAAAGGAGTTTGCAAAGCACGAGGAAATTGCGCAAAAATTGGAAATAAAATTCTATTTTTGCAAACCATACCACTCATGGGAACGTGGTGCCAATGAAAACACCAACGGGCTTATCAGGCAGTATATCCCAAAGGGTAAGGACTTTAGTGAAGTAACCAACAAACAGATTAAGTGGATTGAAAATAAACTCAATAATCGACCTCGTAAAAGACTTGGATACCTCACGCCAAACGAAAAATTTAAACAAATTATTAATCAGAATTCTGTTGCATTTGCAAGTTGAATTCAGCCAATAAAAAAATAGACGAGTTCCGAAAAGAGATAAACAATATCAATATTCAAATGATAAAATTCTCTCTATTTGGTGAAACAATACTGGAATGGAACGATAAAGATATCGAACATTACCATGCACAGCGTATGGCAATGGACAGTATGCTCTGCCGTTTCAAAGCTACCTATCCGGCAGAGCGTATAGACAGCGTACGCCATCTTCTCGAAGATAAGGAACGGCAGATGTGCCAAATCGTGCAGATACTTGAACAGCAACAAGCCATCAACGATAAGATACCCCGTCAAGTACCCGTAATCGCGCAGAAAAGTGTGCAAGAACAACCCAAGAAACCTAAACGAAAAGGATTCTTGGGCATCTTCGGCAAAAAGGAAGAAGCGAAACCAACTGTGACTACCACGATGCACCGTTCCTTTAACCGGAATATGAGAACCGAACAACAGGCGCAAAGCCGTCGCTTATCGGTTCATGCCGATAGCCTTGCCGCACGAAATGCGGAACTTAACAGGCAACTGCAAGGACTGGTTGTTCAAATAGACGGGAAAGTACAAACTGACCTACAAAAGCGGGAAGCCGAGATAACAGCCATGCGGGAACGGTCGTTCATTCAGATTGGGGGCTTGACAGGGTTCGTTATACTGCTACTGGTCATATCATATATCATCATACACCGAAATGCCAACCGCATCAAGCGATATAAACAGGAAACCGCAGATTTAATTGAGCGACTGCAACAAATGGCAAAGCGAAACGAGGCACTGATAGCCTCTCGCAAGAAAGCCGTTCATACCATTACCCATGAATTACGTACACCACTGACGGCAATAACGGGTTATGCCGGACTGATGCGGAAAGACTGCAATACGGATAAAACCGGGACGTATATCCGAAACATTCAGGAATCTTCTGACCGCATGCGTGAAATGCTGAACACCCTGCTGAATTTTTTCCGGCTGGACAACGGCAAGGAACAGCCTAATTTCTCCGCATGTAGGATTTCCGCAATCACACATACGCTCGAAACGGAGTTTATGCCAATCGCCGATTTTTCCTTCAATTATTCATCGTTATTCATTGATAATCACTTGCTTATATCAAAATTATTTGCTAAATTCACATATCCTTTCAGAGATGCTGAAGGACTGATTTTGACTAAAATTTCAAGGTATGAAACTGACAAAATACAAAGCTTTCGACCCGGCCTGGTACTTTGCCAACAAGATTGGCCAGATGTTCTATATGTTCAGGGACCATTTCACCTATGCGTTTAAGTTCCAGGACCGCAAGGCTGCAAAGGAATTTGGCCTGGGCAAGTACACGATGGTGCGCATTGATGACAACCACACCCGTGACAAGGACAAGTACCACTATGAAATCACCCTGTTCAACCGCAATTATGAGCCGGTGCCGATGATGAAGATTCCGGATGAGGCGTGGATTGGTCTGTACAACTACTTCGTCGAACTATACACAAGATGGGAGAACAGCAGCGGCTGCAGGGCTTATTGACAGTTATTCGCTATCTTTGCACATCGGAAGTCCCTCTGAGCCACCTCAGTGGTGAAGATGTCCACGGGCTTCCAGCCTCCTTCTTCGGTGTGGGCAGCCGGTTTACTTCAACCTGTTTGCCTTATGCCTGTTTACCATCCAAATACTCGTTTCTCTGATTGCTGGGGTTCTGCCGGCGATGTCACTTTCTATCATCGTGATGGGGTCTGCTATTGGCGGTCCAGGGACCGTCATTCTTTCTGTGGTACATCGGCGCAGATGAAGGCTCTGGAAGTGCATCGTCGGGCTCTGGATTGCTGGAAGACGATTCCGGACGGCATCAAGGAGAAATGGAACGGGTTTGCGTCTGTGGTCGAACCGCACAAGCCGCCGTTCGACGGGTCATCACACATCACAGGCCACAATCTATTCGTATCTGCATATCACGGTTTTGCCATTCTGGGGAATGAGCATATTCCTGAGCCAGTGCCGTTTGTCAAGTTTCCTCTGTTTGATGTCAAGGTGATTGATGCGAGGAGAGCAAATGGCTGCGTGGTTCTGCGTTGCCGTCTGTGGTTGTCAGGAGCTGATGACTGCAGTCGTTATCGGGTACTGGGAAAAGTTCTGCTCACCAATCCAGGCAGCGGATGCAAGACCAGTATGCTTCGCAATTGCCTTTCCCTTCCAACCGGCGAGCCGGGAGTTATAGAGTTCAACATACCAAGCGACAGAAGCGGAGAGTGCCAACTTCACCTGCGCTATCTTCTGATTGACTCCACTTCCGGATACAGGACTTGCCACCGCAAGTTGTCAAGACTTATAGAGATACTTTAATTGTTGCTTGTAATGCGTTAAAATATAGTCTATTACTGCTATTTTTCGTATATTTGTACAACCTTACTTAAACAACAACTTAAACCTAATTCTACTATGAAAGCACTACCTTCCATTGCCTTCAATGAGTTCAAAGGAACCGCTGGAGACGTGACCGCCAGAAAGACCGGCGGACGTACCGTGCTTAATGGCAGAGCACAGCATTCCCACATCAAGACTCCGAAACAGAGTGAGCGTCGGGCTTCGTTCGGGTACATCACCAAGCAGTTCAAGCAGCTGACTGCACAGCAGCAGATTGCCTGGCAGAAGCTGGCCGAGGCTCATCGTGAGCGGGCTCTTGTGGGAGCAGAAGGTGTTCCGCTTACGGCACACAACCTTTTCGTCTGTCTCAATGCAAACCGCTCGCTTGTGGGCGTGCCTCTTGCATTGGATGCGCCGGAACAGATACACGGGTCGGATGCAATCGCCTTCGATGACATCTGGATCACTCCTTACAGGATTATGATTTCAGGACTCAAGGATGCAGACAATCCGAACGCAAGGCTCGTGGTGAAGATGTCACCGGGGCAGGGTCCCGGCATATCGAAAGCCTGGGACAAGACCGTGATAGTCGGCGACTTCGCGACTTCGGACTGGGGCGACCTTGACCTTCTTGAGGTATACACCAAGAGTTTCGGAATTGATGTCATCCCTGGGCACAAATACTTCCTCGAGCTGTACTGGATTGATGAGTTCTCAGGCTACGTATCCTCAAAGACCTACATCTGCTTCCCTGCCACCGAGGGCGAGTCTGCGCACGGCCAGACATTCTCTCCTCGAGCTCGAATTCAATCTAACGAAGTGACAGGCGGCAACTCATACTCTGAGGCAATTTCATGTGATTATGAGCTTGCCGTAGGGTCAAAGATTTCAGTCAATGAAATCGAAGCCAGAAAAACGTCCGGTTTCTCGGCTGGTGTTTATCTCAAAATCAACGAATCAGTCGATATTGAGCGCATAGGGTCAGTCCGTTCTTACCAGTGGGCTCGTGGATTCGAGGATAATGACATAAAGTTCGGCGTATTCTTCTGTGAGGTTTATCACGGAACCAGTAGCCGAGACATTCAGTTGGCAGGACGTGGCGGTCTGTTCCAGGACCACTTCATCACCTTCGGCACCTATATGGTTACAAATTAATCTAAACCTAAAACCCACACTATGATTACTTGTACAAAAAACAACTTCGGTTGCGGACCCATCGAGTTCCGGGACTACCAGAGCGACCGCCTGTGCGTGCTCAACGGCAAGTTCGTTATCGACACCGCATCCGAGGAATACAAGGCCGCAGAACGCCTTGAAATCATGCTCCCTGATGCCTTCAGGATGAAAAGGAGCGCAGTGTCAACTGCCATACTCATCAGCTCATCAGAGAATACTCGCGGAACCGTGCTTCGCTGCCGTATCGACAAGGGATTTCTCTGCATTGAGAAACTCACCCATTGGGACGAGGAAGGACCGCTGACCATAATCGTCGCTGCCGGATTCACCGTCCTCGGCTGGCACGGCCAGTTCACTGAAACTGATTACAAGCGGGCAACTTTCGGTACCGGCATAAAGCCTGAAAGCAACCGTCTCGTGGTAAAGGATGATTTCGTTTACGCATCGATTTCATTCTACTCGTTTCCTTCCACAAATAGAGGCTACGGTCCATTCTCAATCAAGATCAACGAGATGCCGGAGGATGTGGACGCCATCGTTCCCGTATCACTCCAGTCTGGTACTTTCACTAAAGGTCAGATAGGCACTTGGCTTGGCGAGGCTCGCATCCAGGGTGGTTACATCAGTATGAACCTGAACGAGAACTTCTCAAACTATGGAGGACAGGGCTCCTTCTTAATCTTCTTCGCTCCGCGACACCAGTTCGTTCCACGCGTGCCTGGTGTCGGCAAGATTGCTGTTGCGACAGGTGATGTGACTTGTGGCAACAAGACCACAATGGAATCCCTGCTGCTCGAAATTGGCGGCACGATTGGACTTGGCAGCCTTGAGTTGGAGTTCACACAGTACAGCTCAAACGAGGGCATATCGTTCTATCTTGCGGAATACCCGGACTATGCCAAGTACGCGATGCATATGCCTGTGCTTTCACGTGGAGGCACCTACAGCACAAGATACACCGTCGCGCCTCAGATTGTCTCATTCTCCGAGTACAACAAGTCCATTGCGCTGCACAATCTGATTCGCTCAACCACTATGGAGACAAGCATTTTCGATGCATCAATCATCTCCGACATCATTTTCGTCAACGACATTTAACAAAGCCTAACACTATGATTACATCAATATCAACAAACTTCGGCGTGAACCCGATTTCCTTCAAGTGCTATGATTCTGCGAAAATCGTAGTTCTTCAGGGAATGTTCACCCTCGATACCGCCAACGAAGAGTATCTGGCTGCAGAGCAGCTTGAAATCACCTTCCCGGACCAGTTCAGCATCCCCGCCAGCAAACCGACCACTGCCTTCCTCGTTTGTCAGAAGGATGACCTACAGAGCGGCACTATCATCAAAGCGCAGATTCAAGGAAACAAGCTCATCCTTGAGAAACTGTCCATCTATGACGGAATAGGCACAGTCAAGGTAGTTCTCGCAAGCGGGTTCGTGGGAGAGGCAAACGAAGCTCAGCTCTCTCCAACACCAAGCGGCAAAATCACTATATCCGGAAAGGATTATACATTCTACGCCACAATCGCGCAATACGCAAACTGCATCCAAGACAGATGGGGAATGTTCTTCCTCCAGATGTCCTCCTGGGCCTATGCGCCCGGCGTTGAAAATGAGTACAGCATCAAAGGAATTCCCGCAGACCTGAGCATTGACGCTCCCATCTTCACGTCACGCGTAAACAGTAACCTCGATGGCTCGGAGTGCGCCCTAGCCCACCTCGAAAACGGGAAGATTACCTTCACAGGCAAAGGGCAGGAGGGAGAGTCCAAAAAGTATCTCTATCGCGGATTCATGAAGTTCTTCTATGTCAGGGAGCAAGAAGTTTCTGATGAAAATCAGGCGTAAATTTGACTTAAAGCAACACTTTACATAAAGATTTACATATCATTGTTATACAATATATTAAAATAATTTGTAAATTTGTAAAGCAATAGTTTTGAAGACAATAACAAACCTTACCTTAACCTAAACTTTAACTACTATGAAGTACATTCCTTCTATCGCCTTTGAGGAGATGTCAGGCTCCGCAAAAGGAGTGACCGCAGCCAAGGTGCGTGGTCGTAAGTACATCCGCAACCGCGGGTACGGCGGTTCAACCAGAACCGAGTTCCAGGCTTCCGTAAAGAGCGTGTTCAAGCAGCTCTCTCAGTCTTGGAAAGCACTTTCAAACGCCCAGATCCTTGCCTGGAACAAGCTCGCTCAGTCTCAGGCCGGCCGCAGTGTCCTGGGTACCAGTTCAAAAATCTCCGGTGCCAACCTCTACATGAGGCTCAACTACTGGATCGTCTTCTGCGGAGGGGACGCTCTCGCAAACCCTCCTGAGCTCGTAGGAGTCGAGGCTCCTGGCGAGGCTGTCATCTCCCTCACCACCGAGAAGTTCACCTTCGAACTTGAGCAGGTCCCTGCAGCTGCCGCAGACCTCCGTCTGGTCGTATGCGCATCTGCTCCTCAGGGCAACGGAATCACCCGCGCCTACAGCAAGGCCGCAGTAATCGGAGGACCTTTCGCTGTCGAAGCCGCAGAGATTGACATCAAGGCCGCTTACGAGACCAAGAACGGCGCTCCTACCGCTGCTGCTCCGAAGGTATTCATGAAGTACTTCTTCGTGAACACCAAGACCGGAGAGAAGTCCGGCGAGATGATGGCCATTGCAAGGCTCTAGCCGGGGCAACCATCAATCACTACCTAAACCCAACCTATGAATCAGCCCCATCCTGCAGCGATGCAAGATGGGGCTCTTTCGTAAAACTTCATCATTATGACACCCGAAAACATCATCCAACTAATATCCCTTCTCCTCGGTGGAGGCGGTCTCATTGCCCTCTTTCTCATAACCGAGCGGAAGACCAAAGCCCAGATGGAGAACACCGCCCAGGCGATAGCCGAGTGGCAGAAGATTGTAGAACGCAGCCATCAGGACCTCAAAGAGGCAAAGGAACGAGCAAAGGAATTGCAGGACCTGTATCTGGTCCAGTTCGACATCAATACCAAACTCCGCAAGGAACTTGACGAGAAGAACACCAAGATTGCAGTCCTCTCGCTCCTTCGCTGCCGCAAACTCAAATGCATAGACCGGGAGCCGCCATACGGCTCAGAAGTGGAAAAGGAGGCGGCCAATGAACAGTAATGACCAAATCAGCCCGAACTTCACCTACTCCGAGTTCACGGCCAGCAGGATTGCCGAAGGATTCCACATCGACAACAACATCCCGTCAGAGTATGTCAGGCTGAACATACACGCCCTTGTCACACTGCTTCTCCAGCCGCTTCGTGACGCCTGCGGCCACGCACTGAAGGTCAACTCTGGCTATCGCTGCAAGAAGCTCAATGACCTTGTAGGAGGCTCCAAAAACAGCCAGCACATAAAAGGCCAGGCAGCAGACATCGCAAGCGATGCTCCAATCCGCCTTGCCCGGATTGTGATTGACAGAGGACTTGACTTTGACCAGATGATCCTGTACCACAACTTCATCCACCTCAGCTACACACTTGAGAGGCCGAACCGCAAACAGATACTCTACAGTAAAGACTACTACGGACCTAAACTCTATACGCTATGAACATCAAAGACGACACAATCCAATATTTTCTCAAAATCATAACCCTCGTTTTCGGAATCCTGCTGCTTTTCAACATTGTCAACGCAATAGGATACTTCGTTAATGAGCACAGAAACGCCCATTCCAGCAAGATGAAAGTCAAAGTGGACACCTTGTTCGTCTATGACACCATCTTCGTAGAAAAGCCAGTAATCAAGAAAGTGGAGATAATCGACACTCTCCTGCTACCGGTGCCAATCACCGACACCCTGATGCTGCACGACACAGTCCTTGTCCACCTGCCCATAGAACAACGCCAATACTCAGACCCTCGCTACACCGCCTGGGTCTCCGGCTATCGGCCCCAGCTCGACAGCATCCATATCTATCAGCAAACCCAATACATCACCAAAGAGGTCAAGGTGGCCACCAAGCCCAAGCGCTGGGGAATAGGCCTACAGGCAGGGTATGGAGTCAGTTTCAGCAACAAGCAAATTAAGGCGACACCTTACATCGGAATCGGAATCAGTTACAACATACTAACCTGGTAAGCCAACTCTATCGGGCTATATACAGTATGCCGATAAAAAATCCCCAACTTTCCATTCGGAAGGCTGGGGAATTTTCTTTCATCCTGACTTTTGCCGGATTTTCGTGCTTTTTGAGTTTCCTTCGGTATAATACACATAACCATAAAAATTCGTGTATATTTTTGTGTATTTAACACCTAACTCATTGATACACAATGTAAATTGTGGAGATGGGCGGAGTCGAACCGCCGTCCAAACAACGTACCCAGCAGCTTTCTACACGTTTATTCTTCCTTTGGTTTTCGTCAGCGGCCTGCCGAAAGACGGGCTAACCGCAGCTTATCCTTTAAATCTTAGCCGGCTTTAGAGGAGTCCGCCGGAGCATCCTTCCTGAATGATACCCCGAACTCGGACAGAGAAGGATTGAAGTCCGCAGGATACTCGTCCGGGCCGCAGCCTTGGCGGCCGGGATTAAGCTAATCGACTTGGTCAATTAGGCAGCGAGTGCGTAGTTGTTATCAGCAACTAATTTTTCGGCATCTTAGATTAACGGGCTGGCCACCGAAGAAGCCCGACGTGCTTACCACCCGGAATCATTGCTGTCAAAACCAGAACATCCCCAAGTGAAGTAAATATTATACGTTAATAATGATTCGAAAGTTTCAACAATCTATGAATATTTTTAGCGATGGAAGAAAAGCCTCTTAAGGAGGCGATATTTTTATTAATTTTGCAAGATTATGGAACAGATCTGGGATCCGCTGAGGAAAAAGATGGTGGCTCTTACGCCGGAAGAGAAGGTGCGCCAATGGTTCATCGGCGTGCTTCGCGAGCAGGTGAAGGTGCCGTCCTATATGATGATGAGCGAGGTGGCAATGAAATTCGGGCAGAAAGATTTCAGGGCGGATATATTGGTGTATGGCCGCGACACGGCACCGCTGATGGTGGTTGAATGCAAGCGGGAGGACATAGAGATGACGAGGGAGGTGCTGGAACAGGCGCTGAAATATAATATGGTGCTGAGCTCTAGATATATAGCTGTCACGAACGGAAGGAAAACCTTTGGCTTCGAGAAGGTGGGGGAGACCTACCAGCAGATGAAGGCTTTCCCAGACTGGGTGGCCATGCAGCAGAGTGGAGAGAAGGGGAAAAGGCAAGAGGCCATGCAGCAGAGAGGAGAGGATGGGAAGAAGCAAGAGGCCATGCAGCAGAGTGGAGAGGATGAGAATCGGCAAGAGGCCGAGCATAAGAATGATAAATGAATATTTTGAATGCCAGAGACTATAACAACGCAATATCTTGATAGGCCTATTTTCGGCATCGTGTCGGCAGTCGCGGAGAAAATGGGAGTGAGAGCATTCGTAATCGGCGGTTACGTAAGGGACTGCTTCCTGGGGAGGCAGAACGATGACATAGACATCGTGGTGGAAGGCAGCGGGATAGACCTTGCCAAGGCAGTGGCAGAAAGCATCGAGAAGAGCGAGAGGCATCGCTGCAATGTGTCCATATTCAAGAATTTTGGCACGGCAATGCTCAAATTCCACGGAGCCGAGATAGAATTCGTGGGAGCACGTAAAGAGTCATATACTAGAGATTCCCGCAAGCCTATCGTTGAAACGGGCACTCTTGAAGAGGATCAGAAGCGCAGGGATTTCACCATTAATGCTATGGCCTTCAGTCTTCAGAAAGAAAACTATGGAGCGCTCATAGACCCATTCGGCGGAATAAGAGACTTGGCAGCTGGCATAATCCGCACGCCGCTGGAACCGGAACAAACCTTCAGCGACGACCCGCTGAGAATGCTTCGTGCGATACGTTTTGCCACGAAGCTGAGCACGCCTAAGCATGTCTTTAAAATAGTTCCCGAAGCCCTCAGGGCTATGAAAAAGATGAAAGACAGGATGACCATCCTGTCCCAGGAGCGCATAGTCGAGGAACTTAACAAAATGTTGATGACAGATGTCCCTTCTATCGGCTTCTGGCTGATGGAAGAAACCGGCCTGCTGGAATACATACTTCCGGAACTTTTGAAATTGAAAGGAGTCGAGACCTTGTATGGCCTAGGGCACAAGGAGATTTTTTCTCACACCATGCAGGTCTTGGACAATGTCGCGGCTGAGGAGACGAAGGAGATTGCGGAAGGCTTGCTGCACGATTATATTCCTAAGGAGGACGGCGACGGTTTTATCGAGACTGTGCGGACACAGCCATACGTCTGGCTACGCTGGGCTGCCCTGCTGCACGACATCGGCAAGCCGGCCACCAAGCGTTTCGACGCCCAGACGGGCTGGTCTTTCCACGGCCACGAAGTTGTAGGGGCGAAAATGGTTCCTGGAATATTCAAAAGGCTGAAGATGCCTCTTAACGAGAAGATGAAATATGTCCAGAAACTTGTCAGCTTGCATCACAGGCCCATAGCCTTGGTGGATGACGAGGTTACCGATTCTGCGGTGCGAAGGCTCCTGTTTGATGCTGGAAATGAGATTGATGATCTCATGCTCCTCTGTGGGGCAGACATAACGTCTAAGAATCCGCTGAAAGTCGCCCACATCAAGAACAATTTCGAACTGGTCAAGGCAAAGCTCGCCGAAGTTGAGGCAAAAGACAAAATCCGCAATTGGAAGAACCCTATCAACGGCGAATATGTCATGGAAGTTTTCGGCATCGGGCCATGCAACACAATCGGTATATTAAAGGAATATGTCAAAGAGGCCATCCTTGACGGCAGAATCGACAACACCTTCGAGGCTGCCGACGCTCTGATGCGAGAAAAAGCTGCAGAACTGGGTCTGAAACCAGTCCTGCAGTAAACATATTCATTATTTCTTCCACTTAGGGCCTTCGCCGCTTAGGGTTGGATATTGCGAGGTGAAATGCGGCCAGCCGTTTTCCCAGACTATTTTGTCTATGAGCATGCAGCGGCCTTTGTAGTCATTGCCCTTCCAGTATGAATGATATGCCATCCAGTCTTCACCAGCGTCATCGGTGATGATTTGGGCATCGTGCCCCGGCCCGATGAAAGTTGAGTCTGGGCTGGAGGAAAGGATGATGTTCGAATAGTCGGAATCCAGCAATGATTTGCCATCAGGGCCGACAAAAGGTCCTTCAGGACTCTTGCTTCTGGAAACAACGACGTGGTACGTGCTGCTCGAACCCTCGCAGCAAGAGCCTTTCGAATTGAACATGTAGTAATAGCCGTTACGTTTAATTACGTAAGATCCTTCCATATTGGTCGCTCCTAGCTTAACTGGCACTGCGCCTTCTTTTATGGACAGCCCGTCATCCGAGAGTTTGACCACCCATATTCCTGAAGTCTCTCCAAAACTACCCCAATACAGGTATTTAGTCCCGTTCTCATCTATGAACAGCATCGGGTCTATGGAATTGCCTACGCCAGTGTTCTGGTACGAGACGACCATTCCCTTGTCCTGGAACGGCCCTTCAGGCTTGTCCGAGGTGGCAACCCCGCTTGCGCTCAGTTCCATATTGCCCCATACTCCTATCGCATAGTAAAGGATGTATTTCCCATCCACGTAGTTGATGTCCGGAGCCCAGAGCCTTCCGCCTTCGCTCCAAGGCTTCCAGTCCGAAGGCATGCCATCGCCTACTGCCTCCCATGTCACCATGTCCTTGGAACGATAAACAGGCAGCTTTGTCTTCTTGTTCGATGTGGAATAGGCGTAGAAGTAACCAGTGCGAGCCCTGTCATCGAGGACTGTCGGGTCCGGGCAGTTATGACTGATTACAGGATTTGCATATGCAGTCATGACCAGATCTTTTCCTGAAGATTTATTGTTCCCATTGCAGGATGCGATGACTGTAAGCGGCACAAGTGCTGCGATAATAAATAAAAATCCTTTTACTTTCATATTGACTATCAAGTTATTGAAATTTCACATCTGCCATCAGGTAATGAAATGTTCCGTCCACGATGGATGCTTTTCCATTCTCGAATTTGATCTGCACTATCGCAGTCTTCCTTGGCTGTACGGAATTTACGCTCCCATGTGTGTGGAATACGTATTGCCAGTTGCCATCGGCATCCTTGAATAGGTCTCCGTGGCCGGTTCCGTTCTGGCCTATGTTCGATTTGGAAATGATAGGCTCTGGCTGTTTCGTCCAAGGTCCGACAGGTGAATCTGATGTGGCGACCCCCACGCAATAATCCTGGCTCCTGTAGTCGTTCGCAGAGTAAAACAGGAAATATTTCCCTCCCTCTTTTACGACAGTTGGACCTTCTGTGACTGGCCAAGATGCATTGGATGTGTTCTCCCAGGACTCGGTCGCTTTTATGCAGAGTTTCGCCGTTTCTTCCTTCATAGAGGAGAGGTCATCGCTCATTTCCGCTACCCAGATTTGGTTACCTTGGTTCAGCCTTACATGGTACATGTAGGTTTTCCCATCCTCGAAATAAAGGAAGGGATCGATTTCCTTCATAGATGCAGGAATCTGTGCCTTGACGTCTTGCGTGAATATCCCTAGCGGAGAGTCTGAATAGGCAACGGCGAGCTGCTCGTTAGCTACGTAAATCATGCATGTTTTTCCATGGTAGCTTATCACCTGAGGCGCCCAGAAGCCTTCCGTGCCCCACACGGAATCTTTAGTCAGACAGTATCCATTGGCCGCCTTTCCCTCAGGTCCTTCCCATTTCTCTAGATCTGAGGACATGTATACGAGAAATCCCAGATTGGATTCGGGACTAGTCCCATACAGGTAATATTTCCCACTGCTCTCGTAGATCGTCGGATCAGCTAATTTTATATATTCCTTTGGCACGACCTCGCTCTTCCCATCATCATTATCGCTAGTTTTTTTACTACTGCAGCTTATGATTGAAGCTAGGATTGCAACAGGGATAATAAGCTTCTTAATATCGTTCATGTTCATTTGCTTAAAAATTTTTGTGTCCGGTCAGGACTATATAGCTCCCAAAGGGATGCCACAGTCCAGCCAGGAGCGAAAATATTATTGTAAAACCCTTTGCCATTCTTTCCATAATCCCACGTCGTATGCTGGACGACTTCTGGGTAGAATCCGGGCACACCTATTCCACAAAGATTGCCTTCTTGAGGAAGAAGCTGCCCGAGAGAAGAATAGATGATATCATGCAGCCTCATGAAATACTCATTTCCTGTAGTCTGCCTAAGCCATGATAGGATGTGAGGAAATTCGAAGACGAAGACATCCACGTGATTATTCTCGACTGAGACATTCCCCCAGCCACGGCTCTTAAAGCCAAGGTCTCCCAACATCTGTCCCTGGGCGAAAGGGACATCCCATAGATAATACCAAGATGATGCGAAATAGGCTGCCTTCTCGCAAAGATCGACATAATGCTGCATTTCTTTCTTCTTCGATACCATTGCCAAATAATATGTCGCAGTGACTGCACTGATAGCAGCCTCTTTATCTTCGCAATTGGCGTCTAGCGTTGAGGAAAAGTAATCGCTTTTCGCGATGATGTTAGATTCAATGTATTCGGCTGTCCTTTGTGCTGCTGTGAGATATTTCTTGTCTTTGAAATATTTGTAGCCCATCACAAGGGTGGAAGTTGCCGAAGAAGTGCTCCCTCCAGAAGAGTCTATTTCAGAGTTGTCGTCATGGAATTTCCTGGCAAAACTCCCATCTGCTTTCTGCAGGGTTAGTAAATTGTCCAGGAGACTCACGATCCTCTTTTCCCATTCTGGATGATTCCGGCCATGGCTCTTTTCATAATCAAGATAATGAAGCGTTGCGTAAATAGCTTCGGACTGGATTCTGATTGAGTGGGCAATTTTGTCTGCGACAGGAAATCTATCTTTGAAATCGAGCTCGTCAAAGAAATAACCAGCTGGAGTGAAACCATGCTCTAGAAAACTGTCGAAAATGCTGTTCCCAATTTTAACGAGGTCTGGCTGACTTGTTTCTTCACCATATTCGATTGCATTAAAGGCATTCAACAGAACTCTTCCGCAGAATCCAAGCTGAACCTGAGAATAAGGCTTGCAGTCATCGCAGCGTATGGATATTCCGGAATTGTATTTCAGAGGATACTTATCGACGTACGATGCCCTGAAATAATTCGAAAGCTGTGCTTTCATCTCTTCTGGAGAGTGCAGCGGATCAATCGGTTCAGTGCCCAGCCTATCGAAACAGTACCGCCACGAGTTGACCACGAAATCTCCATAGGATTTGGCCTCTTCCTTCCGTATTCTCCAGACGAGTGAGATAGTTTCTCCTTTTCCCAGTTTCGCAAACGCCCAAACAGGCTCTGCTAGCGAAAGTTTGCGAATATATCGGCGAGGAGTCTCAATGTAGGGATAACCGAAAGTTAATTTCGCCTTGCCTGTCTCATTGTCGAATCCAAGGTAGCCGAGGGATGTTTTTCCATCAAGAATCACCTCTCCATTCATTGCTGTAGTAAGGGCATCATCGTGTCCGTCTATCTCATGAAACACAGTAAGTGCCTTACCGGACGCAGAATCATATGCCCCAACCATCGGGGAGGAAAATCTGTCTTCTCTGAAATTCCAGCTGGAGGAAGTGTGGAAGGATGGTGCCTCCTTAGGTGACCGAAGATTCTTGTGGTACCAGAAGCCTGGAATGTAGAAATCGCAGTCCTTGGTTTCGAATCCGGTCTCTGTCTCGAATCCTATATTGAAATAAATAGTCTTGCTGGCAGTCAGTGCTACTTTGAAGACCTTGTCGCCATTTTCATCGTATTCCTGTTTCGTGATGGTGACGGGGGCCTCTCTTTCTGAAAATACAAGCCTTCCAGCTTCTTCGTGAAGCTGGAAAGACTTGCTTTCATTACCTGGCCTTTTAATGCTTATCCTTGCATTGATGCCTTCAGCATAAGAGGTGCAAGTGGCCAAGAGCAATAAACTGCAGATTAAAAATTTGTGCATGCAGTCCATCTTGAAATAATTAGATTGATTGTTAATACCAACCGTCATTCTGCTTGAGGTTCTCATTCTTCTCGACTTCAGACTGAGGAATGGCCCATTTTACGCAGTAATCACCCTGCCATGAATTCGTGTATTTCTTGGTCCCCCATATCTCGGTCATGCCGTTTGACTCCACGAATTTCTTCTGATGCCATGTGCCCCAGCGAAGTTCATTGAAGTAAGTTACGTTCTCTCCGCAGAGTTCCCAACCATATTCATTGCGAATCCTTTCTCTAAGATCGGCTTGTCCGGTCACCCTAGTATGTTCATTGCTGTTCAAGGCGGATACTCCGGCACGTTCCCTTACCTGGTTCAGGTAGGTGATGGCTTCTTCAGTCTTTCCTTGCTCATTCAGAGCTTCTGCCAGTCCGATGAGTGTCTCAGCATACCTGAAAATAGGGATGTCGATAGGTGAGTTGTTCTGGTCCGTATGCTCTCTTCCTCGGAAGACGAACTTGCGCCATAGGTAGTAATACCTGTCATTCGTGTCGGTCCTGAGATCGAACGGTTTGGCTGAATCATATCCTCTGTAAGGCCAGCGGAGCGTATATGTGTACTCTGTTCCTGTGGCGCCACCTACATAGGTAGAATAAGGCAGAATGAAGTTCCATGCCATACGAGGGTCTCTGCCTTCGTAGACTTTCTTGATCCTAGCTTCGTTTCCGTTAGGCAGATATTTAGTCATGTCTGCTCCAACATTCGTCTGATTGCTGATTTCGTCATCTGTCATGTTGTCTCTGAGATAATACACTATCCTTTGCTGAGGCGTCATGCTGGAATATCCAGGAATCACATCGTCAATATTGAATGCAGATCCATCTGCATTCTGATATGAATCGACGAAATATGGATTTGGAAGATAGTTGTTCCAAGAATATCCTGACGAGCAGCGGTTTCCGAATGTCCAGCTCATGAAGTTACCAAGGCCTGATTCGTCCATGTACTGATATTCGAAGATATATTCGTCATTCTTCTCGTTATTTTCCGTGAAGAGGTTATAGTAGTCATCGAATAGTTTGTATCCTAGCCCAGTAATTTTCTTAAAATCGGCTTCGGCTTCAGCCCATCTCTCAAGCCAGAGGTAGGTCTTTGCTCTAAGCATGTAAGCTGCGCCTTTCGTCACTCTTCCCCAGTTCGCATCGCTGGAAGAATATTTATCTGGGAGATTAGGCTCGTTGATTGCGTCAGTGCAGTCCTGGATGATCTGGCTGAACACTTCTTCCGTAGTGCTGCGTCCTTTCGTAGCCTCATCTGCTGCGACAGGCTCCGTGTAGACAGGAACGCCCTGCCACAGGCAGTTAAGCCTGTAGTATTCCCAGGCTCTCAGAAATTTGGCCTCTGCAATGTAGCGAGCCTTGTCTTCGTCGCTCATGTCTGGAACTTTAGAAATGTTGGCGAGAACATCGTTAGCTCTGCTGATGCCCTCGTACAGCCTTTTCCACCAAGTGCTGAACATACCGGAACTGGCTGTAGCGCTTCCTCGCAGTATGGGAGCGTTCCCTGACACCCAGTTCACGTCCTCGTCCATGATTTCAGTATAACCGTCCCAGAGGGTAATCCAAGGATTGTCGCGATATTCGTAATAAATATGGCCATATATGCCATTTACTGCTCTCTCAGCTAGGTTTTCACTTGTCCAGATGCTGTTTGTGCTGACTTGGTTAGTCGGCGTCGTCTCTAGAAAGTCAGAACCACAACTTGAAAGAGAAATTAATCCTGCAATCAGAGTCAGGCCTGAGCAAATTTTCAAAATATTGTGTTTCATGATGTAGTCTCCTTCTTATGATTAGAATGTCAGATTGATGCCGAATGACCATTGCCTCATCGTAGTATAGCCCTCGCCGCTTCTCATTTCTGGGTCAAGTCCAGGGAAATTCGTGATGGTCAAAAGGTTTTCACCTGAGAAATAAACGCGCAGGTTGTCGGTATAGAATTTCTGGGAGATGGACTTAGGCAGAGTGTAACCAATCGTAAGGTTGCGCAGCTTCAGGAAGTTGCACTTATACAGATAGAGATTGCTCTGGAGGTTGTCGCTCTGGCTAGGGTTGTTCATTGTCAGCCTAGGATTCTTCGATGAAAGACTTGTCCTGGAATCTGTAGGATTAGATGGATCATAGAAATAATGGTCGTAGGCCTGTTTCTTAGGAAGCTGGAGTCCGAAGACTACAGCGCAGGCATTCTGTCCAATCTCTCTCCAGTATGTCTGGAACCCGGTGGCTCCGGTCCAATTCATTGAGAAATCTATCCCCTTCCAGTTTAGGAATGTCTGGATGCCGAAGTTCACTTTCGGAGTGGTGGACATGCCTGTGAAATCACGGTCGTTGGAGTCTCCGTACACTCCATCTTCGTTGAGATCGGAGAAGATGTAGTCACCATACCAGATTCCAGATTTGCTTACGGTTCTGTTAGGTAGGAACTGGTATCCTGCAGAAATCATGGCTTGGAGCCATTTCATGTCATCTTCCGTACGAATCATGCCGTCTTTAGGACCGCCGTTGATGTTGACCGTGCCATCAGAATTGAAGTGTGAGCCGTCTCCTTTGTAGGTCTTATAGATATAGAATTCATTTATCTGATGACCTTCGACGATTCTGTTGAGGCCTCCTGTGGAGACATCTCCAAGGTTTGTCCTATAGACTTTGTTGCCATCTGAATCAGTTGTCCAGCCTCTTTTAAGCTTTCCTTTGTAGTCCGTGACTTCGTTATGGTTGAAAGTCACGTTCCCTTGAATTCCATAGGTGACTTGGCCGATAGTGTCGTGCCAGCCCAGAGTGATTTCGAGTCCGCGGTTGACGACTTCTGCAAGGTTTTGCAGAGGTGCGGTCTTTTCTCCTAGGGTCATGTAGATGTCCGGACGATAGAGGATGCCATCGGTGTCTTTATTGTAAAGGTCGATCACTCCTTCAAGCCGACCTCCGAATAATCCGAAGTCAAGACCAATGTCTGTAGTAGTAGTCTCTTCCCATGAAATGTCTTCGTTAGGCAGTGTGCCCATCCATGCGATTCCTGTCTTTTGGTTGTTCATCGCTGTGTAGCCAAGAGTGTACATAGACTGATATGCATAATCCCCGACTGAGTTGTTTCCAAGTTTGCCCCATGAAGCACGCAGCTTTAGATTATTCAACCATCCTATGTTCTGCATGAAATTCTCTTGAGAAATTCTCCATGCTCCTGATACGGATGGGAAAAATCCCCATCTGTTATTCTTGGAAAACTTCGAAGACCCGTCATAACGGAAATTAGCTTCCAAAAGATATTTCGAATCGTAGGCGTAAGTCACGCGGCCGAACCATGAACGGAAAGTGTTCTGGTTATCGGCTCCGTTGATGTAGCGCATCTCAGTTACTGTGCTCAGGTCTGTTATGGATGGGTCTACGATTCCCTGTTTCCTGACATCAGTATTATGATTGTAGTATTTCCCCTCCTCGAATCCTGCCAGTGCTGTAATGTCATGAATGTCGTTGAACGTGCGTGACCAGTTCAAGGTGTGGGTAAGTTTCCAGTTGTAATATTGCTGGTGGTACATGTACACGTTGTCATCGCTCAGGGAGCCCCTGTTGCCGACCTTCTGATTGCGGCTAAAGCTCCACTGGTCCTGACCGATCCAGTTGTACTTATGCCTCGTCTGATACAGATTGTACCCGAACTGGGTCCTCCATGTGAAATCTTTGAGGAAACGAATCTGAGCATGAGTCGTCGTATAGACACGATTGTATTTATAATAAGAATCTCCTGTTCCATTAAGGTTCAGCAGAGGGTTGCTCGCGGCAGGATCCTCCTCAGGAGCTTCGATTCCACCGTACTTGCCGTCATAGTATGGATAGATGCCCGGAGTCGCTTTCAAAAAAGACCATTCCGAGAGATTTCCGACATCATTTCTGTCCTGATCTGTGTGATCGCCCCATGCGTGGGCACCGATTTGCAGCCAAGGAGTGATGTCTGTATTCAATTTGATATTTAGAAAATATTTCTTGACGCCTGAATTCACGATCATTCCAGGATTGTCCAGATAAGTCACTCCGATTGAATAGTCTGTGCGACCTTCCTTGCCAAGGACAGACAACGAGTGCTCCTGCATTATCTTCGTTTGGTATATTTCGTCATACCAGTCTGTGTTCGGATAGGCTACGTAGTTAGGGTAGCCTGAGGCTGCGATTCCATTGGGATCCTTTTCTGCCGCACGCCACGTGTCTATAGTGTTCTGAGAATAAATCTGCGAAATCCCGACATTTGAGGCGGCCTCGTTTACGAATCCCATGTAATCAGCATAGTTGGATACGAATTTCACCAGTTTGGAAGGGGTGTTGATGGAGAATTTCCCTGAATATGTCACATGAACCTGCCCTTCCTTGCCGGATTTAGTAGTGACGAGGATGACTCCGTTAGCACCCCTATTGCCATAGATCGCGCAAGAAGCCGCATCCTTCAGAATGGAGATGTTTTCCACGTCATTTGGGTTCACATCGTTCAGACTCATCTCCATTCCATCGACGAGAACGAGAGGTGAAGATGTGTTCAGCGTACCGATTCCGCGAATGTTGATTCCGACTCCTTCGCTATTAGGCCTTCCGGAACTTTGCAGCACCTGAACTCCGGCGCTCATTCCTGCCAAGGCCTGAGCTGTGGTAGTGATAGGACGGGACAAAGCTTCCTTTTCTAAGTTTACAGAAGATACCGAGCCGGTCAGGTTCACTTTTTTCTGCGTGCCATAACCAATGACAACGACTTCGTCAAGCGCAGTTGTGTTCTGCTCAAGAATAATCCGTACATTATCGTTGGCTTGTACGGTTTTGTCATTGAAGCCTAACAATGAGGCTGTTAAGAGGGCATTCTCAGCTGAAACTGTCAGAGTGAAACTGCCATCAGCATCTGTAAGGGTCCCGTTATTCGTGCCAACTTCTATGATTCCGACCCCGATTAGAGGTTCTCCGTTTGTGTCGACTACCAAGCCTTTAATTGTTTTCCTCTGCTGAGAAGACTCAGATTCGGATGGATTAATGGCATTCGCAG
The DNA here is from genome assembly GCA_022653735.1 of Bacteroidales bacterium. Taxonomy (GTDB): domain Bacteria; phylum Bacteroidota; class Bacteroidia; order Bacteroidales; family UBA932; genus Cryptobacteroides. The sequence goes on from JALCSU010000027.1 coordinate 24,351, forward strand.
CCGCTGATGTAGGGAAAGCGCAGATAGCTATCATCAGTGCGGCCAGAAAACCGGACGCTGAAAGATGCCGTAGCTGAGTTTTCCTTGATCCAAGAATGTTTGTTTGCATTTTTTTGAGATTTAACTTGGTTAATACTCTGTAATTCTATGGTTAGCGAATGATTAGGAGCGAGCCTAAAATTCGCATTGCTAATTTGAACAATAAAGGTGAGCCTGTTCTGGAAAAATGTTCATATTTTCTATAAATTTGTCTTGAGACCATTACGTCTCAAATATGGAATTTGAAATCATGAATATCCGTAAAATATTGATATTAAGCATATTTTTGCTATCTGTAAATTTATTCGGAACTGACCTTCGCTTTTCCCACATAGGCAGCGTTCACGGATTGCCGAATCAGCAAGTAGAGTCTCTCGTCGAAGATCATGACGGCAACATCTGGATTGCGACTAGGAACGGTCTCTGTCGATATGACGGCTATGAAATACTGACATATTATCACCAGGCGGAGGATCCAAGCACGATTGGCAGCAGTTTCATTCATGCTCTTCACGTCGACATCGAAGGAAGGTTATGGGCATCGACAGAGGCTGGAATCTCAATGTTCCGAAGCGCCTCTAACGATTTCCGGAACTACAATACTAACGGAGTTTGCAAATACATAGCAGAAGATAAAGAAGGTAGGATTATCATTGGAGGAGCATGTCTGTATGAATATGACGCCAAAGCTGACAGCCTGCGTAGAATTGATAAACTCGGGGACGGGGAGGTCATTTCTCTGCTCTTCGATGACGAATGCAGGCTACTCGTCGGAAGAAGAGGTTCTATCGTTCATTACGATAGGGATATGTCGAACCCTTCTGTATTGGATCCGGTCTTTTATGAGAAATTCATGAAAGGATCTGACGTGATAATGCCGATGTTTTTCGATTCAAGCAAGAGGCTTTGGATTGGAAGAAACGGTAATGGCGTAGAATGCATTAATTTCAGAACTGGTGAGATGAAAATTTATCCTCTCCAGGAGATACCTAATGGAATAATAAGGGTAATTTCAGAAGATGAACTGAACCGTATCTGGCTCGGCACGGAAAAAGGAATCTGCATTATCTCGACAGATGGACGGACAGAATTCCTGCAGCACAACCCTTATGATGAAGGAAGCCTCAGTGACAATGCCATATATTCAATTCTCTTTGACTCCAACTGGAATGTCTGGGTTGGGTCCTATTTCGGAGGCGTAGATTACATCCTCAAGAATAACTCACAATTCGGCTTCTTCAGGATAGGAAATGGAGAGAACGGGTTCAAAGCGAGAGTCGCCAGAATGATGGCAGAGGAAAAGGATGGCCGATATTGGATTGCGACGGAAGACGGAGGAATCAATATCTACGATTCCTATACTGGGAAATTCTCAGTCTTCGATGGCATCCCTGGCATGGGTACGAACATCCATTCCCTCTATTATGATAAAAATGCAGATGAAATGTGGATAGGAACTCGTTTCGATGGCCTTTTCCGTTACAATCTGAGGACGAAATCAAGCACGCATTATTATCTGAATAAGGGATTGAATTCAGAAGGCATATTCTATCTGCTTAGGCTTAACGATGGAAAGTTGTGCGTAGCGACAATGAGAGGACTAAGAATATACGATGAGGTGACGGACTATTTTCATGAAATAGGCCATGAAGCGTTAGATAATATATTTATATACAGCCTTTTCGCTGATCCTGACGGAAAAAGCATCTGGGCCTGTACGGCTACTGAAGGTTTCTTCCGGATTGAATATCCTGGAATGAATATCAAACATTTCCCAGCATCGGAACAGACAGGACTGAAAGATCCGTACGTCATTTGTGTCTTCAAAGACTCTGGCGGCACATTATGGGTTGGGACGAATGGAAACGGCCTGCAGTTCATGGACTCAGGGACTGGAAGGCTTGAATCGTTAGAGGATGAAGCGTTGTCGAGAAGTTCAATCTGCAGCATAGTAGAAGATTCGGACAAGCATCTTTGGATCGGAACAGGCAATGGTTTGTTCCGCTATGACCTTAATGACAAGTCGGTAACGAAATTCTCTTCAGAAAATGGGCTGCCCGTTAATCAGTTCAATTTCTGCTCTTCCATGGTGACAGCTTCTGGCGAGATCTTTCTGGGAACAATCAATGGCCTGATAGCATTCTGGCCTGATAGCATTCGGCCTATGACTGGGCCATTCAATGTCCATTTGAAAAGCCTAACGATAGACAATGACCTCATCACTTCAGCTACTGACAAATCCCCGCTGACGAGGGAATTGAACAGCACGGCCTCCATTAGCCTTTCTTTCGCCCAAGCTAAATCTTTCAATATCGATTTCGGCGTCATAAAGCCAGGCAGCACAGGCTCCATTTCTTATCAGATGTTCTTGGACGGAGTGGATGATGACTGGCGGAACGTCGGGAACGAGCATCATTTCTATGGGTACAATATGCGGCCAGGGAAGTACGTCTTGAACGTGAGGGCTAACAATACGAACTCGGACTGGGAGAATTGTCCAGTCAAATCGCTGCGGATAAGAGTGATGCCTCCTTTCTATAAGTCTGCGTGGGCATACCTCTTCTATGCCTCCATTATCCTATTGTTTATGTATCTCTCATACTTCGTTCTGAAAGAGAGGAACGAAGTCAAGCTGGCAAATATGGAGAAAGAGAAAATAAAAGAGCTGGATGCAGCCAAATCCGATTTTTTCGCCACTGTATCTCATGAGCTGAAGACACCTCTCACTTTGATATCAGCCCCATTAAAAAGCATCAGGAATGAGAATATGGATAGAGAATCTGCAACAAACCTCGACCTAGCCATAAAGAGCACGAAGCAGATGGAAGGACTGATAAACCAGCTCGTGACCATGAACAAGCTGGAAACGAACAGTTTCCCATTGAACATCCAGAAGGGGAATCCGATGGATTTTATAGAGTTGTATTCTGAGTCTTTTCGCCAGGCTGCGAAAGATAAGAATATCGAGTTATCGGTTTCCTGCGAGAATAATGGGGAATATGTCTGGTTCTCGCCGTCATTCCTCGAAAGGATAATTAACAATCTGCTATCCAATGCCATAAAGTTCACCATGGAAGGTGGACTCGTCTCCGTCAAAGCGGACATAACGACCGAGATGGGGTATTCCTATCTGAATATAGCAGTGAGCGATACCGGAATAGGAATCAGCGAAGAAGATAAAAAACACATCTTCGAAAGGTATTACCAGACCAGGCCTGGCTTCGGGGAGAATAAGATCGGCTGGGGAATAGGCCTTTCGCTAGTGAAGAGCCTGGTCATGATTCACAAAGGAACCGTTAGCGTTGATAGCGAGCTGGGAAAGGGATCAACTTTCAAAGTATCGCTGAATGTGTCGCAAAATGCTTTCGGTTCGGAATGCGAGGTCTCCGGAATTGACAGCCTCGTCTCCTCCGATGACTACAAAGTCGTTGGAAATGAGACTGAGAGCGGTATCGAATCTTTTGAGCCAGAAGAAGGGAAGCATACCTTGCTTCTAGTAGATGACAACGAAGACATGCTGAAATTCCTGGCTAATTACCTTAAGGGTAGGTTCAACATTCTGACGGCATCCAATGGTCAGGAGGCAATCATGATCTCGGAAGATACGGCAGTCGACATGATAATCTCAGACGTCATGATGCCTATCATGAACGGAGTGGAACTTTGCTCCAGGCTAAAAAACGACATGGCCACCTCTCACATCCCAGTCATTTTGCTGACCGCAAAAAGCGACCCTGTGGATGTGGCAGTCGGCTATAAGAGCGGCGCCGATTTCTACGTGGTCAAACCTTTTGATCCTCAGGCGCTTGAGCTCCAAGTTAATAACATCCTCCAGCTAATCTCTGTCCGTCAGCAGGAGATAGTCAATTCCAAGAATGATGAATATGAAATCTCATCCTTGACAGATTTGGATAAAGATTTTCTGCAAAGGATCAATAACATAGTTGACGCGAACATCGACAATAGCGAGTTTTCTGTGTCAGAAATAACTTCAGAACTGGGTATAAGCCGAAGCATGCTTTACATGAAGATGAAGAGCCTCATGAACATCTCCATAGGTGATTTCATAAGGAAGAGGCGTATAGACACTGCCTGTGTTCTGCTGGCTAAAGGCCATAACGTCTCCGAAACAGCCTATATGACTGGATTTTCCGACCCGAATTATTTCTCGAAAGTGTTCAAGAAGGCGAAAGGGGTCTCACCTTCTGATTATATGCAAGAGAAGTAGAATTATTATCTGAATATTTTCGCTATGAATTCCTTAGGAGCGGCGGGGAACATGCTCTGAGCCCTGCTGCAGAGTCTGGAGAATGACTCTTCTGGCTTTGAACTTACTTTAAGTGTCTTATCATTCTTGCTTTTCTTCACGTTAAAGAATATTTCGCCGAAATCTTCGGTCTCGTCATTAGTCTCATTCAGGCTGAAAAGAGCCTCGGGGGTGCACACGGACGACCTCTGCCAGCCACTGTAGTGGAGGTCAGGACCACGATAGACTCTCTGGATGTCGCCAGCCACCACTAATGTGGCATATTCAAGATGAGTGATGATAGTGTCCATCTTGCTCTTTCTTACTCCGAATCGTTTCCGCAGCTCCGACGTAGTCAATGTCCCAGCTTCTACGATGGCATTGTAAACATCCAGCTCCAACCCTTTGGGTTCCAGTTCCTTGCGAGACCGACGCCAATTCATCAGCTCCCTGTAGCGTTCCACGGTCGCAAACGAAGCCTTTCCTCCAAGTAGAAATTTTCCATAAGCGATGCTGCCGCTCTGGATGCAGTCTATCTTCCAATCCCAGGGTCCCAACGTGTCGGAATCATCGTCGAACCAGCATTCCTTCGGCGTCATTTCCTCAATGGAATAGCCAGGAACAATGTTTATGAAGAATGGCACGATGCCTAAGGCCGTGATAGCATCTAGCATGGCCTCAGGACTTGTGATGGGTCTGTGCCCTTTGCCGCCCTTGAATTTCGTGAGATCGATTTCCACCATATGCATCATAAATTTAAATATTTTTTAGACTATTCTACCATTTTTACGGACAACCCTTGGCAAAATGATAATTAATATTACTTTTGCCCACGAATAAAACATATTCAGAATGAAAAAGATATCGACTGTTCAGGAATATAATGACCATTTTGGAGTTGAGACTCTGCATCCGCTGGTAAGCGTGGTCCGTTTTGAGGATTTTAAGCCGCATCTCGGTGCGAAGATGCTTTACGAAGTTTATTGCGTGTTGCTAAAAGACATCAAATGCGGAAATTTGATGTACGGCAACACTACCTATGACTACCATGACGGCACTATCGTCACCATGGCCCCGGGGCAAGTCTATGGAGTTGAGACGCAAACCCCCGTGAGAGGGAAAGGGAGAGGACTGATCTTTCATCCCGACCTGATTTACGGGACGGAGCTGGGAGCGAACATCCGCAATTATCACTTTTTCTCTTACGAGAGCCGTGAGGCTCTGCATCTTTCGCTAAAAGAAAGAGGACAGATAGAAACTTGCATGGATAACATCCTGGTAGAACTGCACAGGGAGATAGACCGTCATACGAAGACGATCATCTGCCGAGAAATCAACCTGCTGCTGGATCTCTGTCAGAGGTTCTATGACCGCCAGTTCATCACTAGGCATGAGGTCAACAGCGACCTTCTCACTAAATTCGAAAGCCTGCTCCATGAATATGTCACCGGCACAGAGATCGCCGAGAAAGGGCTTCCGTCGGTAAGCTACTTCGCCGACAAGCTCTGCCTCTCGCCAAACTATTTCGGGGACCTGATAAAGAAAGAAACAGGCGTGACGGCAAAGGACATGATTCAGAACAGGGTGATCGGCGTGGCTAAGCAGCGTCTTCTCGCCTCTGACGAGCCTGTGGGCATCATAGCCGACTCGCTCGGTTTCGAGTATCCAAGCCATTTCACCCGCATGTTCAAGAACAACGTCGGCATGACTCCGGTAGAGTTCCGAAATAAAAGTTGAATGATTAAATTTGTGCAGAAGATTACCAATGCATGAATCATTCCGCACAGGATTACATAAATTACATCTCGTCTGTCAGGCGTTACTCTGAAAGGACTCAGGAAATATATTCGGAAGTCCTGAAGGATTTCTGTGAGTTCCTGACGGCGTCGGGTTTCGTTGAGGGCGATTCGGCGGATGAGGCTTTGGTGGAGTCGCTTACTCCTTCTGTGATACGAAGTTATGAAGTTGAGCTGATGACCCGCGAGGGCGATGACCCAAGGACGGTGAACCTTCACCTCAGCGTGCTTAGCAGCTTCTGCAAGTATCTCATAAAGAAAGACTTGCTGAAATCTAACCCAGTTAGCCTAGTTACGAGGCCGAAGGAGGAAAAGCGCCTGCCTGTGTTCTACAGGGAAGAATCAATGAATGAATATTTCGCAGGCACTGAACCTTACGCATCCGAAGAGAACGCTTCTCTCGTGACCGGACATGATAAGGCATCCATGGAATTATATTCAAAGAGACTCTCTCGGCTGATCGTCTCCATCCTTTACTCCACTGGCATTCGTCGCTCCGAACTAATAGCCCTCAATATAGGCAGCGTAGACTTCGGACGTAAAGTCCTAAAAGTCAGAGGAAAAGGCGATAAGATGAGAGAAATCCCTCTCGTACCTTCTCTTTGTAAAGAAATTTCATTATATTTACAAGTAGTTGAAACGATGGATTCGCGCGAGAGGACCTCGGATGAGCCTCTGCTCGTCACCCCGAACGGAGGCAGACTCTATCCGGTATTCGTCGACAGGGTCATCAAAAGCGAGCTGGGCAAGGTTGGCAGCATCACAGGGAGAAAGTCTCCGCATGTATTGAGGCACACTCTGGCCACGGAACTTCTGAACGAAGGAGCTGACCTCAATTCTATTAAAGAACTGCTTGGCCACTCTTCGCTTGCGGCAACGCAGGTCTACACGCACAATTCAATCGAAAAACTAAAAAAAGTTTATTTTAATGCCCACCCACGGGCTAAAGAAGGAGGTAATCATGGAGATTAGAGTTAAATCCCTGAAGTTCGACGCAGATCAGAAACTGCTTGACTTCGTGCAGAAGAAAGTTTCCAAGCTTTCAAGGTTTAGTGATGCCCTTGGCGATGTAGATGTAACGCTATCGCTGCTGAGAGAACCAGACAACAAGAACGTAAAACTCCAGACGAGGGCTTACGGCCAAGACTTGCTGATTGAAAGAAACGCAAGCTCATTCGAGGATGCAGTGAGCGCAGCCGTAGACCTCATGAAAGAAAAAATAGTAAGAACAAAAGAAAAGAAATTCGAGGCATAATATGAAAACACATCTGGTCTGCTGCATTTTATCAGCTGTGGCCGTAGTCACGGCATGCGGTAATCAGAACGGAAAACAGGCGGCTGGAAACGGCACGCCTGTTTTTCTTGATGATACCAAGACAATGGATGAGAGGGTAGAAGATGCCCTTTCGAGGATGACTTTAGAAGAAAAAGTCGCAGTTCTGCATGCTCATAGCAAATTCAGTTCCGCAGGTGTTCCTAGGCTCGGCCTGCCTGAAGTCTGGATGTCTGACGGCCCTCATGGCATCCGTCCAGAGGTGCTGTGGGACAAATGGGTGCAGGCTGGGTGGACGAGCGATTCTTGCACGGCATTCCCGGCCCTGACAGCCCTATCTGCCACATGGAACCCTGAGATGTCCAGGCTCTACGGAAAGAGCATCGGAGAGGAGGCACGGTACCGCAAGAAAGACGTGCTGCTCGGCCCTGGAGTGAATATCAACAGGACCCCTCTGAATGGAAGGAGCTTTGAATATTTCGGCGAGGATCCGTACCTTACGAGCCGAATGGTCGTGCCTTATGTTCAGGGAGTCCAGAGCAATGGCGTGGCTGCCTGCGTGAAGCATTTCGCCCTGAATAATCAGGAAACTAACAGATTCACCACGGACGTGAGCGTCGATGACAGAACTCTTTACGAAATCTACCTGCCTGCCTTCAAGGCTGCCGTCCAGGAGGGCGGCGCCTGGGCCATCATGGGCTCGTACAATCTGTACAAGGGCCAGTGGAACTGCCACAATCAGTACTTGCTGAACGACATCCTTAAGAAAGAGTGGGGGTTCGATGGAGTCGTGGTCAGCGACTGGGGCGGAGCGCACGACACGGAACAGGCTGCTAACAATGGGCTGGACATGGAGTTCGGCACATGGACCGATGGATTAAAGTCCACGGCATCAAACTCTTACGATAATTATTATCTCGCGAACCCTTATCTGGAGGGGCTCAAGAGCGGGAAATACGACATGAAGACGCTTGACGACAAGGTGCGCAGGGTGCTGAGGCTCATGTACAGGACGAATATGAACAAGAATCGCCCTTATGGGTCTTTCGCTTCTCCGGAACATGCCGCAGCTGCGAGGAAAATCGGCGATGAGGCCATCGTGTTGCTGAAAAATGATGGCGTTCTGCCGATAAAGGATGCTAAGAAGATCCTAGTGGTCGGAGAGAATGCGATAAAGATGATGACAGTGGGCGGAGGTAGCTCTTCGCTGAAGGTGAAGAGGGAATATTCCCCATTGGAGGGCATCAAGGAACGCTTCAAAGATGCATTTGTTGAATATGAGAGAGGCTATGTGGGAGACGTTGGCGGTGAATACAATGGGGTCTCCACTGGTCAGGATCTATCTGAG
>JALCSU010000028.1 GCA_022653735.1 Bacteroidales bacterium
GACCATAATAAAGGACTGCGTTCACTCCCATGAATTGTCCTAGGATGGCTATGGCTGAGCCGAATATGACGGCCTTCAATATGCCTGGCTCCAGCAAAGCCTTCCACTCCGATTTCGTCTCGCCTTGTATGGAAGTCTTAGTGAGGGCAATCTGCTCACTGACGGCATCTGGACTTTTGAATATTCTTAATAATATATTCGATGCTTTATCTTCTCTTCCTTTTACAATCAGCCACCTGGGGCTCTCTGGAATGAAGAATATCACTATGAGGAAGAGCAGGTCTGGGATAGTCTCGCATCCGAGCATGCCTCTCCAGTATTCTGAGTGGAATAGCTTCGCTCCCCAGGTTCCAGATGAGGCGGCATCGTTCGTTGCATTCTTTAAAATGAAATAATTGATGAGGTAGGCTAGCAAGAACCCTATTGTCACGGCAAGCTGATAAAGTGAGACTAATGTGCCACGTTTTTCGGGAATGGCTATCTCTGATATATAAATAGGGGAGACTATTGACACTACGCCAATTCCGAATCCTCCGATGACCCTGTAGATGACCAGCTGGGAGAAGTCTGCGCAGACGGCGCATCCGATTGCCGAGATGCTGAACATGATGGCTGAAATCAGCATGGTGATTTTTCGTCCAAGGCCGTCGCTCATCATTCCTGCTACCAGCACGCCAGCAATGGAGCCAATAAGGGCACAGCCTACATACCATCCCAATTGCAGGTCGTTTAGCAGAAACTGCTGGCCAACTATAGTAGTCGTGCCTGAGATGACGGCGGTGTCGTAACCGAAAAGAATGCCTCCGAGTGCCGCTACAATAGAAAGAAAGACAACGTAGCCCATGTTTACGCCACGTCCTGTATTGAGAGATGCAGTCATTTTGCGTTTGTTTTTGCGAAGTTACTTAATATTTTTCATGAAGCCCTAATTAATATTAAAATTTTTCACTAATATATCTATAAATGAAAATTTTTGATTTTTTAGTGATTCTAAACTATCAAATGCAATCATATTATAGCAAAAATGAAAATTAATTGCTTACTTTGTGGACGATTTCGAACCTTAAGATGTAGAAAGTACATGGAATATACAGCAAAGCAGTTGGCTCAGTTGCTGAAAGGAACGGTTGAGGGAGACCCAGATGCGAAAGTGACGTCTTTCGCCAAGATAGAGCATGGGAAGCCCGGGCAGCTTTGTTTCTTAGCGAATCCAAAATACGAGCATTACGCATATACTTGCAAGGCTAGCATCCTGCTAGTGAACAAGAGTTTCACTCCTAAAGAAAAGGTTCAGCCTACGATGGTGAGAGTTGACGATGCCTACAAGTCACTCGCCGATTTGTTGAAGTATGTCGCTACGAAAAGACGTACGGACAGGAGACACAGAGGCTTTCGCTCGTCATGGTTCCTTACCACCAAATTCGGTAAGAAGGTTTATCTGGGCAGTCATTCTTACGTTGGGCATCACGCCAGAATCGGTGATCATACAAAGATATACGAGAACGTTTATGTGGGCGACAACACTAAGATAGGCTCGAACTGCATTATTTATCCGGGCGTAGTGATATATCCCGGAATGGTGATAGGGAACAACGTCATCATTCATGCAAATGCCGTAATCGGCTCCGATGGCTTCGGGAACGCACCTCTTAAGGACGGCTCCTGGGAAAAAATCGAACATATCGGAAACGTGGTGATTGGCGATAATGTAGAGATTGGCGCTTGCACTACGATCGACAAATCCGAGATGGAGTCCACGATTATTGGCAATGGAGTGAAAATTGATAATCTCTGCCAAATCGCTCATAACGTGCAGATTGGTGATAACACGGTGATGGCTGCGCAATGCGGCATCGCCGGTTCCACGAAGATTGGCAAGAATTGTGTACTTGCTGGTCAGGTTGGCATCGCCGGCCACCTAGTCATCGCAGACCATACTACGATTGGCGCGCAAGCTGGCGTAATAGGCAATGTTAAGGAAGAAGGCCAAGTGCTCCTAGGCTCGCCGTCTCTCCCTTTGAAGAATTACTTAAGAAGCTACGCTGTGTTCAAGAATCAGGGCAAAGACTAGCAGAAAATATTGAGAATAAATGATTCCACAGAAACAATCCACTCTGGTCACCGAATATCATTACGAGGGAAAAGGCTTGCATACCGGCAAGGTTTCCCACATGACATTGAAACCGGCTCCTGAGAATACAGGAATACTCTTCCATAGGACTGACCTCGGTGAAAATGCGTTCATTAAGCCTCTCGCTGAATATATCACATCGACTTCCCGGAATACTACCATTACAGACGGCAAAGTCTCCGTTCTGACGCTGGAGCATCTGATGTCCGCTCTGACGGGAATGGGCGTGGATAACGTCTTGGTTGAACTCGACAATGCCGAGGTTCCTATTCTTGACGGAAGCGCAAGATTCTATGTCGATGCTCTGAAAAGGGATGGGCTCAGGCAGCAAGATGCCATGAGGGAATATATCACCTTGGATAAAGAAATAATGGTAACCGATGAGAAATCTGGCTCATGGGTTAAGATAACTCCTTCTGAAGAAGTGAGTTATGATGCTACCATCGATTTCGGGTCAAAGGTGCTCGGCATACAGGAGGCTCATTGGGACCCTTCCTTGGATTATGCGACTGAAATTGGTTATTGCCGCACGTTCGTATTCCTGCACGAAGTGGCATATCTCTTCCAGAATAACCTTATCAAGGGAGGGGATGTGGACAATGCGATAGTGATAGTTGAGCATCCTCTGCCGCAGGATCAATTCGAGAAGCTGAAAACAGTCTTCAACCATCCGAATATCTCCGTGAACGAAAACGGATACTTGAATAACCTCGAATTGCATTTTCCTAATGAATGCGGCCGTCACAAGCTGCTGGACCTCATCGGGGACGTGAGGCTCTGTGGAGGTTTCATTAAAGGAAAAGTCTCTGCATTCAAGCCAGGTCATTCCATCAATAGCATGCTGACCAAGGCTGTGAGAGAATATGTTCAAAATAAGTAAAATCTAAGAGTCATGAATAATATTTCACCACTTGCATGCGTAAGCAAGAAAGCCATTTTAGGCGATAATATAGAAATCGGTCCTTTCGCTTTCGTCGATGATGACGTTGAAATAGGGGACGGTTGCAAAATCCTTCCTCACGCTACCATATTCAAATATGTCAAGATGGGGAAGAACTGCGAGATATTCCCCGGCGCCGTTGTCGGGGCCATCCCTCAGGATCTAAAATACGAGGGTGAGATAACCCATGTGGAGATTGGCGACAACGTCACTATCCGTGAGTGTGCGACCATTAACAGAGGCACTAAGGCCAGCGGCAAACTTGTCACCAAAATCGGGGACAACTCACTTATAATGTCATACGTTCACGTGGCACATGATTGCGTGATAGGAAAGCATTGCATCCTCGTAAGCTATTCCGGAGTGGCAGGAGAGACGAATGTGGATGACTGGGCGATCCTTGGAGGTGGGGCGAAGGCTCATCAGTTCTCTAAGATAGGATGTCATGCAATGGTCGGCGGCATGTCGAAAATTAACAAAGACATCCCCCCTTACGTTCTTTGTGGCCGCGATCCTATCTGTTACGCAGGCGTCAACATCGTCGGTCTCCGCCGTCGTGGCTTCTCCTCAGACGTAATTCGCAATATCAGGGATATTTACGATACTATCTATTTCCAGGGCTACAACATCTCGGATGGATGCGCTAAGGTTGAGGCTGGATTCCCTCAGAGCGAAGAGCGCGACACTATCTTGAATTTCATCAAGAACTCTAAGAGAGGCATAATCAGAGCGAATGATTCCAAGGAAAAAGGCGATATAGAGTAGGAAATGGCCCTGCTGCTAAGCATAGCTTATATTCCTCCGATCAGCTATTTCGCATTGATAGCTAGAGGCTTGGTTTTGTCAGCAGACAAAGTCGAGCCTTCTGTCGTATATATTGAAGCTTGCGAGAATTATCAGAAGCAGAGCTGGCGCAACAGATGTCGTTTTTATGCTTCTGACGGTCCACAGTATTTGAATTTCCCAATCGTCCATGAGGGCTCTCACGAACTGCCGATCACTCAGATAAAGGTCGATTATAAGACAGGATGGCTCATTCGCACCGAGCGAGCGATAGTCTCTGCTTACAAGACTTCAGCCTATTTCGACTACTATAAAGATGAGCTATTCTCGATTTTGGATGCCCATCCAGAAACCCTCTTCGAACTGGACATGGACATATTGCGTTTCTTTCTGGCTAAAACAGGCATCGCAGCTGAAATTAGGTTGACAAATGAATATGTTCCAGTGGCATCGAGCGCTGAGGCTCTTCCTACTAAGTACGGCTTGGATTACAGGGAAGTACTCCACCCGAAGAGACCAGACAATATCTTGGATGAGCTGGACCTGAAAAAACCGTACTTCCAAGTCTTCGCCCAGAAGTACGGTTTCGTTTCCAACCTATCTATAATGGACCTTTTGTTCAACGAAGGTCCCGACTCGATACTTTATCTAAAGAATATTTAGAATCTCCAGCCCAGAGTGAGGACAACGTCCCAGCGATCTCTAGAACTCTTGAGAAGAGGTGAATTTGCATCGCTCAAGTAGTTGATGTATGGGGAGATATATTCATTCGAGTAGCTTGTCAGCCTTCCTGCAAGGTCGCAGAAGAATGAGCCAGGGGAGGAATAGCCGAGTCCGACAGAAAAGGCATTCAACTTGTGATGCGAGGTGGCTGTCTCGTTACCGGAATCGCTTATATATTGTCCTATAGGGGTAGTCGTATAGTTGTATCCGGCTCGGATTGCAATGTCTGCGGCTGGTTTAACTTCCGCTCCTATCCTCAGTGTGTGCGATTTACCCATTAAATCCTTAATGCTAGAGTTTACCGCATCGAAAGTATCGTTGTCGTACTCGTGATCGTTGTTATTCTTGAATTTCATCAGGCTGTAATTAGTCAGCTCGTAATCTGCGCTAATCATTGCCATTCCAGCGAAAGTGTATGCGAGTCCAGCATTGAAGATGAAAGGAGAGCGCAGCTTGTAATCGAAATCTCCTTCAGGGGAATAAGCGCTGCCATCGTTCCCTCTATCGCTAAAATGAACATCGGCGGCGTTCTGCCACTTCTCGTGAACATCGAACAGGGTAGGGGTCTGAATGGCGGCACCCAGACGGAGCCCTCCGCCAGGCCTGGCTATGAAACCGAACTTCCCATAAACCCCGGTTGCATCCATAGAATAAGAATAACGAGCCCGATAGTTATCGAAATTAATCGTGTAATTGTTGCCGTTATTGTCGGTCAGAACAATTGGGAAATCAGATGGATTCTGCGCATATTCCTTGAAATATTCGTGATAATTGTAATCTATGGTCGTGATTCCAAGATTTGCTCCAAAGTAGAATACGTCAGAGATGTTGAAGCCGACGTTAAACACTATGTCATCCTTGCTGCCTGTCACCTTACGCCCGTAGGTCTGATCCAGAGGCCCTCCGATGTGCACGTTATATATTCGGTTCCCGTCTTTGTCGTGTTCGTCTGTCGGGGTGAAGACCTCAGTAGCTCCAATATAGCGATAAGCGTATGCCGGGTCATTTGAGTCTCCATAGTTGCTTATGGCTCCCGCCTGTGCGTTCACAATTGAGGTCCAAGGAGCATAATAACCTCTGTCATCCCCGTGGTAATACGGGTAATCTCCGTCATCGATGCTTGAACCGTTAGCGTCAAGATAGCCATTCAGAAATCCAGAATTGAAACCTTCTGCAAGGACGGACATGGCTCCAAGGTAACTGGACTTGTCGTTCATTCCCCCTCCGACGATTTTGTTCAGGAATTTGTTTGTGCTGTTCATGACGACGCCATAGGAAATGCTCTTAAGGCCGCGGTCATTACCCAAATTGAAGTTAATCACGGCACCGAAATTCGGAATGTTGAATCTGGATATGGAAGAGTTATTCTCGTTAGAGAATTTCCCGTCGCCGTAAGGGCTGTACGAGTTACTCGTGCTGCCGAAGGAAATGCCCGGAGTGATCGTGAATTGCGAATAACCCATTACCGCCGAGCCTGCAGGGTTGAAGCCGATAGTGCCTAAATCCCCGCCAACTGCAGTGACTGCGTTGCCCATGCCGATGGATCTGGCAGTTCCGTAGTAAGTGTTCTGGCTGAATGTATATGCGTCTTGCGCAGTCTGTGCACCTGCGGCGATTGCCGCAAAAGAGAACAGAGAAATTAGTAATGTCTTTTTCATTTTGTTCGTATTATAGAATAAATTTAGGAAGGTATCTATAATTACTGCTGTTACCTTCTGCCGCCGCCGCCACGTGAACCGCCTCCAGACGATCCTCCTGAACTGCGTCCGCCACCGAAAGATCCGCCTGACGAACCTCCGGAACTCCTGCTATAGCTGCTACTGGAGCTTGAGCTTCTGCTGTAACTGCTGCTGGAGCTTGAGCTTCTGTCATAACTGCTTGAATTATTATAGCCTCCGCTGCTCCTAGTGGAATATGACGAGTTGCTTGGAACTGAGACAGAAGACCTTGAGGTCGATGGCCTGGAATAAGTCTGAGAGCTTGTTGTAGAGCCTCCTGAATAGCTAGGCCGGCTGTAACTCGTGGCTGTGCCATTGCCTGATCTGTAAGAAGCAGACCTTCCAGAATAGGAAGACCCGGCAGCCGAGCTGCGAGCCACAGAACCTCTAGTAGAATAAGAACTCATAGGCGTTCTTGTCACAGAAGTCGCTGATGTTCTCTTGCTTATTGCGGATCTGCTGTTCGAAGCTCTTGAATATGTTGAACTGTTAATGGACGAGGATGATGATGTGCTTGAAGACCTTACGGATGATGAAGCACCTGAAGTCCTGACTGCGCCAGACCTGGAGATATTCCCAGACCTGGTAACCTGAGGAACTGACGATCTGGTGGAATATCCTGACCGAGGCATTCCATAAGTCGTAGACGAGCCTATGCCAGAGCGAGATGAAGAGCCCGTAGCGTAATTTCTAGGCGTATGTACTCTGGAAGCAAAGCCATGACCGAAGTCGTCGTGCCAGTAGTGATGATGGTAATATGGATCGCCATACCAGCCCCATCCTCCATACCAGCCGCCGTACCATCCGCTATAGTACCAAGGATCCCAATACCAAGGGTCATAGAACCAAGGATCATAGAATCCTATCGAGAAACCGCCCCAAGGGCCACCCCAGCCCCAGCTCCATGAGAACCCATAATTCCAAGGCCTGTAGTACCAAGGATCGTAGTACCATCTGTTATAGTACCAAGGAGAATATCCCCAGTAATATGGAGAGTACATAGGTCCGTAATACCAAGACGATGCGTACCATGGCTGATACGCATACCAAGTATCCCATGAGTTGTCATACAGAGTCACGGTAGTGTTGCTGCCGTTAAGAGATATCTTAGCAGTCCTGTCCGTAGGAATGAAAAGGGTATCGACCTTCTCTCCGCTTTTCATGAAAATCGGGGAGCTTTTAGTCTTTGCTACAAGTGGATCTGTATCCGTTGTCTCCACCTGCACGGCTTGATTATTTTGCTCTTTAGCCTCTGGCTTCAGAATATTATCTGTAGAGGAGTAATAGACTCCGTCCTGATACCTCTGGTGGGAGGCGTTAGAAGCATACTGCGCTGCCGAACCGCACGAAGTCAGTGCCGCAAGGAGCGTCGAGATGATTATTAATGTGCGTGTTTTCATATATTGACCTCCTGTATTTTAATAATAATTCTTAACTTCGCACCTGTCAAAGGTGCAAGGATTCGAATCTTTATCGATTCTAATCAAGAACAAAATCCATACCTTGTGGATTTCTTGCATAAATATAGGTTGAATTTTTGAATTTTAGTAAAATATGGCAAAAGAAATTACAAGCAGGGAAGAGAATTATTCCCAATGGTACAATGATCTGGTGGTTAAATCGGGTTTAGCGGAGCAGTCTCCTGTCAGAGGCTGCATGGTCATTAAGCCGTATGGGTATGCCATATGGGAGAAGATGCAGTCTGTGCTGGATGGCATGTTCAAGGAAACAGGGGCTCAGAATGCGTATTTCCCGCTTTTCATACCGAAATCTTTTTTCAGCAGGGAAGCTGAGCATGTCGCAGGCTTCGCCAAAGAATGCGCCGTGGTGACACATCACAGGCTCATGAATGACCCTAACGGCAACGGCATCGTGGTCGATCCGGACGCTAAACTTGAAGAGGAATTGATAGTGAGGCCTACTTCTGAGACGATTATCTGGAGCACTTATAAGAATTGGATTAAATCTTGGAGAGACCTTCCAATCATGTGCAACCAGTGGGCGAACGTAGTCCGCTGGGAGATGCGCACCAGGCTGTTCTTGCGCACGTCCGAGTTTCTCTGGCAGGAAGGGCATACGGCTCATGCCACGGCAGAAGAGGCTCAGGCAGAGGCGGAGAGGATGGTGCAAGTTTATGGCAGGTTCGCCCGAGAATTTCTTGCGTTGCCTGTGATTGTCGGGCATAAGAGTCCTAACGAAAGATTCGCCGGAGCGCTGGACACTCTGACAATCGAGGCCATGATGCAGGATGGCAAGGCATTGCAAGCTGGCACATCGCATTTCCTCGGTCAGAATTTCGCCAAATCCTTTGACGTTCAATTTACTGACAAGGATGGTAGCCAGCAATATGTGTGGGCTACTTCATGGGGCGTGTCCACGAGACTGATGGGCGCTCTCGTTATGGCTCACGGAGACGATAACGGGCTGGTTCTTCCTCCAAGGCTCGCACCGATTCAGGTGGTGATGGTGCCTATCTTCAAGACGGATGAAGAACATGCGGCGATCATTGACAAAATGACAGCCCTCAAGAAAGAACTTGAAGCCAAAGGCCATACCGTGAAGATTGACGACAGAGATACGCTCCGCCCTGGATTCAAATTCGCAGAATGGGAGCTGAAGGGTGTTCCAGTACGTCTCGCAATAGGCCCTCGCGACTTGGAGAATGGCACGGTAGAAGTGCACAGGAGAGATACCATGGAAAAAAAGACAGTCGCTCTAGACGGACTGGCAGATTCAATCGAGAGCCTGCTTGAGGATATGCAGAGGAATATCTACAAAAAAGCATTCGATTTCCGTGCTGCCCACGTAGAAAAATGCGACGATTGGAACGAGTTCAAAGAAAAGATCGGGACGGGAAAGTTCCTGCTATGCCATTGGGACGGCACTGCCGAGACTGAACAGAAGATCAAGGATGAGACTAAGGCAACTATCAGGTGCATTCCGGTAGATAGTTTCGTCTGCGAAGAAGAAGGCAGGGACATATATTCAGGAAAGCCATCGCACCAAAGAGTGGTGTTCGCTATATCATATTAATAAAAAAGACAAAGATGAAATTTAAGAATATTTTATCTGCTATAACATTAGCATCGGCGTTGCTGGAGCCGATTTCGCTCCATGCACAGACCGACACGACGAAGAAAGACGCTCAGTCAGCTGCTGCCGCCGCCGCTGCCGCGCTGGTGAACGCTCCGCAGACGCAGGTCGTGCCTCCTAAGCCGAATTACTGGAAGAAATCCTTGCTTACCAGCGTCCAGTTCAGCCAGACGAAATTCAATAACTGGGCGGCGGGAGGAATCGACAACGTGACCTTGGCTTCTTACGTAGACGCTAATGCCAATTATGCGAAAGACAAGAAGTTCTGGAACAACAGGCTGCAGGTGGATTTTGGATTCATCTACCAAGACGATAAGCCATTCGTGCAGAAAAACACGGATCGAATTTATCTGGAGAGCAAATACGGTCACAGAATCACTGATAAACTGAATTATTCAGGTCAGTTCACCTTCCGTTCGCAGTTTACTAACAGTTACAATTACAACAGCCCGAAAGATTACGAAGGAGACAAGCCTTCCAGGCGGGATTGGATGAATGCCAGGACTTTGAAGTCAGGTTTTCTCTCGCCAGCCTACTTCACGGTCGGCCTAGGTATCGACTGGGTGCCGAATCCTAAGAATAACTGGCTGGTAGTAAACTTCGCTCCTCTTACGGGCGGTCTTACCATGGTCACTGACGAGAGTCTCAGGAAAGGTTATGGTCTTGAGCGCAAGAGCAAATACAAAGACGAGACGCAGTACCCCTATAACATCACAGACGATTCGGGGAACGTGGTCGGATATCATGGCAACTACTATAAGTCAGCCAAATGGCAGCTTGGAGCTCAGCTGAAAGTCGATTTGAAGCTGAAGATAAATTCGAACATAAATTACAGCTCTCAGCTGGTGCTTTTCTCTGATTACCTGGATAATCCTCAGAATCTCAGGGTGAACTGGGACAACCGTTTCAATTGGGTCCTGGCCAAATATTTCACGTTCTCGCTGACGACGTTCATGATTTACGATGACAATGTCCTGATTAAAGACGAGAGTGACATTGACAAGTACCCTGAGGGAAAGAAGAGGATTCAGTTCAGGGAACTGATAGGATTCGGATTCACTTACACGTTTCCTCGTCCGAAATAATGATCAGCCAGGCTCATTTCGACCGGATACTGTCATCGCTGAATCTTAGCAGCGACTCAAGCGTCTTGCTTGCTGTCAGCGGTGGAGTGGATTCAATGGTCATGGCCTGCCTTTTCAGCCATTCTGCGATAAGATGCCGCTTGGCCATAGCTCATTGCAACTTTCATTTGCGAGGAGCCGATAGCGACTCCGATGAGGCATTGGTCAGGGAATATGCCGAAACGCAAGGCATAATATTCAAGAAAAAAGACTTTCGCACTAAAGAATATGCTGCCTCGAAGGGTTTGAGCATCGAGATGGCAGCAAGGGAGCTGAGATATTCCTGGTTCGAGGAGATTTGTCAGAGGGATGGTTACGTAGCCGTGGCTGTGGCACACAATCAGAATGATAATGCGGAGACGCTGATTCTGAACATGTTGAGAGGCTGCGGAATAGGAGGAGCTACAGGAATGAGGCTTTCTTCGAGAGTGCCGGTGAAAGGCGCAGGGGCTGTCTTGCTAAGGCCGATGCTGGAATTTTCTAGGAAAGATATTTATGACTATGCCCTGTCTCAGGGGATTAGATGGCACGAAGATAAGACGAACGCAGACTCGGCATATAAGAGGAACCTGATCAGGAACGAGATATTCCCACTATTCGAGAAGCTGAATCCTGCGTTCCTGAGCACTCTCTCAAAGAATATGGCAAATTATGCCCAGGCTGAGAGGGCCGCAGACGAGTGGAGCGACAGAATAAAAGAATATGCCGTGACGAAACGGACAGATGGAAGCATCGCCATTGGAATCTCTAAGTTTAGGGAACATTCCGCATGGGAATATTTCATATTCAGTTTCCTTACCGAGTATGGCTTCGGGGCTGCTGTGATCGAAGATCTGGTAAAGCGACTGCATTCGGGAGGAAATATCGCTGGGAAGCACTTCTTCTCTGGTGAATATTCTTTGTCTGCTTCTTCTAATGAATTAATAATCAGTCATAAACGTAGTGGCGAACCTTTGGAGGCTTTCCAGATTCCCTGTCCTGGAGAGTATGAGATCGCTGGCCGGAAATTTTCCGTAGCCGTTACGGCATATTCAGAAAGCATGCCCTTAAGACAGCCAGAGGGCACTGTCGCCTTAGATGCTGGGAAAATAGGCTTCCCGCTCAAGGTTCGTTCTTGGCGCGAAGGCGACTGGATGTGTCCACTAGGCGTAAGAACTCAGTTTGGAGGACTTGGTAGAAAGAAGCTGCAAGACATATTCACGGATTTGAAATTTTCCATCGCAGATAAGGAGAATGCTCTTCTTTTGCAATTCCCGGATCCTGAGAACGCCTCCCACGTGGCGGCTATACTTTGCTCTCGAATAGATGAGACAGTAAAAATTACCCCCGAGACCTGTGAAATAATCAGAATCTCGGAGGCATATTAACCTTATTCAGCTTCTAAACTATCAGCATAGCGTCGCCGTAAGGCCCGAAGCGATAATCTTCATCCAGCGCAATTTTATATGCGTTCATTACGTTGTCGAACCCACCGAATGCTGCGACGGCCATGAGCATCGTGGACTCTGGCATGTGGAAATTCGAGACAAGAGCGTCCGGAATAGAGAAATCGTATGGTGGAAAGATGAATTTGTTAGTCCATCCGTCGAACGGCCTCACCTCGCTGTTCGTCGTGACGTAAGTTTCGAGTCCTCTCAGCACAGTGACTCCTATTGCGCAGATTTTATGTCTGGCATTTTTAGCCTTATTAATGACATCGCAAGCCTCTGGAGTTATGATCAACCTCTCGGAATCCATCCTGTGCTTCGAAAGGTCCTCTACGTCAACCCTCCGATATTGGCCAATCCCCATGTGGAGGGTAATGAAAGCTTTATCGATGTCCTTCAATATCATTCTGTTAAACAGCTCGCGGCTGAAATGCAGACCTGCTGCAGGTGCTGCTACGGCACCTTCGTTCTTGGCGAAGATTGTCTGATAATTCTCGGTGTCAGCTGGGGTTATCTTGTCCTTGATGAATCTTGGCACAGGTATCTCTCCCAGGCTGAAAAGCTGCTTCCTGAAGTCCTCGTATGGTCCATCATAGAGGAATCTAAGGGTCCTGCCTCTGGAAGTGGTGTTGTCTATTACTTCTGCGACAAGGCTCTGATCCTCACCGAAATAAAGCTTATTGCCTATTCTTATTTTTCTGGCAGGGTCTACAATCACGTCCCAGAGATGTTGCTCTCTGCTGAGCTCCCTGAGGAGGAATACCATGATGTCGGCACCGGTTTTCTCTTTCTTGCCGTACAGCCTGGCAGGAAAGACTTTCGTGTCATTGAAAACGAAAGTGTCTCCCTTTCCGAAATAGTCGATGATGTCTTTGAAGATTCTGTGCTCTATTTCACCTGTGTCTTTGTGAACTACCATCAGTTTGCATTCGTCACGCCACGTCGTTGGGTTTTTTGCTAGCTTGTCTTTAGGTAGCAGGAATTGAAATTGCGAAAGTTTCATATAATCTATTTGTATAGACTA
Organism: Bacteroidales bacterium; assembly: GCA_022653735.1. Lineage (GTDB taxonomy): Bacteria > Bacteroidota > Bacteroidia > Bacteroidales > UBA932 > Cryptobacteroides. Next base: position 12,964 of record JALCSU010000028.1, read on the forward strand.
TTATTATACGGTGAATGTTGAGAAAATGTTTCAAGTCCTGGAGATTAGATTCCTGAGCTTCTGAAAACCTCTATTATCGAAGGGTAAGTGTCAATCAGATAAGAAGCTATGCAGGAGCGAGGAATCCACACGGCTTTCGTGATGTCTTCATCTCGCTGAGGAATGAGGTCTATCGGCTTCGTGTAAAGCATTTCATACCACCAGGTATGCTTCAGGTGCCATTTCTCGTTGCGAAAATAGCAATGGTCGGTGACGCAGATTAGCTTTCCTAGTTCGAGTTCTTTCACCCCTGTCTCTTCCTGAACCTCTCGCATCGCCGTGACAGTAATATCCTCTCCCTCTTCCTGATGACCTTTGGGCAGGTCCCAGAGCCCATTTCTCTTAATCATCAGTACATCACTCCGGCGGTTGGACACTAACCCTCCTGCTGCAGTCACTTCTTTAAAATTAGAACAAAAATTTTCGTACGTGCTTTCCACGTTTTCAGTTGGGATGAATATTCTTTGAAGGGAATCGGAGCTTTCGAATAGAGATACAAGTTTTGAAATATCAGCTTTGGAGTCACCTAAATGCAATTCTATCGAGTTGGGGTCTGAAAGCGAGCTCTCTCCCGGAGAGCAGATTATCACGCATCTCTTTTCAAGGTAAATCCTGTGCATCGTATGTTAAAATGACTATATTTGCATATTGCATGCAAATTTAATCCAATTCATTGAAAATGGAAACAGTAGCTAGAAAACTTGCTTCCGAGCTTCTTCGGATAGGTGCAGTCCTGCTTCGCCCGAATGCCCCTTTTACTTGGGCATCAGGCTGGCATTCACCGATATATTGCGATAACAGACGAATCTTGTCTGACCCGCAGCTGAGGTCAAAGGTGGCCTCGTGGCTATCTGAAGATGCTAGAAAACTCTACCCTGAAGCTGAAGTGGCCGCAGGCGTTGCTACCGGTGCTATCGCCCACGGAGTGCTCGCCGCTGACAGGTTAGGGAAGCCTTTCGTCTACGTCCGTCCTAAGCCGAAAGACCATGGCACAGGTTCTCAAATCGAGGGCGTGCTGCCCGAAGGGGCAAAGGTCGTCGTGATCGAGGACTTGATTTCGACGGGGATGAGCAGCTTGGCTGCAGTGAAGGCATTGAGAGAGGCTGGCGCAGAGGTTTGCGGCATGGTGGCTATATTCACATACGAATTCGAAACGGCTATGAAGCAGTTCGAAGATGCCGACGTAAAATTGCACACCCTCTCGAATTACAGCGCCCTGATAGAGGAAGCTTCTGAAGAAGGGTTCATAAAGGATTCGGACAAAGAAATGCTGAAGCAGTGGAGGCTGAATCCTGGCGAATGGGGAAATAATTAATTTTTAAAGAATATGACGACGAATATTGATAGCAAGCATGGCATAGTATCGAAGCAGCCTGCGGAACTGTACATGGCGTTTGCTGATTTGCGCAATTTCCTTCAGTTCATACCGGAGGGCAATCGAGGCGATGTCACAGCGGATTATGACTCCATCACTGCCACGGTGCAAGGGTTCAAGATAGGCATCATGATAAAAGAAAGAACTCCTTATTCCAGGATAGACTTCATAGATGACGGAGCTCCGTTCCAGTTCAGTGGCTCGCTGCATTTCGATGCAGCCGCATCTGACCCATACAAGACCGACTTCTATATCGAGTTCAGCGCAGACCTGAATTTGATGATGAAAATGCTTCTTGGAAAAAAGCTGAAAGAGGGGATGGATAAGGTCGTGGATGCTCTGGTGGCAATGTCTGAAGGACGGATGCCGGAAGGCGTGGACGAAGATGCTTTGAAAAAGATGAAGGAAGAGCTGGACAAGAATCGCCAGCAATAAGAATATGTTGGAACTGGGGGATAGCAGGTTCTGGAATATCTTGGATAGGGCTGTGGGGCGTGAGAATGCTACCACGGCAGCGAGAGCATTCGAGGGACCAGCCTCTGTTTCAGTAAGGCTGAACCCAGCAAAAGTTTCTTCAGATTTCGCTAAAGAGCATTTCGGGAAAGACATTGCGCAGGTGCCTTGGTGCCAATCCGGTTATTTTCTCGAAGATAGGCCTCGGTTCACTCTGGATCCGTTATTCCATGCCGGCTGTTACTATGTGCAGGATTCCTCCGCAATGTACGTCGGCAGCATATTCAGGAATATTTTGAATGAGCTGGAAGGTCTAGGGAGGCCAGTCAGGGTGCTGGACCTTTGCGCTGCTCCTGGTGGGAAGACAACCGATCTGGCGGCTTCGCTGAGGCTGAAATTCGGCGATGGCTTCATGCTGGTCGCTAATGAAGTGATGCGAGGCAGGGCAAGCATCCTGGTTGAAAATGTGACTCTGTGGGGCGATGCGAATGTGGTCGTGACGAGTGCCGATCCGAAAGCATTTGCAAAAATGGAGGGCTTTTTCGATGTGATTCTCGCAGATGTGCCTTGCTCTGGGGAGGGAATGTTTCGGAAAGACCCGAAGGCTCTGGAAGACTGGTCCGAGGATGTGGTGGCTTTGTGCGCTTCCCGGCAGAAAAGAATTCTTGGGGATGCGTGGCCTGCTCTTCGTGCGGGTGGATTCCTGATTTATTCCACATGTACTTTCGAGGCTGCTGAGAATGAGGAAAACGTGAATTGGATAGCTGCTGAATTGGGTGCTGAAATAATGGAATGCGAGATGTTCAGAGGCATATTCAGGACTAGTAATGGCGGTGCCCTGCTAGTGCCTGGGTTTGTGAAAGGTGAGGGGCAATTCGCCGCTTTGCTCCATAAGACTTCTGTGTCCAGCTCATGGAATAGCAAAGGAGTTCGTCCTGATGACTCAATGCTTTGGATTCCGGAACCCATCAGGAAGGATGCTGGCTCGCTTGCCTGGCTCCGACCGATCAGGATAGGAATCCCTTTGGGTGCGAGAAAGGGGAACGATTTCGTGCCATCTGCTGATTTAGCGCTCGCAGCGGACGAGAGCATAATGCAGGATATTCATAATTTTAATTATTTTAGAGCAGAGGTAGATGAAGGCATGGCGCTGCAATTCCTGCACAGAGACAATATATTTGTAGAAGGCTATCCCAAGGGGTATCTGCTGATATGTTTTCAGGGTCATCCTCTAGGGTTCGTGAAGAATCTTGGTAATCGCTGGAACAGCTTGCTGCCTCATGGCAGGAGGATTAGAATGGATATTGAGAAAACTGAATCATGATGAAAAGAATATTTTTGATTTCTCTGGCTTTAGTAATATCCTGCGTCACAGGTCTTTCGCAGGAAAAGCCGACAACTGACGAGTATGCTGCCCGATATCAGAATCTGGTAACGAGGGTAGGGGCAAACGGGCTTGGAGTGGAAACTCTTCTGAATCATTGGGAAGAAGATTATCCTGACGACGTGAATCCGAAAGTCGGGCTGTTTAATTTCTACCTTGCTAAGAGCCAGAGTTTCACGATAGATTCCCTGAGAGTGTCGAAATATCTCGGGAATGAGCCAGTGATCAGCCTGAAGGATTCTACTGGACAAAACGTATATTATTACCAGATAGCTCATTACGACGATGAACTGTTCGGGAAGGCTTCGCAGGCTATTGACAAAGCGATCGAGATGGCGCCAGACAGGCTGGACTTACGGCTCATAAAAGTCTCCGCCCTGATAAATTATGAGGGGGAGAGTCCTGACATGGCTTTGAGAGACCTGAAAGGACTGATCGATTATAATTACACCAAGCACCCGAAATGGACTTATCCGGGGTTGGAGATGCAGGATGACTCATTCGCATCTTTGCTTCAGGATTACTGCTATACCTTCTTCAAGATGGGCACGCCTCAGACATTCAAGGCTTTCAAGGACCTTTCGGAAAAAGTGCTGAGCTACGAGCCAAAGAACACGCTTTTCATGACGAATTTAGGCTCGTACTATCTGGTTGCAGAGCATAACGATAAGGCAGCCCTCAAGATGTACAACAAGGTTCTGAAGCTCAGGCCAGACGATTACACGGCCATCAAGAATTGCGTGCTGCTTGCAAGAAATGAAAAAAACGCGAAACTCGAGAAAAAATACCTTCAGAAGCTCGTGGAGGTCACGACCGATGAGACAGAAAGGACATCGGCGAAAGTCAGGCTCGAGGCCCTTTAGCCTCTATTTCTTCATCATGCTCGTGTAGTTCCCAGGAATTGAACAAATTCTGGAATATGGCGTAGAGACCTCCTGACACAGAAGTCACTGGGGTCAGGAAGGAATATCCCAGCCAAATCAGGAAGCCAGTGTTTTTCTGTCCGAGCGCCTGTCCCGCAGTGACGGATTCTATCTTTCCGTATGGTTTCCCGGCTTTCCTGCCGGCATAGAACTGTAACAAAGTGCATGCAAACGATACTATTCCGATCAGCATGGCACCGGATACCGAGACTCCGCTATTCAGCAAGGCCCTGGTTGCCAAAAACATTGCGAACGTGAGGCTGATCCCCCATAAGTAGAAAGCCAGGAAAGTGTAGCGCATCAGAAAATGCTGCAGGGGCTTGATGCAGTATCTTATGAACCATGCGAGGAGCAGCGGGAAGATGAGGAGCGGGAATACTCGTTTGCATATTTTTAGAAAACTGTAGCCGAAAGTCGCTCCGTCCGTGGAATTTATCACAGGAATCAGCAGCGGAATCATTATTGCTGCCAGACAGTTCGAAAGCACGGTGTAAGAGATTGTGTGCGAGAGGCTCCCTCCTAATTTGTCGGTTATCACTCCGGCTGCTGCCGCCGTAGGGCAGATTATGCAGAGCGTGGCGCATTCCATGAGTATCTTCCATATCCCCTCTTCCATTCCGGACGTGATGAGGGCCAGGAGCACGAAGCCGATTGCCTGCAGAGCCAGCAGCCAGATGTGCCATTTCTGAATCTTGATGTCGTGGGGAGATACCTTGTTGTATTGAAGGAAGAGCATGCAGGCAACGGCGATTGGCTGGAATTCTTTCGCAAAAGCAGAAATTGCTGGTTCGGATGGCATCATGAATGGGACGAATCGGAAAAGCAGGTAAACTGTGATGCCAGTCGTTAGCGCCAGAGGCAGCATCCACGTGTCCAAGAATGTCTTCGCATCTTTCATAGGCTGCAAATATCGCCAAAATATTTATATTTGTACTCTGTAAATACTTTGAAAATATCAGAAAATCACATGCATTTATGAAAAAAGCAATATTTTTTATGACATCTCTATTGGTTATGGCTGGATGCGGCCAGACTGCTCAGTCTCCAAAAACGCCAGCCTTGGACCTTTCGAATCTTGACACCACGGTGGCGCCAGGAACGGATTTTTACCAATATGCCACTGGCGGTTGGCAGAAGAATCACCCTCTGAAGCCTGAATATGCTAGATATGGCACTTTCGATGCTCTGAGAGACTCTTCAGAGGAAAGGCTTAACAGGCTGTTCAAGAGCATGGAGAACATGCAGGCAGAAGCTGGCTCTACGGAAGAGAAAATCGTCATTTTGTACAAGCAGGGGCTTGATTCGGTGACTCTCAACAAGGATGGAGCCGAGCCTATCAAGAAATATGTCGATGAAATCTATGCGGTAAGCGACAAAGACGGGCTCGTGAAAGAACTCGCCAAGCTTCACGATGTGGGCGAAGGCGGATTCTTCGGGGCATATGTCGGCGCCGACTTGGCCAACAGTAACATGCAGATCCTTTATTTCGGCCAGTCTGGTCTGGGAATCGGCGATAGGGATTACTACATTGACCCTGCTAACGCTGCTTTGAAGGAAGGTTATAAGAATATGCTCTCGAAGCTCTTTTCGCTAGCAGGCAATGAAAATCCTGAGCAGGCAGCCGCAAATGCGCTTGCAGTAGAGGACGTGATAGCAAAATATTCATGGACGAAGGTGCAGGAAAGAGACATTCAGGCCCAGTACAACCCAATGAGCACAGCGGAACTGGAAAAGAATTATCCTGGCTTCAACTTCAAGGCCTATCTTGCTGAAAGGAATATTCCGGATCAGGATAATCTTGTCGTCGGGGAGCTTTCCTATTTCAAAGGTTTAACTGAATATTTCGCCAAAGCTGATTTGCAGCAGCTGAAGGATTATCTGGCCGGACAGCTTCTGACTGGCGGTTGCGGAGCGTTGAGCGATGATTTCTACAATGCATACTTCGATTTCTTCAGCCGGCAGATGAGCGGCATCCAGCAACAGAAACCTCGCTGGAAGAGAGCCATGAGAGTGCCTAATTCCGTTCTTGGAGAGGCTGTGGGAAAGATGTATGTCGAGAAATACTTCCCGGAGTCATCCAAGCAGAAGATGCTGGATCTCGTCCACAACCTGCAGAAGGCTCTAGGAGAGCATATCGACGAGCTGGATTGGATGAGCGACTCCACGAAGGCTAAAGCTCACGAGAAACTGGACAATTACACTATCAAGATCGGCTATCCGGACAAATGGAAAGATTATTCTACGCTCGAGGTGGGTGGCGGCAAGAACTATTACGAGAATCTGCGTGCCGCCAGCCAGTGGTACGTTGCTGACAATATGTCAAAGCTCGGAAAACCGACGGACAAGACTGAATGGGGGATGACTCCGCAGACAGTGAACGCTTACTACAATCCTACGACAAATGAGATATGCTTCCCTGCGGCAATCCTTCAGGCACCGTTCTTCAACCCGGATGCCGACGATGCCGTGAACTATGGTGGCATAGGCGTAGTGATCGGACATGAGATGTCTCACGGCTTCGATGATCAGGGCCGCCTGTTCGACAAAGACGGTAACATGTCCAATTGGTGGACGAAGGAAGACGAAGAGAAATTCAAGGCAAAGGCAGAGGTACTGGCAGCCCAATTCGATTCCGTAGAGGTGCTGCCTGGCGTTCATGCTGATGGGCATCACACTCTCGGCGAGAATATCGGCGACCATGGCGGGCTGAGCATCGCTTTCACTGCCATGCAGAATGCCATTGCCGGGCAGAATGTCGGCCCGATCGATGGCTTCACTCCAGAGCAGAGGTTCTATCTGTCATACGCTACGATTTGGGCGCAGAACATCACCGACGAGGAGAAGGCCCGCCTGACGAAACTTGACGAGCATTCCCTAGCGGTCAACAGGGTGAACATGTCAATCCGGAATTTCCAGAGCTTCTTCGACGCTTTCGGAATCAAGGAAGGAGACCCTATGTGGAGGCCGGAGAGCGAGAGAGTCCACATCTGGTAAATATTCATGGATGCGTCCCGCTTCATAGCCAGACGCCTCCGTTTCGGGGGGAAGATAGCGATGTCATCCATCGCTATCTCCTTCTTTATCATAATAATTGCCGTTTCCATTTCTTCAGGATTCAGGACAGACATCAGAGATGGCATTTCCAAGCTCACCGGGGATATCCAGCTAATGCCTGAAGACATGAATTACGTGAGCGAGGATTCATCCATTCCTGCTGACCCGAGTTTTAAATGGCTCATTGATTCTCTGCCAGGAGTAAAGTCAATATCTCCTGCAGTGTATAGGGCTGGTATCATAAAAAAGGATGACAACATCCACGGCGTGGTTTTCAAAGGCGTCCAGAGGGAAGCCTCGGATACTTCACGGCAGAGCATCCTTATTCCTGAGAGGCTTTCTGACCTTTTGAATATCAAGGCTGGCGATAAACTGCTGGCTTATTTCGTTGGCGAGAACATTAAAGTAAGGAATTTCACCGTTTCTGGCACTTACGAGAGTGTCATGGACGGCACCGATAATTTGGTGATACTTGCTGACATCAAAGACATTCAGCGCCTGAACGGATGGGGGGAGGATGCGGTCTCGGAACTTGAAATCACTCTGAGGAAAGGCTACAAGAACGCCGCTTCCATGGAAGATTTGACGCGGCATATTGGCATGCTGGCAATGACGGGGGACGATAGTGAGGAGGCCGGCCTGGTTGCGACTTCCGTGATGGATCGTTACCCCCAGATATTCGACTGGCTGGACCTGATAGATTTCAACGTTCTGTTCATCCTTATCCTTATGACGATAGTCGCTGGCTTCAACATGATTTCGGGGCTCCTGATAATGCTTTTCAGGAACATATCGACTATCGGAACACTGAAAGCCATGGGCATGACGGACGGCGCGATTTCCAAAATATTCCTTAGGGTTGCTTCCGAGGTTGTATTCAAAGGTATGCTCATAGGCAATCTTCTGGCGCTTGCTTTTTGTGCCGTGCAGGGCTTCACTCATTTCATAAAGCTGAATCCAGAGAATTATTTCGTGTCTTTCGTGCCCGTCAGCGTGAGCCTATCTGGAATTCTCCTTGCCGACGCTGTCTCTTATCTTGTTATTCTGCTCCTGCTCCTTATCCCGTGTCTCTTCATTTCCAGGGTCGACCCCGCCCAGACTGTCAGAGCCCAGTGAATCTATCATCTGCTCTACCTGCCGTTCTTCCAGCTCTATCTCTTTTTCTTGAGCAGAATTTTGTGGCACGACGCCTCTGAATATGTCGTATCGGCCCAGAACGACTCTGACGTAAGCGATTGTCTCCAGACCTTCGAATCTCAGGGCATCGTTTCTTTCTCCGGTAAAGTATGCTGCGAAATTGCTCCACCTGCTGACATCGACTTTCTTGTTACGGGCCGTGGAGATTGCATCTGTAATATTCCCCGATCCGGCATTGTAGGCTGCCAAGGTGTATTTCGTCAATTCGGACCCTCCTATTCCATATCCTTTAAGAATATCCTGGAGCCGCCTCAAGATCAGTACAGAGCATTTTATGTTCTCCTCAGGGTCTAGAAGGTCAGTGATGCCGAATTTCGCCGCGCTGGCAGGCATGACCTGCATCAGTCCCTGCGCCCCGCGCTTTGATTTTACGCTTATCTTGAAGCGGGATTCATTCCACATGAGTGAGGCCAGCAGTTTCCAGTCCCAGCCGATGCTTTTGGAATATTCTTTTAGAAGGTCATCGTAGGGGGTCAGAATCCTCTTATCCCTGCCTTTGCGGTAAGGGTTGTAGCAGGCGAAGAAACGGTTGTAGAAGCTGAAATAGTTCTCCATCCTCACGAACCGCCCCAGCCACAAGTCCAGGGACTTTATCTTTTTCCTGTCTGGTTTGATGAACCACGTGCCTGTGCTGTCCGTCATCATCACTTTTCGGAAAGTGGCCCCGCCCTTCCAAGTTGCAGGAGCGACTAGAATGTCAATGCTGTCACAAAGCAGTGAGTCAGAGTAGTCAGCTCCATTCTCAGCTAGAGTTATTCTTATTCGAGCCGAATTGTCGGAGGCAAACTGTTTTAGAAGCTCGTAATTATAATCTGTCAGATATCCAGTCCTGAGAGTTTCTATCGAATCGAGGGCAATGACGCAGCGTAGCTGGGCATTTTCGTAAGGGTTCTTGCCTGTCTGAGAGAGTTCACCAACTGAAAGCGGGATAAGTGCCAGCACGATGAGTGTTGGAATTAAGAATCTCAAGAATTTTTTGGTAACTCGTTTTAGGCCCATAAGCAGTAGTTTTCATTCTGCTAATATATTTCTGTGCCTCCTCCGCCGCCGATAGAAGTTGAATTGTTCATGAGTCCGCCACCAATTCCTCCGAATCCGCCGCTAGAGGAACCTCCTCCAGAAGATCTTCCGCCGCCCATGCTTCCGGATGACACGCTAACTTTCTTGTTCTGACTTGGTTGCAGGTAGAACGGCCAGTAAATTCCAAATTTAAGAGCGCGCTGAGTCCGAATGAAATGGTTTGCGCTGAAATAGTCATTCTTGCTGGCAGGCCATCCTTGCCCAACGTTCTCAACTTTTATGAATATGCATGCACGCTTCCATTGAACGTTCACGAATGCGTCAATGTAAGGACCATTGTTGTACTTGGCCTCTTTCTGATTATAGAATTGCCCTATGGATGGATTCCAGCCTGGCGTGTAGAACTTAGTGTTGTACCAGGCGTTCGCTCCGATCTGCATCTGCATTATGTTTCTCTTTACGTTGAACTGAATGTAGTAACGCGCGTTGATGGCAACAGTAGGCACTGGGATCACGTCTTCATCAGAGGAAACCTCGAAAAGGACTTTGTTGTCCAGGTGCAGGAAGTTGAAAATATTGAAATTCTTCGTCAGCGAAGCTGAGAACACGCTCATAGGCGATGTGTTCTGCTTAATGCCAGTGCTGTCGAAATATATGTTATTCTTAAGGAGCGCATACCCGGCGTCCAGACTGATATTCCAGCGAGGAATCGACATGGAGCCAGTGACTTTGGTCGTGGAAATTTTGTCGAAATTATTGTTCCAGGCATAGTGGTTAGAGTAATAGCGCTGCCAGTAGTAATCAGGTTCTTTTAGGCTTGTTTCGAAATGAGCGTTGAAAGAGATAGGGCTGTATCTCTGTCTCCTGAAAGGGAAAATATTTAGCTTAGCATTAGCCTTCACGCTAAAATCTTTCGACTCAGGACCCACTAGCACGAAGTCTCCCTTGGCATCCCATTGGATGAATTTTTTCAGCTGGCCTTCTATTCCGGCATAGAGGAATGTGGAATTCCATGTCGTATTCTTTTTAAGGCCCAGGAAAGATGAGTAATCGAAATTGTAGAAATTCAGCAGCCTGTTGCCAGCCCCCACGTCAAGTTTGGAAACTATGCCTTCGCTGGACCAAGGCTGCAGCCTTATGAATATCCTGTTCTCCAGTTTCATGACTCTGGAAGAATCGTGGGACTGCGTGGGATTATATAGAAAGTTATTCCTGTAAAGATTGCGCCCGTCCGTGTCTGAGCTGGATATCTCGTCTTGATACATGCGAGTGAAAACGGAATATTCAGAGCTGTGGCCGATGAAAGCGCTCGTAATGTTCATATTCCCTGTGGTATCTCTCGCTTCTCTGGCCAGCTTCCTCTCGGCAAGCAACTTCTCCATGCTTGCTATCTCGGCAGAGTCACCAGTGGCTGTGATGCTGTCTCTGTATGCCTCGTCCGCCTTCACCTCTTTCCTGTATTTAAGTTTCTTCAGGAAAGTGAAAGGAATCCTGTACTGTTGGTCTATGAAGACTGTATTTTTCTTGGTGACCGATGATGCGCTGGTCAGATAGACAGGATATTCCCTTGCATCCAGAGTCGTATCGGTGACCATCTTGTTGTCCGAGATTCCTCCGTTCTCGTTATGTACTATCTTATTGTAGATGTAGCCGACGTGCATCATGTATCTTTTCCCCAGGTAGTTGGTTGAGGCGACGAAAGTCTTGTTGGCAGTCCGCTCATTCTCCATCATGCCGTTACCTCCGAACCTATCATATTCTAGCGTGAAATTCAGCTCAGGGAATATGTTCTGCGTTGTCATAATGTGCAGGTTGTCCGACTCTTTCTGGCTATTTGCGAACAATGTCCCGAAGTATGCCAGCTCTGTGTACGGGGTTTTCGTATTGTACATCGGCAACGTGGAAGGGGAAAACGACCAAGGTTCGTACGGCTGATAGAAAGCTACTCCGTTCTCGTTATCCCGCTTGAAATAGTCGTAGTACTGCACCGGCGAGCCCGCAACGCCGAGCCATGTGGCATTCACGTCTTTTCTGAATATAGGGTAGTCGTAGAAGCGGTAATTGTAGCCAGTGTCAGGGAATTGAAGGTGCATTTTGTGGAATTCCCTCTCGTGCGTCCATTGGATTATGCGTTTGTACTGCATTGAATCTGGCAGGGCAAAAGTTTCCAGAATTCTCGGAGTGTATTCGCGGATGCTGTCTTTGATGGCCTTGATGCTGTCTTTGATTGCAAGCACGCTGTCGGCGATGTGCTTCTTGAAGTTCTCCTTGACTTGGATGTCGTACTTCTTCCTGTCTGTCTTGGAAAGACTTGCATACCATTTGTCGAAAGCATCCTTAGCTCGAATCGTGGAATCGATGGCGTAGAGAGAGTCGAGCTTCGGCCAGTCTAGGGAATCTCCAGCTTCCTTTAAAGAGTCTCTTACGAAAACATGTGTTGCGGAGTCAAGCAGGGCTACGTAGTATCTGTAGCGGAAAGGGTCTATGTCTTTAAGCGAATCTGGCGGGAATATCGTGTCTCGTGCGCTTAAGACAGGCGTCGTGTCTTGGATCGCCTTAAGATAAGCAGTGTCGTCCACGCTCCCTCCGCCACGCTTTATGAACTGATTCCTGTACTTGATAGTGTCTTGAATGCTTTCCCAAAGACTAGTCCATGGGGCTTTCGGAGAGTGCATGTCCATCGCGGCAGTCTGGAGTGCCAAGAAGCACACCACTGTTAACGGGAACCATATTTTCTTCAGGACACTTTTCATGTGTTTTCCTTAGCGTACAATCTTACAAATGTAAATACTTTTCCTTTTTTCGGCAAATCCGCAGATCCCCGACGATTCCCTTTAGATTGATAATTCCAGCCAGCGGGTTTCCTTGGCATCAAGTTCAGCTGAGACTTCGCCGAAGCGAGAAGTGGCTTTCTGTATCTCTTCGTAATCAGTAAGCGAACCGTTCAGCTTGGCTTCCAGCTCTGTTTTCTCTGTAGTAAGTGAGGCAATGTCTTTCTCCAGCTGCTCCAACTCTTTCTGCTCTTTGTAGGAGAGGCGTTTTTTCTTAGGAGCGCTGCCTCTATCGGCCTCGTTCGCATCACCGGACTTAGACGCTCCACCGATTTTTGAAGAGCGAGCCGCCTCGCGGGCCTGTGCCCTCTGTGCAGCCTTGTAATCTTTCAGGTACTGGTTGTACTGGCTGTAGCTCCCGATGAAATCTTTCACTACTCCATCCCCGCAGAACACGAAGAGATGGTCGACCAGCCTGTCCAGGAAATGCCTGTCGTGGGATACTATAATCAGCGAACCCTTGAAGTCCTTGAGATATTCCTCCAATATATTGATAGTCACTATGTCCAAGTCGTTGGTCGGCTCGTCCATCACCAGCAGATTCGGCTGCTTCATGAGGATTGTGAGCAGGTATAGCCTTCTGCGCTCTCCTCCTGAGAGCGAGCCTACGCGGTTATTCAGCATGTCGTGAGGAAAGAGGAATTGGCCCAGCAGGTGAGTATCGTTCACTGTCTCCAGTACCGTCTGGTCCTCATCGAAGGACATTCCGGTCTGTTTGTAATAGCCTATGTTCAAGGATTCTCCTCTTTCTATCGTGCCGGTGAGCATACCTGGGTCGGCAGGATCCAGATTGTTCAGCAATATGTTCACGAAAGTGGATTTGCCTACGCCGTTGCCACCCACTATCCCAACTTTCTCGTACCGCTGAAAATTGTAAGAGAAGTGGCTCAAGTAACATTTGCCACCGTAGAAGAAGCTCACGTCCTTGCAGTTGATGATCTTCGTGCCTAGTCTCGAAGCCCCTCCCATTTCGCTCAGGTCCATCTGATTGCTCCGATAGACTTGCTCGGCCCTATCTTTCAATTCGTAGAATGCATTCTTGCGGTATTTGGCCTTTCCAGTACGGGCGCAAGGGGATGAGTGCATCCACTCCAGCTCTCGGCGCAGCACGTTCCGTATCTTGTCGGTCTCAGCATTATAGTTATCGATTCTTTCCTGACGCTTCTCCAGGTAGTTCTCGTAATTGCCTTTGTAGATGTAGACCTGGCCGTGATCCAGTTCCATCACGATGTTCGCCACGCTGTCCAGGAAATAACGATCGTGAGTGACCATCAGCAGAGTGCATCTGGCATGGGTGAGATAGTCCTCTAGAAACTCTATCGCATCTATGTCCAAATGGTTAGTAGGTTCGTCCATCACATAGAAATCGGCCTCAGAGGCCAACATGACCACCAACGCGACCCGTTTTACTTCGCCGCCAGAAAGATCTTTCATCTTCATCGACGAATCCAGATGGAAAGAAGTTACCAGCTTGTTGATCCTGATCTCATATTCGGAAAGATGTTCTGGCGACAAATGCTCTGTCCATTTCAGCGAGTCCTTGTGAACCTGCTCAATGACAGTGAGATCTGGGTCGAACAAATATTCCTGTTCCAAGAAAGCTATTCTTATGTCCTTTAGAAACAGCACTTTGCCACCAGAGTCGGAGCTGTCCTTGCCGGCGATTATTCGCAGCAGGCTAGTCTTCCCAGTACCATTAGGAGCGATTAGCGCAATCTTGTCGCCTTCGTTGATATTGAAAGCTATGTGGTCGAAAAGAACTTTCGGCCCGTATGATTTGGAAATATTTTCTATCTGGAGGTAGCTGGGCATAAGAAATCTTTATATGATGCGATATATCAGAACAGCCCTTCCAAGTCGGCTTCGCTATATTCTTTGAACCAAGTGCCCAGCCTCTCTTTTGCTTGTAGCTTAACTTCCGGCGTTATATTCTTAGATACGGAATATATTCCCCAAATCAATGCGGCCAAGTCGTCTGTGAAGCCTACCGCAGGCACGAAATCGGGAATCAAGTCCATCGGAAGTATCAAGTAGCCTAGCGCTCCGATGATTTTCAGCCTGTCTGCCTTCGGAGTGGCTGGATTTTTCATCACATAGTAAAGCAGAAGAGCTGCATAGACAACTTTCACTCCAGCGCTCTTCGCCACCTTCCTGATCTTTTCCCAAAACTGATTGTCGGAATAATTCTTCTGATATTTATCAAACTGATTGTCTGCCATACCTCAATTCTTTTGCCGTAAAATTACGAAATATTCACAAGAATACAGCCGTGGGGCGTTTATCTGAAAAACTTGTCGACCTCTTTGACTGCGGAAGGGAGGGCGAAGACAGCTACGCGGTCGTATGGCTGGATGATGGTGTCGCCGACGGCAATCAGGGATTCGGCCCCGCGAATGACTCCGCCTATGATGGAATCGCGAGGAAAGCCCAGGTCTTTCAGCGGAGCCTTGGTTATGGCGCTTCCCGGAGCGACGTTATATTCAAGGACCTCAGCCTCGGTGCCGCTCATATATTTCACTAGGCGGGCCTTTCCGCTCAAAGTGTATTTGAACAGCCTGCCCGCCGTAATGAGCTTCTTATTTATCACAGTGTCCACCCCCATCTCCTCAGCCAATCTGACATATTCATTATTCTCGACCTCGGCAATGGCCCTGTCGACTCCAAACTTCTTGGCAACCACGCAAGACAGGATATTCGCCTCGTCATTCTGAGTGAGCGCCACGAAAGCATCCATATCCTTGATTCCCTCTTCAAGAAGCAAATCGGTGTTCTTGTCATCACCGTTGATGACAATCACGTTGTCGTCCAGCTTCTCTGAAAGTTCAGTCGCCCTATCCATGTCCTTGACGATGATTTTCACGCTCTCCAGTTTTCTCGAAAGCTGAGCGGCGGCAAGTTCAGCAATCTGCGAGCCACCGATTATCATCACTGAATTTATCTCCAGCGTGTTCTTCCCGAGATATTTCATCAGAGGCGTCATTCCCTCGCGGGTGGAGATGATGAAAACCCTATCGTTGTACATGAATTTCGTGTCGGGCTTCGGCATTATCGTCTTCCCGTTCCTGGATACGGCGATGACCCTGAACTGGAAACCAGATGTGGCCGCAACGGCAGCGAAATCTGCAAGCTTCAGGTCCAAGAGAGGGGAGTCCTCTTCTATCTTGAACACTTCAATCTGGAGCTTCCCATGCCCAAGGTCCATGGCATCGGTAGCCTGTGAGTGTTTAAGCATATCCACGATTTCGTCTGCAGCCAGCTTCTCTGGATGGAACATGAGCTCGATGCCCATCTGCTTGAACAACAGCTTGTTCTCTGGGGCCAAGAACTCTTCGTCATCGATTCTTGCAGTGACTTTCTTCGCACCGAGATTCCTGGCTATCAGAGCACTCACTATGTTTACGTCTTGAGGGACGTTGGGCACCACTGAAATAAACAGGTCCGCCCTCTGGACCTGTGCCTCTTTCATCACTTTAATGGAAGATGGCGGGCCTTGGAACGTAATCACGTCGGCCTCCGAATTGATTCTCTCCAGCCTTGCAGGATCGCTGTCAATCACAGTGATGTCGTTTGCCTCCAGGCTGAGCATCTTTGCGAGATGGGAGCCGACTTCACCAGCGCCGTCGATGACGATTTTCATAATGTTTTCCTTAAATATTCAAAAATACCATTCCCCTTCGCCATAGCCAGAGGAATAATCCATCTGCGGAATAGCCGTGGGGCAGGGATGCCTTGGTGGTTTTCTGCAAATCTTTCTATGCCAGCAAGTTCAATGCCGCGCCTAAGCTGCTTGAACTCTTTGTGCGCATGAAGGACCGCTTTGAAATATTCAATTTTCCCAGTCAGCAGATAAACGGCAGCAGAGCAGCCATCGAGGCACTTTCTTATGAATATGAGCCTCTGCGCTTTACGAACGGCTTTGGATGCCGCTTTCTGCGGAGAGAGTCCCTGTGACATATTTTCCAATGAATATGTCTTAGCTGCATTGTTCTCCAGCATCAGCAGGTCATTGCGAAAATTGAGCTTTAACTTCCACGGAGAGTCCTGCGGCAAAGTGCCACCGCCAAGATGGTACACCACCGATGACGGTACGATGCAGATTTTCATGCCTTCCAGCTGAAGCCTCCAGCAAAGGTCGATCTCTTCCATGTGAGCGAAGAACCTGTCGTCCAGGCCTCCCATTTCTGAATATGCCGACTTCCGCATCACCAGGCACGCTCCCGTTGCCCAGAAAACGTCATGGTTCGAATCGTACTGGCCAGAATCTTTCTCCACCTTCTTCAGTACCCGGCCACGGCAGAATGGATAGCCGAAATGGTCCAGCATTCCGCCAGCTGCGCCTGCATAATCGAAAGTGTCCCGTTTGTACCACGAATGTAGTTTCGGGGCGCATGCGGCGCAGTCAGGATGGGCATCCATCCACTCTATGAGTGGCTTCAGCCAGCCGGCAGGAACTTCGATGTCGGTGTTCATCAATATGAAATATTCCATGTCATGGACATCTCGAAGTTCCTTGAAAGCCCTGTTGTAGCCTCCAGTGAAGCCGTAATTCTTATCCAGGCGGATTTGCCTTACAGAAGGGAACTGCTCGTCCATCACTTCCATAGACTCATCAGTCGAAGCGCTGTCGGCGACCACTACCTCAGCTCCTTCTGGCAGCGAGGCTAGAAGGGGAGGTAGGAATCGCCGCAGATAATCGGCAGTGTTCCAATTCAATATGACGACGGCAGTCCGCATGTCGCTTTACTCTTTGTCTTTGCAATGTCCTTCGCCATGGCAGCACTCGCCATCCTTGTGTCCTTCACCATGACAGCACTCGCCATCCTTGTGTCCTTCACCATGACAGCACTCGCCATCGCCATGGTGCTTGCAGTGATGATGCTCTTCCGGAGGCAGGAACTCACCATGAAGCCCTTCCGTCAGCTCTTTCTCGGTCGCATCCCTGACCTCCACGATATTTCCCTTGAAATTCAAGGTCTTACCGGCCATAGGATGATTGAAGTCCATCTTCACAGAGTCGTCCGACACTTCGCGTACGATTCCCTGGACCACTCTGCCGTCCTGGCTCATCATAGGAACCATCTGGCCGACCACGAGAAACTCCTCCATCAGCTTTCCATCCACCATGAAGGCCGTTTTGGGAAGGTCGATTATTTGAGTTTGATCAACTTCTCCATAGCCCTCGGCAGGAGTCAGCGTGAATTCGAACGAATCCCCAGGTTCTTTACCTTCAACTTCGCTCTCGAATTTCGGGAGCAGCATGTGCGTCCCGTGTATGTAATCCAATGGACGATCTTGCGTGGCTTTGTCAGCAACTTTTCCGTCAACCACCAGTTCGTAGGCGAGCTTGACGACTTTGTTTTTGTCTACTTTCATGATAATATTATGCGCTAATGTCTGCGTTTGAAAATGCTAAGGTAGGAATAAGTTTTGACATACATTGTCTCGAATCATTTCCTGCTGCCTCAAGACTATTCCACAAATCCAGGAAATTCCCAGTCAGAAGTGCCTCTCTGACAGGATGAACGATTTTCCCGTTTCGGAACAGGAAGCCTTCTATTCCGAAGGAAAATGCGCCGGTGGAAGGGTTGCTATTGCCCCCATTGAAGCCGGTTATGAGAATCCCTTCGCCAATATATTCAAGGATTGCATCCCTGCCCCCATTTACCTTATACTGTGACAGCAACGGCCTGGAAGGGGTGCTGATGGTAGGAGCGATGCCCATCTTGTTCGCCATGTAAGTGCTGACGAAATATTCCTTTATGATGCCATTCTCGATGATTGGAGCCTTGACAGCAGAAACCCCTTCTGCATCGAAAAGCCTGGAGCCGTTTTCCCCCTTTCTGCGAGGGTCATCAATCACGCAGAGACCCTCGCAGAATACTCTCTTATTGAGCGAATCGATTAAAAAAGACCTTTTCTGATTGATTGAATATGCGTTCAAGGCGCTCAGGAGAGGATTCAGAAGGGTTGAGGCGCAGTTGGGGTCAACGACGATATCATATTTCCCGCCTTTGACGCTTTTCGGACCTGCCTGAGCCATAGCCAATGAATATGCCTTATTCGATATATCCTTAAAATCCAAATCATTCAGCCTGGAGGCTCGATCCCACCAGTAACCGCTGATCTTGCCTCCTGCCGCATCTTTTATGGTCGATTCGCATCCATAGCTGAAGCTGGTTTCGGACTGCCGCGCACGAAGCCCCTGAGTATCTAGGACGAGCCTGTCGCTCACGGAGTCAGAATATTCCCCCTCCTCCGAAATCAAAGATTTGTCTTTATATTCATTGAATATGGAGGATTCCAGAGCCGTTTTCTTTCGCTGCTCGGGCGTGATGCTAGCATATTCATTGTCGCAAAGCCCCAATTCATCGCCATTGATGGCATCTTTGGCCGTCCTTGAAGGGTCTGGTAGATCGTTGCACCTGTCCTCCTCGAGCAGCCTCGCAGCCCGGATGGACTCTTTTACGAAATCGTCCAGATGGGCTGCATCCAGCCTGTTCGTCGTGAAAGTCCCATATCGTCCATCCACGAAAACATTCAGGGAGAGCCCCCTGTCGAGGCAGTGCGTGACGCTATCCAGCTCGCCGTTCAGTGTCTTGAACTCGTCTGAAACGCTTTTGGCGACTGATGCCCTGGCTTTCTGGGCGCCATATTCGATAGCTTTCTCCAGGCATCTCTCGGCAAACCTTATTTCTTCTGCTGTCAGCAATAACTTTTCGTCAATCATTTCATTCGCCTCCCACGGTTAAATTCTTGACCAGCACCGTTGGGATGCCGCATGAGACTGGACAGCTCTGGCCTTTCCCGCAGGTCCATGAACCCTCATCTATCTTCAAGTCATTCCCAACTGCTATTATGTCAGCAAGGGCCTTAGGCCCGTTTCCAATCACGTTTATGTCTTTGATTGGCTGGGTAAGCTTGCCATTCTCGATAAGATAGCCGCTATTCACGAAAAATGTGAAATCTCCCTCGCCAATCTTTACCTGGCCGTTCGTGAATTCGTCCACGTAAATGCCATTCTTCACGGATGCTATGATTCCCTCCTTGCAGGCATCACCGCTTTCCATGTAGGTTGCCCTCA
>JALCSU010000029.1 GCA_022653735.1 Bacteroidales bacterium
AAGCATTCACGATGTCGGTGCTTGCGCCGAAGCCGTAGTAGATGCGACCGTTATGTTCGACCTGCATGTGAACCTTGCAGGTGTCGTCGGAACCTTTGGAGACTCCCTGTATCGTGAATTCCGTGAGTGTGACCGGCTTCTTGATGATCTGCCTTACGGCGTGGATGGCGGCATCCACGGGACCGTTTCCGGTGGCGGCAGCCTCGAATTTCTCGCCGGAGATGTCCAGGCCGATGCTTGCCACCGGCTTCATGCCGATTCCGCTGGTCGCCTGGAGCCAGTCCACCTTAATGTGATGGTCGTTCGCCCTCTCGCTGCCGGCAAGCATCAGTATGTCATCGTCATTTATTTCCTTCTTCTTGTCGGCAAGCTTCAGGAATTCCTCGTAGACCTTATCCAACTTTTCCTCGCTCAGATTCACTCCGTGGGTCTCCAGCCGGTATTTCAGAGCCGCATGCCCGCTGCGAGCAGTGAGAACGATTGAATTCTCGTCCAGCCCGATGTCCTTAGGGTCTATTATCTCGTAGGTCTGAGCGTTTTTCAGGACGCCGTCCTGGTGTATTCCTGAAGAATGCGAGAAAGCGTTCCTGCCGACTATGGCCTTGTTCGGCTGCACCGGCATATTCATGAGGTTCGACACCATCCTGCTCAACGAATATATTTTCTGGGTGTTGATGTTGGTGTACAGGTCAGTATCCTTGTGGCATTTGAGGATCATCACGATTTCCTCGAGTGCTGTGTTGCCGGCTCTCTCGCCAACTCCGTTGATGGTCACTTCCACTTGCCTTGCCCCATTCCTTATGCCTTCGAAAGTGTTGGCAGTGGCCATTCCCAGGTCGTTGTGGCAATGTGTGGAAATCACTGCCTTGTCTATGCCATCCACATGCTCAAAGAGATATTTTATCTTGGCTCCATATTCCTCGGGCAGGCAGTAACCTGTGGTGTCAGGAATATTTACCACCGTGGCGCCGGCCTTGATCACGGCTTCGACCACCCTGGCAAGATATTCATTGTCGGTCCTCCCTGCATCTTCGGCGTAGAATTCCACGTCCTCGACATATTTCCTGGCATATTTCACCGCATGCACCGCTCTTTCGAGTATTTCCTCGCGAGTAGAGTTGAACTTGTACTTGATGTGAGAGTCGGAAGTCCCAATGCCTGTGTGGATTCTCTTATGCTTGGCGTATCTGAGAGCCTCGGCGGCTACGTCTATGTCCTTGTCCACTGCCCTTGTGAGCGCGCAGATGGTAGGCCATGTCACTGCCTTGGAGATTTCAATCACCGAGTTGAAATCCCCAGGGCTGGAGACCGGGAAGCCGGCCTCTATCACGTCCACGCCCAGGCTCTCCAGCTCTTTGGCGATCTGGATTTTCTCCACCGTGTTAAGCTGACATCCAGGCACCTGCTCTCCGTCCCTGAGGGTTGTGTCGAATATCTGTACTCTGTTGTCCATTATTATTTCTTTTCCTGTTTTTCCGGACGCAGAGCCCTTACTTCCGCTCCGGTTCTCCACATCTCGCTATTGCGCAGAGCTTCAAGCTCTTTGTTGAGTCCCTCACGGTAGCCTGGCTTGGAATTGGAATCGATTGAAATCTGAGCCTCATTACCGCTGGCCACGGACTGATAGAGTTTCTCGAAGACTGGCTTAGTGGCATCGTGGAAAGGTCCCATCCAGTCAAGAGCCCCTCTCTGAGCCGTCGTAGAGCAGTTTGCGTACATCCAGTCCATGCCTTTCTCTGCGAATAATGGCATCAGAGACTGGGTCAGTTCCTCCACTGTCTCGTTGAAAGCCTCTGAAGGTGTATGTCCATGCTCCCTGAGCGTCTCGTACTGAGCCAGAAGTATTCCTTGTATCGCTCCCATCAGCGTTCCGCGTTCTCCGGTAAGGTCTGAATATACTTCCCGCTTGAAATCGGTCTCGAAAAGATAGCCTGAGCCGATGCCTATCCCGAGTGCCAGGGTGCGTTCCAGAGCCTTGCCGGTGGCATCCTGATAAACAGCGTATGACGAATTCACTCCGCGCCCTTCGACGAACAGGCGTCTCAGTGATGTTCCCGAGCCTTTAGGGGCCACCATTATTACATCCACGTCTGCCGGAGGAATTACTCCGGTCCTGTCCTTGTACGTGATTGCGAAGCCGTGCGAGAAATAGAGGGCCTTGCCTGGCGTAAGATATTTCTTTACGGTAGGCCACTGCTGGATCTGGGCTGCATCCGAGATCAGATATTCGATGACCGTTCCTCTCTTGCAGGCTTCCTCGATGCTGAAAAGCGTCTCTCCAGGCACCCAGCCATCTTCGAGGGCCTTGTCGTAAGACTTGCCCTCTCGCTGGCCGACTATCACATTGAATCCGTTGTCCCTCAGGTTCAGGCCTTGTCCAGGACCTTGGATTCCATAGCCGATGATTGCGATGGTTTCGTCTTTCAAAACTTCGCGTGCATGTTCAAGCGTGAATTCTTCGCGGGTTACTACATTTTCTTCAACCCCGCCAAAACTAATTTTTGCCATAATTGATTGATTTATTTGTTGCTATTGTTAAGATAATTTTTCTTTTCCACGGTTCTCTCGTGAATGAAATCCCTGACTTTTTCCTCGGAGAGCTTGTAAATGCTTTCGTCGGGCGCTGCGATCAGGTCGCCAGGGTAATAAAAAGCCTTCACGACGTCGATCTTGTCTTCCAGGTGCAGCACAGCATTGTGGATGCTCTTTTCCGGCCCGTCGGTAACTATCGTCAAGTAGTGAATGCCAGGAATGTCCGTAGGCAGAGCCAGAAGGCTCCAGATGCTGAGGCCGCGTCTTGTGAATATATTCGAGAACTGCGAGAGCAGCCCTATCTGATTCTCGGTGTATATGATGACAGAATACCGTTTGCACTCATTTTCCATATTCGTAAATTTCTTTTCCGTTCAACATGATATTCGTAATTGGCTTTCCCGGAGCCACCATTGGCATGACATTATCCTCCTCTTCCACATGGATGTCCAGAATCGCGGGGGCGTCGTCGGAGAGCATCGCTTCCACCGCACCGGCAAGGTCTTCCCGCTTCTCGACGATCGCGCAGCGTATGCCGTATGCCGAGGCAATCGCCTCGTAATCGGGGTTCTGCATCCTGGTCTGCGAATACCTTTTATTGAAGAACAGCTCCTGCCACTGACGCACGTTGCCAAGCCAGTTATTGTTGAGTATGAATATCTTGACTCCTGTCTTTTCTTGCATTATGGTACCAAGCTCTTCAATGGTCATCTGGATTCCTCCATCGCCGACGAAGAGGCAGACTGTTTTTTCCGCAGCCCCTATCTTTGCCCCTATCGCTGCCGGCAGGCCGAATCCCATGGTCCCGAGACCTCCTGAGGAAATGAAGCTCCTGCCACCGGTGAATTTTGAATATCTCGCAGCGATCATCTGGTTCTGACCGACGTCTGTCACCACCACGGCATTTCCCTTTGTCGCTTCGGCAACGGCATCCACTACTTCTCCCATCTTGATCCAACCCTCTTTCGGATGAACTTCCGGATTTATTACTTTTTCTTTCTCTACTTCGAGGCAGTTCTCGAAGCTGGCAATCCATTCCTTATGGTCGTGCCTTGCGATTTTGGCAGTCAGTTCTCTTAGCACCGCCTTCGCGTCCCCGATGATGCTCACGTCTACCGGAATTATCTTTCCGACCTCGCAAGGGTCTATGTCGATGTGGATTATCTTGGCCTGCCTGGCGTATGACTGGACCGTTCCTGTCACTCTGTCGTCGAAGCGCATCCCCACTGCCACCAGCACGTCGCATTCGCTGGTCTTTATGTTCGGGGCTATGTAGCCGTGCATGCCTATCATGCCGGCAAATAGCGGATCGTCGGTCGGCAATGCGCTCAGTCCGAGAAGGGTGGAGCCGGCAGGGATATCTCCTTTGTGGAGGAACTCTTTAAGTTCTTTTTCCGCTCCGCTGAGAGTGATTCCCTGACCGAACACCACGAATGGCCTTTCGGCTTCGTTGAGCAGCATCGCGGCCTTGGCTATCGCCTCTTCAGAAGGCTTTGGATAAGGATTATAGCTTCTAATGAATCCGCATTTCTTGAATTCGAAATCTACCATGCTGAGCTGGGCATCTTTAGTCACGTCCAGCACCACTGGCCCGGGACGGCCGTTCCTTGCTATGTAGAACGCTCTAGATACCGCCCAAGCCATGTCTTTCGCATCTCTGACCTGGTAGTTCCACTTCGTTATTGTCCCTGTCATGCCGATGAGGTCTGCCTCTTGAAAAGCATCTGTTCCAAGTGCTGAATTAGACACCTGCCCGGCTATCACTACGATGGGGGTGGAATCCACTTTCGCATCCATTATGCCTGTGATGACGTTCGTCGCTCCCGGGCCGGAGGTGACCAGCACCACTCCTGTTTTTCCAGTCGCCCTGGCATAACCTTGGGCGGCATGAATCGCTCCTTGCTCGTGGCGGACGAGAATGTGGCGAAGCTTATCGGAGTAATCCACCAGCTTGTCATAGACTGGCATTATCTGGCCGCCAGGATAGCCGAATATAGTGTCTGCGCCCTCGTCCACGAGGCATCTCAAAAGCGCCTCTGAACCGTTTATCCTATTATTTCCCATATTCATTATTAATCTTTGATCACCCTCACCGCTCCTTTGTCTGCCGAGCTCACCATTGCCGCATACGCTTTTAGGCTTTTTGAGACCTCTCTGTGGCGCATCGGAGGAGTAAAAGCCTTACGCCCTCTCTCCATTTCCAGCTTCCTGCGCTCCGCAAGCTCTTCGTCTGAGAGCTTTACGTTTATGCTTCTGGAAGCGATGTCGATTTCTATTATGTCCCCGTCTCTGACCAGGCCGATGTTTCCTCCTGCGGCTGCTTCTGGCGAGATGTGCCCGATGCTCAATCCGGAGGTGCCTCCGCTGAAGCGGCCATCGGTAATGAGGGCGCACTGCTTTCCGAGGTGAATGGATTTTATGTAAGAAGTAGGGTAAAGCATTTCCTGCATTCCAGGGCCGCCTTTCGGGCCTTCGTAGGTGATCGCTACCACATCGCCGGCCTGTATCTTGCCGCCCAGGATGCCATCGCAGGCTGCTTCTTGGGAATCAAAGACTTTAGCCCTCCCTGTGAACTTCCAGATGGATTCATCGACTCCTGCGGTCTTGACCACGCAGCCGTCTTTCGCTATATTCCCGAAAAGCACTGCCAAGCCCCCGTCTTTTGAATATGCATGACTGAGGTCCCTGATGCAGCCTTCTGCCCTGTCGGCATCGAAGTTTTGGAAATATGTTTCCTGCGAGCCCATGACGGTGCTGAACTTATTGCCAGAGGCGCTTGAATATATTGCCTTGGCTTCGTCGGTGCAGTGAGGGTTCAGCTCGCTTTCTTCCTTGGCGTTGAACGGCATGGTGACGCAGTACTGGTCGATTTCTTGTGCGAGAGTGAGTCCGTCAACCCTTTTGAGGGAAGCATCCACGAGACCACCTTTGGCCAGCTCGTTCATGATGGCTACTATGCCTCCGGCCCTGTTCACGTCCTGCACGTGGTATTTTGCCGTATTTGGAGCCACCTTGCAAATGCAAGGAACTTTGCGTGACAATTCGTCGATGTCTTTCATTCGGAAATCAACCCCGGCTTCGTTAGCGACCGCCAAAAGGTGCAGTACTGTGTTCGTTGAGCCACCCATTGCGATGTCCAGCGTCATGGCGTTCAGGAAGGCTTGCCTGGTGCAGATGTTCCTCGGTAAGACGCTTTCATCTCCGTTCTCGTAATATTCGTAGGCGTTTGCGACGATTAGTCTCGCGGCTTTCTTGAAAAGCTCGATGCGATTCTTGTGGGTAGCTACCACGGTGCCGTTGCCTGGGAGCGCCATCCCGATTGCTTCCGTCAGGCAGTTCATTGAGTTTGCCGTGAACATGCCAGAACAGCACCCGCACCCAGGACAGGCATTCAGCTCGATTTTCCTACTTTCTTCATCGTTTACGCTGTTGTCTGCCGATACCACCATGGCATCGATTAGGTCCAGTTTCCGGCATCCTTCTTCTGTGTCCATGGCTGTGTTCACTTTGGTGGACGGATAGATTCCGGCTTCCATGGGCCCTCCTGACACAAAGACAGTGGGGATATTCAGCCTCATTGCGGCCATTAGCATTCCGGGAGTTATCTTGTCGCAGTTGCTGATGCAGACCATCGCGTCGGCCTTGTGGGCATTGACCATGTATTCCACGCTGTCTGCGATGATGTCGCGAGAGGGAAGTGAGTAAAGCATGCCGTCGTGTCCCATGGCGATGCCGTCATCTACCGCTATGGTGTTGAATTCTGCCGCATAACAACCCAGTTTCTCGATTTCGGTCTTGACGATCTGGCCTATCTCGTGGAGGTGTGTGTGCCCTGGAACGAATTGGGTGAAGGAATTTACGATGGCGATTACTGGCTTGCCCATCTGTTCGGGCTTCATGCCTGCAGCCACCCACAGGGCCCTTGCCCCTGCCATCCTTCGCCCATTCATCGTAACGGAGCTTCTAAGCTGATTCTTCATTGTCTATTTGTTTCGTTTCGTTAACTCAAATCATTTTCAGTCCCCATCGTCATCCTTCCCCTCATGGCTCGCCTTCACTCGATTTCGCTAGCCTTTCGATGTGAAAGTGCGCTAGACAAAAAAAACCTTCCCGTGGGGTTTGGGAAGGCTATGCATGAATAAATATGTAATTAAATCATCTCATACGCCTTCCCTATCCTTGAATGCTTAGCACTAGGATAGATAGGGAAATGACGATAATGGATGAATATTGCATAAATATTATTCTTTCAAATCGTAACTGTCACAAATGTAGAAAATGGAAATCTCAATTCCAAGAAAATTTTTATTTAAATCGATTTGAACCTTTGCCCTAACCAAGCCCCCGACTCCACCCTATGCCTTGGCAATCCTCAGGCTCCACCCCCAGCCTAGGCAATCCTCAGGCTCCACCCCCAGCCTAGGCAACCCAACTGTATTTGCAAGACTCTAGGACGATGAAGTGCCGTGGAGCGCTGCAGAATGGCTATGATCGTCCTAACCCTTGGTTTTCAAACGCCACCTTAGGACGCCCTATGCCTCTGCAGGCCTGATGTGGAATGTCCCCGTGCTAGGTGTTTGCAAAAATAGTCAACCAGCAAAGTAAAAAACTTTCAGTAAACATTAAAAACAAATTTTCTTGCAAATTCTGCTTTATTGCTGAAGTTCCTATATTAATTTCATCTCAGAGCATTTTGGATAGTTCGTTGGAATTTCCGAAAGGCTGAAGGGGAGAGCGGAATCGTCTACCTCATCCAATGTCTTATCCATGATGCCGAGTTCTTCGCATTGCCGGAGAACGAGTTTCAGATAACGCCTAAGAACCATTATTGACGGGAACTGGCCTCGCTCATTGTACCAAGCCATCAAGTCTTTCTTTCCTTTGAACCTATTGCAGGATTTACAACAGCAAACCAGATTCTCCACATCGTCAGCACCTCCCTTGATGCGAGGCAAAATGTGATCGACTGATAGGTTCTCAGTGGAGCCACAATATACGCAGCGAGCTCCATTCTCCATTTTCCAGCGTTCATCCTTGAAGAAGGAACCAATTTGCATTTTCCCTGACAACAACCCTTTGTACATCCGCATGCGAATGATGAAGGAAGTCTTGTCATATGTCAGAAGCCCACGGGTAATGCCGTCGTGAGCCATAGCCAGGTTGGCGTATGACCAGTAAATAAGTTCAGCAACGGTATGCGGGGTAATTGAAGGCATCGGCTATTTTAGGATTTGTCATTTAATGGTTTCCAGATATCGTCTATTTCATCCATTATTTGATGGGTCTTGTCCAGCGCATAGATAATGCGTTCGTAATGCTCGATTCCATCTAGCCCGAGAGTCCGGCCTTTTCTATCCTTCAGCCATTTCTGAGCAGGCTGGTAACCGCCGATGAATAAATTCCAAGCGATAGAATCGACGTTATCAAAATATTGATCCTCATTAATATACACTCGGCCTTCGTCGAAGCTGATTTCTTTGACTTCATTGCTTCCGCTCACTGGGAATCCAGTTGAGACTGACCACGAGTTGGCATTCTTCATTAAATGAAGGTTGACAAGGGCTTCGCCTTTTTGTGACAATTTTTCGAATATGGATTTGTCAGTTGGGTACGGAATGCGTGGAAAGTCAATCTTCAGAAACTCTTTGTACTTCGTTCTATAACTAGGGCAGTGCAGAATTGCATAGATGTAGTTGAACAGTTGCTCCGGAGTAGGCTCGAACCCAAGGCTAGAACAGATTTTATTGAATATGTCTTCGTGGAAATTTGCTGTTTGAATTTCATTGTCATATATGTATAACGGAAATACACTACAATTGTCTTTGGATGATAGTAAAGTCTTATCTGTTAGAACTGAGGAAGCAAATACAGGGAAATTGTATGACCTTCCTATTCTAATTGAACAGATGGCAACATTATTATCGAACAATAGGCTATTAATAGTATTATATCTCGGTCTTGAAATGAAGCCATTGGATATTCCTGTGTAGGCAATGAATCTTGTATCAAAAGGCCTATATAGATAAGGGGAAATAATGATATTAGATCTGTTTGAATTCAGGTCACGCTTCGCATTGCTTACTGACCAATCGTCTGACTCTTTAGAAATATGATACTTGCCTTTTATCTCCTCTACAGAGAGATTGCAGAAGTCATTTATTATTTTCCTAACTTCATTTCGAGTATCCCTGACAACGATTTCATCTTTATATGTTGCAATACCGGTCCCGAATCTAGAAAATAATTCAGATATTTTAAATCCTTCTTGATATTGGTTTATGTTGCTGAAATCTTTTGGCATGAAATAAAAGTATGGCTCAGAAGGATGCAACTCGCTCCATTCCAGAGAAGTAATGCTTTCTTTCTCCAATAAATCGAATTTATTTTCTTTTGACCCGAACAAGTCATAATGAAAGACCTTTGCATCTTGATTAAGATGTGAAGAACAATTCTTAATAAGAAGTACTATCCCTACGCCCTGCTGTATGTCAAATACATTTTCATCTTTCGAGCCATCTGGACATTTCTCGCCTTTTTTTACGCTTCCATGCAGATCAAGAATATATATTTTGTCGAAACTTTTCAGTAATGATTTTCGCATAGCTCTATGTAGTACTCCGTCTATGTAAGTATTATTCGTTACCATACCTACGACTCCTTCCCCATTCTTATCAATATATGACTGAGATAATCTTATGAATTTGATGTAATCATCGCTAAGAGGTTGCTTGTTCTTTTCGTCTACGTTAGTATATTCTTTGATTAAATTCGTAATCCATGTCCTTTTGTTGACGCTGGAAACATTGTACGGCGGATTCCCGAGAATGACCATCACAGGCATGTCCCGCTTCACCTTATCTGCATCGGATGCCTCCTGAGAAATGACGCTGAAAAGATCCCTAGGGCTGTCTGACGGCTCCTCTAGGGAGTTTGTAAGAAAGACTTTGAGACGACGTTCTCCATTCTCTTTGTACCCTGTGTCTTTTAGCGTCATCTCAAGTTTTATGTGGGCGATCGTGTATGGAGCAACCATCAGCTCGAAGCCATTCAGACGAGGCTTAAGCTCCTTGTCAACATATTCCTGCCATATTCCTTGGTTGTTGTTCTTGCATATGGTATGATAAATCTGCTGAATAGTAGTGGCGAGGAAGGTCCCTGTCCCAGTTGCAGGGTCAAGGATCTGTACTTTCGGCACGCTCATCGTCCTATGCTTCTTGCCATCGGTCGTGCGACCGTCCTTCGACTGGTCGATGGCCTCGTCAATTTCAGTTTTTGTCCTGTCTGCAAGTCCATCCTTAAGGGCGAAATCATTTCTGAGGATTTCATCAATCGATCGCACTATGAAGCTCACGATAGGCTTGGGAGTGTACCAGACGCCCATCTGTTTGCGTAGTTTGTTGTCGTATTTCTCCAGAAAGTCCTCGTAGAAATGTACCATAGGGTCATTGCGTTGGGTGTTCTGACCGTACTGCTCCATGATTTTCTGGACATCGGTTGCTGCAAACGTCTCCACAAGGTCATCCACAATCCAAGAAATTCTTTCATCCAGATCGTTGCCAGCCACATTCTCGAATATTTTGCGCAGGAATGGATTTGATTTTGGTATCAGGTTCAGAGCCTCGCTTCTGGAAAAGTCGTCGGGAGTCGAGTCGTTTAGTCTGGCCGCGAAAAGACCATACACTATTGTCTGGGCATACATGTCAGCGAATCGTTCATAATTCAAGTCAGAAATGAGGGTTTCCTTGAACTTATTGAAGAGCATTTCAAGATTCTTGTCGCTATAGCTGAACTCCCCATACGTCAGGGATCTCATTGTGCTTAGTGTTATGAAACGCAGAAGTCTTGCTTTCGAGGCCATTATCTCGGCCAAGTCCTTGGCCTTTGTTATGCTCTTCGCCCCAGCATGGCTCCAGTTAGTTATCATTTTGTTGAATTCCTTCTCCGAATCCTCGCGGGGGGCGATTCTGTTCCCGAGAACCTCACCCAGACGAATTTTCTTTACGAAATTACCGTGCTCGTAGAAATGAAAATCCAGGTAATCTGTGAATACGACATATTCCAAGGCATTTTTATAGCGGTCGAACTGCTCCTTGTGTGATTTTATCCCGTCAAGGTCTCCATCCTCCAGATCCTTTGCTTCAATGTAAAATACCGGCTGGTTGGTTTTCCGGCTCAGTATCACATAGTCAGGGGCCCCGCATGTGGTCCTCTTCGGCTCATTTATCACGTTTATACCGCTGCCGGCAATCTCTGCTACATAGTCCCTTAGAAAACCTCTGAAGCTGTGTTCTGTTGTGTTTCCGGTCTGGTATTGGAAGTTGACTTTGGAAATGTAATCTGTTAGTGTCATTGGAAACTAGATTTGTTTGGTAAAGGTAAATATTCTTTTAATTATTTTGCCGATATTCTTAAATCTAGATTGTACGAGACTCTAGGACGATGAAGTGCCGTGGAGCGCTGCAGAATGGCTATGATCGTCCTAACCCCTGGCTCTCAAACGCCACCTTAGGACGCCCTATGCCTCTGCAGGCCCTGATGTGGAATGTCCCCGTGCTAGGTGTTTGCAAAAGATCAGAATTGGCATTTTGGGTAGGTCAATTTCAGGACTTCATCATAGGTCATCTGTCCGCATCTTTCAGCACGGGGAATTTATCGCGGAATGCTTGCAGGGAGTCAAGGTCCAGGTCTGCGGACATGATTCCTTCAGCCCCTTCCATGCAGGTGGCGGCGACATTGCCGTAAGGATCTACGATTGAGGAATGTCCGTTATATTGGCACGAAGGATCCTTGCCTACTCGGTTCACGCCGATTGCGTAGCATTGATTCTCTATTGCGCGGGCCTTTAGGAGAGTGTCCCAGGCCCCGATCCTTGGCGATGGCCAGCTGGCTACGTAAATCACTGCGTCGTAAGGATTCGGCAGAATATTCCTGGAAAAACATGGAAAGCGCAGGTCGTAGCATACTTGCAGAAAAAACCGCACTCCGTTATATTCAGTTATGACTTTTTCGCTTCCTGCCGTGAATCGCCTGTCTTCGCCTGCGAAAGAGAAAAGATGCCGCTTGTCGTATTTGACGAAGGTTCCGTCCGGCTTAACGAAGTAGAATCGGTTGTAGAAGAGTCCGCCATCTTCTGTCGCCACGCTCCCTGCCACCGCGCAACCATATTTCTTGGAGATGGCCTTCATCCAGCCAAGCGAGGATCCATCGTTCTCCGCCTCACCTGCCGGCATCGTAATAAATCCCGTCGAGAACATCTCGGGCAGCACGATCAGCCCCCCAGCCTCGATTCCAGCGCTTTCTCGCCCCTCGGCTGTTCCTTGTGTCCAGCCAGATTCTCCAGCCTGCGAAAGTAACTCCTCGATATGCGCCCTGTTGCCTTCACGATCACACCAGAGCAGATTGCACTGACAAATGTAAACCTTCATGAATATGTCCGTTTCTTGCAAACTTACGCAAAATTCAGATATATTGACATGGCAAATTTCTGTAATTCCATATAGTTGCCTCACCATTTATTAGATTTCCAGAGAACCATCGGATTTAAGAATATTTGGAATAATGGCGCCACCCACGACTCAAACTCGTCATTATCCTTCTAGCCCCAGTCCGTTTCGACTAAATCTTATGGGAATATTCGCTAGGTACTCACCTAGCTAGTCGCAATGCGCTTATTATGAATGTATTGCATTTGCGACAAGAAGTATGTTGTCATAAAATCGCAAGGTACTTTTAAAATGCCCTTTCTGCGCACGTCTGCAAATGGTTCCCAAAGTATCCTGTCGGGAGCCTTTAGTAGTGGGGAGGGAAATCCGGGCAAACAAGTTTTATTGAAATCAGGTCGTTAGGGAGATAACGAGAATGGACAAATCCCCAATTTGAAGATTTGTCCATTCTTGCTCCTCAAGTAGGACTTGAACCTACGACCCCCTGATTAACAGTCAGGTGCTCTAACCAACTGAGCTATTGAGGAATATTTTTGTATTTTCCGTTCAGGCAGCCAGAGGAGAGATGTCCATCTTGGTTTCCTGTTCGGGATTGCAAAGGTACAACAAAAAGATGTTTATGCAAATTTTTTTAAGCATTTTTTCTTTGAATCGATGAAGGTGCATTCGCATGAAAGGGTACGAGGCTTGGAATTGCCCGCATGAAAATTTTAAGTATCTTTGTGTCTGATTCCAATATTGAGCTTATGGAAATTGCCCTTTTGGCGGATATGGTCAAGGAGCTTATCCTTGATAATGAGGAGGTTGCACTTCCGGGTCTTGGCACATTCGTGACCGAGGTAGTGCCTGCGTCGTTCTCCGATAGGGGATACACCATCAATCCGCCTTACAGGAGGCTTTCGTTCAGGGAAAGGCAAGGCTCTGATGATAAGCTTGCACAGCTGTATTCAAAGGCTAATGGGATGGACTTGGAGACGTCTAGGAAGATAATTTCTGGTTTCGTGGCTGGGGTGAAGGATGAGCTCACAAAGAAGAAGGCTGTTGTGTTTCCTGGCCTGGGGAGGCTTAGGGCTACGAAAGAAAACGCCTTTTTTTTCATTCCAGACGAGGATTTGGAGATATTCCCTTACGGATTTGGCTTGCAGCCTGTATCATTGAAGACGCACGAGGAGACTCCAGAGGAGGTCTATGATGCCGTGGAAAAACTTTCGGCTATAGTTGATGTGCCAGAACCAGAGGTTAAGGTTCCTGAACCCATAGTAGAATCTGTTCCAGAGCAGGAGGAGATGCCTATAGAACTAGTTTCGCCAGCACCTGCCGCACCAGAAACGCCCGCGCCACCAGAAGAAACGGAAAAAACAGCACCTGCCGCACCAGCTTCCAATACCGCCCCTGAGACTCAGAAAGTTAGAAAGAAAGATGGCCGGAGGATAACTCGGATTGCTGCCGCCTGTGTTGTTGGAACGGCCCTGCTGCTATTGGTCATATTCATAATACTCAGCCGCACGGCACCATCATTCACTGATTCGCTTCTATATACTCCTGAAGAACTAGAAATCATCAATTATCAAGATACAGAGAAATGAACGGAATAAGGCCAGACAATACATACGAAGAAGATTACACGGTCCCAAGCTATATGGCAGACCGCTCTTTCCATCTAAGGCCATCGTCTTTCATGGACATGGCTCAGGAGATAGCCCACTCGGCTGCCAGCCACTTCCACTTCGGATGGGATGACCTTCAGCTCCACCATACAGCATGGGTCATATCCAGAATGCATTTCAAATTCATCAGGCCACCGAAATGGAGGGATGAAGTTGCCCTGTTCACATGGCACAAATGCATTGATGGACCATTCTACATCAGGGATTTCGAGCTCAGACATCAAGGAGACCTGAATTTCGAGGACAGCAGCGGAGCGCTCATCACTTGTACCTCTTCCTGGATAGTCATGAATATGCAGACGAGAACGTTTGCAAGGGATGAGGAAATCATGAGAATGGTCCCTGAGTCAACTCAGTGCCATCGGGATGCGATAGAGGAGCATTGCAAGAAGGTGGTGCCTCCCAAAGACGCTGAGAGATTCGCTTCGCACAAGATAATGTACGGCGATGTCGATTTCCTCGGCCACACGAATAACGCTCGTTACATCGCTTGGTCCATGGATAGCATCGGCTATGAGATTACGTCAGAACATCAAGTTAAGGATGTCAGGATTAATTTCAACAAAGAGACGAAGCCTGGAGATGAAGTGGAGCTTTTCCGAAGCCACATAAAGACCGAGGGTCAGGATACATGGTTCATTGAGGGAAAGCTGGATGGAAAGTCTTGCTTCTGCACGCAGATAGATTTTTAGCGATGTTCGAGTTAGTATATCCGGTAGAGCCAGCGCCAGTGCTTCCGCTTCCGACTGCGGAAACGCCTGGCGGACAGCAGCTGAAGGATTCAGAGATGGTTCCTGTCGTCGAGCCTGACGGGCTTGTGGTTGGCCAGGCTTCCAGGAAATATGTCCACGGCGGCTCAAAGCTGCTTCATCCTGTCGTACACTTGCATATAATTAACAGAAACTCAGAACTTTATGTTCAGAAACGTTCGATGTCGAAAGACCTTCTTCCAGGCAAATGGGACACTGCGGTGGGGGGACACATAGACTATGGCGAATACCTCTCCACGTCGCTCTATCGAGAGGCCTCTGAAGAACTTGGTTTCAGAGACTTCAATCCGATATATTTAAAGAGCTATGTCTGGGAGTCTGAGCAGGAGAAAGAACTGGTGAACGTCTTCGCTGCCGTCGGGAATTTCATGCTGAAGCCAGATGGAAGCGAGGTCTCTGAAGGGAGGTACTGGAGCATGGATGAGATTGAGGCTTCTTTGGGGAAAGGTATTTTCACTCCGAACTTCGAGCAAGAGTTCAAGGCGATCAAACATTCGCTCTTGGCGCTTTTATAAAAAGGTACCAAGTTTTACGAACATTATGAATATGTCATATTCAAGAATCGAGAAATTCATCTGCGATCAACTGTCGGTCTGGCCGATGGCGGCGGAAAACTATCGTAGCTTGAAGAAGGCAGAAACCAGAACATTGCCAGTCGGCGGGCTGAATGTGGTGCTGCAATACAACCCGGCAAGAAAGATATCATCGGAGGCGAAGCTGGATAAGAAATCCATCAGCGAGAGGCCTTGCTTCCTGTGTCCGGAAAACAGACCCCAAGAGCAGTACAACATAGACTTCGAAGGACGGAAAGGCAAGAAATACCGTATCACGCTAAACCCTTACCCGATTTTCCCTTCCCATCTAGTAATATCAAGCACTGACCATACACCTCAGTCCATATGGCACCGCTATCCAGACATGCTGGACTTCGTCGCTACAAATAGGAAATATGCCTGTTACTACAACGGTCCGGAGAGCGGAGCGTCAGCCCCAGATCACATGCATTTTCAAGGCTGTCCGAGAGGCATGATGCCCCTAGAAAAAGCTGTAGACAAGCTCCTAGGCTCTGCAAGAAGCCACAGTGAGCTGGAATACCTGACAAACCTGAAAGAGGCCAAGCTGTATCACTTGAATATGTTCACCAGGGGCATTTTCGTCTTAAGAGGAGCAACCCCGAAGTCAGTCACAAAGCTTTTCTACCGGCTTCTGGACTGCGCATCTATGACTCTTGGCGGCGAGCCGGAGCCGAAATTCAACGTCATCTCCTGGTTCGAAGATAACGAATATCGCTCTTTAGTAATATTTCGCAGCAAGCATCGTCCGCACAATTATTTCTCGGATGGCCCGGACCACCTCTCGATGAGCCCTGGCTGCGCTGACATGGGCGGCGTGATGGTCGCTCCTGAGGAGTCGGATTACGAAAAGATGACGCCTGAGCTGCTGAGCCAAGTGATTTCCGAAGTCTCCATCGGCGAGGATGATGAAAAGGCTCTCGTCTGGAGACTCACCAGGCATCAGGAAACGCTGGAAGTCGGAATAATGTCCGGACAGCAGATTTCATTCGAAATCATTTCCGATGGCAATGGCGAGCAAAAGGTAGAATATTCCGAAGGCAAGATTCTCTACAACGGAACCCTTTACGACCAGCTCATATTCGATGCGAAAACTCCTTCCACGATGTTCGCTGAGCCGTCTTTTATATTGTATGGGGTAACCATCGGCGTGGACTTCCATTGGGAGCGGCAGGTCACGCAGAAGTTTGCGGGCAGGCTCAAATTCATAACTGACGGCGGAAAAGTAACGGCAGTCAACGAAATTGGCGTCGAAGACTATCTGCTGAGCGTAATCTCCTCAGAAATGAAATCTTCTGCAGGACTAGAGTTCCTGAAAGCCCATTCCGTCATATCCAGGTCCTGGGTGATGGCCCAGATCCGTAACAGAAAGAAAAGTGTTGCCGGATCCCTTCCAAGTGAAACCCCGCATAATGTTGCCGAGCTCGTGACCATGCTGGATTGCAAAGCCGGAGAGGGTAAAGAGGAAAGCTACGACACGGAATACATCAAATGGTTCGACCACGACGACCACAAGGTTTTCGACGTGTGTGCTGACGACCATTGCCAGCGCTATCAGGGCCTTACTATGGCAATCGGCGAAACTGTCCGCAAGGCCATAGACCAGACGTGGGGTTTGGTTCTTAAAAGCGGAGGAGAGATTTGCGACGCCCGCTTCTCGAAGTGCTGCGGCGGCCGCATGGAGATATTCTCTACTTGCTGGGAAGACAAGGATTACCCTTACCTTCAAGCGCTTCCAGACACTCCGGACGAGAAACCCGGGGGCGATCCGTTCTGCGACACCACGGACGAGAAAATCCTCTCTCAAGTACTGAACGACTACGACTTGGAGACGAAAGACTTTTACAGATGGACTGTGGAATATTCTCGGAATGAAGTCTCAGACCTTATTCGGACACGGTCGGGAATAGATTTCGGGACGATTCAGGAGCTGATTCCAATCGAGAGAGGGCCTTCGGGAAGAATAAAGAAGCTCAGAGTCGTTGGGTCAAAAAGGGAGATGATAATAGGCAAAGAATTGATAATCAGGAAATGGCTTTCTTCATCTCATCTTAAGAGTTCTGCTTTCACAGTCATCTGGAACGGCGACAAGCTTACATTGAAAGGCTCCGGCTGGGGCCATGGCGTGGGGCTTTGCCAGATTGGAGCAGCAGTGATGGCTAGCAAAGGCTACAGCTTCCAGGCTATCCTCGGCCACTATTACCCAGGCTCCGAGCTTTTGCCGATGGTGGATGACGCACCTATATGCTAATCTAATATAACCAATTCAATATTAAATGAATATGTCGAATTCTAAGAATATCTCGCCTTGGCTTTGGATCCCAACGCTGTACTTTGTAGAAGGAATCCCATATTTTCTGGTGAACAACGTGTCCGTGCTGATGTTCGCTAAAATGGGCGTCCCGAACGGACAGATGGCGATGTTCACATCGTTACTGTATCTCCCGTGGACCCTGAAATTTCTTTGGAGTCCTTTCGTGGATATTATCAAGACGAAACGCTGGTGGATTGTGACCATGCAGGCCATAATGTCTGCGGCCTTTCTGGTTTTGGCCCTGACCCTGCCACGTCCTGGCGCAGAACAGATCGCCTCTGGAACAACTCCTATGGGCATGTTCACGTTCACGCTCATCCTTTTCATAATCGCGGCCTTTGCATCGGCGACGCATGACATTGCTGCCGACGGCTTCTACATGCTGGCCCAGAGCCAGAGCAGCCAGGCTGCCTTCGTGGGAGTGAGAAGCACGTTCTACCGGCTTGCAAATGTATTCGGCAACGGGGTAATAGTGGCCGTGGCGGGTTTCCTGGAATCCCATTATGGGAATATTCCTATGGCTTGGTGCATAACCATTTGCGGCTCCGCGGTTCTGCTTACGCTGCTGACCCTCTATCACATATTCATGATTCCTCGCCCTGCCGCCGATGTCCCCAACATAACCAGCGGCTCAGGCAATGCAGCAGGCGAAATATTCAAAGGATTCGGCAAAACGGTTTCTACTTTTTTCAAGAAGCCGGGCGTCTGGCTGGCAATCGTATTCATGCTGTGCTACCGCCTTCCGGAAGCCTTCCTCATCAAGATGTGCACCCCGTTCCTAGTGGCTGCGAGGGAGCTCGGCGGGCTGGGCATGAAGACAGAGGAGGTCGGCCTTGCCTACGGCACCATAGGCGTCATATTCCTTCTTCTTGGAGGCATCCTAGGCGGTCTTCTCGCCTCCAGGATAGGCCTCAAGAAGTCCCTTTGGCCCATGGCGGCATGCATGACGCTGCCTTGCCTGTCATTCGTGTACTTGGCAATAGTTCAGCCGACTAATCTGCTGACCATCAGCGCGTGCATTGCCATCGAGCAATTTGGCTACGGCTTCGGATTCACCGCCTACATGCTGTACATGATGTATTTCTCGGAAGGGCAGTTCAAGACATCTCACTATGCATTCTGCACCTGCTTCATGGCTCTGAGCATGATGGTTCCGGGGATGTTCGCTGGCTACATTCAGGAGACCCTAGGCTACAGAGATTTCTTCTGGATGGTGATTGTCTGCTGCATTGTCACAGTCGCAGTGACTACCATGGCTTATAA
Source organism: Bacteroidales bacterium (assembly GCA_022653735.1). Classification (GTDB taxonomy): domain Bacteria; phylum Bacteroidota; class Bacteroidia; order Bacteroidales; family UBA932; genus Cryptobacteroides. The sequence continues at coordinate 18,562 of JALCSU010000029.1, forward strand.
AAAAGTCAGCCCTGAATATGGAATGAAGAAAACAACAGATTAATCTTATGAATATCAGGAATATACTATCGTGCGTGCTAGCTATCTCCTTGTCGCTGCCGAGCGGTGCCAAGGTGCGTCCCGGAATAGAGGTGCTGGAAGAACGCGGGTTCGAAGGACTCGTGGGCAGGAACGTCGGTCTCGTTACAAATCCCAGCGGAGTCGACAGTCAGCTGCGATCCACCATCGACATTTTGTTTAATGCCCCTGGAGTGCGCCTGAAAGCCCTTTTCGGTCCGGAACATGGGGTGCGAGGTGATGCCTATGCCGGTTCTTACGTCGCCGATTCCAAGGATTCTCAGACTGGACTTCCAGTATATTCTATCTACGGTCCGAATCGCAAGCCGTCGCCATCTATGCTGGAGGGGCTTGATGTCGTAGTTTATGACATCCAAGATGTCGGCAGCCGCTCCTATACGTTCATCAGCACGCTCGGGCTCGTGATGCGTGCCTGTGCTGAGCAAGGGATAGAAGTGATGGTTCTTGACAGGCCTAACCCATTGGGCGGTAATAAAGTAGAGGGCTGCTTGGTAGAAGACGGCTTCCATTCTTTCGTAAGTGAATTCAAGATTCCTTATATTTACGGACTCACGGTTGGAGAACTGGCGATAATGCTGAACGAAGAAGGCCTTAACTGCGGTGAGAAAGGAGATGAGGCACCTCTAAAATGCAAGCTCTCAGTGATTCCAATGGCTGGATGGCATAGGAATATGTTATATTCAGATACCGGCCTTCCTTGGATTCTTCCATCTCCGAATATTCCATATGCAGAATCGGCCATTGGCTATCCTTCGGCAGGCATTTGCGGTGAATTCAATAATTATCTGAATATTGGCATAGGCTATACTCTTCCTTTCGGGGTTTTTGCAGCTGAATGGATTGAGGCAGATGCACTCAAGGCTCGCCTTGATGGCTATGGCATCCCAGGAGTGGCTTTTCGGACCATTCATTTCAAGCCATTCTCAGGTAGCGCAAAGGGTAAACTCTTGCACGGCGTTCAGTATCACTATACAGATTTTGAAGCCGCCACTTGCACGCTCACGCAGTTTTATGTGATGCAAGCAGTGAAAGAACTCTACCCGGGGCATGACCCGTTCAAGGATTCCAAGGGCCGCCTTGCTATGTTCGACAAAGTTTGTGGCACGGATTATGTTCGTACGCATTTTGAAAAACGTTTTAGAGTGGAAGACATAAGGGATTATTGGAATAAAGACACCGAGTCTTTCAAGAAACGTTCACAAAAATATTACTTGTACGAATGATAACTAACTAACCCGAAATGTTATGAAAAACATCCTTCACATTGCAATCGCATCAATAGTGGCATTAGCCATGATTGCAAGTCCTGTCGATACATATTCGCAGAACAGACGTTCTAACGAGCAGCGTTCGGAGAATACCACGCAGAGGTCCTCTTCTTCTAGAAGTTCGTCCTCTAGCAGTTCATCTTCCAGAAGCTCATCCTCTCGCAGTTCTTCTTCAAGAAGCTCGTCTCAGGGTCGTGGCACTTCGCAGCCTAATAGCTCGTCGCAATCTCGCAGCTCGTCACCTTCTTCAGTAAGCCGATCCTCCTCGCAGAGAAGCTCTGCCACCAGATCTTCTTCTGGAAATGTCTCTTCTTCAAGGAACTCGCCTCAGAGCAGAGGCAGCGTCTCCGCTCCTTCCACGTCCAGAAGCTCATCTCAGAGCAGAGGCAGCGTCTCCGTACCTTCTGATTGCGGCAGAGTTGACGTTAATAATAGAAGCAGATCTTCTTCCGTAAGAAGTTCCTCTTCTAGAGCTGCAAGAGAGATAAAATCTTCTCCTTCTAGCAATGCTGTCAGGGAGCAGTCTCAGAGGGTTGGGAACGCCACTCGCGATGGACTTTCTACTTACAGGGAGAATGCATCTAGGAGTAATGATGGCTACAGGCAGCCAATGGAGCGCGGCAACGATTTCATGAGGATAGGTGAAGACCGGAACGTGCATAGGATTCCTCCTAGAGAAAGAGATTTTGCAAGGTACGATGCACCTTGCTCATTCTGGAGACACGAGCCACACTATTACGGTTACAGAGTTGATTATCTGCCACCTCGTTACAGAAGGGTAAGATATTGGGGCATAGACTATTACTGCTACGATGGGATATATTACCGTCCATACAATGGCATCTACATCGTATGCAGGCCTCCGTTCGGAATCACTATAGCAGCCGACATAATCGCAGACGCAGTTTTCGCCCCTATTCATTTCGCTTACTATTATGATAGTTACAGAACTTTCAGGGCGATTGACGCCAACAATCGGGTTATAGATGAGCAGAATAGGATAATAGCTCAGAATAATGCTACGATTGCAGCCCAGAACAAAGCTTTCGCGCTAAATTCGTCCAGAGCAAGCGATGCACATTCGTTAGCAGACAGGCTCGGATTAGTTCAGAGCTACGCCTATGCTAACCAGCCTTATTACTATCAAGACGGCGTTTTCTATATCGAGAAGTCGAATGGTAACTACGAGGTGATAGTCCCTCCGGCTGGCGCTCTCGTAAAAGATCTGCCTGACGACTATGATACGATTACCCTAGACGGAAATGAATTCTACAAAGTAGATGACACCGTTTACAGACTGACTTTGGTTGATGGTTCTCCTTACCTTGAAGTGCTTGGCCAGATGTATGGCTCGCTTGCCAGCAAGTACGATTATTATTCAGGTGTCTCAGGCTCCGGAATGAAATACAGAGATTTGTATTAGGAAATAGATCCTGAACGAATCACCCCGTCATCCTGAACTTGATTCAGGATCTAATATTCAACATAAAACTCTCTACGGTATTTGTAATTCGAGCGCAGTTCCACGAACTTTCCAGGATCGAGCCGGAAAATGAAATCGTCTGTGAAAATCGGATAATTATATTGTATTACGGCTGCGATTTCTCCTTGGGTCTTGCCCCTGAGATCCAGCTTTATCGACTCCAGTTCTTGAATCTCTGTTTTTGGGAAAAATCCATAAAGCTGAGGGTACTCGAAGAACCTGGCTAAAGCCCTGACGCAAATGGCAGTCCCATTCTGCTTTCCCTGATAAGAGTAACCGGCGATATGTGCAGTTGCTATGTCTACCATGTCTACCAGCTCCTTGTCGACATTCGGCTCGTGACCCCAAGTATCTATGATCACAGGTCCGAGTCGAGGAATAGCCTTTTTCAAAGCATCCTCGTCAACCAACTCCCCATTAGAAGTATTTATGAATATGGCGCCATCTTTCATCTTATTGAAGAAGTCTTCGTTAGCCATCTTCCTGGTCTCGTTATCAACCGTCGGGTGGAGGGTGACGATGTCTGAGTTCTTGAGCAGATAATCTAACGAGCAGAAATCTCCACTATTCATCACTGAGGCCAGAGGAGGATCGCAGATAAGCACCTTGAAACCAAGATACCTGGCCATTTCAGCAACCAGCGAGCCAACATGGCCGTAGCCGATGATGCCTATCGTGTCTCCGTCCAGGTTAATTGTCTGCCTGGAAGCCACTCCATAGAGGGCAGAGAACACATAATTCATCACGCCCCCAGCATTACAGCCGGCTGCATTCTTAACGCCTATGCCATGCTCGCTGCAATAATCCAGGTCTATATGGCTTGTGATGATGGTGTCTGTAGCTATAAATTTCACAGACGAGCCTTCCAGCAGGCTGGCATCGCACTGAGTTCTGGAGCGGATTATCATCCCATCGGCATCTTTTACTACTTCGCGTGTGATTTTGTCGCTGGGGACATATTCCACTTCGGCAAATGGCTCGAAGACACCTTCTACGAAAGGCACTTCATTATCTATGACTATTCTTTTCCGGCTTCCCATGTCTCTATCTAAGGATTATTTTCTTGACGTATCCTACAGTATTGCAGTCTTTCATGAATAGGGGATCTTTTTCCAGCAAGCCATTCATCGCTTTTATCAGGCTGTCTTTCTGAAATCCCAGCTGGGTGCGGACCATGGATGACGATACCGTGACGTACAGCGTTCCTCCCTTGAAAAATTTGTTTAGCGTGAAGCTTTCAGCGCCTGAGACCTTATCCCATGCATCGAAAATTTTCTGAGTGTTCAGCCCGGCAGAAAGGTTAAAATGCTTGACGAAGGCTTTCATAAGGTCAGGCATCCCGATAGCGTCTCGGTGCGCTAGACGGGGGGTGAATTTTTCGTCGTCCATGCTAAATATCTTTAAATTCTCCGTTTACGCATTCTAAATATTTCCTATCCTCGGTCAACTTGTCCACGATGCCCTGCATCCTCACTTTATTGCTGTCAGTTATGAAAATTTGTCCGAACTCATTTCCCGCGACCATTCCGATGAGGTTCGAGATTCTGTTCATGTCTAATTTGTCGAAGACATCGTCAAGGAGCAGAATGGGCGGGTATCCGTAATCATTCTTCATTATCTCGTACTGGGCGAATTTCAATGAAACCAAGAAAGATTTCTGCTGGCCCTGAGAGCCGCAGCGACGGATTGGGTAGCCGTCCATCTCGAAGACTAAATCGTCTCTCTGGATGCCTGCAGTAGTGAATTTCAGGTATTTGTCTTTTTCTCTGCACGATTTCAGAATGTCCGAGAGCCTGTCGTTTTCCAGGTCGGACTTGTATGCGATGGAGACAGTCTCCGATTTGCCAGAAAGCGAAGCATAATATTCAGTGACGACAGGCAACAGGTCTTTAACGAAGGCTTTCCTTGAAGCAAAGATTAATTCGGCATATTCATTCATTTTGGCGTCGAACACATCTAAAAGAGCCTCATCGCAGCTCTGGTCTTTCAGCATCTTGTTCCGCTGGAAGAGCAGGCGGTTGTACTGCTGCATAGCTGCAAGATATTCGGGATCCATTTGGGAAAGCACGGCGTTCATGAAACGGCGCCTGTCCTCTCCGCTCTCGCTCACTAGTGAGATGTCGGCAGGGGAGACCATCACGATAGGGAACTGCCCAATGTGGGAGGATAATTTTGAATATGCTTTATCGTCTTTACGCACTTTTTTCCCGTCTTTCTCGCTGACTTGGATCGAGATGCGGGTATCGGGACCCGATGGCATTGTATATGTTCCCGAGAGAGCAAAGGTAGAGCATCCGTGCCGGAAATTGAATTTGTCGGATTGGAAGAAAGCGCTTTTCGTCATGCTCAGGTACCATATTGCATCCATCAGGTTCGTTTTTCCCTCGCCGTTGCTGCCAGAGACGCAGTTGATGTTAGGCGAGAAAGTCAGTTCCTGGAATGCGATATTCCTGAAATCTTGTATTACTATTTTCTTTAGGATAGCCATGGTTTTCTTGCAAAGCATTACAAAGATAGCCAAAATCCTGATTGAAATATATTTCGCAGAATTGCATGATTGAACAAATTTTAATAATTTTGTAATCCTATTGCGGCAGCAGCTCCTGAAATCAAGGGAAGTTGTTGATACAGAGACGAAATGTAATAATTCATTAATATGGCAAAGTCAAAAGTAGACGAGAAGGACAAAGAGCAGATTCGTCAGGAAAAGGTAGAAGAGACCGTATCTAAGACTGACGAGTTCTTCCGTAAGAACAAAAAAACAATTTATGGTGCTTTCATTGCGATCCTGGTCATAGGATTGGTTGTGGTGGCCTATTACAAATTTATTTATCAGCCTAAGAGCGACGAGGCTATCGCTCAGATGTATCCTGCAGAGGCCAATTTTCGTAACGGAGAGTATGAGCTTGCGCTAAATGGAGATGGCAACGTGCTTGGCTTCGCTCAGATAATCGACGATTTCGGGGCTAAAGGTGGGAAGGATGTCTATTTCTATGCTGGCGTCTGCGAACTTCAGCTTGGTAAATACCAAGAAGCGATTGACTACCTGAAAAAATACAAAGGCAAGGATGAAATTCTTGCTGCTCGCTCTCTTGCATGCATCGGAGACGCATACGTTGGCTTGGAGAAGTACAAAGAGGGTCTGAATTATTACGATCAGGCCGCCTCTAAGATAGATAATATGTTCGCTGCGACTTACCTTCTGAAGGCAGGCGTCACCTGCGAGGAGATGGGAGACAATGCTAAAGCTCTCACATATTACAAGAGGATCAAAGACAAGTATCCTCAGTCTATCGAGGGTTATGATATCGATAAGTACATTTCTAGGATTGAAAGCCAGCAGGAGACCAAATAGCTATGGGAAGAGCATTTGAATTCAGAAAGGAAAGAAAGTTCAAGAGGTGGGGGCACATGGCGAAGACCTTCACCAAGATAGGGAAGGAAATCACCATCGCCGTTAAGCAGGGCGGCCCAGATGTGGTAGGCAATCCAAGGCTTCGTGCCTTAGTTGCAGAGGCAAGGTCCGAGAATATGCCTAAGGATAATGTCGAAAGAGCCATCAAAAAGGCTCTTGAGAAAGATCAGGGCGATTTCAAAGAATTGGTGTACGAAGGCTATGGTCCTTTCGGCATCGCTTATCTGGTCGAGGCTGCGACCGACAACAATCAAAGGACGGTTGCCAATGTGCGCAGTTATTTCACTAAATGCGGCGGCACCTTAGGAACCAGCGGAAGCGTGAGCTTCATGTTCGATCATAAATGCGTGTTCCGCATCAAAGAGAAAGACGGAATGGATATTGAGGAATTCCAGCTGGCTCTTTGTGATTACGATGATGACCCAGAAGTTTTCGAAGAGGAGAATGAGGATCAGGATGGAAACGTTACGAAAGACATCGTGATTTATGGGGCATACGAGTCATATGGAGCTATCCAGAAGTTCATCGAGGATAACGGTTACGAACTGATTTCCGGTGGTTTCGAGCGCATTCCTAATGTCGAGCTGAAAGACGTGACTCCAGAGCAGAGAGAGACTCTGGATAAACTCACGGGGATGCTCGAAGATGACGACGACGTCACCAACGTCTACAGCACCGTGAAACCAGCTGAGGAATAAAAAAATAAAATGAATATATCGCCGGTCCTTTCGGACCGGTTTTTTTGTCTGTGGCAGATCTGGCTGGGCGCTTATATGCGGTTTAGCGTGAAGTGCCAGAGGATTACTCCAGCTGCGACGGAGATGTTGAGGGAATGTTTGGCGCCGAACTGAGGGATTTCGAGAGTGAGGTCAGAGGCATCTACAACATCCTGGGACACGCCCTCTACCTCGTTGCCGAAGATGAGGACGTATTTGTTGCCATCCTTGAAATTCGGGACGAACTCGTTAAGTGGCATCGAGTTAATGGTCTGTTCGATGCTGATCACTGTATAGCCTTGTCTGTGAAGTTCGGCGACTGTGTCCAACGTGCTGTCGGAATATTCCCACGGCACGCTGTCTTCCGCTCCAAGCGCTGATTTGTGCATTTCGGCAGATGGGGGAGTCTGGCATATTCCGCATAGATAGATCTTGTCTACCTTGAATGCATCGCAGGTACGGAATACCGAGCCGATATTATGAGCGCTGCGGATATTGTCTAGCGTTACGATGATGCCTGAGTCGGGGAGTTTTGAATATTCAGAAGGCTCTATCCGGCTCAATTCTATATTCAGTAGTTTTCTATCTTTCACGACTTCTCATTTTTTCTATTAACAAATATAGCGAAAATGGTTTTTATGCTCTATATTTGTAATACGACTAAAACAAAAAATTTTATAATGAAACAGGATGTACAGATCTTTGATCTGATTCGCAGTGAGAGGGACAGGCAGTCTTCAGGTCTTGAGCTGATTGCCTCCGAAAATTATGTAAGTGATTATGTACTAGAGGCTATGGGGTCCATCTGCACGAACAAGTATGCAGAGGGCTATCCTGGCAAGAGGTACTATGGCGGTTGCCAGGTGATCGACAAGATTGAGCAGCTGGCCATTGACCGTCTCTGCAAGCTTTATGGTGCTGAGTATGCCAACGTCCAGCCTCACTCTGGAGCTCAGGCTAATTTGGCCGTCGAGATGGCTTGCTTGAAGCCTGGGGACACTTTCATGGGTCTCGATTTGTCCCAGGGTGGGCATCTTACTCATGGTTCGCCGGTGAATGCTTCTGGCATCTTATACCATGCCGTTCCTTATGGCTTGGATGAGAAAACCGGTCTGATAGACTACGACAAGATGGAGCAGATAGCTCTGGAGTGCAAGCCGAAACTCATCATCGGCGGCGCTTCGGCATATTCAAGAGAGTGGGACTATGAGAGAATGAGGAAGATAGCTGACGAGGTTGGGGCTATCCTGATGATTGACATGGCTCACACTGCTGGACTCATCGCTGCAGGCCTTCTTAAGAATCCTGTTAAGTACGCTCACATAGTTACTTCTACGACGCACAAGACCCTTCGCGGACCTCGCGGCGGCATCATTTTGATGGGCAAGGATTTCGATAATCCATGGGGCTTGAAGACTCCTAAGGGAGAAATCAAGAAGATGAGCGCCATTCTTAATTCTAGCGTGTTCCCTGGAGTGCAGGGCGGTCCGCTGGAGCATGTGATCGCGGCAAAAGCTGTGGCATTCTACGAGGCTGCCCAGCCAGAGTTCGTTGAGTACCAGAAGCAGGTCGTGGCGAATGCCAAGGTGTTGGCTGCAGAATTCATGGCTAGGGGCTATAAGATAGTTTCCGATGGCACCGATAACCATCTAATCTTGATAGATCTCAGGACTAAGTTCCCAGAAGTGACCGGAAGAATGGCTGAGAAAGAGTTGGAGAAGGCTGCCATCACAGTAAATAAGAATATGGTACCTTTCGACACTCGTTCACCTTTCAAGACTTCCGGGCTCAGGATAGGAACGCCAGCCGTCACGTCCCGAGGCTTCGTAGAGAAAGACATGAAAGTGATCGTAGACCTGATCGACACGGTGCTGACTGCCGTTTCCAACCATGCTGCCCTTGTGAACAATGAGACTACCGAAGGTGCTGAGGAGTACAATAAAGTGCTTGAGACTGTCACACAGAGGGTTCACAACATGACCAACGGACGACCTCTTAATAAATATTAGAGATCAAGATATTTTTTACGATATTTGGGACAGGGTGGAATTCGCCCTGCCCTTTTTTAGTATTATGAACCACTTGCGGATTTTCCTTTTGTCTTTGGTGTGCGGAGCTATGCTGCTCTCTATCACGTCATGCTCGGTCAAGTCATCACAAAAGCACACCTTCTCGATTGAGAACGGTAGTTTCGTCTACGATGGCGACACAATTCATATTTATTCTGGCGAGATGCATTTTGCCAGAATTCCAGAACCATATTGGAGACATCGGATTCAGATGGCTAAGTCCATGGGACTGAATGCGATTGCCACTTACGTTTTCTGGAATTATCATGAGACAGCTCCTGGGAAGTGGGACTGGGAAACAGGGAACCACAACATCCGCAAATTCATAAGAATCTGCCAGGAAGAGGGCATGCACGTCATATTGCGGCCCGGCCCTTACTGCTGCGCAGAGTGGGATTTCGGTGGTTACCCATGGTGGCTTCAAAAGAATGAGGAACTCGTGCTAAGGACAGATAATAAGCCATTCCTTGACTCTTGCAACGTGTACATAAATCAGCTGATGAATCAAATTCGTGATTTGCAAGTAACCCATGGCGGCCCAATCATAATGATTCAGGTCGAGAATGAATTCGGCTCATACGTCGCGCAGCGTAAGGATATTCCTATAGAAACTCATCATAAGTACAGTGCGGCCATTAAGCAGCAGCTACTGGATGCTGGCGCTGACGTCAACCTGTTCACTTCCGATGGTAGCTGGCTTTTCGAGGGCGGTCACGTCGAAGGTGCATTTCCAACCGCCAACGGCGAGAGCAATGTCGAGAGGTTGAAAGATACGGTGAACAAATACCACGGTGGGCAGGGCCCTTACATGGTGGCTGAATTCTATCCTGGATGGCTGGATCATTGGAACGAGCCATTCAACAAAGTCACTGCGGAAGAGGTTGCGAGCCAGACTAAAAAATATATTGACGGGGGAGTCAGCTTCAATTTCTACATGGTTCACGGAGGCACTAATTTTGGCTTCTGGTCTGGAGCCAACTATGGTAATTCTAAGGATATCCAGCCTGATTTGACGAGTTACGATTATGATGCCCCTATCAGTGAGGCTGGCTGGCCCACACCGAAATATTTCGCTGTGCGAGATATCCTAAAGCGCAGCGTTGATTATGAGGTGCCTCAAGTGCCTGATTCAATTCCAGTGATAGAGATTAAGAATATTGAACTAAGTAAAACTGTCGATATATTCTCGCTCATCGATGATTGCAAGTTCATTGAAAGCGACTCTCTGCTTACATTCGCAGAACTTAATCAGGGCTCTGGATATGTGCTTTACAGAAGGTCTTTTGGCGAGGCTGTGAAAGGACTGATGGAGGTTCCTGGCGTAGCAGACTTCGGAGTGGTTTATGTGAATGGTCGCAAGGTAGGTTCCCTCAATCGCCTGACGGGCAAGGATAGCCTGATGATAGACATTCCATCTGGCGGCGTGCTGGACATACTTGTTGAGAATTTCGGTCATATTAATTATGGTGCCAGAATTACTAAAAATGAGAAAGGCATCATTGAACCGATCTCAATAGCTGGAAAAGAAGTCTCAGGAGGGTGGAAAATGCATAATCTACCGATGGCAGAAATGCCAGACATGGGCAGTCTGCCGGAAGGCTATGTAGATGGAAGGGCAGTGCTCTACGGAGGCTCTTTCAAGCTGGATGCCGTTGGTGATACTTTTCTGAATATGGAAGATTGGGGCAAGGGCATTGTCTTCGTGAATGGCATCAACCTCGGACGATATTGGAAGGTCGGCCCTCAGCAGACGCTATACTTGCCGGGGTGTTTCCTAAGGAAAGGAGACAATCAGATTGTTGTTTTCGAACAGCTGAACGATGTGAGGCAAAGCGCTGTTTCTGGCATCAAAGTCCCTGTCTTGGAGAAATTGAAGTCGGCTTGACTATGTATTGCATATTTGAATCAAAATTAGGCCAGTAGCCTTTTCGACATTCCCATCGTCAGAAATCCACGAAGATGTCATTCCACGGCGCTATGCTACATTCCAGCTTTTTTTACCTGACAGGTAGGGTAGGCAAGAGGCACTTTCCATGTGCTTGATAATCAGTATATTCTTTCATGTCAATGCTCACCCTGCCTGATTTTGATATGGGTGAGCATCGCTCGTTTCGTTTCTATTGATAATTAGATACTTACGGAGGGCTCTTGCTCACCCTGTTAATCTATTCGCTAGATGCAAAAGAAAGAGGATGACCTCTATGTCCTAAAACATTGGTTATCCTCCAACATTATCGAAAACCTAGTTCCTGAATCAAGTTCAGGATGACGGGAGAGGTTGTTCAGTATGCCGTGAAAGGGTCGTTCCTGATGCCGGGGGCGTTCAGTATGCCGTGAGAGGGTCGTTCCTGATGCAGGGGGCGTTCAGTATGCTGTGAAAGGGCCATTCCTGATGCAGGGGGCGTTCAGTATGCTGTGAAAGGGCCATTCCTGATGCAGGGGGCGTTCAGTATGCCGTTCTTTGCGCTGATCCTAATTATCCACCGGCCTTATGACGAAGTGGAACTCGCGCTCGGCAGCATGAATCCTGTAAGGCTCAAGAGGCAGGGTGCCCCAGGAATTGATTCCGCCCACGCCCATCTGCATGAGTTCGAAATTCACGCAGGTCTTGCCATTCATCCTGTCGTTCTCATGAGAGAGTTTCTTCAAACTAAGGGAGTGCAAGGCAGCACCGTTCTGGCCGTTAGTCTTATTAGCCCTCTGCGGTGTGCCATTCAGGGTGCAGTCAAGTTCTTTCATTGAGAACGGAAGGACCGAACCAGAGAACTTGGTGTTGGCGGAGATTTCCAGTCCTGTGCCGTTGCCATCGAGAACCCTCAAATAACGAAGTTCAGTATGGGTACCAGATTCCTGTGCGCGGACGTAACCGTAATGATACTGGTCGTTGACGTTTTGAACGTAGTGACCTACCAATGCAGCTGAATTCCTGTCGCAGTAATTCTCCCAAGGACCTTTCCCATAGAAATCTACCACAGAATATTTCCCAGGCATCGTGAACTGCATTCCGAAACGGAAGAGGTCAGGCGCCTTTGAAAGATTGCCGGGATCCTTCATTGACTCGGTGCCGGAAATACTGCCATCCGGAAGGATTGAATATGCCACGGTGACTGCAGCAGCGCCATCAGCGATAGGCTCATACTCAGTAACCACAGAATATCCCGCCTCGACTTTCTTCACGGTGAAATTCTTCACCTTGAACTCAGGGTAAAGCCATACCTTGTATCTCTCGTTCAGCCTTGCTCCCATGTCGTTTTCGTTGACGGCCCTGCCGAACTGAGGCAAGAGAGGTTCCTTAAGCATCTCCGCTCCATTAATCTTGTAGCTTTCCAGAGCGCCGGATTTCTGGTTGAACACTGCTACCCAGCCAGCTGCACGGTAGGTCTCGCAGCCAGGGAAGTTGAACAAGCCAGAGAATGTGTTCAAATCACCTTCATGCACGTATGTAACCTCTGTTCCTGCAATGGCAGCAGAACCAGCCGCGAACGCAGGGGATGTGCTTTCATTTATTGCCATCTGGTCGTAGGCAACCTCGTCGCCAGCATTCTGCAGTCCATCCTGAGCTTTCAGAATGTAGCGAACCGTGAGATACAGATCTTTGTCAGTATTTATCTTTGGCAGTCCCAGATTAATGGTTACTGTCTGCTGAGGCCCTGCGTTAATGTTCTGGACAGTGCCATTCGCAACAGCGA
>JALCSU010000030.1 GCA_022653735.1 Bacteroidales bacterium
CGGATACTTTTCGTATCTTAAAGTGCTGAATACAAAGTACTTAAAGTGTCCGAATCAAGTTATTCCAAAGATACGAAATTATCTATTTCGGGGCAAGCATTGTCAGAGATATGCGGTCTAAAACATGTAATATTCAACAATGTCAATGTAAGTGAGGACGGCATAACGGCGAGAGCCATGGATGCCAGGCGCACATCAAAATGTCCCTGCTGCGGAAAGAGGAGTTCGAGCGTGCATTCCTTCTATTCCAGGAGCGTGTCCACGCTCCCGATTCATGGGAAAAAGGTTGAGATCACCGCAATCGTCCGCCGTTTCAGATGCCGTAACCCGAAGTGCGTCAAGGCAGTGTTCACGGCCCAGATAGAAGGCCTGACCGAACGCTATTCAAGGCGCAGCGTCTCGGCGAGGGGTTTCCTGAGGGAGTTTCTCGTGCCGGTTCCCGCGACGGTCGGCGCGCGCCAGGCGACGGCGTCGGGCATCCCCATCAGCGCGTCGACGGCGCTCAGGATAGTGTACGGCGCGGAGCCGCGGATAGACTACGGCTCCATAAAGAGGATCTGCATAGACGACTTCGCCTGCCGGAAGGGCCAGACTTACCGCACGCTCATCGCGGACGCGGACACGGGCCTGCCCGTAGAGATAATCGGGAGCCGCGACGAGTCGGACGTCGCAAAGGCGCTGAAGAAGTACAAGAAAGTAAGCGTCGTGTCTAGGGACAGGGCCGGGGCATACTCGAAGGCCATCAGCAAGGCCAGGCCGAGGGCGAGACAGGTAGCGGACCGCTTCCATCTCGTCAAGAACTGCGGCGATCATGTCAAGGAAGCGCTCAGAAATAACCAGCTGGCTATAAGGGAGGAGGTGGAGAGGCATGCGCAAACTCCGCCGGCATCGAAAGCGTCATCTTTGTTTCATCCGCCTACGCCGGAAGACATCGGCTTGTTCAACAAGGCCAGGGAGCTGCGGTCAAAAGGGCGGTCGCTGGAGAGCATCGCCAGGGAGCTCGGCTCCTCCCGCCGGAGGATAACCGGGATCTGCAACTCGGACGCCCCGCATGGAAGGAAGGTGACGACGCCCAAGATGATCCTGCCGTACCTGGACGCGATTGAGAAGGGCATCGCGGCGGGGAAGGGGTATAAGAGGATCCTGGCTGACATCCTGGAGTCCGGAGGGAGCATATCATTAGAAGCGCTGACCAGGGGGATGAACAAACTGTATCCTCTGTACAGGCCAGGGAGGGGTGATCCGCCCGGGGCGGAGAAAAAGAACCTCGTCATGGCCAAGGAACAGGCGAAAGACCCGGCCAACTTCCTGAGCAGCGGCAGATTGCACATATACCTTATGAATCCTGATTACGGCATAGACAAGAAGACCGGCAAATGCACCCTGGAGCATATCCTCGCGGAAAAAGTCGTAAACGCATCCAACATGCTGCTGCAGCTCAGGGAATGTCACACGTCATTCCGCAACATCCTGAGCGGAGACTCCCCGGAAGCGCTGGACGAGTGGATAAAGAAGTACTCGAGAACGGCATGTAAGGATATGGCGTCCTTTGCCAAGAGCGTAATCAAAGACATAAGGCCGATAAAGAACGCCATCAGATACTCCATAAGCAACGGGCTTATAGAAGGGCTCAACAACAAAATCAAGGCGCTGAAAAGGAGCATGTACGGCAGGGCCTCTGACAAGCTGCTCTGGATAAAAATGTATCGGACCGGGATCATGAAACTGCAACAAATTTGACGAAGAACCTTATTGCACACCGCGAGGTCCTGAAACCCCGTCTCCTAACTGGAACATGGCATGCGGAAATAGAGCTGTTGCTTGTGCCTAGAGGAAATAACAAAATATTTGCTATATTAGTCTTGATGAAAATTGCACTTGCTTTAATAACCTTTTTGACTATGGGTATCAGTTTCATAGGGGATAAGGATAAAGTTCGCCCTGAGGCCGTGGCGGGGCAATTCTATCCTGGCGACAAGACCAGCTTGCATGCCATGGTTAAGTCCTGCTTCAGCCAGGCTGCTGATGTAAGGCCGGAGGATGACGCAGTGGCTCTTATAGTGCCGCACGCCGGATATGTTTTCTCAGGGCCGATGGCTGCCAGGGCATATTCATCAATTCCCGCAGACAAAGAATATGAAAGAATATTCCTAATAGGCCCTAGCCACCATGTCTGGTTCGACGGAGCCTCAGTGAATAAGGAATATGACTTTTACCGCACCCCGATGGGGAATGTGCCTGTGGATAAAGAGTTTTGCATGAAGCTTGTGAATGAATATGATGTCTTCACTTGCAGGCATGATGCACATGATAAGGAGCATTGCCTTGAGGTTCAACTGCCTTTCCTGCAATATCATTTAAAGAATATGGCGCCGATAGTCCCAATAATCATCGGGACCGAAAGCTTTGAAGTGATTAAGTCCGTGGCAAATGCATTGAAGCCGTATCTGAACGGGAAAAATTTATTCGTAATCAGCAGCGATTTTTCTCACTATCCTTCTTTTGACGATGCGAATGTAGCAGATCGCAGGACTGCGGAGGCTATCTCTACCGGAGATGCTGCGACATTCGTCGAGGCTATTCAGAAGAATGCGAAGTCTGGATTCAAGAACTTGGCTACCAGCGCATGCGGGCAGAGTGCGATACTTGCATTGATGCTCATGACAGGAGGGAACAAGTCATTTTCTTACAGGCATTTAGGCTATACTAATTCTGGTGCTTCCAAATATGGTGGCAAAGACGAGGTGGTTGGGTATAACTCTTTCGTAATTGTCAAGGCTGAGAGTGCGGGAAAATCGGTAGCCGAGACGTTTTCGCTGTCCGATTCCGAGAAAGAAACCCTTCTGAGAATTGCTCGAAGCAGCATAATGGGCGCATTCGCAAAGAGAAGTGAGGGTGATTCGTGGGCGGCGGAGGATTTGACTGAAACTTTGAAACAGAAATGCGGGGCTTTTGTGACGCTGAACGAGAATGGGAGACTGAGGGGCTGCATCGGGCATTTTGGCGAGAATATTCCTTTGTACAGGGTCGTGGCTGCCATGGCAAGGGCAGCAGCATTCGAGGATTACCGTTTCCAGCAGGTGCGGAAGGAGGAAATGCAGGACATAGAGATAGAAATCTCTGTGCTCACTCCTCTGAAGCATATTCAGAGTGCCGATGAATTCGATTATGGAAGGGAAGGAATATATATGGTGAAGGACGGGCGGTCGGGTACTTTTCTGCCGCAGGTTGCAGACGAGGTGAATTGGTCGAAGGAGGAGTTCCTTGGCCATTGTGCGCAGGATAAGGCGGGGATTGGTTGGGATGGATGGAAGAGCGCTGATTTGTACACTTATGAGGCTATTATTTTCAAAGAATAGATTCCGGATCGAGTCCGGAATGACGGAGGAGAAGCGAGCCTAGATTCCGGATCGAGTCCGGAATGAAGAAAAGAAGGGCGTGGAATGGCGAGAGGGGAAGCCTGGAGTTATGGGAACGAGGTTTGTGAAAACAAAAAATGTCGGTATGCACGAAGCGAAATATTACATGAAAACCGAGACGGGGGTGCAGTGCACGCTCTGCCCGCATGGCTGCCGCATGGAAGAAGGGAGTAGAGGAATATGCGGTGGACGAATCAACAAGAAAGGGAAACTGTACTCAGAAGTCTATGCCCGTCCATGCGCCCTGGAAGTGGATCCGGTGGAGAAAAAGCCCCTGCTGCATTTCCACCCAGGCATGAGCGTATTCTCACTGGCTTGCGTTGGCTGCAACTTCCGTTGCCTGAACTGCCAGAATTACGAAATCTCTCAGGCAAAGCCGGAGAACATACCGACGAAAGTCATAGAGCCCTGGGAGATAGTCGAGCTGTGCAAGCATTACGATTGCAAATCAATAGCCTACACATACACCGAGCCTCTTACTTACGCTGAATATGTCTACGACATCTCCGCCCTTGCCCATAAAGAGGGATTGCTGAATATTCTGGTTTCAGACGGCTACGTGAACCCAGAGCCTCTGGACGACCTCTGCTCCGTGCTGGATGCTGCTAACATAGACCTTAAGTCTTTCAGCGACGAGATTTACAAAAAGCTCAATGGAGGCACCCTCCAGCCGGTGCTGGACACTCTGCTGAAATTGAAGGAGAGGGGAGTGTGGCTGGAAATCACGAATCTGGTGATTCCTGGCTACACAGACGACATGAATATGGTACGGGAAATGTGCAAGTGGCTGAGTGGCAATGGCTTCGAGAACTATCCGCTGCATTTCAGCCGTTTCTTTCCTGCCTATAAGCTAAGGAACGTGCAACTAACCCCTCTGAATACCCTTCTGAAGGCGAAGGAAATAGCCGTCAATGAAGGGATGAAATATGTCTATGTGGGCAATGCTCCAGATTACGATGGGGAGAATACCATCTGCCCTTCGTGCGGTAAGCCTCTGGTGCAGAGGAAAGGCTTCGACATCGTCGAAAACCATGTTTCGGAAGATGGAAAATGCGAGTACTGCGGTCAAGATATTCCTGGCTATTGGAAAAATATTCAATAATATATTCATAAATGGAACAGACAAAGGCAAAATTCTCTAAGCTAGCCCCCGTGATGCTATGCTTCTTCGTGATGGGCTTCGTCGATCTGGTGGGCATAGCCTCGAACTTTGTGAAGGCAGACCTGAATCTGAGCGATTCCACGGCCAACTTCCTTCCCTCGCTCGTATTCTTCTGGTTCTTGATTTTCTCGGTTCCTACCGGGATGCTGATGAATAAGATAGGCAGGCGCAAGACTGTGCTGCTGAGCCTAGCCATCACTGCATTCTCGCTAGTGCTTCCAATCCTTGGAGACAGCTATCCAATCATGCTCTGCGCATTCTCCCTGCTGGGAATCGGCAACGCATTGATGCAGACGTCCCTGAATCCGCTGCTCAGCAACGTGGTTTCTGGAGACAAGCTGGCGAGCAACATGACTTTCGGCCAGTTCATCAAAGCGATAGCCTCGTTCCTGGCACCTTACATAGCAACATGGGGCGCAGCCCAGGCAATACCTTCGTTCGGCCTTGGCTGGAGGGTGCTTTTCCCGATTTATCTGATAGTCTCGCTCATCTCGCTCCTGCTCTTAGGCATCACCCGCATAGATGAGGAGGCGCCCGACAAGGCATCCAGTTTCATCGGCTGCGTCAGGCTCCTTGGCAAACCTTTCATCTTGCTGTCGTTCCTGGGAATATTGTGCCATGTGGGAATAGACGTGGGCACGAACACCACGGCACCAAAAATCCTCATGGAGCAGCTTGGAATAAGCCTGACAGAAGCAGGGCTGGCGACTAGCTTTTACTTCATCCTGAGGACGATCGGCTGCCTCTCAGGCTCTTTCCTTCTAAGGGTGGTGAAGCCCAAGCCTTTCTTCCTGGTGAGCGTCCTATTCTTGCTCGCCGCCATGATTGGACTATCTGTCTTCCATACCAAGACCATGATATATGCCTGCATAGCCCTGATAGGCTTAGGGAACTCCAATGTGTTCTCTATAATATTCTCCCAGGCGCTTTTCGCTGAGCCGGAGAAGAAGAATGAGGTTTCTGGCCTCATGATAATGGGCTTGTTCGGAGGGACCATATTCCCTTTGCTGATGGGATTCGCCAGCGACAGCGTCGGCCAGATTGGGGCCATTGCCGTGATGTCCATCGGGGTTGTTTATCTTTTGTTTTATGCATTTAAAATCAGATATTGAAATGGATGGAGTTGTAGTAGGAATGGGGGAGGCATTGTGGGACATGCTCCCCGAAGGCAAGAAATTGGGCGGGGCTCCTGCCAATTTCGCATACCATGTGTCTCAGTTGGGTTTGGATGGTTGCGTGGTCAGCGCAGTTGGAGATGACGTGTTGGGAAAAGAAATCCGAGCGACTTTCAAAGAGAAGAAAGTCAAGAATATGATTGAGACCGTGCCTTATCCGACGGGAACGGTGCAAGTAACGCTCGATGCCGAGGGCGTCCCTCAGTACGAAATCAAAGAGGGCGTGGCGTGGGACAATATTCCTTACACGCCGGAGCTAAAAGCGTTGGCTGCAGAGACCAAGGCCGTCTGCTTCGGCTCTTTGGCGCAGAGGAGCGCGGTTTCCAGGAACACGATAAATCGGTTTCTTGACGAAATGCCGAAGGAAGGGACTTTGCGAATATTCGACATAAACCTTCGCCAGAACTTCTATTCCAGGGATGTCCTGTGCAATTCTTTTAAGAAATGCAACATTTTGAAGATAAATGATGAAGAGTTGGTTACTGTGAGCCGGATGTTCGGTTATCCAGGGATAGACTTGCAGGATAAATGCTGGATACTTCTGGCAAAGTATGACTTGAAGATGCTCATCCTGACCTGCGGAGTGAACGGAAGTTACGTTTTTGTGCCAGGTTCTGTGTCCTTCGTAGAGACGCCAAAGGTCAAGGTGGCCGACACTGTCGGGGCGGGAGATTCTTTCACCGCCGCATTCGTGGCCTCCATCCTGAAGGGAAAGTCTGTCAGTGAGGCTCACAGGATGGCCGTGGATGTCTCTGCATACGTCTGCACGCAGAACGGAGCCATGCCTGAACTTCCTGCAGACTACAGAAAATAATCAATACCCGTAAAAATCTTTCGGAATCATGCGGTCTGGGAATCGAATTTTCCAGACCGCTGAATTTGCCACCGACACGAAGCCAAGCCCACCGGAAACATTCTGCGGGAATATCACCGGCTCGAAATGCCAGAAGTCAGAGCTTTCGATGGCTTTGATGTACCTGTAAGTCTCGGGGGAGATTGAACTGACGATGACCGAAACGCTTGCTCCGCCTTTATCGTACCCATGTGTGTAATTCTCCTTATAGTAATAGTACCCCCAAAGGCAATCGTACGGATAAATCCCGACGTTTAGCACGTAGCTGTTGTCGGCAAAAGACTTGTCTGTGAAAAGATGATATTTATTCTTCACGTAATCGTCGAAGAAAGTCTTGTCGTCATCGTTGCCTGAAGAATATTCTTTCAGCAAAGGCTCGTTGTCGGTGAATAACGTCACGCGGCGATTGCGCGTCGTGTCTATCAGGTTCCACCCTTTGTACACCTCGGCATTGACGTTGAAACTGTAATAGTTTTCTTCGTGAGGGACGTCTTGCAATCTGGTCCGGAGAAAGATGACGCTTGAATGAATGTTGGAAGAATTCTCGAAGTAAGAAGTGTCAACATCAAGGATTTCAGGGCTTTGCGGAACAGTGACCTCCGCGGAGAGGCCCTCTTCGATGGTCAGCTTCACTTTGTCCCCAGCTTTGAAATCGGCATTGAACACGTATGCTTTGCAGAAGTAAAGGTCGTAAAATGATTTAGCTTTCGCCGTGGCTGCAAGCTGCCCGTTGACATAGCACTGAAGCTCCCCCTTTGTGGTGTAAGGCCTGAAATCGTCGCCTTGCCCATGGCTCAGGTAAACGATGTGGACGTCGTCGTTCACGTTCATGAGGGCATTCATCATTATCTCGTCTTCGCCGGATACCTTTATCGTGTCGATGGTGTTCTCGCAGCTGCCCAAGGCTGTCAAGATGACTGCAGAAGACAATATATTCATTAACTTTCTCATCTTCCTAGAATTTGAATGTGTAGCTTATCGACGGCATGAAAGGTAGGAGAGTGATTTTCTTTATCCTGATCGTATTAGTCGTGACATTGCCGTCTTCTGCATTGTAGTCCGTGTCGGAATAAACGAGGTTCGGATTCATGGCATTGTAGACATTGTAGATGCTGAAATTCCAGATTCTCTCTCCGTGACGCTTCTGCTTGTGCAGATTCACTCCTAGGTTCAGCCTATGGCTGCAAGGCAGGCGATAATTGTTCTTGTACGGCACGTAATCATCGTAAGTGCTGGTGCCGTCCGGGGTTATCGCGACTATCTGCCTTGTAGGCACGGTAGTGGTCCCTCCTGTAGTGAACACGAAATTTCCTGCCACGTCAACCCTGTCGCTGAATTTATGGAAAACAGAGACTACCAGATTGTGCCTCCTGTCGTATTTGTAAGGGTACCAGTGACCGTTGTTCACCATCCCGTCGCGGAAAATCCTGTCGCTCTTCGAAAGAGTGTAAGAGACGAATCCAGTGGTCTTTCCGAGCGTCTTCTGAACGAAAATTTCAGCTCCGTAGGATCTGCCTTCTCCCATCGATACCTTGTCGTACCAATTAGCCGACGTTCCCATAACTGTGGCGCCGTCCTGGTACTCGACGATATTCTTTGTCTTCTTGTAATATCCTTCAAGTGAGAATTCCCAGCCTTTCAGCCCGCTGTAATATGCGCCGATGCTGTAATGATCGCCTATTACAGGCTTTATGTTCTTGGTTATCGGCACCCAGAGGTCGGTGGGAAGGGATATGTCAGTGGAAGTCAGTAGATGGACGTATTGCGCCATTCTTGAATATGCCGCCTTCACCGCATAGCCCTTTCCAAGGTCCATCCTTGCCGAGAGCCTTGGCTGAAGGGAATTGTAGAACTTGCCGTCGGTATAGAAGACAGTGTAGTGCAGGCCTGGATTGAAGCTCAGCTTATCTCCAATGAATATGTCATCTTCAATGAAGACGGAGGCCTCGTGCCCTCGCATCTTGCGTCCGTCCAGCTCGTTGTACGTCGAGTCTGTCTGAACGGTGCCGCCCTCTACGGCCTTGTTGGTGAATGAGCTCGTCTCCGGCTTGAATGTGTGGAAGGTGTACTCGCCTCCGAAGCGCACGGAGTTGCTTGAATTCGGAGTCCACTCGAAATCCATCCTGGCGCTTCCGTCAGTTATCCCGGACTTGTATTTGTACTTGTAATCACTCATGTACTGTTTTCCGTAAGAGGTGTTGTACTTGTTCTCGATGCTCATCCTGTAATTGTTGAAAGCAACCGTGGTGTTGGAGAACAGGGTGCTGCTGAAAATGTGGTTCAGCCGCATGGCAGCGATGGTGTTGCCCCAGCCGATCCGGTATTTGTCGGCTGATTTGCTGAACGTGCCTTCCGAGCCGTTGCCTTCGTCGTAGAGGTCATCCACCGTAAGTTTGTCCCAGCCATTGTAGATTCCGAGATACAGCCTGTTCCTTTCGTCGAATTTATGCGAGAGCTTCGCATTGGCATCGTAGAAATAGAAGTTTGCCTTTGCGTCGTCTTTCATCGCAAATTTAATGAAAGGCTGGTAGAGCAGAGTGTGCATTCCTCTGAAACTCAGAGAGAAGGATGTCTTGTCCTGCTTTATTGGTCCTTCCACGTGCGCCCTGCTGGTCAGCATCCCGACGCTCACAACGCCGTGTGTTTCTTTTAGATTGCCATCGTTCGTCCTCACGTCCACGATGGAAGAGATCCTGCCGCCGTACCTGGCCGGGAAGGCTCCTTTGTAGAAAGTGACCTTTTTGACGGCCTCGGGGGTGAAGACGGAGAATATTCCCAGCACGTGGTCGATGTTGTAGATAGGGATTCCGTCCAGCATGACCAGGTTCTCATCCTGGCTGCCTCCTCGCACGTGTATGCCGGTTGTGCCTTCCATGCCACCCTGCACTCCAGGAAGCATCTGCAGGAACTTGATTATGTCGCTTTCGCCGAACAGCGTCGGGGATTTGATGACCTGGCTGATGGGCACGTCGAGCGCGCTCATGTTAGTGGATCTGATTCCGGCGTTGTTCCTTGCCACTACGACTGCCTCGCTGAGTGTTGTGGAAGGGGAGAGGGTTACGTTTATCACTGTGTCTTTGTTCAGGTCGAAGGCAATCGTCCTTGGCTCGTAGCCAACGTAATGGTACTCTATCGTCGTCCGACCTTCGCGCAGGCTGACATTGTACCAGCCGAATTCGTTGGTGGAGACTCCCGTCTTGGCCTCGCCGCCAGAGAGCACACCGGCTCCGATCAGGCTCTCGCCGCTTTCGATGTCTGTAACATAACCGCTTACGGTGAATTTCCGACTATTCTGCCCTGCTGCTACGAGGCTGAACATGAATATGTTAATGAGTATGGTCAAGTGTAATGCTTTCAGTCTCATCTATGCTATTTTCTGAATCCAGGAAGCAAAATTAGAATATTAATTTATAATAAAAAAATGAAGCCAAGAGGCTGGCTGCCTTGCGGATGACATACGTCCTCTGGCACAGGAAGCGGCAAAGAGCAAGAAGAGGATCATATTGCAAGGAATATATCTTTCCTCTTCTATCTCCGACATGGCTCGCGGAGGGACCCAGACGCTTAAAGATGCCCTGGGGCTTGGGAGCGAGACCGAACTGGTCATCTCCGGGATGGGGATTCTTCCAGCCTCGTGCGATGATGTGGCGGATTGGATTGCAGAGATCACTGCACAGTGGCGAGGGGCTCAGCAATAAAGTGCCGTTCAGCCAGATGCAAAAAAATGCTAGCCTTGACGAGAATTATTTTTCACAAAGAATTTTTTAAATTTGCGGCGATGAGGAGAGTGTTTCTTATATTCATTATGCTGATAGGCTGTTTTGGCGCTCATGGTCAGGCCAGGCTCATATTCGTGAATGGCAGGATCGGCATGGGTTCTCCGAAGGGCGGGATAGCATACTGGCAGAAGGATTCCTCGTTCGTGGATTCTGCGAAGCTGGCTCTGCATTCATGCTCGGAGCCTTTTTTCACCGATGTGCAATATTCATTGTTTTCCAAGGCTGAAAGGAGGGAGAAAGATGGCTATGAATATGCTTCCGAGCATTTTGGAGAGATCGTAGGCGGCTGCGGCGGGCCCTTCCGGCTCGTGACCCACAGCATGGGGGCGGCATTCGGAGAGGGGATAGCAAGATGCCTGCTGGACAAGGGAATTCCAGTGGACGTGATTGTTCATTTCGAGCCGTATCAGGCTCCGGACATTAAGACAGCCGGTTCGTCCGGGAATATATTGACGATTGATTATCAGGTGACAGATGACTGGCTGATTCACCTCGGGGGCAAAGGCCGCATTGCAGGTGCAGACCTTCTCCTCGGCAATTACCGCTCAGGAGCGCCCATCCACAAGAAGCACCGTTATCCGATAAATCACGCCTCCACCTGGCATGAACTCCAGCCCTGCATCGACGGTTTCCTGGCTCGCTGAGGCATGGCTACCCGAGAGACCTTTCGAGCACATCACGCTTCGTGCGCGCAACCTTAACGAAACTTAACTTCACTCCGGAATATTTGCGATTCGTGAAATAATTATTTATATTTGCTTGAACCACATAATCAAGGACCTGAATGAAACGTTGGCACAAGATCCTTCTGCTTGCCCTGGCAGGCGCATTCGTGGGAGGAGGTTGTCTTTTCTTGTATATGTTGCGCATCCATACCTATCTGGGCGATGATCCCGGAGCGTGCGTGAATTGCCATATCATGCAACCATATTACGCTACTTGGAATCATTCCTCGCATGGCCGCGACGGAACGGTTACTTGCAACGACTGCCACGTCCCACATGAAAATGCACTACGCAAATATGCCTTCAAGGGTCTAGACGGCATGAAGCACACCGTTGCCTTCCTGTCTTTCAGCGAGCCGCAGGTGCCTGTTGCCAAAGACCCAAGCGCCCAGGTGATAATGAATAACTGCATACGTTGCCATACTGAACTCAACACAGAAATGGTCAAAGCGGGAAAAGTCGACTTCAAAATGACGAAAGATGGAGATGGAAAGGCATGCTGGGACTGCCACAGGCAGGTTCCTCACGGTGGCAAGAACAGCCTTGCGGCTACGCCTGACGCAAAGGTCCCGTTCCCAGCATCTCCCGTTCCTGGGTGGATACAAAAAGCAATGAACAAAAGGTAAAGATATGAGTGACAAGAAACTGAAATCCTGGCAGAGCTGGCTTATCTTCGGAGGCTCCATGTTACTGGTCTTCTGCATGGGCTTGGTGGTATCCGCCCTGATGGAACGCCGGTCGGAAGTTGCAAGCATCTTCAATAACCGCAAAAACCCGATGCACGGCATCGTGGCTCAGAACCAGAAATTCGAGAGCGACTTTCCTCGCGAATATGAGACTTGGCGCGCGACCGAGAATACCGATTTCCGCTCCAAGTACATGTCTAGCGAGGCGCAAGACGTGCTAGAGGAACGCCCAAACATGGTCATCCTCTGGGCTGGTTACGCCTTCTCTTGGGAATATAATTCCCCGCGGGGGCATTTTCATGCCATAGACGACATGCGGAGGATTCTTCGTACCGGAGCCCCTACTTCGCTGACCGATGGCTCCAACCAGCCCGGCACTTGCTGGACGTGCAAAGGTCCGGATGTCCCGCGTCTGATGGAAGAGCATGGCCCGGCTGAGTTTTACAAGAGTAACTGGGCGAAGTGGGGGAGCGAGGTGGTGAACCCGATAGGCTGCTCAGACTGCCACGACAGCGAGACGATGGATCTGCACATCAGCCGTACCGCCCTTCGCGAGGCTTTTGCGCGCCGGGGAACCGATGTCGATAAAGCCACTCACAATGAAATGCGTTCGCTGGTGTGTGCCCAGTGCCACGTAGAGTACTATTTCCAGGATCTCCCGGAGACGTCGGAGCACGACCAGTATCTGACTTTCCCGCAAGATTATGGCTTCACGCTGGAGGATGCAGAGAAATATTATGACGAACGCAACTATTACGACTACATCCATGCGCTCAGCAAGGCTCCAATCCTGAAGGCACAGCACCCAGGCTACGAACTGTCCCTTCAAGGAATACACGGCCAGCGTGGCGTAGCCTGCGCAGATTGCCACATGCCTTACACGACAGACGGCGGAGTGAAATTTTCCGACCACCAGATTCAGAGCCCGCTTGCCAAGATGGATCGTACCTGCCTGGTCTGCCATCGCGAAAGCGAGGAAACTCTCCGGCAGAACGTCTATGAGCGTCAGGAAAAATGCATCGAGGTTCGAAACCGGCTGGAGGAAGATTTGGCAAAGGTTCACATCGAGGCGAAGTTCGCATGGGACAAGGGTGCCACTGAAGCCGAAATGCACGACGTCCTTCAACTCATCCGCAAAAGCCAGTGGCGCTGGGATTATGCCGTTGCGTCTCATGGTGCTTCGTTCCACGCACCGCAGGAGGTTATTCGCCTGATGAGCAATGGCATTGACTATGCGCAGGAGGCTCGTTTGCAAATAGCGAAGGTACTCGCCAGGCACGGCTACACAGGAGATGTTCCGATGCCTGACATTTCCACCAAGGCAAAGGCACAGGAATACATTGGACTGGACATGGCTGGCAAGGTGGAGGCCAAGGAACAGTTCCTGCAGACGATCGTGCCACAGTGGATAGCCAAAGCCAAAGAGCAGGGCAAACTGCTGGACTACTAACTTATGTGGTCTAAGCCTTGGAAAATGACGGAAGGCTTCCTCGTGGGAGGTGGCCTTCTTTTCGTCGGCTTGATGCTGCAGCTCACCATCGGCCCCATCGACTGGAGCCTGTTTGCGGCACCGGTGAATTATGCAGTTCTGGCTTTATTGCTCATGCTCATAATTGCGATGTTTCTGCTTCGCCGGAAGATCTATGCCTTTGAATGGATGATGCACTACTCTGCAGCCGTCCCTTGCCTTTGCTATGCGGCCGGACTGACCATCCTGATGGGCGTGACCGTTCAAACACCCCATGGAGGCATTCCGTGGCTGTCGCAAATGTTGCAATTCTGGCCTTTCGTCCTCATCTGGACGTGGATGGTACTCATCTCTGGACTGGCCACTATCAATCATCTGCTACGCTGGCAGTGGAAGGAAATCCCTTTCATTGCCAATCATCTGGGGCTCTTCTTGGCTATAACTTGCGCTACGCTGGGGAATGCTGATTTGCAGAAGCTCCAGATGACTGTCTTCAAGGAAAGTCCGGAATGGCGGGCATTGGACGAGGATGGCGGCATCCATGAACTGGATCTTGCCATCGAGCTGCACCGTTTCTCCATGGATTTGTACGAAGACGGGACTCCAAAACGCTTTGCCTCCGATGTTTCGCTCTATACTCAAGATGGAAAGCACGTCAGTGGAACGGTGGAAGTGAACAAGCCGCTGAAAATAAACGGTTGGAAGATTTACCAGTACGGCTATGACGTGCAACTCGGCCCAGAAAGCAAATACAGTGTTTTCTTGCTGGTGCGCGATCCGTGGCTCCCTGCCGTCTATGCTGGCATATTCCTGATGCTGGCAGGCGCCTTGTGCCTGATGTTGTTCATGGCTCCCAAAACGAAAAAGACATGAGTTGGAATTTGTTTATCTGGTTTGCTCTCGGAGCTGTCCTGTGCTGGGCTGTCGGAGCCTTCTTTGCATGGAAAGGCCGTTCTGCGCTGGTATATTCCTTTACCTTGGCAGGCCTTGGCATTTTCTTCGCTTTTATCGTTGGCATGTGGATTTCCCTGGAACGTCCGCCTCTAAGGACGATGGGGGAGACCCGCCTCTGGTATTCATTGTTCCTGCCGCTCGCCGGTCTCATCGTCTACAGCCGCTGGCGCTACAAGTGGATTCTGTCATTCAGCGTCGTATTGTCCGCCGTGTTCATCTGCGTGAACCTGTTCAAGCCTGGCATTCACTCAAAGGCGCTGATGCCTGCTCTGCAGAGTCCTTGGTTCGCTCCGCACGTCATCGTCTACATGTTTTCTTATGCGATACTTGGAGCCGCCACGCTAATGGCGATATATATGCTTTTCTTCAAGAGAATGGCAGGGGACGTGGAAATGAACATCACCGACAACTTAGCATATGTTGGGCTGGCATTCCTGACCATCGGAATGCTGTTCGGCGCCCTGTGGGCAAAGGAGGCTTGGGGGCACTATTGGGCATGGGATCCAAAGGAGACATGGGCGGCAGTGACTTGGCTCTGCTATCTTGCATATATTCACTTCCGAAAAGCGAAGCCAGCGGAATGGCGCACCGCATGCTGGATGCTGCTTTTCGCTTTCGCCTGCCTCCAGCTTTGCTGGTGGGGAATCAACTATCTGCCGTCCGCGCAGGGCCGTAGCGTGCACACGTATAACATGAAATAGGAGACGATTTGACGCATCCTTCATTTGCGAGTTACTGACGACGGTAATATTTTGAAAAACGACAAAATGCGAGTATATTTATGTCTAGTATGAAAAAGTTTATTTCAATCATCGTTTTTTTGATGTTTTTTGATGCGGCATTTGCCTGCACAGTAGTCAGTTTCAATTCAAAAGACCATTATTTTGGGCGGAATCTAGACCTCGAACGCTCTTATGGCGAAATGGTAGTCATTGCGCCACGAGAATTCGTGTTCAAATTCCGGCACCAAAAAGATTTGGCTTCGCATTATGCGATGATCGGCATGGCAGCGGTGGTAAATGAATATCCTCTCTTCTTCGATGCGACGAATGAGAAAGGGCTCAGCATGGCAGGACTCAATTTCCCGAAAAATGCCTTTTTCCCGGAAATGATGAAAGGGAAAGACAACATTACCCCTTTTGAGTTCATCCCTTGGATATTAAGCCAATGCGCAACCGTGCAAGAAGCTAGGAAATTGCTCGATAAAATCAGTCTATTAAACGAAAACTTCAGCTCCCAGCTGCCGCTTCAGCCGCTTCACTGGATGATAAGTGACCGCAACGAGAGCATTGTCGTGGAGTCTTTGCGCGACGGACTGAAAATCTATGACAATCCAGTGGGAGTCATGACGAACAACCCTACGTTCGACATCCAGCTCTTCAATCTCAACAACTACCGCAGCGTGAGCCCTTCGTCCCAGCCTGTCACTTTCGCAGAGGGACTGGAGCTCGATGAATATAGTCGCGGCATGGGTGGCATCGGGCTGCCGGGGGACCTTTCGAGCGCGTCACGCTTCGTACGCGCGACCTTCACGAAACTCAACTCCGTCTGCTCTGAGGACGAGTCTTCAAGCGTTAGCCAGTTCTTTCATATTCTTGGCTCTGTAGAGCAACAGAGGGGCTGCTGCCGCTTGGGAGAGGAATATGAAATTACGATATATTCGTCTTGCGTGAATACTGACAAAGGAATATATTACTATAAGACCTACGACAACAGCCGCATCAATGCGGTTGACATGCACAAGGAGAATCTTCAAAGCTCGAAATTGCTGACGTTCCCTCTGAAAGTACAGCAAGACATCCTGATGCAGAACTAAACGTGGGTAAGTAACGCACCTCGTAGCATATGGACACCTTGGCATTAATGAGTTATCTCGTTTCCCGTCCGTAATTCGGGCCATTTCACGGACGGCAGGTGACTTTCGCCGTAACATCGAGGGCCAGGTTCACGGTGTTGTCCTGGATACGGAGGGTGCGCTGAAGAATGTCCCAAAAGGGATTACAGTCAGACAGTCCGAGCGATTGATTTCTTTCGTGAGGATCAGAAGGAATACTTCACGAGCATTGATTTTTTACTAGCAATCCGGTCAGCCCCTTCCCCGGAATCGCAAAATATTGGTATTGCCAGTCAACAGGATACTTACGACCTTTGTATCTGGAAAACAAATGACGCTCAATATGGAAAAGAAAACACGCATCATCATCTTCTGGCTTCTCATCATTGCCGGATTCCTTATTCATTCACTTACTGACGCTCTTCCCGCTTTCTGGGGAGATAGCATTGTTGTCGAACAGGGCCCAGCATGGCCGTCATCGGCGTTCTCCTCGCCATTGATTCTGTTATAATCTGCAAGGAATAGCATGGGACACCTCAGCAAAATCTTCAGCAACACTCGTAAGCCGGAAGGCTTCTGGGGCAAAATGATGGTAGCGGGCATGAACGGTGGCTCCCACGCTGAAATGGCCCAGTTGCCCTTTGCCGATAATACATTCACGATGGCTACAGCCTTTGAGACCATATACTTCTGGCCGGATATCGAGAGATCTTTTGCCGAAGTGCGGCGTGTTCTGGTTCTTGGTGGTAAGTTCCTTATCGTCAACGAAGATGACGGCCTTTCCAGCAACAACGGAAAGTGGGAAAAGCTCATTGACGGTATGCATACCTACACGCCTGACGAAGTCAAAACTCACCTCACTGCCGCTGGGTTTAAAAACATTACCATCCACCGGAATGAGCCCAAACACTGGCTCGCCGTAACTGCCGTAAAATAATGGAAAAACCAAACTACGGGAACTGGGTTCCCACCAAATTGTTGATTTTGCTTGCCTGCGGCTCTGCCGCAATGCTGGCGCTGCTTATTCTGACCCTCTGCTTTCATCTGAGCTGGATATGGGTCATCCTCTCAGCACTGCTCCTGGTCGCCACTCTCGGGGTGTTCACTTATATGCTTTCTTTCCACAATGAATTATCATTTGAGAAGGAAGGTGGATGGCCATCCCAGGCGTGCTTGCCGATATCGGTCTGATCTACGGAAAGAAGTAATGGCTAAGAGTCGTATAGCCGAAGAGAAACGAATCGTCCGTCTGATGATTGTACTTTACTGCCGTCATCATCATGGCGGCAAAGAGCTATGTAAAGACTGCCGGTCGCTGGCTGATTATTGCGACCAGCGACTAGACCATTGCAAGTTCGGAGAAAACAAGACAACCTGTAAGAAATGCCCTATACACTGCTATAAACCCGATATGCGGGAGAGAATTCGGAAAGTGATGCGCTATTCAGGTCCCCGGATGCTATTCCTATATCCGATTGAGACTCTCAAGCATTATTTGCATATCTGAAAAAAATAGTCCCAACTCTCCTGTCTCGTCAATGAGGCACCATGTTATTATTCGTGCGGGTAGACGAGGTCGTAGACCTGCTTCTGTTCAACGTCAATCTGTAGAAGGACTGACATCGGGGTGCTTCTAAAAAGCGGGGCTGGGCAGGCCATTATGCTGTGCAGTGACTTCTGATGCAAACATGCAAGCCCTACAATTGCAAACGTAGAGATAGAATCGGCTCTGGATTACGTGGGTGGTAAGGTAATAGATCCTGAAACAAGTTCAGGATGACGGGGTGGGTAGCATAGGATGTCGTGGGGGCAATTCATCCAAAGGTGCTCAGGTCTTCACAATTATATTCTTAAACACAAGTTTTTAGATTTGACCCAAAGGAGTCCGTATAGCTACAAAATTCCAGAAAGCGAACGTCTCAAAATTGAAATTGCCACGGCCAGGGGGCATATTCCTTCGATAACAATGTGTCAAACTTCAGAAGTTAACAAAATATTGTTAATTTCATGGCATGAAAAAGTTTATCCTTGCACTATTCTTTTCTATCTGCTGTAGCTTCGGGCTGCCAGCTCAGAACGATCGCTACGACATCCTTCCAGTACATGAAGGGGGCACGATATTCCTTGGAGACTCGATAACCGATGACTGCGAATGGAATGAATTGTTCGGCTCGCAGGACATCCTGAACAGAGGAATTGACGGGAACACTTCTGAGTCAGTGCTTCAGAGAATCAAGGAGATTTCGCGCCATCACCCTGCGAAGGTGTTCTTTGCCATCGGGACCAACGACTATCCCGCCAGAACGCCTGGCCAAGTGCTGGACAATGTCAGGAAATGTTGCGATTCCTTAGCAGCCGACAGCCCGGACACCAGAATATTCATTGAGTCTGTGCTGCCGGTAGGGCCGAAGCAGATGTTCTTCGTCGACGGTCAAGAGGCCAAGAATGAGTGGATAGCCGAATTGAACCGGAAATATGAACGTTTCTGCGCTGAGCGCGGCTATGTCTTCATTGACACGCATACGGCATTCCTGGGAAAGGATGGAAAGACTATGGCAAAGGACCTTACGAGCGACAATCTGCACCTCAATGGCAATGGCTACCGCGTGCTGGCGGATATTCTCAGGCCTTACGTAGGCACCAAGGCAGTGGCTTTAGGAATATGCACCCTGCCTGATGTGGAAGTCGATCCGGGCATCACGGATAAAGATGCTTTGTTTTCCAAGGCCGTGCTGGCTGGGAAGGTGCGCAGGGCGATGGTATTCCAGATCATGCCAGCCCACAAGGGAAGCATCCTCTTCGCCGGAGGCTCGATCATGGAGGACTGTGAGTGGAAAGAGATATTCAATGATTCAAGAATATACAATCGAGGCATCGATGGCGCTACCGTCGAGGAATTCATCGCGCAGATCCCGGAGCTGAGCCGTCACCACGCAAAAAAGATATTCGTTGAGATTGGCTCCGATGAGGCCCTCTCAGACCCTGCCGATGGCGTTGCAGGCACTCGCAAGGCAATCCGTGCATTGAAGACGGCATGCCCGAAGACATCGCTCTATCTCCTTGGCATCCTCCCAGGGGAAAATGCGGGATCCATCAAGGAATATAATGCCAGCCTTGCAGAGATTTGCCGTGAGGCAGGTGTCATATTCATTGATCTCTATGATTCTTTTGCTCTCGCAGATGGCAGTTTCGATCCGAAGTACGGCAGGAGTAACAGAAAACTGTCTGCCGAGGGCTATTACCATCTAGCAGACAGTCTTAGAAAATATTTGTAAATCAAGCTATTGCTCTAGGTCTTTCAAGAACCCTTTGGCATTGAGAAATTCCCAGATGCGGTCAATATAAGTGTAACTGCCAGTGCCAGGGGATGCTGTTCTCTGGAAACAGTGAGGCCTGAGGGCTAACGTGTGGAGTTCGCTCTGGATGCCCATGCTCCTCATCTTCTCCCATGCCTTGACAGAGTTCATTGCAGCCCATCCGTCGGCATCTCCGTGCACGAACAGCATCGGGGCAGTGTCAAGGTCGAATGAGAATTCAGGAACGAGGACGGCGCTGTCATCGTTGCCGCCTGTCACATTGTACTTGTCAATGCCGTCCGTGAGGGCGTAGGCAGGGTATATCCCGATGCCCCATTGCACGTTAGGCGCAATCTTGTCGAGACCGTCGATAGGAAGATATGCCTGATGCCTGGAGGATGTGACTCCCATGAGCGTGAGGTGTCCGCCGGCAGAACTTCCCATAATCCCGATTCTGTTCGGGTCAAGGCCCTTTGCGGCAGCCTCGCTGCGGACTATCCTGATTGCCCTTTGCAAATCCTCCCATGCTGTTGTGTGCTTCGCCAGCCCTTTAGGGCGTGGGGTGCGGTACTGCATGGTGACCACGGTCATCCCTTTCTCATTGAGGTAGCGCCTTGCCGGAGCAACCTCGAAGCTGTTCGGAGAATTGCCAGTATAGGAACCTCCCGAATAGATTATTTGGATTGCCTTGGTTTTGAGTACCTTCGGCATGTGCCATTCTATGTATGGCGTGCACTGATCCTCTCTGAGGTCAGGGGTCTTGCCATCCGGCCAGATGTTCTCTTTGCTGTAGGAACCTCTGGCTTCGTCGCTTGAGAACCTGCTCTCGATGGCGACTTCGTCCTCAAGCTTGCCAAGGAATCCCATCTGCCTGAGGAACTCGATTCCTCGCTCCAGGCCGAAGGCACCATGGCCCTTGTCCGGGTAAAGGTGTAGTTCTGCAGGAATTTTCATTCGGCGCAGCTGCCTGTAAATCAAGGTTGAACCGTTTGGTGAATATGGGTCATTCCCCCCATGGTGAAGGCTAAGCGGGCAAGTCTTCTCGTCGAACTTGAATACGCTGCTAAGCGTCACGTCAGCGCCGTAGCCCTGACGGATTGAAGGAGTTCCCGCCTCTCCGTCGGTGGTGACATATGCAGGAGCGTTCAGGATTCCGAAATTGATGTTGCAGGGTATGTCATCGATGGCATCAACCCGCTCGTAGGCAGGAGTCTGCGAACTAGTGGCGAGCAGAAGGGCGAGGTGCGAGCCGGCTGACATAGAGATGACACCGATTCTGTCAGGAGCGAAGCCCCTTTTGGCGGCTTCGCTCCTCACCATCCTGACAGCCCTCTGTCCGTCCTCCCATGCACTCTGGTAGATAGGGAGGCCTTCCGGACGCGGCGTCCTGTAAACGAAGTTCACGCACTGAACTCCAACCTTGGTCAATTCTTTGTGCCAGAGATCAATGAGGCCAACGTCACAACAGGTGAAGTATCCACCTCCAGAAATGAGTATCATGCATGTTCCGTTGCGGACGCTCTCATCTGGTGCGTCAAACCATTCCAGATAGGCAGTCCTGTGCTTTTCAGCCTTGAATTTAGGATTGCTCGTCTCGTTTGTCATCGCAGCGATTTGCTGCTCCTGAGCATCCGGCATCTTGCCTTTTGGCCAGATCAGCTCACGTTCCTGCCCAAAAACACCGACGGTGCAGAGGATTCCGAGCAGGCCAATTACCAGTCTCTTCATTGTGCTATTATTTATTTAGTGCCACAATTTACTGAAATATTCATTAAATTTGAAACCATGAAGAAGCTTTTATCCATTATCGCAGCTGTTCTTGCGCTCGCAACGCAGCTCCCGGCACAGATTAACGACATGCCTTCTGACCCATCTTGGAGGCAGACCAAGAAACTCATCGTCTTCGACCTGGATGGCACCCTCACGCAGCATAAGACTCCGTTGACTCCTGAAAACAAGGCGGTTCTGGATGAACTGGGCAAACGCTATTCCCTGCTTATTGCGGGTGGCGGCAATTGTGAAAGAATATACAAGCAGATGAATGGCTACCAGATTCCGATCCTCGGCAACTACGGAATGGAAGAGAGCGAAATCGTCAATGGTGAGTTCAGGATAATCAAGGAAGAAAAGGCAAAGATCAACAAGAGGGCTTTCACGAGGAAGTGCATGAAGCTGCGCAAGAAATATGGATACATGAATTGGAAGGGAGATCCACTGGAGTTCCACGAGTCGGGGATGGTTACTTTCGGCCTTCTTGGAACGAAGGCGGACAAGACAGACAAACTTGCCTTTGACCCTGACAAAATGAAGCGCCGCGCAATGCTTCCGGAAGTTTCCAAGGTGTTCAAGAACAGCAATGTGATCATCGGAGGCACGACTTCCTTCGACATCACGCCGAAGAAGTACAACAAGTACCACGCAGTGATGCGCTATGCTGCCGAGCATGGGTTCACGAAAGATCAGATTTTGTTCGTCGGGGACGACCTTGACGATGGCGGCAACGACAGCCACATTCGCATCGGCGGAATTGACTATGTCCGCATCTACGATTACACCACCCTGCCGGAGAAACTGAAATTCCTCTATATGTCTCTGCGATAGCAATCTTAATATCTCGTATTCCTCATCGCTAACATACCTCGTCTCGCCACGTGCGTGAGGCTCCTTGGGTCAGATGCAGAACCCTGTGTTTGAGCAGCTGAAAAAGTATGTGCCTTTGAAGTACATATGCCCTTCTTTCCACGCCTTGCAGTCCTTGGTGTTTCTGCCAGGTCTCAGTCGATGGTGAAGCCGTCTATCCGTATTTGGAATTTACCGGCGGGAGCATCAACTTCCACGGTCTCGCCGACCTTCCTTCCCATCAAGGCAAGCCCGATGGGGGAGTTGCAGGACAACTTGCCGTGCTCGAGATCCATCTCGTGATGGCTCACGATGGTGTAGGTCATTTTCCTCCCCGTCCCGAGATGGGTGAATTCCACTTTGCTAAGCAGGGAAATCCGGTCTTTCGGCAAAGAGTTCCTATCGATGATCCTCGAATGCTCCAGCACCTTCTGCAGGAAACGTATACGGCTGATCGCTTTGCCCTGAGCCCTTCTAGCCGCACGGTATCCGGCATTCTCGCTCAAGTCTCCCTGGGCGCGAGCCTCGGACAACTCTTCCCTGATCCGTGGATATTCCACATTCATCAGATTGTCTAATTCAGCGACAATCTCATCGTATCGTTCTTTTGAGAGATATTCCATACTGCGTATTGCATATAAAGTCAATAATTATCTCAGGTCAGTACTCTTCAGTTGCTTCGTCGATATCCTTTATCCCTATTGCTTTAAGGTAATAATATGTGTTGTCGTAAAAAATAGGCAGCCTGGTCGTGTCTTTGTACGAACCATCTATGTTCTTGTCATCATTACCGTAAGGCACGCAGATAATCATGCCCTGTCTTGCCCGTGTCAGCAGCACACGATAGGCGTTGATCTGATACATCTGTCTCATAGAAGAAGCAATATTCTGCCATGCACCACCATTGAAAGAGCGATGAGTCCACATGTCGCCCGTCAGTTCCGGTTTTTTCCTGTCTCTTGCAGAAAGTGCTAAATGTTCAGGATCATAGATCATGTCGCCATCCCAGACAACTCCGGCCCAGTCAAGTTCCAGCCCCTGCACATCAAATTCTGTGGCGACATCTTCCAGAAAGAGAGAAGAACGGATGTCCGTAATATCATCGAGGAACCAATGCACGGTGTCCGGCTTGCATCTGACATCAATGGAAAGAGGCCTGAGCCTGTAAGCTTGGGACGAGACCAGCAGCCCGTAGCGTTCCGAGCCTCTGGCCTTAGACCTCAGCCAAGTTTTGGCTTTGTTTAGGTCGCGTGTGAGGACGATAGGGTAGTTGGCGCTCAGAATCTGGAGTTGGGCTTTGGCGGCCTCAATATTTGCGTCCAGCAGCTGTTTTACGAAGTTGCTAAGATTCTCTGCCCTGAAACTACGTTGGCTGACAGCAAGGTGAAGCTCATCCATGGGGTGTTTCTGCTCCGAAGGCAGGGACGAAAGAGTTTCTTCGACATGACCGTCAGCATATTCTTTGTCAACGAGTTTACGTGGATAATAGACGTGCCAGTTGTTGAAGGAATCATTGATTGCAGAAATCCACGTGGAGATTCCGGCCTCGCCATTATTGATTTCCTGGCCACCACCAACAAGGCAGACAATTACCGCCCAGTCTTTCTTCTTGTCAAGTCCCCATGTGAGGAACTCAGGCTCCGACATGTTGAAATTCTGGATGCCTTTTTTTCGGCTGAGCCAGTTGCAAAGCTGGTCTTTTGTCCAACTACGTTGCGCTTCGTCAAATATATCAACGTGTTCTGTAAGCCAGTATGCCCCGTCATCTGATGCGACCTTTGGATTCACCTCCATCGCCTCTCCAGGCTTGAGCGGTTTCTTGACCATCTGCATCACGTAATCTCGGTGATGATAAACGTCCATGATGAAAGAATCCACTGCTTTATGAGCCTTGGTCTTGTTGTACTTGGTATTCGGATTTTTGGCTTTCTCCTGCTCCACGGCGTCTCTGGAAAGGGCTTCCCTGAGCACCTTCACGAGCGGCCCGTTTCCGCTCAGGTACACCGCCAAGCTCCTGTCTTCCTCGTCGCCTTTTTCCTTGTTGATGTCGAAGAGGGCTATGGCAATGTTCAGCCCGACCAGGGTCTTGCCGGCACCTGGTACTCCTGTCACGAAGCAGATGCTCTTTTGTTTTTCCCGTTCTGATTCACGGATAATGTCGAGGACGGCGTTCGTGGTCCGCTCAAGGCTGCGTCCGGAAGCATCTGTGCGGGTAATG
The DNA here is from genome assembly GCA_022653735.1 of Bacteroidales bacterium. Classification (GTDB taxonomy): domain Bacteria; phylum Bacteroidota; class Bacteroidia; order Bacteroidales; family UBA932; genus Cryptobacteroides. The sequence continues at coordinate 24,189 of JALCSU010000030.1, forward strand.
TCTGCTATGGATTTGTTTGGAATTTTTGAGTATTGGTGGGCCCTGGTAGCGACGAGAACAGGGATTATCCAAAGATCATGGCTGCGCTGGTGGAAATATTTCAGGTCAAGCGTATAGTCCCAGACCTGTTCAATATCCTGCCTTTCAAAGTAGGTTGCGCCAACTTTATATTCAAGTACGATGACAACTCCATTGATTAGAAGAATAACGTCAGCCCTTTTTCCGAGCCTCGGGATTGAATATTCGAAAAAGATTTCTCCATCCAGGCCGATCAAATCCGCCTGCAACCGCATTATTTCGTGCGACCATGAGTCTTTCTGGGCGAGGTTGTCGTCGTTTCTGCTGTTGGTTGCGATTTCGCCCCAGACTGAGTCGTGGTCTGCAAGGACGAAATCATGGATGCTGTTATGATAGAAATAACGTGACATTTTGCTCTCGCACTGATAAATCATCAGGATAGGGACAGTGTCCTTCTGCCGAGCGTTAAATATACCATTTTCCGCCGAAATTTCCGATTATTCTCTGGGAAAAATATTAGTATCATGGTTTTGCCGTGCCGGGTGATTTTCAGGAAAGATAAACACATTTGCTCATCAATAGGTTACGAGGAGGTGAAAACACGGTTTTTGGATGTGATGATGAGATTTGTCAATGGCAAAAGGCGGCATGAGAGAATGAGACTGGTTTCAGACGGATATTTATATCTATACAGGGAAACTGGGACTGTCTTTTACTTGATTCGTTCAATTGAGTTAAGAGAGGTAAGAACTCTGTATGATGAGAAGTTTTTGAAGGAGTTTCATGCTCAGGTCGTCAGCTCTGTCGTTCACACAGGATGGATGACACAGATATTGAGCCGGTTTATTTCAATAGTTGATTGTGGCCTCAATAACTTGTGTATTAAAGCTATTCTATCCGATTATGCGAGAGAAGCAGTTACGAAAGATGCCTATTGGAAGGATAGTTATCTGGATATGCTAAAAGGAATAGGGGCGTTAGATGCTTCAGATTATCATTATCAAAAAGCAATTAACTGGGAACAACATGCAGATCAGATAGAGACAAATAAAAAAGATAATGTCTTCAATCTCTGTTTGGCGTAAAGTATAAATATGAAGTGCCACAGTCAATGGTAAAGCGAATACAGAAGGCTGTGTGTATGAAAGATTAGGCGAACATACGATTGATTATGGGGAAGGGCTATACTACAAGATTCTGAAAGATTTCTTGAGAATAGGAGAATAAGATGTTATTCGCTACCTTTGGGTCTGCATACGATAACCCATGCGCAATTTAGAGAACTACATATTCGGCCTCGTCCTTGCATTTTGCCTTTGTTCGTGCATGCACACGAGCAATGTGGACATGGTGCTGGACCAGGCGGAAATGTATCTGACCACTGCGCCTGACAGCGCTTTCGTGTCGCTGGATTCGCTGGACAGGAGCCTGCTCAATACCAGGGAACTTCAGGCTCGCCATGCACTGCTGTACTCGCAGGCGCTGGAGAAGGTGGGCATTGAGGTATATAACGACAGCATCATTCATATCGCCATGGACTATTATTCTTCCGTTGGCGACAGCGAGAATACACAGAAAGCCCAGAAATGCCTTGATAAGATCAACGAGAATGCCAGTTTGCTGGCTCCATCTGATACGCTCAAAATCCAGAATGCCCGCATCATTGAGGAGCGCTATTTGGACAAAATGACGCTCATCGAGAAGGAGAAACGCATCCGTGAAATCATCATCCTCTCCTTGATTCTACTGTCTATCCTGGTGTTGATCATCCGCCATGTCGTGAAGAAGGTTAAGTCCCGTCCTGACGAGCAGGTGATGACCGTCATCCGGCAGCGGCTCTCTGTCCTGGACAAGGTGATTGCCTCCCGTATTTCCCCCGACGACAAGCTCTACCGCAGTTCGGAACAAGAGATTGATGTGTTGATGTCCGACCGGGAAGAGTTCCTCCGTTCCACCAAGATTGTCTTCGAGGAGAGTCATCCCAAGTTTACCGCCTATCTGCATGACAAGGGGCTTACGGACTGGGAAATCGGGTATTGCTGCCTCTATACCCTCGGTCTGAAGGGCAAGGACATCGGCGAGTATATCCAAAAGAAACGGCATTACATCATCAGCCACGAAATCCGTCAGAAGCTCGGCCTAGACGAGCACGACACCAACATCAGCATATACCTGAGAGACCTTCTTCTGGACCTAGAGCGATGATGTAAAACTTTCCCAAGTCTTACGTCGCTAAGAAAATGCATCTATCACTGAATATCAGCCATATACGGGCTAATATTTTTGCTTTATGCCGTGTTATGTAAAACTTTCCCCGGGTAATTTTGTCTTCAACAAATACGCAGAAAAGCAATGAAAGCAAAGACAATTATTATTCCTGCCTCTGTCCTGATCATAGGCCTTACCGCAAATGCACAGGAGCCCCAAACTGCCCAGCCGGATTCCCTTTGTGCCACTCAAAAAATAAAAGAAGCCACGGTAGTAGCCCGTCAGAAGCTGATAAAAACCGATGCAGACAAACTCACCTATAACGTGCAGGCCGACCCGCAAGCGGAAGGAGGCAACCTCATCGACATTCTCCGCAATGTGCCGATGCTCAGCATTAATGGAGAAGACAAGGTACTGCTGAACGGTTCCTCGGACTACAAGGTACTTGTGAACGGGAAGCCCACGGGGATGCTGGCTCGAAACTTCGACCAGCTCATCAAGACCGTTCCAGCTTCATCCATAAAGGAGATTCAGGTCATAACCAATCCGCCCGTCAAGTACGATGCGGAAGGCATCGGTGGAATTATCAATATCGTTATGGCAAAGCGTCTGAAATCCGGTTACAGCGGCTCCCTGGGCGCACAAGGCGGTACATTGGGCTCCGCAGGAGGGAGCGGATATATCAATGCGCAGCTGGGCAAGTTCACTTTCAGTGCCAATGCCAGCGGGATGTATTTCCCGAATCCTAAAGCGCATGGAGTAACGGACATTGAGAATTACTCCAGCGAGGATCACCATTACCAGCGCCTTGACTTCGACAGCGACAACACTTTTTCTTCCGGAGCATTCTCCCTGGAAGCCAGTTATGAGCCGGATTCGCTCAATCTCATCACACTCTCGGGATGGGCCAACTTAGAGAAACTGTTGGGTAAGTACGACATTACCGAGACTTTCCGGAATACCAGCCGTGTCAAGACCATCGAGATGCAGGAGCCTACGGTCCGCACCAACCGATACAACACCTTCTCCGGGGAGCTGGCCTACCAGAAGACCTTCCGGGATGATGGAGGAATCCTTACCTTCAGTTATTCCATCGACGGCAACCCGAATAGCACGGAAAACCACATCATCGTGGTGCCGGTCCTGAACTGTACGGATTACCACCGCCATTCTTTCAATACCGAGCATACCATCCAGCAGATCGGCCAGATTGACTATTTCGCCACCCTGCGGAAAAAGCATCAGATTGAAGCCGGTACCAAGTACACGCTTCGCGCGCACGTGGCTGATTCACAGGATGAATTGTGGGACTATGCGACAAAGGAGTGGAACATCGACAACTCCAACGTCAACGACTTGGACTACAAACAGCACATCTTTGCCGCCTACGCCAGCTACGGCTACAAGTTCGCGAAACTTACCCTGAAAGCCGGCACACGCTTAGAATTTACGCTGAACCGTGGAATTTCCAAGAGCGCATCCGCGGACCTGACCTTTGATAATAGCAATTTCAACGTAGTGCCTTACCTGAATGCCGCCTGGCAGATAGACCCCAAGAACTCGTTGTCTTTGTCCTACACTCGCCGCCTTGGACGTCCGAGTGTGGATTATCTCAATCCTTACATCTTTGAGGAATCGCCCTACAGTCGGATGCACGGCAACCCAGACCTGAGGACAGTTGTATCCGATGCCGTGACAGTCACATACCGTTCAAGCGGTGAGGCCTGGGACCTTACAGCACGGAGCTATGGCAGTCTCTGCAACAACAAGATTGAATATCTCTCCAAGGTCTATCCGGACGGGGTCAAGGTCTCCACCTATGAGAACGCCGTCACCTACGATCATATCGACCAGATGGTAAGTTTCAACTGGAATCCGGGCCAGCGGTACAGCCTCCAGACTTCGGCCCAGGTGGGGTACAATTACTTCTTTGCGCCGTCGCTGGACCAGAAGAATGACGGTGTGGAATGGGCCTTCGACCTCAGTGCCAACGTCGTTCTTTGGCAAGGGGCGACGGCCTTTGCCTCCGGCAGCATGTCCGGAGGGGAAACCACCCTTCAGCGCACCTACCACGGCGTTGACTATGTGTACTCCCTGGGCCTCCGGCAAGGGTTCCTCAAGAACAGGCTCATCCTGTCGGCCACGGCTGTCATGCCCTTCCAGAATCGCTACTATGGCCCGACGCGGGATACATTCGCCGAGAATTACTACCAACACAACGAATCCTGGTACAGCCCCCGCCAGTTCCGTTTGGGTCTGACCTGGCGCTTCGGAAAGACCAGCATCAACTACAAGCATGCCAGGAAGACAGAGGTAAGTGATAAGATATGATTGATTAAACCTAATCACACCCGATGATATGCCATGCTGCAAATATCTACTTGCCCAATGCAAAAAGTTCCTAAACTAATCTGAAGTTGAAATAAAACAATGCAAAGCTCAATATGTAAGAAAGAGTACTCCACATTCTCGCTATTATCTCGGCCTCTTTGGAAGATCCCAATACCGGACTCTGACTTATTGGATTATTATTTGGCAAGACTCTCGATTTATAGAGAATAGTACGACTAAGCATTGCTGCAGGACCGCTCCTGGCAATAACGGTGGAAGTCTGACATCAGACCTCCGAATGGAAAAGTATGAATATTATTTGATAAACGCAGACATCCGTTGTTGAAACAGGCGAGTGTGCATGTCGCAGGAATTGTGTAAATTCGCTTCAACAAGTCGTATTTTTATAATTTAACTTATTTCCATTTAAGCACTGGCCTTGTTTCCAAACTTATGACAATAGTGTCATTTATTTGGAAAGTCTTCGAATGCTCTTCAAGGTTATTTCATTTTTTACTCTTGCGCATTCGCTTCTTTTTACTGATTTTGCAGCAGTCGTAAAATTTACGGCTGTAAAATTTTGTCGATATGAAGTTTTATGACAGGGAAGAACAGCTGGCGATGCTGCGCGAAATGAGGGAACTATCGTACAAGGGTTATTCCCGATTGACGGTTGTTACCGGACGGAGACGTATCGGTAAGACCACGCTTATCAAAGAGGCCTACAAAGACGAGTCATATGTTTATCTTTTTGTTGGTAGGAAAAGCGAATCGGTCCTGTGTGGGGAGTTTTGTGAGGAGTATCAGGAGAAGACAGGGACATTCGTTCCTCCTATGAGTGCTTTCCGAGATGTATTCCGCTTCTTGATGGAGGAAGGGAAGCGCCGTAAATACACTCTTGTCTTTGATGAATTCCAGAATTTCCTGGAGGTCAATCCATCCATCTACAGTGACATACAGAATTGGTGGGACAAGTACCAGAAGGAGAGCCATGTGAACATGGTTGTCAGTGGTTCCGTGTATTCCGTGATGGAGAAACTCTTCAAAAACAGAAAGGAACCCCTTTACGGTAGACAGGATTCAACCATCAAGTTGCAGGCTTTCTCCACTTCCATCCTCAAGCAGATCATGGAAGACAACGCACTAGGCTATTCAAACGATGATCTTCTTGCCCTTTATACTTTCACGGGCGGTATCCCCAAATATGTGGAACTGTTCATGGACGTGAAGGCAACCACTGGCAAGAAGATGATCGCCAAGATCTGCAAGGAGGACTCCCCGTTGATAGAAGAGGGGAGAAAACTCCTCGTCCAGGAATTCGGGAAGAAATATGCGACCTACTTCTCTATCCTTCAAGCTATATCGATGAGATACAATACACAGGCTTCCATCGAAGATTATCTGGGTGGAAAAAGTTTGGGCGGTCAGTTGTTAAAACTGGAAGAGACATATGATCTCATACGGAAAATACGTCCTATCTGGGCAAAGCCCAAGACACAGACCGTAAGGTACGAGATTAGCGACATCTTCCTTCGTTTCTGGTTCCGCTATGTGGAGAAGAACCAGCGGCTCATCGAGATCGGACAGTACCCGGCTCTACGAAAGATCATGGAAGATGATTATGAGACCTATTCAGTCGATGTCCTTGAACGATAATTCAAGTTGAAGCTAGTGGAAAGTATGGAATACCGTGATATCGGCGGTTGGTGGGACCCTAAAGGGTACATTGATAAGGAAGGACATCATCAGCAGGCCAAATTAGATATTGTCGCTCTGCGCCTGAAGGAGAATGTCCTCGATGTGATAGAGGTAAAGCGCAATCCTGATAAGTTCAATAAGGGTCTTCTTGAAGAGAAAACGGCGTACTTCTCTTCCAAAGAGAAACAAGCCAGAAAGAACAAGATAGTGCTCTCAAGCCTGTCGATGGATGACATGTAATGGATATTTCAGCGAGTTGATGGATGTGATGATTACGGTAATAGAAATAGAAATAAAACCATAGGCACGTAAGTTTCATGGCTACCGTACTCCTTTGGATTATCGTAAACAATTACTTAGTCAATCCTTAACAACTGCCTATTGCGCAGTTTGTAATTTATATTGAGGATCTCCGAAGAGGATTTGCAACAAGACAAATAAAGTCTTTGCGCTCTTCTTTGCAAGGTCCTTCATCATTTTCTT
>JALCSU010000031.1 GCA_022653735.1 Bacteroidales bacterium
TAATTAAAGTGGGCGTGTAAACACCCAAGATGTCATGTAAGGTGTTTGCATGGCATGCCATGCTGGAGAGCCTTGTACATGGGATTGGTTAGCTCGGCAAAAGCATCAGGATCGGACTCCACGCATTGGTCGCAGGATGACAATGGAAAGCGCTTTAAACCCCGGACTTGTTCCGGAATCTAGGTTTGCTGAAACAGATCCTGAATCAAGTTCAGGATGACGGGGTGGGCCGTGCAGGATGATGACGGGGTGGGTCGTGCAGGATAATGACGGGGTGGGCCGTGCAGGATGATGACGGGGTGGTGCGTGCAGGTCCTGAATCAAGTTCAGGGTCGTCCAGTAATCACGATATTGTGGATGGACTGATCCGGCAAACTAGAACCTGATGAAATTCCAATACCAGAATTTCCTGATGGGATTCAATACCAGAGCTTCGGCTCCGGGCCCATGGCATAGGTGAGCTCACCGCCGGAGGTGATGTCGGAATATTCAATGTAGCCTGTCGTGACAGGCTTTCCGTTGAAAGTTATGCTCTGAATATATTTATTCTCATCGCTAAGCCCATCGGCCTTGATGTGAAGAGTGCCTCCTGAGACCTTCACCCACATTTCTTCGAAATTCGGAGCCCCGAACCAGAAGCGAGTAGATGCCGGCTCGACCTGGTAAAAGCCCATTGAAGACATGATGTACCATGCGCTCATCTGTCCGGCATCCTCGTTGCCGGCAAGGCCCTCGCAAGAGACATTGTACATCTCCTTGTAAACCCTCCTCACATAGTCGGCAGCCTTGCCAGGAGCGCCAGCCATAGTATAGAAATATATTATATGATGGCTAGGTTCATTTCCGTGAACATATTGCCCGATCAATCCAGAAATGTCTGCGGATGCGTTCTCGCCCTCTACCCTGGAATCAGCATTGAACAATGAGTCCAGCCTTTCCACGAGCTTCTCTTTAGAGCCATAGAAAGCCACCAGCCCATCGAAATCCTGAGGAGCAAGCCATGTGTACTGCCAGGCAGTACCCTCTACGTAGTCCTGCTCGCGATGATTGGAATAGTACGGATTGAACGGTGTCCTCCAGCTGCCGTCCGACATTCTTCCACGAGCCTGAAGCGTCACCGTGTCCATGTAATGCCTGTAGGAATGGCTTCTCTCACGGAAGAATCCGGCATCGTCAGTCTTCCCAAGATATTGCGCAGCATTAGCCACGGCACCATCCGCTATGGCATATTCCATGTCGTTTCCTATGGATTCGTTGTACAGATCAGACGGTATGAAGCCATATTCCTGACGCAGGCCTTTCCCCCTTTCGGTTGTCATCGCCGTAGTTTTCAGAGCAGTCCAGGCAAGATCCTTGTCAAATCCATTGAACCCTTTCACCAGAGCGTCTGCGACGACGACACTGCCAGGGTCCCCTACCATGCAGTAAGTCTCGTTGCCCCAAAGATGCCACACAGGCAGGCGGCCTTGACGTTGGAATATTCCTAACATGGTACGCACCATGTCATTCTCCTTTTCCGGATGAATTATGGTCATGAGAGGCATTTCAGCCCTGTAAGTGTCCCAGAGCGAGAACACCGTGTATGCAGTAGTATCAGCATCGGCATCGGAGAACGTAGCAGGCTCTATCATGCTGTGATACAAGGCAGTATAAAGGACTGTCCTAGCATCGGCGTCGGGCGTTTTCACCCGGATCTTGCCAAGTTCATCGTTCCAAGCCTTCCTGGCAGCCTTACGAGTGCCGTCGAAATCCCAGCCAGAAAGCTCTTTCGCCATATTCATTTCAGCCTTTTCCATGCTGACAGGAGAAATAGCGACCTTCACCATGATTTGCTCACCCTCCGTAGTCTTGAAGCAGGCACGTCCGAAAGCCTTTTGCGACGAAGCCTCGGCTTTATCATTGCCGTCTTTAATAGGAGAGCCCGCTTCATCGAAAAATTCGATGTTATCGAACGGCTTGGAGAATCTTGCGAAATAATACAGTTTCTGGTCTTTTGCCCAGCCATGGGAAAAACGCCAGCCCCTCAGGGTGCTATCGTTGACTACTTCTATTTTTGAATCATATAATGCGTCCCAGCAGCCTCCGTTCACTAAATCCAGGACGACGGCGGAACTGTCCGAGGCAGGGAAAGAGTATCGGCTGAACCCTACCCTGCAAGTAGACGTCATCTCAGCGGTTATCCCGTAACGAGTCAGAGGTACGCTATAGTAGCCTGGCTCGGCGACTTCCTTAGAGCGGTCAGCGTAAGACCACATTCCGGAAGCCTGAGCGGAAGCGATGGCCTCGGCGGAGGCATCTGAAGGCTCGCTCCCCCTAGCGTAAATCACGGAACCCAACACTGGCATCAGAGTGACATCGAACAAGTCTCCAATTCCAGTCCCGCTCAAGTGTGTGTGAGAGAAACCAATTACGGTGGAATCGCTAGCATGGTAGCCAGAGCACCAGTCCCAAGACTGAGGGATGCTGGTCGGACCCAGCTGAATGGCACCGAACGGCACGCTGGCGCCTACGAAAACATGGCCGTGGCCGCCTGAGCCGATCTTTACGTCCACATAGCTTGCAAAATCTTCCGCCCCTTCTGAAAAAGTGTTTGACTGGCAGCCTGAGACTATCGCCATAGAGGCAATGGCGATAACGCCCGGAATGAAAAACGCCACCTTACGTAAAGATTTGCGATTATAATTCATGGTTATTCATTTGAGTAAAGCGAATTTACGAATCTTTATTGAATGAATCGATAATTTCGTTAAATTTGTGGAGACTAGAAAAACGATTGCGATGGGATTCTTTAATTTTCCTGGCCAGCAGGATCACAGGACTTTCAATTACCGGCCTATCTACTACGATAAGGACGAGGAGGAGCGTAAGCGCATTTTTGGCAAAGTGGACGGATCTTTAGAAAAAGAGAAAAAAGAAGGGAAATATGTGCCAGGGAGCTACATTAAGGGCTCACTAAGAAATGGCAATTATGAGAGAAGGCGTTCTTCTGGCAAGTTCCAGACTATAATTGGGATAGTAGGCCTGGTTCTGCTGTTCGTCATCCTAATTTATTTCACAAAATTCTTCTCGCTGCTATAGTTCTTGAGTCAAGCTCGGGATGACAAGAGGCGATGATCTTTCATGCTGAGATTGGTTCAGCATCTATAATTTGGAATACCATGGATTTAAGGATTCTGCCAGGAAACATAGCGAACATGATAGCCGCCGGGGAGGTAGTGCAAAGGCCCGCATCGGTGGTTAAAGAATTAGTGGAGAATGCAGTTGACGCTGGTGCAAGCCAAATCACAGTGATAATCATCGACTCTGGCAGAACTTTAATTCAAGTAATCGACGATGGCTGCGGAATGGCTCCAGACGATGCGGTGCTTTGTTTTGAGCGTCATGCGACATCGAAAATCTACGATGCCGAGGATCTTAATAATATAATGACTTTCGGATTCCGGGGCGAGGCACTTGCCTCAATAGCCGCCGTTGCGGAAGTAACCCTGAAAACCCGGACTGCCGATGAAGGAATCGGCTGCCAAGTGGAGTTCGCTGCCTCAGAGCACGTTTCAACAGCTGAAGTTGCAACCCCGAAAGGAACGAATATATCGGTTCGGAACCTTTTCTACAATGTGCCGGCCAGAAGGAAATTCCTGAAATCCGACAATGTCGAATTCCGGCATATAGTGGAAGAATTCACGAAAGTTGCACTCACTCGACCAGAAATCGCATTCACCCTGATGCATAATGGCAAGAACATCTACGTCCTAGGTAAAGCCAAATCGACAAAATTCAGGATTATGGACCTGCTCGGTCAGAATGTCGTCGGGGACATTGTGGACGTGTCTGCCGAAACCTCTGTCGTAAAACTTTCCGGCTTCGTGGGACGGCCAGACTCGGCCAAGAAAACCCTGGGCAATCAGTTCTTCTTCGTGAATGGGAGATATTTCCGAAGCCCTTATTTCCACAAGGCCGTCATGAAAGCCTACGAGGGGCTGATTCCGGAAGGAGTAACCCCCTCATATTTCATATTCATGGAAGTTGACCCTCATTCGGTCGATGTGAACATCAGCCCTACCAAAACAGAGGTCAAGTTCGAGGATGACACCTTCATATTCCAAGTCATCCTGGCCGCCATTAAAGAGACCATCGGCAAAAATTCCTTCGCCGGAGGCATAGATTTCAGCAACCCAGAGGCCAACGACATGCCAGTCCTAGGACAGCATTTCAATGAATATAAGCCAGATACGGCTCCGCAGATGCCTTTCGACCCTTCTTACAATCCTTTTGAGCCGATGCCAGCAGGAAACGCAAAACCGATGCAAAGCGGGCACAATGAATATGCCGCCGGCGGTGATGTCTGGCACGGAAAGCCGAGCGACTACGTCGATAGGCGACAGGATTATGGGAAGTTATTCGAAGACAAGGCGGTTCCAACCACGCAGATCTTAATTCTTCAAGGAAAATACATTCTGACGCAAGTCAATGACGGGATCATGGTCGTGAACATACGCAGGGCCCGAGAGAAGATAATTTACGAGCGCATGCTTTCTGCCCTGAGAAAAAACCAGCACGTGACCCAAATCAGCATGTTCCCCGTAAAAGTTGAAGTCGGAGTGGCTAGCAGGTCTCTTTTCGATGAGAAATCGGAACTGCTGACTTCCCTGGGCTTCGACATTACTCCTTTCGGAACCGACACGATAGTAGTTAACGGAGTTCCAGAAGGCTTTTCATCCGAGCCTGGAAAAGTAGAGAAAATGATTTCAGACCTCACCATGATGCTTGCGGACGAAAGCCTGTCGCTTTCTGCCACGCTAGAATCCTCTATTGCCGAAAAATTCGCTATATTAGGAGCCTCAAACGAGAACGCCGTCACTTCACCCATCGAAGCCCGCCAAATCGTGGACTCACTGCTATCGTGCAGCAGCCCGGAACTGACCAGCAAGGGGCGCAAGACAATGGCGATAATTAACACCACGCAAGTGGACAAACTATTCTGAATATTCTGATATGTCAAGATATTACTACGACAACTCAAACCCTCTGGCCTCAATCCCGCCAGCAACGCTCAACCTTCTCATCATCAACATAATAATGTTCGTCGCCACGCGCCTCAACGAGAATTTCATGATTGGCACGTTCGCGATGTTCTTCCCAACCTCGCATTTCTTCAGGATCTGGCAGCCAATCACATACATGTTCATGCACGGAGGCTTCGCTCACATATTCTTTAACATGTGGGCTTTGTGGATGTTCGGTGCCGCCCTGGAAAGAGCCATAGGTACGAAGAAGTTCCTGATCCTGTATTTCGTAGCAGGACTAGGTGCCCTGCTGATACACACTGGCTTCCAATATGTACAAATCGCAACGGGACTTTCTTCTTATACGAATATTGCCAGGACGCCTATCCTGGGAGCTTCCGGAGCCCTTTACGGCGTGCAGATCGCTTTCGCTATGCTTTACCCAGATTCTGTGTGGACGCTGATCTTCCCTCCGGTTTCGTTGAAAGCGAAATGGTTCGTCCTCATATTCGTGGCTATCGAACTGTTCAGCGGCATAACCGGGACGGCTGAAGGCGTGGCACATTTCGCTCACCTCGGCGGCATGCTGTTCGGCTGGCTGCTGATATTATATTGGAAAAAGACCGGCAGATTATTCCGATACTGACATGGCTAAGAAGAAACAGGGGTGGAGCATGATGGGGATCGCGGCAAGAGTTCTTATGCTCCTGTCGGCAGGTCTTCTAGCTCTTAGCTATGTTTCCATGCTAGTAAACCCGGCCAAAGCCTGGTATTTCACTTTCTTCGGCCTTCTGTTCATACCTTTCATCCTGCTGAACGTCATCATGCTAATCTGGGCGATTTGCAGGAAGTCAAGCACTTTCATCATTCCTCTGGTAGCTCTGCTCCCTGGCTTGCTGTTCATCGGGAGGTATTTCCGATTTGCATCGGGAGGAGCCGACAAAGGAGATAATTGCATTAAAATTATGACATACAACGTCGGGAAGTTCACTCTTGGCAAGGGTTATGAATATTCCGGAAGCCTGGACTCCATAACTGCTCTCGTAAGGCGTTCTGATGCCGACATCGTCTGCCTGCAAGAGTTCAATTCTGAGCATCTGAATGATATTCCGAAACTTCTCGAAGCACAATTTCCCGACTATTTCTCTTGCTATTATATCAACATGAACGCAGGAGGCGGCTCAGGCAACGTAACTTTGAGCAAATTTCCCATAGAGTCACGGGGGCATTTCGATTTCGAAGAAAGCGCCAACCTCGCAATTTACACTGACATTCGCATCGGGGAAAGGAAGCTAAGGATATATAACTGTCATTTCCAGAGCTACAGCATTTCTCTGGCAGCCCTCGCAAGGAATTGGAAGCATCGTTCAGTGATGAGGGAGACTGAGCACAAGATGAAAGCCTCCATAATCAAGAGGCCTCGGCAGGTGGAGCAGGTGCTGTCCGACATTGAGGATTGCCCTCTGGAGTCAATCGTTCTTGGAGATTTCAATGACACGCCCATGTCCTACACTTATCACCGCCTACGCAAAGGCAGGAAAGATGCGTTCGTGGAGGCAGGCTCTGGCTTCGGGGCGACATATTCATTCTTATGGCCTCTCATCCGCATTGATTACATTCTTTTCCCAGCCAATTTCAAGGGGGTATCGTATTCCTGCAAACACGTGGGATTCTCTGACCATTATCCGGTAGTCACCGAAATCAATCTCCCCATATGAGGCAACGATTATCTATTAAAGAGCCCTTTTCGCCTCAGCCTCCGATGCATTTCTTGAATTCCGGGATCGTATCCTCTAATTTCTTCCCCTGAATATAAATTCCAGCCGTGCCACCAACGAAAATAGAGGCGCCGAGTCCTGCCATGTAAGCAGCCCTTTCTGCGCTTACGCTTCCATCTACGCTGATTTCGACTCTGTCGTAGCCTCTTGCGTCCAGATATTCGCGAGTCTCCCTTACCTTCTCCATTATCCCGTCTACCATTTTAGATCCTGCGAAACCAGGATGAACCAACATAAGGGTCACCGTGTCCAGGCATTGCAGATTCCTTTCCAGATTCTCCACTGGCGTCTCAGGATTCAGAGCCAAGCCGAACAAGGCTCCGGAAGAGTGGACATCCTTGGCTAATTCTGAATAGTCTCTAGGCTTGCCAGCCTCATCAGTCAGCTCAGCGTGAGCCGAGAATATGTCTTCTCTCCTCAATTTCAGCTTGCCGAACATCAACTCCGGGTCGGTCACCATAAAATGGCAATCGACAGGGAGGTCAGTAATATTTTGAATGGCAGAGATGAAATCCGGCCCGAAAGTCAGATTGGGCACGAAGTGCGCATCCATAATGTCCATATGCAGCATGTCTGTTCCCAAATTACGCAAGAGGCCGATTTCTCTTCCCAGGTTCATCAGGTCAGAACACATGACCGAAACGGAAAGCTTATTCTGATATTTCATGTCCGCTAAATTTATTTGTCGTATCCGTCACGAGCGGTATTCCACAGAAGAGCGAATCCGAAGAAGCCGAGGATTGACACTATTATCATGGTCACGAATACCCACTTCCAGCCAAAATTGTCGGAAACGAAACCAAACCCCCAGCCCGACACAAGCACGCTCAGATAGCATATCATCCCGATGAGCCCGTTTGCCGTAGATGCAGCCCTGTTCGTTGCCTGCTGTGACGCTATTATCCCGCACAGAGCCTGAGGACCATAAATGAAGAAGCCGGCGCATGCCAGGATGATCAGGAGGATTACCGGATTCGTCTTTTCTGGCAGAAGGAAGAACGCCGTCACAAACAAGATAACGCCAAGCATGCAGAAGAGGCAGGTTCTCTGAGCCCTTCCCTTGAAAACTTTATCGGATATCCATCCCGCAAGAAGCATCCCGCACACTCCAAAGCATTCGAAGATAGCAACTGTCCATCCAGCCATCGCAGGGGACAAGCCTCTTGATTCCTGCAAAAAAGTAGGACCCCAGTCCAGAACAGCAAACCTCACGACATAGACAAAGAAGTCTGAAATAGCTATAATCCAGATGATTGGGTTAAACCAGACCTTTTCTCTGAGGAATTTCTTAAACGCCGCAGGACTATCATTATCGTCAAGCTTCGTCTTAGTGCCTTCTAGTTCCGGCAGTCCGACCGATTTCGGAGTGTCTCGAAGAGTCAATATTATGAATATGACGCCGAAGATGGCTATGATAGCCGGCACCCAGAAAGCCCATTGCCAAGCACCCACATGCTGAAGGGCATTGTTCAAGAAAGCATCGGCTTTCTCGGGCGACAAACCCGCAACTGCATCCTTCGTGTTCTCTATTACTCTCGCTCTCATTTCGGGATCCGCAGAAACATCTGTTCCGGCATGTCCCATGAGCCATCCACAGAGAACAGAGACAATGAATGCACCCACCGAATGCGAAGTGTTCCAGAGGGACATTTTCGTGGCGAGCTCGCTCGGAGCCACCCAGTGCGTGATGAGCCTGTTGCAAGGAGGAAATCCGCAACCTTGGAACACGTTGTTCAGGATTAGCAGCACAGCGAAAAACACGACCAGCCCTCTGACAAAGGCAGGTCCTTCTGACAAGCCGGTCATCGAAGTGACGATAATGGCCCCGAATCCGAACAGAATGTTGACTATGGCGCTTCCAGTCAGGCCGATTGCCATATGCCACCGGCCATTCGATCTGTCTGCGATTATGCCGTTGACAAATCTAGATGCCCCATAGATGACCCCGATCAAAGTCATGATGATTCCAAAAGCCGTCTTTGTAATCCCATATTGAGCAGTGAGTCCGGGGATTGCGAATGAGAAGTTCTTTCGCACTACATAAAAGATGGCATAGCCTATCATGGTCCCTATGATGGTTCTCCACTGCCACCTATTGAATTTATTAGTCTGTTCTGGTGTCATACTTTCGCTTATTTACGATTAGCATTTCGTTTTAGCGATGCGAAATTACGATTAATTTCACTTGCAAGCAAATAAATGAGTAAATCATAACTAACAAAGAAGCAATATTGCCCCTCCAAGAAAAAACTATTTCCAGAGCAATGACTATTAATCCATTCCAAGACCTGAATAGCCGGTCTGTAATGTCTTGCAAGAATAAACGTGCGTGACTCCTGAATCAGGAATAGTCTGAACTGCCCGGATCTCCCAGTTTTTTTCCTGCGCAGGGTTCCCGGAAAGGGCCTCAACCGTCCAGTAGTGAAGGGTTTTAGGCTTATAAGATGCATTATCTATTCCCCTTCCGTTTTCATTTATGAAGAAAGAAACCGCATTCCAGTCATTCTGACGCCTGGTCACACGTTTCATAGGATAAACCTTCCCGTCTTGTATGAAATCCACCTTCCAGTACCTGTCGTCATCGTACCAAATTGATGCGATGAACTTTCCTTTCAGGTCCTCTTCCCATTGGAACTCATAGCCTTTTGAGCCAGTATACACCTGATTCCCATCGTATACTCTCATTTGCACGCCAGAGTCCGAATTCGTCCACACCGGCTTGACATCCACGATTGATGCATCTTTTACCCTAAACTCCGCAAAGCCATTAGGTGTTCCATCCGTGCAAATGTTCGCATGCCACCATGCGCCACAAAGCGCCCCGAGAACATGCTCGGTGACAGGCTTCCCACCTTTGCATACATATTCATCGTGGAAATATACAAACGGGTGATGGGTGTGGCCTATCAGAATGTGAGCATTCTTGAAGACAGTCATCAGTGACAGTACGTCACTGTAATGACGATCATGATTCACATACAGGCCGCCTTGCTCACGTCCCTCGGCAAACGGAGCATGAGTACAGAAAATCAACAGTTTCTGGTCTTTGTCCTTCACTTGGGCGATGTCCGCCTTCAGCCATTCCACTTGCTCGTCTGTGAAGCCTGCAGCATAAACGCAGTTCGTGAACGCCTTTCCTGGCTTCTGGGGCCGAGTCTGAAGGAACACTATGTCGTCCATGCAGATGATATGGGCATCCCCTCTGTCAAACGAATATTCCGTCGGCCCGAACCATTTCACGTAATTGTTCAAGGCATCGTAATCACTTTCGGAAACATTATAATGATCGTGGTTGCCTGGCACGTTGAACACTGGCATATGGCCATCGCTAGTCTTGAAAGACCTGAAGTTTTCTGCCATGGGCTCCCAGATGCTCAGATTATCGTAAATGATGTCTCCCAGCCCTACGCCGTACACGGACATTCCGCCGGCTATTTCTTCATTCGCCGATTTTTCAATGCCAGGAACGGCCTCTTTCAAGAACCTGGAGACATGGAAATCGGTCTGGCACTGAGGGTCAGACAAAGCGAAGAGGGTGAATTCTTTCTCTGGAGAGGCCATCTTTTCAAGACTGAAATCATGCCTGTCCAGTTTCTTGCTTTTGTCTCTGTATGCAAAAAAAGCGGGGCTTCCGTCAGCATTTTGAGCCATCTTGAACTCCGAAGGCGTCACATACGAGATGACCCTGCATTTCGGGTTGGCTGCCATCTGGTAAACGCCGTGTTTGTCTGTCCTGGTGTAAGAATATCCGTCTGAAACGGCTATTCCTTCTATTCCTTTCCCTGTTTTAGAATCAGTGATGACTCCGACAATCGTGCTGTTGCTGGATATTTTCGTGCCATTTATTTTTTCTGCGCTGGCACTCAGGCAGATTGCGGTAAGAGCTGCCGCAATAAGTAAGTATTTTCTCATGTGTAGCTACAAAAGCATTTATGAAACTTCTTCTGCATCCAAAGCATCAGAGGCAACCTGAGCATGCATGGCCTCCTTTGCAGCCCGAGCTGCCAGAATTGCCTCATGCTCTGCCCTGGCGCGCTCAACCGAGACAGATTTCTTCAATATGAAGCCAGAGCCCAGATATTTCGTGCGCACATCCTCGTCTGAGGCCAGCTGTTCTGGAGTACCCTGCTGAAGAATCGTTCCCTCATAAAGCAGGTACGCTCTGTCTGTTATGGCCAGCGTCTCGCCAACGTTGTGGTCTGTGATGATCACGCCTATGTTCTTATATTTCAGCTTAGCAATTATGAACTGAATGTCCTCGACGGCGATAGGGTCCACGCCTGCGAACGGTTCGTCCAGAAGGATGAACTTCGGGTCGATGGCCAGCGCGCGTGCTATTTCGCAACGGCGTCTCTCCCCTCCGGAAAGCTGGATTCCAAGGCTCTTGCGAACCTTTGAGAGATTAAACTCGTCAATAAGGTTCTCCAGCCTCTTGTTGCGCTCGTCCCTAGTCATGTCGGACATTTCCATCACGGACATTATGTTATCCTCAACCGACATCTTCCTGAACACCGATGCCTCTTGGGGCAGGTATCCTATTCCTTTCTGAGCCCGTTTGTACATAGGAAGTTCCGTGATATCTTCATCATCCAGGTACACGCGCCCACCGTTAGGAACTATCTGACCGGTGATCATATAGAAGCTGGTGGTCTTTCCTGCGCCGTTTGGCCCCAGGAAACCCACTATCTCTCCTTGGTTAATCTCCATGGACACGCCCTTCACAACCGTCCTTATGCCGTATTTCTTTACAAGATTATCGCAATGAAGTTTCATATTCGTAAATATTTACTTTGTCTCCAGCCCGAAATCTTTGATGAGGTTGCCAACTTCCCCATTCTCTTTCATTAGGGCCTTCGCCTTCTCCTCATCGGTGTATGGAGCCATTTCTTTCTGTTCAGTCGGCTTCACGTCCACATCCAGGCGGAATTTCGTCGAGCCTAATTTTTTCTGCAAATATCCTTCCAGCGCATGCAGCTGACGCTCCCGTATCCAAGTTTGCTGGGCGACGTTATCCACGTTGAAAGTCAGAACCTTGCAGCCATCCTTCTCTGCTACAGAATATTCAGCATTCTGCAAAGTGCTGCTAAGCCTCGGCTGCTTGGCACAATATTCCGGCATCTCTTTCCACGCTTCCACGACAGCATCTTCATCTGGCATGTCATCCTCTTCTCTAATTGCGGAGGAAGTAACTTTTTTCTCGCTTTCCTCTTGAATAGAGTTTAAGGACAGCGAAGCTCCGGATTTAGAAACTTTCTTCCTTGGTCTCGGAGCTGGCGTTTCTGAAACGGACACGGCCGGTGCCGCAGACTCCGGTTCAGAAACAGCCTTAGCCGGTACCTCCGAAACCGCAGCAGCAGGTTCAGCCTTAGCCGGTACCTCCGAAACCGCAGCAGGAGCCTTTACAGGGACAGTGGATTTAGGCGCCACAGAGGCATTCGAAGGAGCCTTCATCAGAAAGCTAAGCTTCATTAATGAATATTCAATATGCAGCCTAGGATTCACTGCCATTTTATATCCAGCCTCGCACTGCGTCGTGGTAGTCAGAGCGTCAAATAAAAATGCCGTCGGGCATCTGTCAGCCTGCTCACGATACCTCGTTTTCAAAGAATCCGGCAATTCCAGCAAATTGTCAATTCCCCCGTTCTTAGCCACCATGAGATCTCTTAAATGCGAGCTCAAGGCAGCGACGAAATGAAGAGCATTGAATCCCTTCGACAATATCTCGTCGAACTTCTCCAAAGCTGTGCCATAGTCCCCAGCCAGAAAAGCATCCACCAGCGAGAAAGAATATTCATAATCAATGACATTCAGATTCTTCAAGACCTCCGAATATTTCACGTCGGTCCCGCAGAACGCTATCGTCTGGTCGAAAATGGTAAGGGCATCGCGCATGGCCCCGTCCGCCTTCTGGGCTATCACATGCAATGACTCGTCGTCTATGCTGACATTCTCCTTTGTCGCTATCATCCTAAGGTTCCTCACTATGTCCGGAACGCTTATCCTGTTGAAATCGTAGGTCTGGCAACGGGAAAGGATGGTAGGCAAGATTTTGTGTTTTTCAGTCGTAGCCAGAATGAATATGGCATGTGCCGGAGGCTCTTCCAGGGTTTTCAGGAAAGCATTGAACGCAGCCGTGGAAAGCATGTGCACCTCATCGATGATGTACACGCTGTACTTCCCCACCTGAGGGGGAATCTGCACCTGATCCATCAAGTTCTTGATGTCATCCACGCCGTTGTTCGACGCAGCATCCAATTCATGAATGCAGTACGAACGCCCCTCCTCGAATGACTTGCATGACTCGCACTCTCCGCAAGGATCCATGTCTTTCGTAGGATTAGCGCAGTTGATCGCCTTTGCGAAAAGCCTGGCCGTAGTCGTCTTTCCAACCCCACGCGGACCACAGAACAGGTAGGCATGAGCCAGCTTGCCCCTCTTGATCGAATTTTTAAGGGTCTGAACGATGTTGTCCTGACCTATGAGCGTCTCGAATGAATCAGGACGGTATTTTCTAGCTGAAACGATATAGTCTGACATAGCTTACAAATGTACATAATTTATTTTGTATATTTGCTTTAAACCAAGCTTACTGAAGAACATGAAAAGATTCAGGATAATACTTGCTGCCGCATGCCTAATTCTGAGCATCAGCTGCTTCGCTCAAGGACAGATAACCACCAGACGGGAAAAACTCAAAGATTTCTCCTCAAAGACCACTAAAGTCGTCATCCCTGATGATGATATTCTTGCTGAAGCTTTAAGGGAGGGCGTCACAAGCTCTTGGACCATCACGCCTTATGAGTTTTGCTCTCAGGCTGAGTTCGACAAAGACAAGACCAATGGCAATTTTTATTTCCTGCTCATAGTGAATAACAAACAGAGAAAGGAGATAACCCCGGGCATAAAAATGATAACTCTGGTGAAAGGCGGTGAAGGAGCGGACAAAAGCATTAACGACATGCTGGAAGTAGTGTCTTTCCCTCTCTGCTCTGCGACCGAGTCAACAGGCAGGGAGATGATAATAATTCCAGCTATTCTCACGATAATGCAAAAGCATGCCTCAAGCCTGACAGATTCAGAGCTGAAGGCTTATATGACCGTAAAAGTCTCTCCGAAAGACATGAAGACTCTTTCGAAGAAAAGAGTTTATATAAGCAAGGACGACTTGGCTCCTCAGGTTAATGTGTCTCGGCTGAGCAAGCTCAACCCAGATCTAGTAATCGAAGAAGAGGACTACGTAGACAGCCTCTTCACGGAAAAGGCTTACAATTCCTGCATTAGTTACGTCGTAGCTCCAGAAGAACCCATGTCTGGCTCATTATGCTACAAGATGATAATAGAAGCGGACAATTACAAGCTGCTCTACTATAAGAAGCATAGAATCACTGCCAGGAACGGCATAGGTTTCCTTCCTGGCGACATAGAGAATATTAACGACTTAATGAAATAATGATCATAGGTAAGGCAGCCTGCGGGCTGCGATATGCCATCAAGAAAAGTGGCGATGCCGTCGGATATTGCTCGCTGACCATAAAATGCGGCTCGCGAGACGAGGAAGGTTTCCACAACGGGATAGCACATTTCACCGAACACACCATATTCAAAGGCACTTCAAAGAAAAGCGCCAAGACAATAAACTCTTGCCTGAGCAGACTGGGAGGAGACTTGAACGCTTACACGTCCCGTGAAGAAATCGTGCTACATGCCACCGTGCTCAAAGAAGATATAGGCAAGGCTGTCTCCCTGCTGCTGGAACTTGCGACCTGCCCGACTTTCCCCAAAGAAGAAATAGAGCACGAGAAAGGAGTGGTCGTCGAGGAGATAAAATCTTACAAAGACTCGCCCCCGGACGATGTCTGCGACACTTTTGAGGAGAATCTGTTCAAAGGGCATCCTCTTGGAGGAAGGATACTTGGGAATGCCACGAACGTAAGAAAGATAACCTGCTCGGAATTGCACAGATTCGTGGAGGCCAAATTCACTCCTTGTAACATGGCACTGGCAATCGTCGCCAACGTAGAAGAAAAACAGATGGAGGAACGGCTTCTGAAGTTAGCGGAAAAGGCATTCGGCGGGAACTGGAAGGCCAGCCCCGAAAGGATATTAAAGGAAATCACAGCCCCTCCGGCATTCAACATCAGAAGGCGCAGAGGCAATTATGAAGTAAATGCCGTAATCGGCAGCATGGCCCCGTCTCTCTACGACGAGAAAGGACGATTCACCACTATTCTTTTAAGCAACATCCTGGGAGGGCCATCATCCAATTCCTTGCTCTACTATTATTTAAGGGAGCGCAATGGCTGGGTTTATGGGGTCGACACTTACTACACCCAATATTCCGACAGCGGGATACTTGCCATCACATTCGCTTGCGAGAAGGGAAACATTGATAGGTGCGTCGAAGGAATATGGAAGATAATCTCAAAGGTGCAGGGAAATGAATATCCAGACTCGAAGCTTCGCGCTGCCAAAAGACAGCTGCTCGGGCAGATGGTGATAAGCTCTGACAATGGTGAGACTCAGTGCCTTTCCATGGGCAAGAGCCTCATCACATACGGAACCGTGCATGATGATGAATATGACAGAGCGATGATAGAGTCTATCACTGCACAGGACCTTCGCAAGGCAGCAATCCAGATATTCAATCCGGAGAGAACTTCCTCTCTGATATTCTTGTAGCTTAGTAATATATAAAAATGCAGACACCGGAAGAAAGATACATCCAAGCTCACTCGACGGCACAGGGAGAGGCTCTGGAATGGATAGAAAAACAGACGAACATTCGCACGAATTATCCTCGGATGCTCTCAGGGGCAGTCCAAGGGCGTTTCTTGACGATGATGGCCAAGATCTCCGGAGCCAGGAATATTCTGGAAATCGGCACGTTCACTGGCTATTCAGCGGCCTGCCTGGCCATGGGGCTGACTTCGCCAGACGGGCATGTGGACACGATCGAGGTCAATGACGAGCTTGAAGACCTGATTAGAGAGGGTTGGTCCAAAGCTGGCGTTTCCGACAAAATCACTCTCCGGATCGGGAATGCGATGAATATTTTGAAGGAGCTTCCAGGGCCTTTCGACCTGGTTTTCATCGACGCCAACAAAAGGGAATATTCTGAATATTACGAATTGATAATAGACAAGATTCCTTCAGGCGGGCTCATCATAGCTGACGACGTGCTGTGGGATGGGAAGCCATGGCAGGAGCCTCAGCCGCAGGACAAGCAGACTCAGGGAATAGTCGCTTTCAATGATAAGGTGGTCGCTGACACACAAGTTGAGGTCGTTCTCCTCACAGAGCGCCATGGACTCAGCCTCATCCGCAAGAAATAAATCCGTAATATTTTCATTAAATTTGCGGTTGACATGAAGACTAATAATATTCTTAAATATACTCATGCATGAAACTCAAGAGCTTATTTTTGACAGCCGCCATCGTTTTGGCCGCTGCATGTTCCACTAACACCGGCACCCCGACTGCGATAAAAGTTGATGTTCCTGCTCGTCCGGCTGGCCAGGAGGATGTAATTGGCCTCACTGTCCCAGCTATGGATACGGTTAGGGTTGGTTTCGTTGGACTCGGAATGAGAGGATCCGATGCCGTAGTTCGTTATACTTACGTTCCCGGCGTGAAAATCGTCGCTGTCTGCGACGTGGAGCCTGACAGAGTAGAGGCCTCACAGAAAGACCTTGCGGAAAGAGGTTTCCCGGCAGCTGCCGGATATTCTGGTGACACTGTTGCTTACAAGAAACTCTGTGAAAGAGATGACATAGACCTTGTCTACATCTGCACAGACTGGTCTCATCACGTTGAAGTCGCATTATATGCAATGGAGCATGGCAAGAACGTAGCAATCGAGGTTCCTGCCGCCACTTCCATGGAAGAAATCTGGGCTCTCATCAACATGTCAGAGAAGACCAGGAAGCATTGCATGATGCTGGAAAATTGCTGCTACGATTTTTACGAGCTCTCTTGCCTGGCGCTCGCACAGGCTGGCATGTTCGGCGAAGTCATTCATGTGGAAGGCTCATATCTGCACAACTTGGATCCATTCTGGGATGCATACTGGAATGATTGGAGACTTAAATTCAATAGGACACACAAAGGCGATGTTTACCCAACTCATGGCCTCGGCCCTGTCTGCCAGGTGCTGAACATTCACAGAGGCGACCGCATGAAAACTCTCGTTGCAATGGACACGAAGTCCTTCAACGGCGCAGCCAGAATTGAGAAAAAGACAGGCAAGAAATGCGATGACTTCCAGAATGGCGACCAGACCAACACCCTGATAAGCACAGAGAATGGCAAGACCATACTCATTTCCCACGATGTCATGACGCCTAGGCCGTACAACAGAATGTATCAGATTGTCGGTACCGAAGGCTATGCCGCCAAATATCCTATCCAGCAAATGTGCTTCAGGCAATCTCAGCTTCAGAAAGCAGACCCTGCCGCCTCCTACGACAATCTGGAAGACGAGAAGACTCTTTCTCGCGAGGAGATCGCTGACCTCATCGCCAAGTATCCGAACCCTATCCTGACCCCTGAACTTGAGGCTCTTGCCAAAGAGGTCGGCGGCCATGGCGGAATGGATTTCATAATGGATTACAGGCTCATCTACTGTCTCAGGAACGGGCTTCCGCTCGACATGGATGTTTACGACCTCGCCGAATGGTGCTGCCTAGGCCCTCTCGGGGCTATCTCCATCGAGAACGGCAACGCTCCGGTTGAAGTTCCAGACTTCACCCGCGGCGGCTGGCAGAAGACTAACGGCTTCCACTACGCTTTCGCAAAATAAAAATTCAAGAATGCTCATTAAACAGAAGAGGCCAGCGAAATTGCCGGCCTCTTCTTAGGTAATATTACCCAATGACAGAACCGTTGTGGAGGGTTTCCTGTGGGGTGATGAAGCGCATGGTGCCGTCGCCTTGCTGGGCCATCAGAATCATGCCTTTCGACTCGATGCCGAAGATCGTTCTTGGCTTCAGGTTAGCCAGAATGCAGATCTGCTTGCCGATAAGATCCTCCGGGGCATAGAATTTAGCGATTCCGGAAACGATAGTCCTCTTGTCTATGCCTGTGTCAATGCTCAGCTTCAATAGCTTATCGGATTTCGGAACCCTTTCGGCGGCAAGTACGGTCGCAGTGCGGATGTCCATCTTCTGGAAGTCATCAAAAGAGCATTCGGCTTTCTGAGGCTCGACTTCATTGGCAGCTTTCGCCTTCGCAGCTTCTTCGTTTGCGGCTTTGGCAGCATTCAATTTGGCAATTTGTGCCTCGACCACGCTATCCTCAACCTTACTGAAGAGGAGTTCCGGCTTGCCCAGAGCATGACCTTCTGGCAGAAGATCCTGACTACCAAGCATGTCCCAGTCGAGAACGATGTCGAAGGCATTCTCGTTGCTTCCGGCTTGTGGTTCGGGCTGAGAGGAAGGCAAGGTGTGCAGGGCACGGCCTTCGCCGGCCTTGTAGAAATTCACCGTAGGCTCTCCTTCGCCTGCGCGATGATCGTAGCCGGCCTTCACGCCTACGCAAAGCATATTGCGAAGCCTCTCGGCAGCGAAAGGAGTGAACGGCTCGAATGCCAGGGCAAGATCGGCGCAAATCTGCAGCGAGACATTCAGGATGGTGGCGCAACGGGACATATCCGTTTTAGCCACCTTCCACGGCTCGGTGTCCGAAATGTATTTATTCCCGATGCGGGCGATATTCATAGCCTCCTTCAAAGCATCCCTGAAATGGAATGTCTCTAAAGCAGCCTCCAAATTCTTGCGGCACTGGGGAATCTGCGCCAGGGCTTCCTCATCGATTGGCTGCAGAGCTCCGCGAGGAGGAACCTTTCCACCGAAATATTTCTCGGTCAGCACCACCGCCCTGTTCACGAAATTCCCGAATATGGCGACCAGCTCACTGTTGTTGCGAGTCTGGAAATCTTTCCAAGTGAAATCGTTATCCTTCGTCTCAGGGGCATTAGCACAAAGCACGTAACGAAGCACATCTTCCTGTCCCGGGAACTCGTCAGCATATTCATTAAGCCATACAGCCCAGTTGCGTGAAGTCGAAATCTTGTCTCCTTCCAGATTCAGGAACTCATTCGCAGGCACATTGTCCGGCAGTATGTAGTCCCCATGCGCCTTCAGCATGGAAGGGAACACGATGCAGTGGAACACGATGTTGTCTTTCCCGATGAAATGAATCAGGCGAGTGTCTTGACTCTGCCACCACTCTTTCCAAGACTTCGGCAAAAGCTCCTGAGTATTGGAAATATACCCGATTGGCGCATCGAACCAGACATATAGCACCTTCCCCTCTGCCCCATCAATCGGCAACGGGATGCCCCAGTCCAGGTCACGGCTCACCGCACGAGGCTGCAAGCCACCATCCAGCCAAGATTTGCACTGGCCGTAAACGTTTGTCTTCCACTCCTTGTGCTGTTCCAGGATCCAATCGCGGAGCCATGGCTCATATTCATTCAGAGGCATGTACCAGTGCTTTGTCTTGACCTTGATCGGAGCCGCCCCGCTGAGCTTCGACTTCGGATCTATCAGTTCCTCCGGACTCAGAGTGCTGCCACACTTCTCGCACTGATCCCCATACGCATTCGGATTGCCACATTTAGGGCAAGTCCCGACGATGTATCGGTCAGCCAGAAATACCTTCGCTTCCGGGTCAAAGAATTGTTCCGTCTCCTTCGTGATGAATTTGTCGTCATCGTACAGCTTCTTGAAGAAATCCGAAGCATTCTTCTCATGCACCTTGGAAGTGGTTCTGGAATAAATGTCGAAATTAATTCCCAGCCTGGAGAATGAGTCTTTAATTATTCCGTGATATTTATCGACAATGTCCTGCGGAGATACGCCCTGCGCCCTTGCCTTGATCGTGATTGGCACTCCATGCTCATCGGAGCCGCAGATGTAAAGCACATCTTCCCCCTTCATTCTAAGATACCTCACATAGATGTCTGCCGGCACATACACCCCAGCCAGATGCCCGATGTGCACTGGCCCGTTGGCGTATGGCAGAGCGCAAGTAACCAAAGTACGTTTAAAATTCTTTTCCATATTCATTAACATATTATATCCATCAATAGTTCACCCCTCTTCCAAGCTTTTGTTTCACAGCTAGTTGTAGCTTCTGCAGACGAATTATCTCGTCCATCACCTTTGGCTGGCCAGACTCATTCCCCTCTTTCTGAAGAGCCTCAAGCTGATTCCTCAGATCCGTCAGCCTGCGGTCCAGACGGCAGGACTGGAACACTAGTATGGCCTTAGGAACATATTTCACGAGCCACGAGTCGTGCGACATCATAGAGTCACGCAAATCCTTGACTGACAATTTGTAGCGTTCATTATTCGAGAGCTGTGCCGTCACGAAGGCCACCTGCCTATCCTCGCTGTCAAGCAAGTGGCGGACAATAACCTCCTGAGAGTAGCCGTCGTAATATTCCTTAGAATAGGCATTCCATATATTCCTGTAAATATCGTTTGTAAACTCTACATTGTCATCCTCAAGAGCCTGGCATATATAATCGAAGACAGTCGGTGCCTCCTCTTCTTTCTCATCTGGCATATCCGTCTCGAACACCAGCTTAGAAGTGCCATCCGTAAGCACGAAATTCAGCAGTCCCCTCTCACCTTTCCCCATTATGGAATCGTTCTCCAAAGCCTCTACCCCATCGCCAGAAGTGAGGCTCACCGCCTGAGGTTCATCACTGCGAGGCTCCGTTCTTGCATAAGGCACATTCGATGATGCCCTTGCCGCAGATTCTATGTTCTTGGCGACAGACGAATCCACCCTTCCTGAGAGAGCCTCCCTTCTAATGCCGAACTTCTCGCTCAAAGCATCCAGATAAACTTCCCTCTTCACCATATCAGGAATGGATGCAATAGAATCGGCGATTTCATTAATCACTGTCGCACGCTTGATAGGGTCTCTCTCAGTACCCTTCAATAAATATGTCGCCTTGAATTCCAGGAAATCCTGCTCTGCCCCTGCAAGGAAATCTTGCACTTCGGCAAGCGAGTGTTTTCTTGAATATGAGTCAGGATCGTCTCCGTCTGGAATCAGCACCACCCTCACATTCATTCCTTCACGAAGGAACATGTCTATTCCCCTCAGAGCCCCATGTATGCCAGCATCGTCGCCATCATACATCAACGTGACATTGGAAGTGAATCGCTTGATGAGCTGAATCTGCCCCTCAGTCAATGAAGTGCCGCTGGAAGCCACCACGTTCGTGATTCCTAGCTGATGCATGGAAAGAACGTCCAAGTACCCCTCGACCAGGTAGCACTTATCCTTATCCCCCATTTCTTTCTTTGCATGCCAGATTCCATACAGAGACTTATTTTTAACGTAAATCTCTGATTCCTTGGAATTCACATACTTAGCATAAGGCTGGCCTTCCTCTTTCTTTTTCAATGTCCTGGCCCCGAAGGCAATCACCCTGCCGCTAATAGAATGCACGGGGAAAACTACCCTATCGTAAAACCTATCGTGCAGCGAGCCATCGTTATCGTATCTGGCGCAAAGACCCGTGTCCAGAAGATATTCATCCTTATAACCAGCAGCTTTAGCCGCATCAGTGAAAGAGTGTCTGTCAGACGGCGCCCAGCCTAAGCCGTACTTCTCGATTGTTTCATCCTCCAGACCCCTGGAGTGGAAATACGCCAGTCCGACGTTACGCCCCTCATCCGTCCTCAGCTGCTCATGGAAAAATTTGCTGGCATATTCAGTGACGAGCAGCATGCTTTCCCTGCGCTGGCGATTGGCAATGTCCTCCGCAGTCTCTTCTTTCTCATGTATTTCAATATTGTATTTCTTAGCGAGATACCGCAGAGCTTCCACGTAGCTCATGTGCTCGTAATCCATCACGAAACCCACTGCAGAGCCCCCTTTATGGCAGCCGAAGCAGTAATATATTCCTTTGGATGGGACAACGTGGAACGACGGAGTTTTTTCGTTATGAAAAGGGCAGCATGCCCAATATTCCGAGCCTCGGCGCCTCAACGATACGAAATCCCCCACCACCTCTTCAACTTTGGCAGTGTCCAGAATCTGTCGTACCGTCTCGTCAGGAATCATTGCTCGTCAACGGTGTCGTCCCCTACTTTATGATATTCAGTCTCAACAGCATTCCCAATGCCAGAAGTGTCCATTCCGTCTTTCTTCGTCTCCATGGTCTTGCTCGCAGGGCCGAATTTAATCTCGTATACCGTCTTTGCCTTGTTCATCCGCCATGTAGAAATCAGGTCCGAAATCCCATAAATTACCAGCAGGCAGCCTGCGACAATGCTCATCACCCTGATGCCGAACGGATTGAATAGCAGCAAGATGCCACCTATGATGCAGAATATTGACAAAATCAACGTGGCGAAGCCTGCGCCTATGAGGCTCATCGCTCCCGACAGGGCCAGGAGCTGAATCGCCCCAAAGACAATAAGCAATATTCCGATGAAATACACGATGAGATTCGCGACTGCCTGAGGATAAAAGAAGAGAAGCAGGCCGAACACGATATCCACGATGGCATTAGTGAGCATGAGAGGCATCGCACCATCGCTCCGCTTCACGATTCCCCTGATAATGGAGACCACGCCGGCTGCGATAAGGAAAGCGGCGATGATTTGCACGACAGTGATCGTAGCTTCGTTCACGACTATCATCACCAAACCGATGGCGATTGCCACCAGCGCCCTTAGGACGCTGTTAAAATTTGACTTGTACCCAAATGTGATGAACATATCTTTTCCATTTCAATGAACTACAAATTTAAGAATTTTTGCTATATTCGTGAATATGATTTATGATACTCACGCTCATAGCCAGTTTTCATTCGATGGCGAACGCACCACTGTAGAGAAAAGCACGAAAGCAGCAATAGAAAAAGGATTGGGAGGAATATGTTTCACCGACCACTGTGATTTCTATGTCCCTCCGATGAAGGCTGATTTCGAGCCCATAGTGAACGAAGAATTCAACGTGCCTGCCCAGCAAGCCGAGATAGACAGGGTCCGCGGGCTGATCCTCGACGGGGAATATGGCAGGGTGGCAGCAAAAAAATTCAAGTTGCTGAAGGGCGTAGAGATAGGACTCTACAATTCCTGCAGGCCTAAGATAAAGGAATATGTCGCCAGCCACCAATTCGACGAGATAATCGCTTCTGTGCATTACTTAGATGACGTTGACCCATACTGCGGAGGAGTTTACTACAAAGGGAAGAACTGGAAAGAAGCCTACGGGCATTATCTGGAAACGATACTTAAGGAGGCTAAGTGGCTAGGCGACGGGTTCGACATAATCGGCCACTTCGACTACGTGGCTCGCTACGCACCTTATCCAAAAGAAAGCATAACGTATCACGATTTCGCCGATTTATTCGATGAGCTGCTCACATTCCTCGCCCAGAACGGGAAAGGACTGGAAATCAACACGAAAACATACAAGAAATATGGACTGAGAACCCCAGAGCTGGACAAAGACATACTCATCCGCTTCCTAGAGCTAGGAGGCGAGATTCTCACGCTCGGCTCAGACGCTCACGACCCGGAAAGAGTCGGTGACAAATTCGATTATTACGCCCAGTTCATAAAATCTTGCGGTTTCCGCCGCCTGGGGCATTTCGAAAACCGCAAAGTCAAGCTCGTGAATATTTAATTAGCTATTTCGCAAAGGAACTTTATGCGCACCAGCCTGATTTCCATCTCCTCATAATCAGGCCCTAAGACTTTCATTGCCTCCTCGACAGAGTCCGAAACGGCCTCTTCCTTGAAATAATTATAAATATCCTCTATGACATCCTCGTCCACATTGGCGTTGATGTCATAGTTCAGGTCCAGCTTCGTGCCCGAAGCCACGATTGCCTCTATCTCATTCAGAAGGTCTCCCATCTCCAGCCCCTTTGCCTCGGCGATGTCCTCCAGCGGTATCCTGCGGTCTATGCTGGTGATTATATAAACCTTGTCCGCAGCCTTCGACGGGGCAGACTTCACGACGAAATCCTCTGGACGAGTGATCTCATTCTCGTCCACGTATTTCTTTATGAGGTCTACGAACTCCTGGCCGAACTTATTAGCCTTACCAGCACCGACGCCCTGGCAGTTCTGCAATTCGGTAAGACTGATAGGATAAAGGATTGACATGTCTTCCAGAGCCTGATCGCTGAATATTATCCAAGGCTGCAGATGAAGTTTCTTAGAAACATCCTTACGCAAATCTTTTAGCATTGAAAGCAGCGTGGCATCTCCGCCTCCGCCACCTTTCATGTTAGATGCTATTGCAGTCTCATCATCATCGGCCTCATCGGCATTATTGCTCTGGAATTCCCTCTCTTTCACCAGGCGAATCTCGTGCGGCTTTGCAGCGAACTCTGCGCCTTTCTTCGTCACGTAAATGAGGCCGTAAGACTCTATCTCCTTCTCCAGCAGATGCTCAACCAGGCCCTGATGGATGACCGATGTCCAGAACTTCTCATCGTGCTTTGCCCCAGCCCCGAAAAGCTCCAGCTTATCATGCTTATAAGATTTAATTAGGGCATTTGACTTGCCAGCTAAGATTGCCGCCAGATGCTCCATCTTGAAATGCTCCGGCAAAGATTTTATCAGCTTTATGACCAGGAGCATCTCCTTCATGCCATCGAATGTCGGTTTAGGATTCAGGCAGTTGTCGCAAGCCCCACAGTTATCCTGAGTATAATCCTCGCCAAAATAGTTCAGGAGCAGCTTCCTGCGGCACTGGTTCGACTCTGCATATGCGACGGTCTCTATAAGGAGCTGACTATTGATTTCCTGTTCCGCGATAGGTTTGCCATGCTTGAGCTTTTCCAGCTTCTCGATATCTTTATAGCTATAATAGGCGATGCAATCCGCACCCTCTCCGTCTCTGCCTGCGCGGCCAGTTTCCTGATAATACCCTTCGATGCTTTTCGGGAAGTCATAATGAATGACGAACCTTACGTCCGGCTTGTCGATGCCCATGCCGAAAGCTATGGTGGCCACAATCACGTCCACATCTTGCATCAAGAACCTGTCCTGATTCTCTGCACGAACCTTGGCATCCAGGCCGGCATGGTAAGGGAGGGCTTTTATGCCATTAATGTTCAGAAGATTGGCCATCTCCTCCACCTTCTTTCTGCTAAGGCAGTAGATGATTCCTGACTTCCCAGGATTTTTCTTGATATATTTTATTATGTCTTTCTCTGGCTCAACCTTGTCCTTCACCTCATAATAAAGGTTAGGGCGATTAAATGACGACTTGAATATGTCAGCCCCCGTTATCCCCAGATTTTTTAATATGTCGCTCTGCACCTTAGGCGTAGCCGTAGCCGTGAGGGCGATGATAGGAGCACGGCCTATTTCATCTACTATTTCCCTGATTCTCCTGTACTCAGGCCTGAAATCGTGCCCCCACTCAGAGATGCAGTGAGCCTCGTCCACTGCGTAGAAAGAAATTTTTACGTCTTTCAGTAATTCCACGTTGTCTTCCTTCGTCAACGACTCAGGAGCCACGTACAAAAGCTTCGTGACGCCAGAGTGCACATCCTGTTTGACTTCCTGAAGCTGAACCTTATTCAGTGAAGAATTAAGGAAATGAGCTATGCCGCCATTGTTATCGGAAACGAAACCACGAATGGCATCAACCTGGTTTTTCATGAGGGCTATCAACGGCGAGATTACGATAGCCGTTCCTTCCATCACGAGCGCCGGAAGCTGAAAACAAAGTGACTTGCCTGCGCCTGTTGGCATAAGCACGAAAGTATCTCTTCCATCTAGAAGATTATGAATGATTTTTTCTTGATCTCCTTTGAAAGTATCGTATCCGAAAAACTCTTTCAGTTTGGAGCGAAGCAGTTCAGAATCTACATTCATCCGGTCATCAGCTATCTTTAACAATATAAATATAGATTAACTTTTTCTTTTTATCAAGATTTTCTAAACTATTATTATTTAGTAATGTCAAGAATTTTTACGATATTTGCAGCTCGAATCTCCCAAAAGACAAGGGATTAATTACGAAACTTATAAATTATAAATATCATGAAAAGTCTTAAATTCTTCGCAGCCGCAATGGTTCTAGTTGCCGCTGTGTCCTGCAACTCAGGGAAGAAGGCATCCAACAGTGGTGCTGGTAACGATAGCACTGCCGTCGCACAAAGTGCCGTAAATCCAGCAAGCCTCAAACCTGCAAAATCTCTCGTAGATTCTGTCAGCTATCTGCTTGGCATCAACTGGGGAAGCATGGTCAAAGGTTATAACTTTGGCGACCTCAATTACAAGCAAGTAATGAAGGGAATCAACGATTTCGTCAATGCTA
Organism: Bacteroidales bacterium; assembly: GCA_022653735.1. Taxonomy (GTDB): domain Bacteria; phylum Bacteroidota; class Bacteroidia; order Bacteroidales; family UBA932; genus Cryptobacteroides. The sequence goes on from JALCSU010000031.1 coordinate 26,093, forward strand.
AGGGCAATCAGCGAGATACCAATTTCGTAAAACAGTTCAAGATTAGTCCTGAGCAGATGGGTGAGATCATCAACAGCTATCTTGAGAAAAGGCAGATGTATGTAGCAGCAGTCAACAAACTTGACGAGGACAAATTCCTTGAGGCGAACAAGGCCAAGGAAGGCGTACAGGTAACAGAGAGCGGACTTCAGTACATTCTCCAAGATGCCGGCACAGGTGAACAGCCAGGTTCTAAGGACACTGTATATGTTCACTACAAACTGTCTAACAAAGACGGCGAAGTCATCGAGGAAGTTAAAGATGGAGACAAGTCTGCAATGCTGCTTCTAAACAGGGTGATTCCTGGCTGGACTGAGGGACTTCAGCTCCTCAAAGAAGGCGGAAAGGCTACTCTTTACGTTCCTTCAAAGCTTGGCTATGGCGAGCGTGGAAACCAGGGCATAGAGCCGAACTCTCCTCTCGTATTCGAGATTAAGCTCGATTCTGTAAAGCATTACGTAGAGCCAGCTCCTGCTGAAGATCTGGCTAAGAAATAATTGATTCTCAGCACATCAATTGAAGCCTGCCGGGTTCAATTGCCTGGCAGGTTTTTTGATGAATCAGCGAACCTGAAAAATATTAATGAATATGCCAAATCTTGAAATAGATGGCCGTATAAGCCAGAAATTCAACGTCATCAGCGGGCAAAGCGCCAGGGGGCCTTGGAAAAAGCAGGATTTTCTGGTCGAGTACCCTGATGGAAACTTCACGTCTAAAACTCTATTTACCGCTTTCGGGGATAATTTAGTCGCTGAACTGGATAAATTCGCCGTGGGAGACCAAGTTAGGGTTTCATTTAACGTGCGTGCCAGGGAATATAATGGGCGCTGGTACAACGACATCCGCGCCTGGAGAATCTCTCCTGATCAAGGAGCGAGCGCACAGGCTCCGCATCAACAGGCTGCGCCAGCCCAGCCACAGGCACCAGCCCCTTCCATAGAGGATATGCCAGAACCTAGTTCTAGCGAGAGCGAAGATCTGCCATTCTAGAGGAGATTATTCATAAATCAATCCATTTGATCGATGGATCCTTGCGCCACCAAGTCATCTGGCGCTTAGCATAATGACGAGTATTCCGCTGAATGAGGCGCACAGCCTCTTCCAGCGGGATTTTTTCATCAATATATTCAAACATCTCTTTGTATCCGACAGTCTGGAGAGCCTGGCACTTGCGGTATGGCAAGAGGGAGCGAATCTCATCTTCAAGGCCCGCCGATAGCATATTCAGAACCCTCTGATTAATTCTTGAATATAGTTCTTCCTTCGGCCGCCTGAGGCCTGTTTTTTCAATCTTGAAATTCCTTTCCCGCACGATGCCTGTTTTGAACGAAGAGAAAGGTTTACCCGCCTGGATGCAGACTTCCAGCGCCCTTATTACCCTCTGGCTGTTCTGGATGTCTATTTCTGAATATGTCGCAGGGTCCAATCGCCGCAGCTGCTCTGCCAAGGCGCCCACTCCTTCTTCTTTCAGCTGCTGCCAAAGCTCGTCCCGAAGCTGCTGATTTCCGTCTGGCAAGACATCCAGGCCTTTGCATACGGCATCGACATAAAGCATCGAGCCACCAGCCATTACGAGGGTCTCGTGGCCTTCGCTGAATAGTTTTTCTATTAAAGGAATAGCCTGGAGCTCGTAATCGCCAGCCGAGAATGTCTCCGTAACCGGGACTGTCTGAATGAAATAATGCTTCACGGCGGTAAGCAGTGAAGCATCTGGGACAGCAGTCCCTATCGTCATATTCTTAAAAATCTGCCTTGAGTCGCAGGAGATTACTGGAGACCCATATTTAAGGGCTTCTGAAACGGCATATTCAGATTTTCCTACGGCAGTTGGCCCGAGGACTATCAGAAGGCGCCGCTCCATGCTCTAGAGCAAAAGGTCTTCCGTGCCGTCGTAGACTTCCTTCCCGTCTTCATCGCCATCGTCCTTCTCGTCATCATCGTCCTTATCATCGTCTTCGTCCGAGCTGTCATCGCCTGAACCAGCACCTTCATCTTCATCTTTGTCATCATCATCCCCCAACGAATCCCAATCTGGCTTCTGGCCAGGGAGATGACGCTGAGAATCGGGCAGATCCTCGAAAGCCACGTAACCGTTTTCAAACTCTATCGGGTTTGGGCCTTTTGAATCAACTATCATCGGAACGCCTCCGTTGCCCTCCCGGATGCCCTCCAGAGTGACAATGACGCTTTTCTTGTTCAGGACATCATAGAAATATATGAAAGACTTCACTCCGGCTTTAGCGGTCTGCTCGACCGTTACCTTATCCACAGTCCCATTGCCAAGATCAAAAAGGCCATACCTGGCAACGACTCCTCCCACATCGTTCAAAGCCTTGAACATGATGAGCTGATCCTGAGCGAATTCCATATCAGAACGCATTTGCTTATGGAAATCGTATAAAGTGGTGGCGCCACTCATCTCGTAAATTCTGTAAAAGCCTTTAATACCGGCCAGAGTAACCCTGTAAGAGTAAATCATAATCGTAATTAAATGTAGTTTACAAAATTACAAAAAATCCTAATCCTTGTCAAATACCCGCCTCCAAAATCCCCTGTCGGTGTGCGAATTGTCGTTTTTGCACACCGCGAAGCCCGAAATCCCCTGTCGGTGTGCGAATCGAGGCTTTTGCACACCGCAAAGCCCGAAGCACCTGTTCCGGTGCAGACAAACAGCACTGTTTCTTCTGGGATCCGCGACGCACTCGGGGGTCGTTCATCCAAAGGCACTCATGCATTCACGATTATATTCTTAAACACAGGTTTTTGGACTTGGTCTATCAGTTATCAGTAACTTTTTTTTAGAATAAAGAAAGAGAAAAAGCCCCCACAGAGTAATCTGTAAGGGCTTTTCTTAAAAATTAGTGGAGATAAAGAGATTCGAACTCTTGACCCCCTGCTTGCAAAGCAGGTGCTCTACCAACTGAGCTATACCCCCATTTCATATTGCGCAACAACGAGGCTTGAACCATATGTCCATATGCCACCAACCGTCTGCATTAGTAGGCCCTGGCAGAGTTGAACTGCCGACCTCTACATTATCAGTGTAGCGCTCTAACCAACTGAGCTAAGAGCCTATATAATAAAGAAGGAATAGTACAACGATCGAGTCCTTGTCTGCATCGCGAGCGTCGTCGGATGTCGTTCAGAGCTCCAAAAAGGAGGTGTTCCAGCCACACCTTCCGGTACGGCTACCTTGTTACGACTTAGCCCCAGTCACCG
>JALCSU010000032.1 GCA_022653735.1 Bacteroidales bacterium
AGTCCGTTATGGTGTCACCATTATCCACACGGCCGCACTTTTCCGTTGCTCCACTGGCAAACAGCAGATTCTCGGTTACGGAAGTTTTTCCTGCATCAATGTGAGCAAGAATTCCTAAATTTATAATGTTCATTTGATTAAGCAATAATATACTACAATAGATGCATTGCCGAAACGCACCTTTTAATACCTCCTCGTAGCATGTAGAAAACTACAGGATTCTTAACTCGTATTAATATGTATATTATTACTGCCGCATAATTGAACGCAAATTTACGAAAAAAAAGTTCCCTGACAAAAGCACAAAGAACTTTTTTAATCTATACGTATTTTTATTTGGTATTATTAATTTGTTATTTGATGATGAGGGCTATTCATATAAATGTAGGTTAAATTTTTCTGACCATTTCAAACTGTTGTCCTTTTGGGGTAAGTCCTAATGATGACAAGAAACCAGTGACTGATTCACAATCGCAATCAACATTAGTAAATTTGAGTACATCGCTTTGAAAATGACTGACAGCACTTTTAAGCAAAGACTTGCCTATTCCTTTACGCCGGTAATCTTTTGCAACTGCGAGGGATGAAATATCGCCAGATGCCGGTTCAAAGATAACAAATCCGACAAGTTCTTCTCTTTCATAAGCTCCCAATATGTCCAAATTGTCGATTCCGCGTTCCAGTGAAGCCCTGTCATTTTGCCATGAAGGATGAAAATCGAACCAGGCCGTTTGGTTAAGGCAGTTTTTTAAATCCGATGGGAGTATGCGACATGCGGTATGGTTTACTTGCAATACAGGAACAATATCGCTCAGTTTGGCAGAGTAGTAGTTGAAATTTCTCTGTGTTTCAAAGCCTAATTTGCGATATATTTTTATTGCTTTGTGATTGTGTTGCAAAACTTCCAGTACATATTGCCGAACTCCTTGTTGACATATCAATTCGAGGCTGAAAGTGAATATTTTTTGGGTTAGGTGTAATCCCCGGAATGAAGGTACGGTTCCCGTCCCTGTGTCATAGGCAGTCAAGATGTTGTTGTACATGCCTGTTCCGTTAAGCACAAAAGAAATCAGCCGTCCTTCGAAAAATACTCCGAAAGATAGTTGTGGATTGTATCCTCGTCGGTCGAGCATGCGTCGCAATTCATCCGCATTCAAAGAGAAATCATAATCTTTGAATGCAGATGAGAATGCCGCATACAAATCTTTGAAAGAAACGGACTCTAAAGAATGAATGATGATTCCCATATCGGACGGTGTTATGTGTTTGGATTTTCATCACTATTCTCTACGGGTAAACCGTGCTGTTTGAGAAAGCTGAGCTTATCCCAATAACCGAAAAATCTGATACTCCGAATCACCGTTACTATATACTTTCCAGATACAGTTATCGACTACGCCCAAAGAATAAATAAATATATATATCCTGCAATTTCCTTCTCGCGGGTGATGACGTTGAACTTCGCACAGTGGCCGAAGCGGGCGTTCTTCAGATGGCCTATGCTGTTTGGGGCCGGATGCAGCGACGGCGTCAGCCGTGGCTGTAGCCGGACACAAATGGCATAGGGGGCAAGGCCGTAGGCCGCGGCAGGCGACCGTCTTGATGCGGCTGAAGCGAGGTAGGACGGTGCACGGGAGCTTGCACATACAGTCGAATAGAAGCACCGTTGCTCTGACCTTCGCACGGGTGAGTCGGGCCGGCGGAGGGCAGTCTCTGCCGGAAGTGGAGGCGGAGCAGGTTGGAGCCGGCAAGGATGACGAGACCGAAGGGCTCGCCAGACTCGGCGGAAACCTGCGGAGACGGAACTGGAGGCAGGGACTGACCGGAGCGTCTAGGCCCGACATAAACTGGGAGCGGAGTGTAACGTAGCGATTCCGCTCTGCGAGTCTGTGGCTGGCGGTGTGGAGCGAAGCGGAATACCGACTGACACTGTCTCGCGTTTCTGGACGCGCGGCTTTGAGAGGATGGGGACTTGCTCCACATCCTTTCAAAGACGGAGAAAGCGGCCAGTCATTAAACTCAAGGCGAAGCCTTACCTTGCCTGCGCAGTGGCTTTCTTGAAGCTGGCGGCCCCGACGACTGCTTGAAGAAAGACACGGAGAAGGCCCGCAGCTTCGCTGCTAAGGCTGGCAACTCCCTCCGGACTTTTGGCCCTGATACGGGCTTCTGACGGTTTGATAATCACCTACATTCAATCGAGGCGACCAAAGGTCGCACTGCTCGCCAAAAGTCCTGGGCGGTCTGACGGACTTGGAGCGCGTTAGTCCCTGAAGACCGCCCACTGTTGCCAGCCGCCTCGACTCCGCGGGCACAACGGATAAATGCTGTAATCCTCACTGCCGGAGCCAGTTAACATAATCTAGATTGTGTGCGAAGCGGAAACTTTTGGGGAAGGGGCCCCGAAAGTTACACAATCTCGATAGATTATGTTAACTCGCGGATTCAGAGGTACTTCCTTCGTATCTCACTGAAGGTAGCGGAGTCGATAATCTCCCCTGTGGGGTTGGGGGCATAACAGGGTCGAGTCTCGGTGATTCGTAGGGAAAATTGTCGGATCAGAACGTAGCCATCCTGGAGCGCAGCGGAAGAATGGCGTAGTTCCCGACAATTTTTCCGGAGAAGGCTCCGAGTCTCGACACCGCTTTCCATTTAACCGAGCGAAGCGAGTCATAGATGGCCGGATGTTTGGCGTTCCGCTGGAGCCTGCGGAGGCGGAATGACAATCTTCCGGTTCCGCTCTGCCCATTGGGAAAGTCTGTTGACGTTGACGCGTCAGCGGCAATGGCCACTGTCTTTCCGGGCGTTTGTTCAGCTGCGGCAGCAGCTGTGGGCTCTTCAGTGGCGGCTATGCCGCCATTGATGAGCCAAATAACCCGTGCAAGGTGATTGGCGGCTGCTTGCAGACGTCAATGACCGCAGCACACCGCTTGTTTCCCTCCGCACCGCACAAATTCTCTGGCCCGTAGTGAGTGCTCGACAACGAAGGGCTTGCACTGCTGGTCGCGCTGGTAGGCCCAAAATTTCCGCGAAGCGGGGAATCGTAATCGGTCTTCATATCCTCTATAGTACGTATAACAGTAGATAGTAAGCATTGGCATAGATGGGTATCAATACTACGTATAGCAGTAACACTTATACTGCGATATCACTACAATACGAATACGTGTAGATGAGTCACTTTGTCTCCAATAGTAGCAACATCAACACTATCCTCCGAACCATGCACTGCTGCAGCGGCGGCAGCCGCAGCGCAGCTGCTGGGGAAGGCCGGCGCGGACGAGGTGGCGAAGCCACCGAGGACGAACTTGGCCGGGCGGGTGGGTTTCACTGCGGCGTAGCCACTTCTTTGACAGCATCCGTGAGGCTGGCTTTGGCTGGATCGAAGACCAGACAAAGACTGGCTGACGGATACCGCTCTGCCCATCAGGGCAAGTCGTTCAGCGGCTTGCCGATGAATGTCTTGCCGGGCGTCTAACGAGAGTCCGATGGCGGTCACGGAGTGACTGACTTCGGTCTCTCCATTTAACTCAAGCAGCAGCGGTCTGTGCCAGTAGGGAACGGAGCATCCAGAAAAAGTGACATCCCTAACGAAGTGGGTGCCACTTTTTCCGATGTGTAGTGAGCGGAGGGTGCAGACGGCTGATGCTTTCCGCTTTTCCGGAAGCTATGCTTCCGTTATTGATAGTATCAGAGGATGTTGCTGGAGGTGATGTCATTCGTAGCTTGCGGAGAATGTCAGCACTGGAGGCGGCATCTTCTGATTCCGCTCTGCCCAAAGAGGAAAGTCTGAGGACGTTGACGCGCCAGCGACAATGACCGCTGTCTTTCCGGGCGTGTATTCAGCTGCGGCAGCAGCTGTGTGCTCTTCGGTGGCGGCTCCGCCGACATTGATGAGCATAATATACCCAGCAAGGTGGAAATGACGCCCTTGTGGCGTCTTTTCGACCGCAGCTGACCGCTTTGTCACCCTCGCACTGCACTGACGCTGTAGGACGTAGTGAGTGCTCGACAACGAAGGCCTTGCACTGCCGGCCGCGCTGGTAGGCCCAAAATTTCCGCGAAGCGGGGATTAATCAAAAGTCTCCAAATCCTCAATAGCATCAATACTGTATATAGAGAGACTGCGTTCTTTTATCTTGATATATGGAAGAAGAATTCCAATAGGAGTAAGACCATCGAGCAGCCACCGCCTTTCTGATTGATGACATCCCACACTATCCTCATAACTGCCACAATGAATACGAAGAACCACAACGGCAGCACGATGACCGGCGCCAGCCGGTAGTCGGCCCGCCGCAGGGCGGGCGGGAGGGAATAGCCGCAGGGAGCGAAGCGACCGAGGCAGTGCGTAAGGCGGAAGCAAGTCTGTGGAAATTGGACGCGAAGCGGACAACGGCCACAGTCTTGCCCGCCTGAAGCCAATGAACCAGGTCGGTGGTAAGGCCGACACTTGTGGCGGACTTTCGACCGACACCGCTTTTCTCTTTGGCAACGGAGCCGAAGGCGTAGTAGCCGTGGAGCCCGAAGCAGTCTTTCACGGCTGGCGTCCAGCCAGACGGGAATGTCTGCCGGGCGGAACTTGATGGAGTGGAAGTCACGCAGGAGCGATAGTCCCGAAGTGGCTGGAACCAAGCCTTTCTGACGCAGCTTTAGCGGAGGAAGAAGGGCTTGACCGCTTTGATTATATTGACAACACGTCAGACCGACTTCAATGATTGTTCAAAACCGTTGAACCGCATTACACGAATGTTGATATTTCCTGAACAAAACATAATTATCCACTTAGCTATCCTTTATTTTCTGAATTTCGCAGAAAGAAGTGATTAATCTGCTGAAACATCTGCACGTATATCGTTAGTAATGACATATTGGCATATATTCCCATTTGGTATTACTATTGGAGTATGTTAATTTCGTAACAAATTAAGTGTAATAGTCTAATATTATGGTAAATGAAAATAAAACTTGGTTTCTAGATTTTTCCGAAAAAGGACAAATGTGGCACATTGACCTTGAAAGGGTTTCGGAAAACGATAGCTGGGTGAATATCGGCTATGGTAGATATGAAGTATTGAGTTATTTCTGCGACATGGTTGATGTCTTGACAAGTGAGTTCAAGATGCATCTTACTCCTGAGCAAGTGCTGAGACTTGCAGAATGTACACCTGGATTGACAGTATATCAGAATACGGATGTACCAGAAGGTGAATTTGATTCAGATGTTCATATGCGGCCAATCTATGCCCGTGAGACTCTTGAGAAACATCTTGCTTGGAAAGAGGTCGAGGAGTAGAAATAAAGGGAGGGGCGATAAGTCCTTCCCTTTATTTCATATTAGGCACCGACAGTAGGAATAATATCCTGTTCTTAATTTGTTAGGATTGGTAAGTGTAAATGTCTTTCGGTGTTACAAACTCAAGAATCCTGATGTGAAAGCACCTGGGAATAGGAACTTCTTTTCGCCTCCATCTTTGAATGCTACGAATACATACTGGGCTTTGCGGTCAATCTTGGTGATTTGACCTATACCGAACTTCTTGTGAGTTACAACTGTACCTTCGCCCACATTGTCGAACAATTTCTCTGCCTCTGATTTAGTCTTCTGTAAAGGCTTCTTTTCATAAGGCATATATCCAGATACAACTGGCTTCTTGGTTGGCGGAGTGGCAACAGGAGTGGATGCATTTTTATACTCAACTTTATTGTCTTGCAGTTCGCTACCTTCCTTGTCGTTATCTTCTACGATGTATGTGCCGTAAGTCGGGGTAGCCATTGATGCCTGCTGGTTGAAGAACAACTTTTCGTACTCTTCGCGGCGGAGACTGGTGTCCCAACCACCTACTTCCTCACCTTTATGCTTGTCAATGCCAGTATAAACAAGGCTAGCATCTTCGTATCTCTTGAACTTGAAGATTGCATCATTCATCAATGGAGCATTGAATACACCCAAAGTACAGAGCATATTGAAGTCGGCAACGCTAAGACCAGTCACCTTTTTGAAGAGGCCAGGCTCAAGCTGCGTGATAACATCCTTCAGACAACGCTCACGATAATCTGTAAGGTACATAAAGATAGGAATACGAGTAGCAAACTTGATGAGTTTTTCCTGAATCTGTTTGCGTTTGCTCTTGATCTCCTTTTCCTCAGCGCTAAGCTCTTTTTTCTCTTTCTCACTTGGCTTCTTATCTTTTGCCTTTGCTTTCTTTAGTGCTTCGGACTTGTTGATAATCGTAGTGATATCACTATTAAGGCTACGGAAACCCTCAATATTCATGAGCGCCTTCATTGCCTCTGGATTGTCGAGAATTCGTTTCAGTGTGTCATTGTCGACATTTACAAGAAGCGCTGACTCCCAGCGTTTTGCGAGGAGCGTAGCCGAAGTTCCGGCAAGGGCGATATCAAGGATATCCTGAGCATCAACCTGACGCATTGTACTGCCATCATAAGCGAGAACTGGAAGAAAGTTGATGAAGTCAGCAACTTTCTTCTCAGGATTACCCTCTTTGATGTCAAGGCGGCAGCTGTAGTCTGATATCTGACGAAGCGCTCTATCAAGTGCAAAATCAAATACGTAGCATTCGTTCTTGACAATGACATTGTTACCATTGTCATCTTTCACTTCCCACGGGCTCTGAACACGGAATGCAGATTGGAAATATGTTTCAGGGCTCTTGAGATTACGGAGCATGAAAATACCTGTCCACGGCTTTACTGTCACACCAGTTGTAAGTTTACCGCATGAAAGTGTGATGGTCTTAGATTGGAGAGGGTCGGCCATTGCATTCTGGACCGGAATAAGGGCATCGAGACCGATACCAGCCTGAGTGCCGGCACAGACAATTACCTTGTAATCGTGATAGAAGGCATTCTGCTTCTGTGCGAGAAGATTGGCCATCGCGTGGCACGACGCAACATTCGGCAGGAACCAGAGTGTGTGCGAAAGAACGTTGAGAAGTCGCACGTCAGAGAACGGCATAGGTGGACGTTTGTCCTGACCTAATTTCAAATCATCAATACTTGAAGGAAGATAACCTCCTCGTATAAGATTGAGCCATTTCTGGACCTCGTTTTCATATTTAAACTTTGCCTTTGGGCCAGTCCCTTCTGCACTGAAGAACACATTTAGATCGAATTCATCGAACTCTGTGTTTTTGGCAACATCCTGAATCTCGTCCGGCATCCTATAGGTGAGCATAACCATTCGTGGGAGAGCAGCATATGGATTATTGCTGCCTTTCCAGTTGGCTTTTGCTTCTTGCTCGTTGGAATATGTCCAGTTGAATATCTGTTCCTCGATGAACTCACCGCTGTTGATAGCACGGAACGGAGTACCGGAGAGGTAGAGATAGTGGCTTGTTGAAATAGGAAGCCAAGACTCGTTGATGGCATTTCCGGCTTCATCGTTCTGATATTTCTCGGCATCGAATTCAACGGCAGCCTCTTCGTCTTCCTTCTCGAAGAGGTCCTTTGCACGCTCACGCCAAGCTCCAAAATGGTATTCATCAAAAATGACGATATCCCAAGATACGGTATGGATAAACTCGTTCTTAGCTTTGATACCGCCGCCTTCTCCAGTTCCCAGCATATCTTGGAAAGAACCGAACACTACAATAGGCTTGGACTTGTCAGCACGAGCGTATTCCTGGTCAATATTGAGACTGTTGTTCTTTGCATCCTTGTTGGATATGAACTGCCACCCTTCGAAGTCCACGTGACTTACAAGGTCATCTCTCCACGCTGATTCGACAGCGGGCTTGAATGTAAGGATGAGGATGCGTTTGAACCCCATTCTCTTGGCCAACTGATAGCTGGCGAATGTTTTTCCGAAGCGCATCTTTGCATTCCATAGGAATTTTGGAGTGCGGTCGGGTTCATCAATCTTCTGCTGCCTGAAATATCCCTCAGTCATCATTACGGCACGCTCCTGTTCCGGGCGCATACCGAAAGTCTGAGTGCGTTTCTCAATGTTGGCTGTTCCGGTCTGGAGAGCCACAATTGCAGCCATAACATCCTGAACGGTGCATTTGAACCATTCGTTTTTGTCTTCCCCCGCATTGAGCTGCCGGAATCCCTGCTTCTTGAGCAAAGCGTGCACATCGTGATCCATAAAGCAGGAGCCATCATTGCACATTGCAGAGTCTTGAAGAACTATCTCGTATGGAACACGCGTCTGGCTGGTCTGCTCTTTGACTCGGGTTTCTGCGTCACGGTCGGTGTAACCAATCTTCAGATAGCCTTTGTGAGAGTCAACGCCGACAAGACGATATGCGTATATCGTCGGGACTGCATCAGGGCGCTGAGGAAAGAATGATTGAGTATCCATATAGGGAAGGCTTATTCCATTGGACGAATCATTGCATCAATAAATGAAATCTCTTCATCTGAGAATCCATATTTGGCATACAACTCTTCATCTGTCCAAGGTTTGGTAAAATCTTGAATCGGCACAAAAGAGTAAACTCCTTGGGAAAGCATCTGCGATGTTTTCTTTAGCATCACAAGGCACCTAAAGAACTTGGTTTTAATGTATGAAATAAAGTTTTCAGCCTCTTTAACTGAAGACAATGGGCCAAGAACCATATAAGTCTCTGTGCAGCAAGTGCCAGGCTTCCCCAAAATTGGTTTTCCTATTATTTGATGTGGATATACATCACCGGCATTATAAGCCCTTGATAAGAATACCTTTGGTTTATTAACCCATTGAATATTCTTCTCGATTTCGGCAGGACTTATATATCCAATGCCGCCTCTTTCATACATTTCAACTGAACCAGGGAAAGGCTTCTCTTTACCATGTGCGAAAGTTCTCAAACCGAAAGGTTTCTGTGAACTAACAAGTGTCTCTATGGTTTCTTCATTTAGGGCTTTTACTTTGTGATATATTGAAACGCCTTCAGCGTTGCGAATAAATACATCACTACCATCTTCCTTAAGGTATCGTGGTTCTTGTTCAATTACCTTGTTGCCATTGTGAGTAAATACTTTACACTTCCCTTCATTGTCCCGGTCTCTCAAAAAAAAGCATACGCCGCCTTTAATCTCAACACCATTACCAAAGCAATCTGATGCATTTAAGTAATCGTGAAGTTCGGTAATATGCTTGTCGCTAATCATCTCTTCACGAAAATCGTCAAGACCTCGGCCACCACCATACCATCGTGCAGGAATAATCATAGATAGATATCTCGGATTCAACTTTTTTGCTTGCTCTATAAAGTGCTGATAAATGGGTATTGCGCTTGCTTGTGCGCCCCCATCACTAAGTTGATATGGAGGGTTTCCGATGATTACGTCGAATTTCATATTGAATAATTCAAAAGGGCGGTTAATGTGAATGAATTGGTAAGCGTAAGATTCAAGGTCGTCGCCTCGATCGTATTCGCCTTTAGACGCGCCGCAATATTTACATCTATTATCCACCCAAGAATGTTGAATCCTATTGTAGAAAATGTTTCCTTGGGCTTGCTCTTCCTCAAACTGGAAAACTGAGAATCTGCTTGATGGAAATTTGCTGCAATAAACGCTTCTGCGCGAGAGCAGGCTTGTCAATTCGGTAATTGCAATTCCGAACAGTTGCTTTGTATAGATGTGCTCAAGCCTTTTTTCGAGATTTGGCATCTGGGGCTCCAGTCCTTTGATGAGGCGTTTTGCTATTTCACGGAGAAATACGCCGCTCTTACAGGCAGGATCAAGAAAGGTGGTGTCAGGATTCTCGAAGAGTTCCTGCGGCAGCATATCCAGCATCTTGTTGGCAAGCTCTGGAGGAGTGAAGACCTCGTCGTTGCTGAGGTTTGCTATGCACGACAAGACATCAGGATTGTAGATGTTTTGAAATAACCCGTTATCCATTCTGGTGTACTTTTTTGTAATGGGTTGTGTATCGCTTCAGGAATACACCTTCGGTGTCTTCCTCGTCATCATCACGAGCAAAGAGGTTTCCGTCGGGATTCGTGTTGTCTCTGTATAGCATAAGGTCGGAAAGTGTGTAGTCAGAACGCTGCATCTGGGTAGCGCCTATTAGTGCCCATTCCGAGAATACGATTGGCTCCGAGGTGTCATTTCCGGACTCATCAACACACATTAAGGTAAGGGCGTTTCCGCAGACTATGTTTCGCCTTATTATGAATCGAACTGCGTCACGAGTCTCATCCGAGCAGTCTTCCTTGCAAAGTGAGGTGTATTCCCTATCCCAAATATTGAATAACCGCTGGCGACAGACCTCAACATTGTCCTTCATAATATCAACCCCATAGAGGCTGCCGATAGCCTCAACGGCGTGAATCTCGTAACTACGGTGTGCTGATTTGTATCTCCGGCGTAGTTCTGCCAATTTTCGTTCAAGTATAGCTGAGAGGAAATTTCCATCTCCACAGGCGGGCTCAAGGAAGCGAGAATCGGGGCGAAGGCATTCAGGCTTCACCAAATCGAGCATAGCATTGACTTCGCGTTCAGCAGTGAAGACTTCGCCATGTTCTGCGACTCTTTGTTTAGATTTTATTTGTTTTGCCACTGTTTTTTTGGAAATTTTAACGGTAAAGTTAGTAATTTTTGTGTATAATATGCCTTTCCAAGTCTATTTTCTGATGCAATGCGTTAATAAATAATGAAACCAGATAGGATAATGCGTATATGCAAAATCCTATCTGGATGATTAACAGTAGAAAATGCCAATACTACAACTTCCTATACTCCCCAGCCCGAATCATCTGTACTTCCCCTGATTCTATGGCTCGCTTGATCTGGCGTCGGACGGTGCGGAGGGTCTTGCCTACCTTGACGGCAATGGCCTTCATATCATCCGTAGTGAACTGACCGGGAAGGGAATCGAGGATGACTGTGCGGGTGGCTGCACTGTAGGAGTCGGCAGTCGCAATCCCTTCAGGGCGTTCCTTGTTCAGTACATTGAAGATGTAGTCGTTGTGGTGGCTCAATGTGCTGATGATTCCAATAGTGGTCTCAAAATCCTCATCGGCGCACTCTACCGTGTCTGCGAATCTGCCTGTGTCCATCATTCGAAGAGTGGTGAGAACCATTGCGACACGGAGGAAGCCCCAGGCGAGACGATGGGAACTTGCGGAGTAGAGGTCTCCGTTGAGTTCCTGCATTCGGTCTTTCTCGGTCCTGAAGTAGTCGTTGAACTTCTGCTGCTGGACCATTGAGAGGCGGAACATAACCTTTGAACGTTCCTCGAGCACTTTCGTAAATGCTTCGAATCGCTGGCCAAGCTGGTCAAACTCTTCTTCAAGGGAACTGTCTTCTCCGTAGCCGTCAAAGCCGTCAAGCCATTCCGGGGTGGAGTTGATACAGTAGAACAGAAAGCGGCTGAGGAGGCCGTTTTCGGCATCCTTGATGAGGGATTTCACCTGCTCGGGAGTGCCGGAAAGGACTGTGGCGAGTCGAGGCGTTTCTATCTCCTTTTCCTCTCCGTCATCGCCTCTTCGGAGGTAGCCGAAGGATTCGTGGGCAAAGGCTTTGCGGAAGGAGTCGGAGTAGTTGCCGAAGTCGCTGTTGAAGGTATTGACCACAGTGTCACCCTCTGTCTCGAAGAGAAGAAGGTTGCCGTTGTCTGCCATTGCCTGTGCAAATGACGTAGCACTGCTGTTGGCTGGGATGCGTAGCAGTTCGATTGGAGGTTTTACCGGTGGATCGATGTTTTCTCCTTTCTTCTGTCGCTTGTAGCGTGCATATTCCTTGCGGTACTCTTCTTTGGCTGCAAGCCAGCGGTCGAGCTTTGCCTTGTGGATGGGTTTCACGAGGCGGAAGCAGAAGTCGAGACGGCCTTTGCCTGCTCCTGCAGGTCCGGGAACAAAAAGGTAGATGTTCGGATAGATTGTCTTGCCGAAGTATCTGGTCTGCATAGGGAGAATGGCTGATGAGAGCGTGACGATGGAGCCAATCAGTACGAGGTCTTTCTCCTGACTGATGTTGAGGTTTGCGACAACAGACTGGAGCAGGGATGGCAGATTGTCGTACACGGTGGATGGGAAGAGAGGCAAGTCCGGCATTCCTTCTTCGTCTTCTTCGGTCAAAAGTGACACGGGGACATTTTTGTCACCGTGTCCCTTTGTGGCTTGTGTCGACGTGTATTGGTGTTTGGGAAGTGACACTCCGGCCTGCTTTGCCAGATAGAAGAGCGTTGAGATGTCAGTACGTCCATTCTCTGAGCGGAGGCATTCGTCGTACTTTTTGTCGGCTTCCCGGGCATCGTATCCACTGTAGATGGAGCTGATGTCGTGAAAGTAGGACCGACCGCTCTCACCGAAGGCACCGGCGAGAGCGAAGCCCACCTTTAGCCAGTCGTTGTAGCCGTTGGTGATGTCTGTGCCTGACTGAAGAAGCAGGGTGATGAGTTCTTGTACTCTGTCGGAATCTGACGTGTTGGTTGTAGCCACTGCCGGCCTTGCCGGTTGAGGTTGCTGCTTGCCTTCGTTAAGGAGGTTATTATAAAAATCTTGTGATGTCATATGTAAAGTTGTCTTCTAAGTATAGCGGATTAAGAAATGCGTTGGGGTCGTGGGGAAGGAAGCAGGCTCGGCATATGTCTTTGCCGGATGGGTCTGCTTCCACTCCGTAATACTTTCGAGCGTAGTTGGAGAGGATGGTGAAGAACTCCGTATGTGAGTAGGGTTTGCCATCCTCTTTGAGGAGCAGTGTCGGGTGTGAGACTATCCATTTGACTCCGTCTCCGGAAGGGCTGCGGAAGGCGAGGACCGTTTCGAAGTTGTCGTCTTTCGCCAGCTTGACTATAAGGCCATCAGGGTCGGGGATGTGGTCGAAGTCGATGACGATGTAGCCGCTTTCCCTGATTATGTCCTTTTCGTTTCGGCTGCGGAAGATGCCTCCAGGTGTGATGTAGTCAAAGTTGAATGCCTTGAACTTGCTGCGCTCTTTCTGGTCCTTGATGGCTCTGCAACGCTCCGTAGTGGCTTTTGCATAGTCGCTGATAAGATATTTGAAGATATCCTGAGGGCTGGCTTCACGGCACGGTTTTGTGTTCTTGACGGGTCTTCTGTAGAAACTCATCTTGGGAGCAGGAGGCATTGAGTGTGACACTGTGACATTTTTGTCCTCGTGTCCTTTTTTATCGTCTTCCGGCTCTTTTCGGATGCTGCGAGGCTCTTTGATGTAGAGGTCGGCAGCGAGAGTTGCGATGGTTTCTTCCTCGGTTTTAGGAGTGCCTTTGCTCTGGAAGTAAAGCATTGCAAACTCGATGGCATCGCAGTCTGGGATTGTGCCGTCAAGGAAGTGAGCCTTTGCGCAGCGGCTGGGCAGCTGAGCTCCGGGGGTGAAAGTCTTCTCCACTGTGATGGTGATGATTGTGCCGTCACGATGGATGGGGTCGGGTGCTTCTCCGCAGTCATCACCTTTGATATGGGTGATGTGGTCGGGGTACTCAAGGCGGACGATGTGGGTTATGATGTCCACACCGTAGAGGGTCTTGGAGAGGAGGTAGTCTTTAGTCATTGTCTGCCTCCTTTTCTTCCGGGTTTGCACAGTCGAACTCGATAAGTGTGTCGAGTTCCTCATCTGAAAGGTCATCGAGTGACATATAGCCTTTCTTGATCATCTCGCGCTGGATGAATGGACAGCGGCGAAGAATCTTTGCCCAGGGGTCGTTGGGGTTGTTCAGAACGAGCTGGTGCATGATTTCGCTGATGTGTTTTGGCTGGCTCATAATGTCTTCTTTTTGTTAAAGAGTTCCATTGCCAGGTCTGCATCAACCACGATCTTGCGCCCGTTCTGCATTACTGCTGGGCGTAGGAATGTGTCCTTGTATTCCTGTGCAGTCTTGTGGCTGACTCCAAAGAGTTGCTGGATGCCTCTGAGACCATAGACATAGTTGCCGGAAGGCTTATCCACAGAGATAACCTTGTTATTAGTACCCAATGCCGCCGCAATGCGGTCATCGAGAAGTTGTGTGAATTCCTCTACAGTTAAGGAGTATAGAGGGGCTCCTTCTACACCTGCCATAATTTTCAAATAGATTAATAAATTATGGCGCAGGAAAAAGGTGGTAAGCGATTTCCCTTGCCGTGCAATCTTCAGAAAAGTGATACCACTTCGCCTTTCAGGATTGTACCGCGAAGGAAACTATATTATACGAGAATGGTCACTATTAATAGTCTATCAATAGTGACCAATAGTATTTGAATAGTATTTCTATGTATTTGGTTATCAACTAGTATGCGGAGGCATTATCGTTCCTTTCATAAGTTGGTCCTGATAGGACTGGGCGAGTTGTTTTGCAGAGATTGGCTTCCCTTTTGCGTTATATACCAGGCCATCGATGGGTCTCCAGGCTTCAATAGTGTAAGGATCATATAATCCATTTTCTACACAATGCCGGACGAACGCTGCCATCGAAACAACAAGCCGGTTTGATGAGTCCATTATCTCCATAGGAAAACGCAATTTTGATTCTTGCAGATTAGCTGCCACCAACTCTGGCGTTTTAGCTTTCAAGCCCTCAACCTGTTTTATAAAATCCTTGTCTATTTTTGAGGTAGTGAATGTGATAACCTTGATAATGTAAAAGATGGTAACGCAAGCCATCATTATTGGAATCAAAAACTGATCAAGTTTAGGAACAGGGTTCTCTTTGAATGGAGAAAAATCATATACGAACAATGTGAAAAACAATGAGGTGAATCCCACGACAAAAGCAATGCCCACACAACAATACATAGAAATTGTTCTGACCTTTTTCCTTTTGTATTCCTTGATTAGAAGGGCTAACTCTGGATTTGTGACCAATTTAGGTAGTTTTATAGTATCTGTTGCCCTCGCTCCTGACTTTTTATTACTTTCACCTTTGTCTGTCTGTTTTCCAATCTTTCCACTTTCAATTGCCTCAAACCTCGAAAGCAATGCAGGGAACCTGATGAGCACAAATAAGACAATCAACAATGCGTAGCAAAGGTACTCTCGAGATTTAGGTATGTGAAAAATTTGTCCATACTTATTTACCAGTAGGATAATCATATTTGATAGCGACCAGATTATCATACAATGAATACAAGTTTTGAGCAGCCATTGTTGAGTTGCTCTCATTTTTTTGTATCGTTTGATTGATTCTGATGATTCCATACTTAAATATAGCAATATTGATTTGACTAACCTTATAAACCTTGGTCTCTGTAGCTTTGAACGAAATGTTTGAATGGAATTGGACGGTCCTTTTCATCCTTGAAGATGCGGTCGAAGCGTTCCCAGTCCTTTTTGAAACTAACTTTTATCCCATATTTCTTGGCTGCATATCTGGTGTATTCCGCTTTTGAAACACAAAGTTTACCTTGCTCGTCACATTTTCTATCGGCGAGCGCGTCTATATATTCGACTCTGTCCTTAAAATCAGGAGCCACGACACTCGTACTCATTGCTTCATACTCATCATTGCTTTTTAATGGAATGTCATATTTCTCAAGGTAATATCTTATCAGGTCCCAGGAGTAGCCACAATTCGTGATGTCGCTCTTCCTTTCGTAGTATGGGAAATACATTTCGTGCATCAGTCTCCCGAAGTCCTTGCCTTGTTCAATAAGGGCGAAATCGACTTTTGCTAAAGCGGTCCTTAGCATTCCATCCAATGTCCTTACGCCAAAATGCTCGATATTGTTGAACCGGCATTCCTGTGTGTAGCACTGAGATAATTTGTCTAAGATACGCAGGGTTTCTTTATCGTCATCAGGAATTATGAAATCTCTGTCTAAGTGAATCTCAAGACCTTTTTTTCTAATATATGGGCATCTTATGACGTGATATTCATTCATGCAAAATTCATACATACTTTCCCAGTCAAGCCATTCATCATCTGATTTCTCCGGTTCTACGATTACAGTCGATGCGCCAATAGACTCAACTAATTCCTTTGACAGGTTGACGTGCAGTTCCTCAATGTCACCATCATTCTCTTCTTGAGAATCTTCAGGCTCAATTTTTATGTCGATGAGTTGCTCGGCCAATATTTTGCCAATGCCTTCAAACAACTTCCTCATGCCAACTGGTTGCTTAGTCTCCTTTTTCTCAGCAAGATAGGTGTGCTTGCAACACTCACACCATTTAGTGACTTTATAGACTTCTTCGAATAACTGCTTCATAATGGTTCCTATACTTTCCCTTTAGATTGTAAATCCTGATAGCATTGTGCCAATTGCTTTGCCGTAATGATTTTCTCCTTTGAGTCCTTAAGGCAGCAATCAATTTGACGCCATTGTGCAATATTATATGGTTCAAAGAAATGCTTCTCAACACAATATTTGACAAAATCCGTTATTGTGCACCTCAGGCATAGATTGTCTCCTACTTTTCCATCCACAACAGCACGCCTGATACTGTCTGGAATTGTTAATATTTTTTGTTCAATGTCTTGGTCTTCTGTTTGTTCTAAATGATTGCCATAATAATAGATTGACTTCGGCAAGTAGGATTCAGCAAATTCAATTGGCCAATCCATCGTGCGACAGAAATAGAAAGGATGAATAACGTCTGTGAGGACAATACCACACATCCTTTGGTAATCAAATATCGTGGTTGCTTCTCCTTGTTCCAGCAAACATATCGTTATATGGACGGCAAGTTCTTCCATCATTCCGCGGACGAGCCGAGTAATCTCATAAATATTTGCTTTAAGCCTTTCATTATATTTTTCTAATTTGGCTTCCATCTCTTTCTCAATCAATTGTCGCTGTTCCTCAGAGGAAAGATCATTATACCCGTCTCGCATTTTCAGTTCTTCAAAGTTTGATTTAAAAATTGACTTCATCTCGGATATTTGAGGAAGATTGCTGTAGTACAGGTCTTTCAAATATTGAGCGCCCATTTTTGCCCCATCAGAAGCATCTTTCCCTGGAAAATAATATTGTGAAACCTCACGAAAAGGAAGAATCAGAGAGCAAACATACCGTTTGAGCAAAGCTTTATTTCCGATACAATGAGAAATGTTGCCCCATAGTTCATCGTGCATTTCCCCCCAATATTTGAAAATCATATCTTTATAGGTTGCCCCCTCTGTAATGAGCCGTTGGACATAATCCTTTTCGTTTGGTAAAAATTCTAATGCATCTTGATGGCCGCTGTCAATCAACGAGGCAATTATGCATTCTTCTGTGAAACCGTCGCAGTACAACTCTGTAAATTGGTCAAAATATTCGTTAGTTTCCATAATTATCCCATTAATCCTTTCTCAAATATCGCCATCTGCTCGGCTTTCGTTTTCTCAGCTATGTCAATATACGGCTTCATCGCCTTGTAGTCGGAGTGGCCGGTCCATTTCATCACGACCTGAGGAGGGATGCCTGAAGAAAGGGCGAAGCAGATGAAGGTGCGGCGGCCTGCGTGAGTGCCTATGTATTCGTATTTCGGTAAGGTTTCCTCAACCCGTTGTCCGGCACGGAAGAATACTTTCGTGACGGGGTCGTTTATCTCGCAGAGTTCGCAGAGGTCCTTCAGGTAGTAGTTCATCTTTTGGTTGCTGATGACTGGGAGAGCGAGACCACCCGGGAACTGACAATCTTTGTATTTGTCGAGTATGGCTTGGGCGAATGAGTTGAGCTCAATTGGCAGGCGGTCATTGGTCTTCTTGGTGGTGATGTAGATCTTGCCGTCTGAAATGTCGGTGCGCTTGAGTTTTGCCATATCGGAGTAGCGCAGGGATGTGAAGGCACAGAAGCAGAAGAGGTCTCTGGTCTTGGCAATGGCACCGGCTTCGATAACTCTCTTCTCGTATTCCCGGCCATCGAATGTGTGAAGTTTCACTATGGTCTGGTTTGCCGGAATCTCGTAGTTATAGACTTTAAGCAGTTCTTCTTTCGTCAGGAATATGACGGGCTTCTGCACTATCTTGAACTTGACCTTGTATTTTAAGATGTAGTCTTGCTTGGTGTAGCCTTTGCGTAAAGCCCAGGTGACGAACCATTTGAGCTGAGAGTACTGCTTCAAGACTGTCTTTTCTTCAAGGTTTTCTGTTACGCGAAGGAAGCGGATAAAGCGGTTGAGACCTGCTTCATCGAAATCTTCGAACTTGACCCTCGGACCGAAATGTTCGAGGTGATGGGAGAAAGTCTTCCAAGTCTGATGGGTGGCGTATGCCCACTGACTAACCGCCCCCTGGTCTTTTATGAATTCCTCAAGTCGTTCATATATTGACGGAGCCTTTGGGGCTTTCTTGACCTCTGCCGGCTGCTCGTCTCTGCCCAGTGCTTTCTGCAGCTCGGCGCGGAGGTCATCAACAGTGGGAACCGCAGACCTCAAATCGTTCTCATATTCTGAGAAGTGAGCGTCAACCGTCTTGATGATTGTGTTCATTCTTTCGGCTGACATCCCCGAATTGTTCTTATATTTACTCCTGACAAAGTTGGTAGTCTTCTTTTTGGACGCACTCTTATCATTAGGAAGCCAGGCATCGAAGTCTACGGAGAAACCTAGAGTGGTGATGTAACGGACTTTCTTGACATTGATGGATACCCTGACGGGGTATTCGCCGGTTTTGAGTGGTTTTGGTACGAGGTAGAACTTAACTGACATAGTATAAGCAACTATAGGGTTTCCAAATTTCTATACACAAATTTATACACAAATTTTGATAAATCCTAATAAATTGCACTATACTATACAAAACGCTAATATATTGAGTATTAGGCTATAAGGTTATTTTAAGTGATTATAAAGATAGTGGGGTTATAGTCCGCCCATCTCCACTAAAAAAATGCCCCTCAGGATACCTGAGAGGCATTTTCAGGATCAGGCCTTCGATAATATAGAGTCTTTCTGTGCGGAGTTCATAGGGCGAAAATCCCGAAGCAGCGTCAGTAACCCAGAGGCTGGGACCAAGCCTGTCTTACGGGGCAGCAGCGCAGGAAGACCAATCTGGCCTATTGTCAATTCAAAATATGTTCGTATCTTTGCGAACAATAAAAAAATAATGGAATTATGGAAGAGAACAAAGAATATTCAATGAAGCAGGAGATGCTGGCGAAGTTTGCCAGGGCACTGGGCCATCCTGCCAGGGTTGCCATTATGGGCTTTCTTGCCAAGCAGCCCAATTGTTATTTCGGGGATATTCACGAAGAGTTGCCTATTGCTAAAGCTACTGTTTCACAACATCTTGCAGCTTTAAAAGAGGCAGGTTTGATACAGGGTGAGATTGAAACTCCTAAGGTAAAGTATTGTATCAATAAGGAGAACTGGATGCTTGCGAATCTATTATTTAAGGACTTCTTTGAACAATCCATAAGCAAGGGCTCGGATTGCGGATGCAATCAATAGATATCTCCATTCGCTACGCTTAGTCGAGATGGCAAAGAAAGGGGCTATTCTATATTTCTCTTTTTTTTGGGAATTAATGTTCGTAATATTACAAACAATATTAACTATTTGAAGAAATGGAAATCAAAGTTATGGGAAGCGGCTGCGCAAACTGCAAGGCGCTCTACGAAACAATGCGAGAGGCGGCCAAAGGCCTCGGAATTATGAGTGAGATAATTTACGATACCGACATCCAGCACGTCATCGAGATGAACATTTTGCGCCTGCCCGCCGTAGTAATTGACGACAGGGTGATCTCACAAGGACGCAAGTACTCGGTTGCTGAGGCACAGGAGCTGATCAAAAGTCAACTGCCTCGCCTGTAATGCGATGGAAGCCTGGATTCAAAGTCTGCTGGTGGGTACGACGGCTCCAACGCTCGAGTCACTGCTGCAGGAGTTCTCTATCCGGTTGTATTTGCTATAGCGACGGCGCTGCCCGTGCTGATTGTTGCCTGGCTGATTGCCTTCAGCATCGGCAAGGTTGGGGACTTTTACGGGAAGATGAAGACAGTGCAGAAGTGAGTATCTTGGATTGCCGGTGGAATCTTCATAGCCGTGGGCATTTATTATTGTATTACAGTTTTATTTTAAGATAATATGTTACAAAGATTTGCGGATTGGCTTGTCATCGGGGTGTTTGGGCTTGACAGGGCTTCCAAGTGGGGTGATGCGCTGGACTTTTTCATCTATGACAGCATCAAGATTCTGATTTTGCTGTTTGTCATCAGCGCCATTATGGGCATTATAAATGCCTACCTCCCTGTAAGCAGGCTGAAGAACTATCTCCAGACTCATAAACTTTATGGCCTGCAGTACTTGCTGGCATCGTGTTTCGGTGCAATTACTCCGTTCTGTTCCTGCTCTTCGATACCACTGTTCATTGGTTTTGTGAAAGGGGGTATTCCTCTTGGGGTGACATTCGCCTTTCTAATAACATCTCCGCTGGTGAACGAGGTAGCGGTGGCGATGTTCCTCGGTGCATTCGGAGTGAAAATTACTGTCATCTATGTGCTTAGCGGAATACTGCTTGGAATTGTTGGCGGATGGATCCTTGGACGGATGAAGTTGGAGCCGCTCCTTTCCGACTGGGTCAAGGATATCCAGAAGCAGAGCGAGGCGCAGACTGAGGAATGGGAGGCGGAAAGGATTCCATTCTTGAAGCGTATTCCCGGTATTGTGAAAGACTCTTGGGGCATCGTAAAAGGAGTACTGTTGTATGTGTTGATTGGAATCGGAATCGGTGCCGCTATGCACGGCTTCGTGCCTGAGGGCTTCTTCGAGCAGTATATGGGAAGGGACAGTCTCTTCGCAGTGCCAATTGCAACCATCCTTGCCGTTCCGATGTATTGCAATGCTGCCGGAATCGTGCCTATAGTGGAAGTATTCGTTGCTAAGGGCATCCCGATTGGGACGGCCGTCGCATTTATGATGGGAGTCGTGGGCCTTTCCATACCGGAAGCCACTTTGCTCAAGAAGGTGATGACCTGGAAGCTGGTGGGGACTTTCTTCGCTGTGGTCACCATCTGTATCATTGTATCTGGTTATCTGTTTAATATAATATTATGATCATGAGACGTATTCTTTGTATTATCGTAAGCCTTGCCACCATCGTTTCCTGCGGCAATGGCAACAATAAGAAAGCCGCTTCTGCAATGGATGAAAATCGTGAGGAAGCGCTTGTATTCTACGGGGCACAGCGCTGCGCTAGCTGCCTGGCTATCGAAACTCAGGCCAAAGAACTGGTCAAAACACTTTTGCAAAAATTCTTGCAAGAAGTCCGGAGACTTCTTGACATTACGCCGACGAAGGCCTGCTGTTCAATCAATTGCGAGGAGTAATCAGATGGAAGAACGTAAGATTGGTTTATTTGACCGGTATCTGTCGGTTTGGGTGTTGATATGCATTATAGCGGGAGTAGCCATCGGCGTACTATTACCTGCTGTACCACAAGTTCTGTCCCGGTTTGAGTATGCGCACGTGTCGATTCCAGTAGCCGTGCTTATCTGGTTGATGATTTATCCAATGATGCTTAAGGTGGATTTTCGCAGCATCGTGAATGTCGGGAAGAATCCGAAAGGTATCATATTGACCTGTGTAATGAACTGGCTAGTGAAACCATTCACTATGTTCGGCATCGCTTGGTTATTCTTTTTCGTCATTTTCAAGGGGATGATTCCAGAGAATCTCGGCAGAGAGTATCTTGCCGGTGCTGTGCTGTTGGGAGCGGCTCCGTGTACAGCTATGGTTTTTGTGTGGAGTTATCTATGCAAGGGGAACCCGGCATACACGCTCGTGCAGGTCGCAGTGAATGACCTCATCATCCTCGTTGCATACGCTCCTATCGTGGCTCTGCTTCTTGGTGTCGGTGGCGTTCAGATTCCGATGGATACACTTTTCTTGTCAGTGGTTCTGTTTGTCGTCATTCCGCTTGCCGGAGGGGTGATAACCAGGTCTGTCGTGACGAAGAAAAGAGGGAAGGATTATTTTGAAGGAACCTTCGTGCATAAGTTCGATTATTTTACCACAGCCGGGCTGTTGCTCACCCTTATTATTCTGTTTTCATTCCAGGGGCAGACCATCCTCTCAAATCCTCTTCATATCATGCTCATTGCTGTTCCGCTCGTTCTTCAGACGTTCTTTGTCTTCTTCGTTACATACGGATGGGGAAAGGCGTGGAAGCTATCTCACGATGTGGCCGCTCCTGCAGGAATGATTGGTGCAAGCAATTTTTTCGAGTTGGCTGTTGCTGTGGCCATATCTCTTTTCGGGCTCAATTCGGGGGCTGCCGTTGCTACTGTTGTGGGAGTGCTGGTAGAAGTACCTGTCATGTTGATTCTTGTGAGGATCGCCAACAAGACACGTTGGTAACGATATAGACGAAGACTGCTGATGCTTTCTGGGCGTTTGCTCGGAGCGCAGAATCGAGTAGGAGGTAAACGAAAGCAATAGAGTTTATCTCCTACTTTCGTTCACCGACCTCTCACACCACCGTACGTGCCGTTCTGCATACGGCGCTGCTCTGTGATATCCAATATTTCTTTAAAGGAGTCAATGACGTAAGTGGCTCCGGCTGCAGTCAATGCTGCGCGGTCCGAATTTCCCCAGCTCACTCCGCAGGTGTCGGCTCCTGCCCCCTTCCCCATGAGAATGTCGAATGGCATGTCTCCGACCACCAAGGTTTCGGCCGGGGTGAAATGCAATATATTCATGGTTTTAAGCACAGCCTCCGGATCAGGCTTAGGCCTCTCGACCTCTGCTGCGCCAAGCACCAGAGAGAAAAGATCGAATATCCCATATTCCTTAAGAAACCCTTCCGTGCCATGGCGGTGCCGGGACGACGCAATTGTCAGAGTGTGCCCTGACGCTTTCAATGCCTCCAATATTTCTTTAACCCCAGGGAAAAGCGGGGGAAGGTAATTCTTCATCCTTTCGCTGAATATCCTCCTGTAGGTTGCAGCGCAAAGCCTGATTTTTTCCGGCGGTAGGTTCGGGAATATCGCCTTGAAGCCTCCTTCCAAAGTCAATCCTATCGTGGCAGCGCATTCCTCATCGCTCGCCACCCTCAGCCCCAGTTCTTTCATGGAGGCTTGGAAAGTCAGTACAATCGACTCCCTCGTGTCTGCCAAAGTCCCATCAAAATCGAAAATGACAAGTTCGTATTTCATGATGCAAAGATATTAAAAATCCCTAGGCCCGCCGAGATTGATCCTGGCACAAGAGGATGATGCATGGATCTTAATAATATAAAAAAGCCTGGGCAGAAATATGTCCAGGCTCGAATGATCTACGATATGTTATTTCTTATTGAAGAAATTCTTAGCGTCATTTGCCTCAACGAGAAGCTCGTTGAATACGTAAGCGCCAGTCTTAGGAGATTTCTCCATGCGGATGCACCTTACCATGCTCTTCGCGCCAGACTTGGCGGAGAATGTAGCGACTGCTTTCTTTGCCATAATTTATGTCTCCTATATTACTTTATTTCACGATGAAGGGTCACCTTATGAAGGTATGGATTGTATTTCATCCTCTCAAGACGATCCGGCGTGTTCTTCTTGTTCTTAGTTGTGATGTACCTGGACATGCCTGGAACACCGCTTGCCTTTTGCTCTGTGCATTCAAGAATTACCTGCACCCTGTTACCTTTAGCTTTCTTTGCCATAATTCAAAATTTTAGACAAGTCCAACATATCCTTTAGCTTGAGCCTCTTTGATTGCAGTGTCAAGGCCCTTCTTCTCAATTGTCCTGATACCTTTAGCAGATACCTTCAGAGTAATGTACCTCTGCTCTGCCTCTGACCAGAACTTCTTGTTCCTCAAATTGAGAGAGAAATCTCTCTTCGTGTGGAGCTTAGAGTGGGACACATTGCATCCTTTCATTCTCTTTCTCCCAGTTATTTGACAAGTCTTTGCCATGATATCTAATTTTTTATTGATTCTGAATAAATTGCAGGACTGCAAATTTAGGGTTTGATTTTCAAAATTGCAAATTACTTAAACAAATTTGAAGAATCTGTTCCACCTGATGTTATTCGGGAATTTGCGGTTCCTGTCAGTCGAGAGCCAGACAAGAGCGGGACGGCCGACAATGTGGTCTTCAGGAACGAAGCCCCAATATCTTGAGTCCAGCGAGTTATGCCTGTTGTCTCCCATCATAAAGTAGTAATCCTGTTTAAAAGTGTATTCCTTCGTCTCTTCGCCATTTATGAATATTTTGCCGTTCTCCTCGCGAAGGTCGTTGCGCTCGTAAACCGCTATGATTCTGCGATAAAGAGGCAAGTTACCTTCATTTAGTTCTACCGTCACCCCCTTCTTAGGAATCCAAAGAGGGCCATAGTTATCGCGAGTCCACTTAGTGCTGTCCGTGAAAGGGAATAAGCTCAAGTAAGAATCCGGATAATCCGGCGGATAAACATCAATGTTCGGTTCGACCGACTTTACTACGGAGTAACCTTTGATCTTCTCGGCCATTTCTGCCGTGAGCGGCATCGCCGGATAACCTGGAATACTCTCATCGTAGTAGATTTCGCTGATATTCAGGCCAAGCTTTTCCAACGTCCTTACGTTTATTCTCTCGCCTGTCGTTACGACCGTGTAGCTCATCTGCATTCCAGGATAAACCTCCTGTTTCACGCCATTGATGAAAACAAAGCCGTCTGCGATTTTGAGAGTGTCCCCGGCAACTGCCACGCATCTTTTGACGTAGTGGTCAGTCTTGTCTGCCGGACGGACTATTATCGGCCCCCCTTGAGCTATCGCAGCTTCTTTTCCGATGCTTCTCTCCCAGAAGTAGTAATCATCTGCGGGAGCGCGAGACAGAACCGTGTCACCATTCGGAAAGTTGAAAACTACGCAATCGCCTCTTCTGACATTCCTGAATCCTTTCAGCCTGCGGTAGTCATTCTGGATGAGAGTCGAATAGGACTCGTGCCCGAATATGACGTTGTGCGTGAAAGGAATGGTGAGCGGGGTCTGCGGAACTCTGGGACCGTATGTAAGCTTGCTGACGAAGAGATGGTCACCCGTATAAAGGGTGCTCTCCATAGAAGAGGAAGGAATCTTGAAGGCCTGGAGAAAGAATATATTGATGAATGTCACCACGATGACTGCGAATATGATTGCGTCTAGCCAGTCGTTCCAGACACTGTGTTTCTCGCCCTCTTTGTATGTCTTCTTCCAGAACATCCACTTCACCTTGTGCGTGGTGTGGTGGTCGAAGATGACAATGAGGCCCAGAAGCCACCAATAATTCCCTAGCCAGATAACCCACAGCACATAGAGGATTGCCCAAAAGGACATCCGCACCCATTTGTCGTGGTATATCTCCCTCAAGCTCACCTTACATCCTTATTTTACAGAGTTTACTATCGCTTCGAAAGCCTGAGGATTATTCATGGCGAGGTCCGCAAGAACCTTGCGGTTCAGTCCTACGTTGCTCTTGGCGAGCTTGCCCATGAACTGAGAGTAAGATATGCCGTACTGACGTGCGGCAGCATTAATTCTCTGGATCCAGAGAGCCCTGAACGAACGCTTCTTGGCCTTACGGTCGCGATAAGCGTATGTCAGACCCTTTTCGTAGGTGTTCTTCGCTACTGTCCAGACATTCTTCCTTGCTAGGAAATTACCGCGAGTTCTCTTAAGAATTTTCTTGCGGTGAGCCCTTGAGGCTACTGAATTTACTGATCTTGGCATGATTTGATTTTTTTATGGAGGCAGTGACCGCGATTTCTCGCAATTCTTCATTACTGCGTTCCAAAATTAAACATTAATTACATGACCAGAAGCTCTTTAACCCTCTTCTCGTCAACCTTGTCAAGGATGGCGAAATGGTCAAGATTTCTTTTCTGCTTCTTGGTCTTCTTTGTGAGGATGTGGCTGTGATAAGCGTGCTTCCTCTTGATTTTTCCCGATCCGGTAAGCGCGAAACGCTTTTTGGCACCGGAGTTGGTCTTAAGCTTTGCCATTTTACAAAATATTAATAATTTAAAATCAACTCCTATTTTTTCTTTACAGGAGCTATCATCATAGTCATTCTTTTGCCTTCCAAAGTAGGCATGCTTTCCGCCCTCCCATATTCTTCAAGCTCTACGGCGAACCTTAGCAGTTGCTTCTCCCCTTGTTCGGCGAACATGATGGAGCGGCCTCTGAAGAAGATGGTGGCCTTGACCTTGGAGCCTTCCTCAAGAAATTCTTGGGCATGCTTCAGCTTGAACTGGAAGTCGTGTTCGTCGGTGTTCGGCCCGAAACGAATTTCTTTTATCACCACCTTGGTGGCATTCTGCTTCATCTCCTTGGCCTTCTTCCTTTGCTGGTAAAGATATTTCTGGTAATCCAGTATCTTGCAAACCGGAGGATCGGCCTTGGCACTGATCTCAACAAGATCCAAGCTCAGTTCATCGGCCATCTGCAAGGCCTTGCTTATAGGATATATGCCCTGCTCGGCGATATTCTCGCCAACAAGACGGACCTGAGGGGCTTTGATCTCCTCGTTGATGTTCAGCTCATCTTCCGCTTTCTGGCGGACAAAAGGACGCCTGCCATTCTGGCCAGGTGCCGAGTTAGAGTTAGATGGTCTGAAATTGGAAGGTCTCGGTCCTCCAAAATGTGGTTTCGGCTTGTTGTAAGGCATTCTGTTTTTATTAAATCTCCTAATTATTTAAATTTATGCAAGCTCTTTGGCCATTTCCGCCTTAATCCAGCTTGCGAAATCTTCTACTTTCATCGTACCGGCATCTTGCCCCTCTCTTCTAATCGAGACAGTACCGTCCGTTGCTTCTTTTTCCCCGACAATGGCAATCAGAGGCACCCTGAGCAGGGAAATATCCCTGATTCTTTTTCCAAGCGTCTCGTTCCTGTCATCTAAGGAGGCACGAATATCGGAATTATTCAGCAAACTGCAAACTTTTTTCGCGAAATCTGAATATTTCTCGCTGACTGGCAGTACTTTAACCTGATTTGGGCTGAGCCAGAGAGGAAGATGCCCGCCGGTATGCTCAAGCAGCACTGCAGTGAACCTCTCTATGGAGCCGAACGGAGCCCTGTGAATCATGATCGGGCGTTTCTTGCTGCCATCTGCATCGGTATATTCAAGCTGGAATCTCTCTGGCAGGTTGTAATCCACCTGGATGGTTCCGAGCTGCCATTTTCTTCCTATGGCATCGCGCACCATGAAGTCGAGCTTAGGACCGTAGAAAGCAGCTTCGCCATATTCGACGACTGTCTTTAGCCCTTTCTCTGCAGATGCCTCGATGATGGCGCTCTCAGCTTTCTCCCAATTCTCGTCGCTGCCGATGTATTTTTCCTTATGGACAGGGTCCCTGAGGGAAATCTGTGCCGTGTAAGATTCGAACTTGAATACGCGGAATACATATAATATAAGGTCTATGACCTTCTCGAACTCTTCCTTAACCTGATCCGGGCGCACGAACATGTGGGCATCATCCTGGGTGAACGAGCGCACTCTGGTCAGGCCATGAAGCTCTCCGCTCTGCTCGTAGCGGTAGACCGTCCCGAATTCGGCCAGCCTCAAAGGCAGATCCTTGTAGGAACGAGGAGCCGACCTGTAAATCTCACAGTGGTGAGGGCAGTTCATTGGTTTCAGCAGATATTCCTCTCCTTTCTGAGGTGTGTGGATAGGCTGGAACGAGTCTTTGCCGTATTTCGCATAGTGGCCGGAGGTCACATAGAGATCTTTGCTCCCTATATGAGGAGTAACTACGGGCAGGTAGCCGTATTCGTTCTGCTTCTTACGCAGGAATTTCTCCAGCTCGAATCTCATGACCGCGCCGCGAGGCAGCCACAAAGGCAGTCCCATTCCTACCCTTGAGGAGAAAGTGAACAGCTCCATCTCTTTGCCCAGCTTACGGTGGTCGCGTT
>JALCSU010000033.1 GCA_022653735.1 Bacteroidales bacterium
CCGCAGGAAACCGTATTCGGTAATCTTGCTGGATGAAATCGAGAAAGCTCATCCGGATGTGTTCAACGTGCTGCTGCAGGTGCTTGATGACGGTCGTCTGACCGATAACAAGGGTCGTACTGTAGACCTCAAGAACACGATTCTCATAATGACTTCTAATGTGGGTTCTGACATAATCCAGAGCTACATGGAGCAGCTTCCTGAAGTAGGCAAGCCTGGTGCCGACCCTACGAAAGAGGCCCAGAACATTGCCAAGAGGCGTCAGCTGCTGGATGAGTGCAAGAAGAAGGTGATGGAGGTGCTTAAGACCACGGTCCGTCCCGAGTTCTTGAACAGAATCGATGAGATAATAATGTTCGATCCTCTGACGCAGAATGACGTGCGTGAGATCCTGCACATACAGATGAAGCAGCTTCAGGATAAGCTTGCCGAAGAGAATGTGTCAATAGAGTTTACCAAAGCTTTTGAGGACTGGATGGTCACGAATGGCTACGATCCTGCTTACGGAGCCCGTCCTATCAAGAGGCTGATGCAGCGAGAGCTGGTCAACCAGCTTGCCAAGGCTATCCTTGCAGGAACCGTGCACAAAGATTCTGGCATCGTTGCCGATGCCGTTGGCGGCGAGATAGTCCTACACGACAAAAATGCATCTGACCGTTCGTCCTGACATTCAGGCGTGGCACTGATGTCTATGAAAAAATGCGAGTCCTATCAAAGGGACCCGCTTTTTTTTGTATATTTATGAGCTAACTCCTTACAGGATCCAGGCCGTCGATAATATGGATCCGTTCGTCAGGATGACGGGGCAGTTATTTTGTAATACTGCAACCCCTGAGCGAATATCAGTCTGGATGCTTTTGCAGTGCGAACATATAATTACGACCCGGAAGGATCTGTCCGTGCAATTAGCGGGCACGGCACTATTAATTGCAGTGGCACGTAATGAGTTTATGCCTACCCAGGGGGTGCTTTTTGAAGCGGGGCTGGGCATGTCGTTATGTTGTGCAGTGACTTCTGATGCAAACATGCGTGCCCGACAATTGCAAATGCAGGAACAGAATCGCCTCTGGATGACGGAGTGATAAGGTATAGGAACTGAAACAAGTTCAGGATGATGTGGTGGGTCGTGCCGGATGAAGTAGAGAGTCGTTCATGATGACGTGGTGGTCGGGATGACCGGGTGTATTCTTAAACACAGTGTATATTCTTTAACACAGGGTTTTGGACTTCGTCCTTTTTTTGCGGCTGCCCACTACCTGACCGTGCAATAAAAACGAAATGCGTGGGAAATTACATGAATCTTACCGAGTTCAGCTGATCGCTGAATTCGTGTATCCCTGCTTCGATTTTCCTGATTGTCTTCTCGGACGGTTTCCTGAATCCGCTGATGTAGTGCCCAAGCTGTTTTTGGTTCACGCCTGTGATCCTCTCCAGTCCGGCCAGCGTGAAAGCATACGCATACTCCTGGAGAAAGGATGGGACATCATATTTGTAGGTGAAATCTGTTTCCTCGAATGTCTCTCCGGCGCTTTCAACGGCCTCCTTCATGTCTTCGTAACCGGCTTTGAAATCCTCGATGGCTCCCTTGACTGTGTCACCCGTTCCTATGATTCCATAAGGATAGTCTTTGTCCCCGACATAGACAGAAAACCGTCTGTCGCTGCCTGTCTCTATAATTGCTGTTGCCTTTCTCATCTCTCTATCTTTTTATTAGGGTCAAAGCTTGACCCCCGATTTATTTTCAATGTCTTTCTTTGTCCCAGGTTTAGCCTCCTCAGATTCATGGTAACTAGTCTCAAAGAGCTTGCCTGTTATTGGACTTTTCCAAACCGGATGCCGTTTCCCGTTTCTGAAGATAAAACATCCTGCTTTTCTTAATTTTCTATGGATTTCAGAGTACTTCATTTCGTATTCTATATCACAACGCAAAGATAGTAATTTTACTATCATTTTCAAAATGTTCTTATTGCCATTTTAACCGATGCGCGTGAAGAAATTTTCGTATATTTATCTGATAAAAATTAATTCTATGCGCAAAGTAATAGGAATAGGAGAAACGGTCCTCGACATAATATTCAAGAACAATCAGCCGGATACGGCGGCTCCAGGTGGCTCTACCTTCAATTCGATGGTTTCGCTTGGCAGGGCTGGCGTGAGTGCATATTTTATTTCCGAGGTAGGAAACAACCATCCTGGCGCCATCATCTTAGATTTCATGAAAGAGAATGGGGTCAGCACTGAATATGTCAACGTGCTGCCGGTGAAGCAGCCTATATCGATGGCATTCCTGAACGAGAAAAATGACGCCGAATACAGCTTCTACCGCGATGCGCTAGATATCCACCCCGAATTCAAGCTGCCTCAGATACAGACGGGCGACGTTGTGCTGTTCGGCTCTTTCTTCGCCCTGAACCCTGCCGTAAGGCCGCAGGTTAAGGCTTTCCTTGAATATGCCAAAGCGTCGGGAGCAATATTATATTACGATGTCAACTTCCGCCCTGCGCATAGGAAAGACCTTGGCAATGTGCTGGGCAACGTCGAGGAGAATTATGACTATGCCGACGTCGTGCGTGGCAGTGATCAGGATTTCATCACCCTTTACAGCATCGATGATCCCGATAAGGTATATTCAGAGAAGATTCTTCCTCACTGCCGGAATTTCATCTACACCAAGTCAGTCGAACCTATAGAAGTTCGCAGCCTTCTTGCGACCGCTGCCCCCGAGGCAGGAAATATCTTCAAGAAGGCGTATCCGGTTGCTCCGGTCGAGACCGTTAGTACCATCGGCGCAGGCGACAGCTTCAACGCTGGCTTCATCTACGGCCTGTCCAAACTTGCACCAGAGCCATATCTCCGCCTGGCCGAAACCCAGTGGGACAACCTGATAGCCATAGCCCAGGCCTTCTCCGCAAACTGTTGCACCAGCATGTACAATTACGTCACCCAAGACTTCGCAAAATCTCTGAAATAATATTATGAAAGCCTTATTAAAACTATTTTCTGCGATATTTCTGATGCTCTTTCCCACCCTCAGCCTCATGGCACAAGAGGAAACGAAGGATTATGACGCCGAATATGCCGTAACCCTCCTGAAGCCAAGTGCCACAGCGCCGGATTTCACGCTCAAGACGAGCGAAGGCAAGGATTTCAGCCTCAGTTCCCTGAAAGGACATTACATCGTGCTGGATTTCTGGGCATCCTGGTGCCCGGACTGCAGGAAGGAAATTCCGAACGTGCTGCGAATGTACAAGGAATATGCACCCAAAGGCGTCAAGTTCGTGGGAATATCCTTCGATGACAAGGCAGATCAATGGAAAGATGCCATCAAGAAGCATGATCTCAAATATATTCAAGTGAGCGAGCTCAAGCGCATGCGAGACTCGCAAATCGCAAAGACCTATGGCATAAAATGGATTCCATCCATGTATCTGATAGGACCTGACGGAAAGATTCTCGTCAGCACGGTGATGTCCGACAAGATTGAGAAAGCCCTCGCCGAAGTCTTCGAATCACGTTAACCTGGTACCTAGAAGACACATTCCAGGTAAACCGGTAGCACTTCGCCGTGGCCGTTATTTCACGAAGGTGAGTTCGTTGAGGATGCGTTTCATGCCGGCGTAGCGGTCGAGGACCCAGAGGACGAACCGGATGTCGGTGTTGATGCATTTGTTATAGCCGAATGTGTAGGACACATCGCTGGCTAGAGACTCCTTGTTGCCATCGAAGGCAAGGCCTATCAGGTTTCCGTCGGCATCCAGCACAGGGCTGCCCGAATTACCGCCCGTGATGTCGTTGTCGGTCAGGAAGTCCACGTACATAGTCTTGCGGGAGGCCTCCCAGCGACCCCATCGGCCTTGCCTAAGAAGGCGAAGCTGGCGAGGGTTCAAGTTGAAATCGTGGGCGGACTCGTCGTATTTTTCCAGTATCCCATCTGTGGTAGTGCGCCAGTCGTAAACGGTTCCATCAATCGGCGAATAGCCCCCCACAGTGCCATAAGATATTCTCATGGTGAAATTCGCATCAGGATATTGCAAAATGTCTTTATCTATGCGCATCCAATAGAGAGCCCTTTCATATTCCCGCTCCAGAGAATTGGCCTTCTGCCATTTCTGCATCTGACCATTCCTATTGTTGAAATCCGTTATCGAGACATCCGTGAACAACTGCACTAGAAGATCCCGCCTCACCTCATCCTGCGACTTGATGTCGCTGATCCTGCTCTCAGAAGAGAGGGCGCTGTTATTCCAGAGATATTCAGACATATCCTCCCAGTTATTCCCGAACCGAGACCGAAGCCTTTTAATGAAAGGGCCGAAATAGCTGGCATCCATCCTCTCGATGTACTCTCTGAGCGAATGTGCCAGGAGCTCCTTTTCAACCCTTGCATCGGTTTCGTCCAGAGCCTGCCTCAGTGATTTCTTCGCATCATCCAGGCTGTGAGCATTCGCAGCCCTGAAGCAATACCGGCTAATGAAAGTACCTCTGAACAGGGTTTCCCGATATATTGCCTTATTTCTCTCGCCTTCATTGCTTTCGGAGTAGGCTTTGCGGAGGTTCGGGATTAAGTCTCCCCACACTCGTTTCCTATCGTCGGAACCATCAATCCAGTCTTGCAGCTGCTCGTCCTGCGCCTCCTTGTCACCAAAAACCCTGAAGCGGCCAAGGCAGTCCAGCATCCCTGAATTGTTCTCCTGGGCATTGCAAAGGCCGAAAAACCAGTCGGAATATTTCATCCTCACCTGCGGATCCGCATTCATCCATTTCCGGATGATGCTTATCTGGCCAGACTCAAGACCTGTCGTGACCGGAAGCTCGTAGTCCTCCAGATAACCCACTCTGGAAGCAGACGAGTATCTGTCCGTTCTCCCAGGGTAACCGATTACCATGGCGAACGAGCCAGGCTCATACCCCTTCAAAGAGATCTTCAGGCTTTTCTGGCAATTCACAGGAACGCCGTTCTCGTAAATCCTGTACAAGGCGAAATCGCAATTCTGCCGAGGCCACTCCCAGTTATCCTCGTCTCCGCCGAAATATCCGATGCAAAGTGGCGGAGCGGCGACCAGGCGAAGGTCAGTGTAGACCTTATAGAGAGACATGTAGCGCTTCTCCCCCGTCCACATTGAGCTCAGGATTGCCTCCAGGCCGGTCTCGTCGGCATATTTCTTCTCCAGAATTGAAGATAGTTTCCTGCTCCCCGCTTTCTGATGCTTCCGGCGTATTTCTTCGGCTAGTTTCTCATATTCCTCAGTCACGTCTATCACCTTCTTTAGGAAATAGACGCTCTCCCCTTCTATAGGAATCTCCTCCGCCGAAGTCATAGCCCAGAACCCGTCTTCCAAATAATTGTGTTCCGGAGTGCTTAGCTTCGACACATTGGCGTAGGCGCAGTGATGATTCGTGATTATGAGGCCGTCGCGGGATATCACGCTACCGGTGCAATAGAAGCCTAGCGACACAACGGCATCGGAAATGGAGGCTCCAGGAGCGTCTGCATTATAGATTTCCCTTGCGGAGAGACGAAGCCCCCGCGCCTGCATATTCTTTTCCAAAGCCTCATGAATATCCTGGATCATCCACATGCCCTCATCCGCCGATGCTGGGAAAATCTCCCCGCCCAGAAGAGCGAGACATATGGATACTGAAAGTGTTTTGAATAAACTCATGTCATTCCTCCGTATAAGTCATCGTGTAGCAATCTTTTCCGGTCAGCCTGCCTGCTATTTTGCGGACCTCCTTCGCGCCAACATCTTCGTAGGCTTTCACATGATTGATGGAAGGGTCCACTTTGTTGCGGACGAAATTGATGGCTTCCGAATTGATTCGAGGCATGGACTCCCTTTTCACCGCATCACGTTCTCGCTGCCGCTTAACCAGATAGGTGCGAGCTTCATCGAGCTCTTTTTCCGTAGGGCCCTCGGAGCAGAATTTCTCAACAATTCCGTCCATGTCCTCGATTAATGTCTGGGCAAGCTCAGGACGAGTCTTGAAGCTAATCTCCGATTCGGAATAACCACCCTCACGCTCGCTGACGGTCGTGGAAAAACTAACGGTGTAGGTCCCACCGCGCTCCTCACGAATCTGATTCAGGAGACGCTGTGACAGAATGTAGTCTGCGAAGTCCACCGCCGCAAGATTTCTCGCAGAGACCTTAATCTTGGATTTATAGAGCTTATAGACGACAGTGTATGGGTTCATGACTTTCTTCCCAGTCATGGAGAACTCCTTGCTCCCCTTGAAAGTAGCGAGGTATGGTTTCGCATCTGCGATTTTCCAGGAATATTCCGGAACGGTGATGGACGAAAAGTACTTCCTGACATATTCCTCCATCTCCGCCTCAGGAAGGCTGCTGGCGAGGTAAGCCTCCATGCCTTTCAGCTGGCCGTATTCCCTTGAATATATTTCCTTCACGAAACTAGAGTCGGCTGAGAGCACGTCCGCCGAATCTATATTACAGAGCCAAGGATGCCCGGCATGCAGGAGGGAGTCACTAATTTCGTTGAATCTCTGCGCGTCTTTCTTCTCTTCTCCAAGGGACTCCAGCGTTCTTTTACGGTTAATCGCAACCGATTTCCCGTTGATGACATAAGGGTCCGTAACAGACAGGGAGGCAAGCCTGAAAGCGTTCTCGGCCTTGTCCTTCGGGGCGGAAATCAAGATTGCGGCAGAATTGCGCTGGATTCTCAGCATCCGAGAAACTCCGCTCAAACCTGCATCCTTGGAAAGCCCGTCGTTCAAGACCCCGCGGATGCCGGAGTATTGGCGTATGAGCGTGGAAGCATATTCAGATTCAGCAATTTTGTCTTGCGGAAAGGCTTTGTAGCCGGTATTGAAATACAGGGCAAGAGACAGAGCAGGCGTGGCTGAAGCCTCATGCACAGGAGTATAATAGACCGTGATGCCATTGTCCAGCTTCCAAATCTTCGTCTCCGGCAGCTGGCTGATTCTCTTCCCAGTCTTGCCGAGAGTCCCTTCAGGAGCCGTCACGCTCAAATCCACTTTCTTTATGCTGGCATATCCAGGAGCGACAGGGCCTCCCTCGATTTCCGCAATGATGGCCTTCACTTCCTCCGCAGAAGGAATCTTTGGCTCATCCTCCGGCTTGCCGAACCATGAATATATCGCATCGGAATCCTTGAACATCTTATCGATGCTCTGCCGTACATCGTCCATGGTGATGCTGTCCAGAATTCTATTTTGGGCATCATGCATTTGGACCGGAGTCGTGGTGGCATAGCCCCCTATGAAATTATCGTGGTAGACAGCGACATATTCACTGTTTTTAGTCGCAGAGGCAAGCTTCGGCCTGTCCAAGTGCCATCGCTGCGCTTCCTGCAGTTTCGCCGCATCCACCTCATCCTGTGAAACCCCATGCCGCAGCATCGACTCAACGTTCCTCTCGCAGAAGCGGAAGACCTCTTTCTGGTCAGCTCCTTTCTTTCCAAGAATCGTGAACAGCGAAACGTAATAGTCATTGGACTCTGGATAGGTGACCAGCACCGCCGATTTAATCGGGGAATCAGGGGTTTCTATCTGCTGGCGCATCCTGGTGGACATTATGCTCGAAACCATTTCTCTGCAGAAACGGTCTTTCCAGAAAGACTCGTCGGACCGCACGGACGGGAACGGCTGACGGTAGAATGCCTTGAGCGCGAAGAAAGAAATCGTGCTGTCAACATAATTCTGGAATATAGGGCCGTCAGCCTCCGGAGCGAGGTATCTCTCCTTCGGGGCAGGATTCTCAGCGGCAGGAATGTCTGAAAACATATTCCTGACCTTGGCTTCCATCGCCGAGGCATCTATGTCCCCCACTATGATAATTGCCTGCAAGTCCGGGCGATACCATTTGCGGTAGAAGTTAAGTATCTCATCTCTCTTGAAATTATTGATTACGTCCAGCGAGCCCAGCACGGTGCGCCTCGCCGGTTTCGCTCCTTGGTAGACGATGCCAGTCTGGGCGTTGAAGACCCTGCGCTTGGCATCATTGCTCCGCCTCCATTCTTCCCTGATGACTCCTCTCTCCGCATCCAGCTCATCATTCTCGCAAAGAATGTCGTGAGACCAGTCGTGCAGGACCATCAATACGGAATCCACGAAAGACGCTCTATTGAGCGGCACCTTGTCTATGTGGTAGCAGGTTTCTTTGCGAGAAGTGAAGGCATTCACGTTCGCCCCGAATCTCACGCCATTCTTTCCGAGGAATTCCAGCATGGTTTTCTTCGGATAGTGTTTCAGGCCGTTGAAGGCCATGTGCTCAAGAAAATGAGCCAGGCCGTCCTGATTGTCATCTTCCTGCAGGGCGCCCACATTGTGGACTATATAGAAATCGGCTACTCCTTTTTCGTTGACGTTCTGTCTGATGTAGTAGGTGAGGCCGTTCGGCAGCTTTCCGGTTTTTAGCTCAGGGTCTGAAGGAAGCTGCTGGGCCTGAGCAAGCCAAGCAGTTGCAGCCATCAGGGCGGCTGCGAGGATATTCTTTAGAAATCGCATCCTATCGTTAAGAGTAATTTGTTTCTGTTGTTGCCGGTAAGGTATTCTGCCTTGCCAGTCAGGTTGTCATATGAATCCGAGATTTCAGCGAAGAAATTATATTCATGCCCTCGGATTTCCTTAGCCAGGGAATAGCGGACGCCTAGTCCGGCTCCCAGGCGGGACGAGCTGTAATATTCAAATGTCTTGTTGAGGTAGGCATCGATCGAGCGAGGAGAACCGGATGCGCTTGCGTAGCTGCCATCCTCATTCTTCAGGTCGTCGCCATGAAAGGCGTACCTCACCTCTCCGCAGATGCTCAGAAGCCCATGCTTCGAGTAAATATTCTTTAGCCCGAAGGCTTTGATGAGGTTCTGGTTCAGCTTCTGCTTCCTGTAGAAAGGATAAAGGATACCTTTCTGATCAACCAAGAAGCCGCTGTATGAAATGCCTGCACCCCAAGACGGGAGGATCCCTTTCCGGGAGTTCCTGCTCAATGAATATGTCACATTCACTTTCCCGACGGTCTTGTCCCCAGCCTTGTTCTTGCCGAAATATTCGACCTTGGAATTCTCGCCTGGATTGGTCGTGATCTGCCATGAGTTTTCCTCGTTTTCGGTCGTTATGACGTTGAGCGAGCCTTCCAGCCTGTGGAAGAGCTTATCTGCCTTGTAGTCCAGCCATGCATGTGCGAAATATTTCCAGCCGGTGAAATCGCAGAATCTCACAGACCCGGAAGCCTTCTTACCGAAATACCCCTCTCTGTAAGCCAGAGAGGCATCGGCCCTGAGCGTCAGGTTTTCCGAAAACGGTAAGCACGCCTGGACGTTTCCGCCGAAAAACTGGTTGAACATGGGTCTTTCAGTGGTAGTAGAAAGGTAGCCATAGTCGCCCTCTATCTGCTCCACTTTTCCGAATATTCCGCCGTAGTCCACCAGATAAAAGTAATTCCTGTCCAGTGTTCCGAATATATCTGTGTCGATGGTTTCCAGCGTTTTGGCATAGGTAAGCCCGAAGCCTGCGGCAGGTCCGCCCTGCCTGAAAGAATACTTGATGCCAACCCCTGCCTCCATGTCCATCCATTTGTTGATAGGGCGAGGATCCTTGCGCTTGGCGTAATTGGCGGACTCGTAGAGGAATCTGCCCGCCAGCTTCAGACGGTCATTTAATGAATATGCCAGAGCGCCTTCGAGGGAATATTTCTCCAGAATCTTGGTCCCCGTAGTGGTGTCAGTACTCTCTAGAAAGTTTACGGGATTATAATAAGGGTCAAGCAAGACGGGGCCTCCCATCTTGCCGCCCCTGAAATAGCTGTACTCCATCCTCCCGTAGCTCTGGAGTCTGTCGGAAATGCGCAGGAATGACCTAGCGTCCAGACCTCCTTTCCAAGAATCGGACGATTCTCCGATGTCTTTCAGCTCTCCATCAGTCTTGTCGAAATTGAGCCGGACCGTCGATGCAGCTCCTTTGACTTCGGTAAGCCAGGCTGGATTGGAGAAGTCTGCACATTTAGAGAGCTTGGAATATTCATCCCTCCACTCTTCTGTCTGCGAGAACGCAGGAAGAGCGGAGAGGCAGAATATTCCTAAAATTATGAAGATTCTTCGCTTCATTTCTTTATGGAAGCGACTTTTCTCTGGTGGAAGTCGTTCGTAGAGTTATTCGTGTCTTTGTATATGATGTGCGCTCCATTTGCGATTGAAGCCTCGGCATCGATGCCGGAAGGATCCGTGGAGCCGTTCTCTACGTCGGCAGTGCCTCCGGCATAATTGTAAACCAGCTTGCCAGAATTTTCCTGCAGAGCCTCGGTCGCATCTTTATCCACATTTCTGTAAACCGTGTAGCCCAGCTTGTTGGTGAATTTCACGTATCCAGCGTCCACGCTTCCTAGAAGCCTCTTATTGCTCTTGTCCAGAGCCGTGGCACTGTAGACCTCGACTCCGTCCATCACCCAGCTTACCGGAACCTTGGCGCAGGCGAACGCCTTACCATTGCCCGCGATCTCTATGTTCGATGCCGTTTTCACGAAGGCCTCCGCCGTCGTGCCTTCAGGAGAGAACACTACGAAAGCAGGGGAAATGTTCGATAAAGGCCAAGCCGTGCCCAAGCCGTAAAGGTATGTTTTAAGATAATGCGAAGAAGGAATCTTGCCGGAAGGCGCTGGATAGGCAGCCGCCAGAGTGAACACCTCAGGGTCGTACATGGCGTAGTCGGCATTGCTCAGGTCCACCGAGTTAGAGTAAGTTGCCGTGTTGTCTATTGCACCCTTCATAGCTATCACTATCTGAGAGTATGCAGGAATCTTGACTTGCGTGCCGGACTGGAACCACCACACAGCATTCCAGCATGGAAGGTAGTCTGTGTAAGTCAGCTCACCATCCTTTCTGTAGTTGCTGTTGGTATTCGAATTAGCAGGGTAAACTATCCCAAACGCATAATTGCTAGCGTCTGCCTCGACAGGGGAATTATTGTAGAGCGTCACGTAGGCATCATTCGCAAAATGCTTTGCTCCAGCGTTGTCCATGCAGCCCCCGAAGTACAGCTCCTTGATTATGACCTGGCTCGTGGTGGACTTGATCATGTCCAGATTGAACGAATTGGTACCGTCGTCCGTCACCGTGACAGATGAGTTGGTGCCATTGTATATCGCAGACTCTTTGTACAAAGTAGCGGTCGCCTCGTAGATTCCAGCCGCCACGTTGAACGTGGCAGTGCCTGCCGTGGTGGAAGCCACGTAGGAAGTAGAAGTGGACTTGCTCTTCAGCGTTACGTCCACGACATCGGAGATTTTCTCGTTGTCAACCAGAACGTTAATGGTCACAGTGTTGATTTTGGTCTTGTCACCATCGCTGTTGCAGGCATACAGCGTCATAGCGGCAGCTGCCATCAAGATGTAGAAAAACTTTTTCATGTTTTACTGAATTTAATATCTCGTTTTTTAAAATTTCAATCTGATAGTCAGTCCGTAGTAGAACTTCGGAATGTAGTTCGACACGGACGAATGCTGCTTCGTCATTGTGGAATAGACCTGTCCCATGTTTCTGAAAAAGTTGTTAGCGTAGAAAGAAATCGAGGCGAGTTCGCCGATTTCCTTCGTGACGCTGAAATTCGCAGAAAAATAAGGAGAGATGTAATTCTTCCTGAACGAATATACATAGCTGGTTTTCACCACCAAGGCTGAAAGATCATTGAATAGCTGCGGATTGCTCGTTTTGGCCTTCACGTAATCTTCGTAGAATGGCCTAGGAGTAGGATCCCAGTAGGAAGAGTAATACAATGGATACGTGGCAGTATAGGAACTGTTATCCATGAAATCTGTCTCTCCGGAAGGAAGGTACGATGTCCTGTCCGGGATGGCAACTGTCCTGATCTCGCCATCTATGCCCTCGCTAAGGTTCCTTGAATATTTCATCAGGGCGCCCTCGACTTTGAGAGAAAGGATCATCCTCGCTTTAGGAATATGGGTGGTGAATGTCACATTGGCATTCACAGTCTTGATCTCGCTGCCGTTCGCAAACTTGTTTCCGCCTGTGTACCAGCCGACATATTTATACGGCGTGCCATCCACCTGCTGCTGCGAAGTCGGAGAATATGCCAGCAAATCCCTGTCCACCGATTTATAGGAATAGAAATTCCCGTCGAGCCGAACGTCTGTGTTCACCGGATTGATGCGAGGAAAATCTATCACCCATTCGATTCCGTAACGGTTCACTGGAGAGCCGTCGTTGTCGGCATAAGTGCGCTTTATCAGAGATTCGCGGGTTATCCCCGTGATTGTCTCGGAAGGCAGAGCGCCCGTCTTGTCAACGACTGTAACTATTCCGGTAGACTTGTCGATGAGGTAGGTTCTATTATCGACCGGTATTCCGCAAGACTCCAGCATGGACTGGTCTGTGTAATTGTAAGCGAACGAATCGTATGCGTTGGATACCCTGAAGGACTTTGCGGTGCGGTTCCAGTAACCTGCCACGGAGATTTTGGTTCCCAGGATGTC
Source organism: Bacteroidales bacterium (assembly GCA_022653735.1). Taxonomy (GTDB): domain Bacteria; phylum Bacteroidota; class Bacteroidia; order Bacteroidales; family UBA932; genus Cryptobacteroides. Next base: position 12,461 of record JALCSU010000033.1, read on the forward strand.
CAAATCCACTCCGACCTCGCTCTGATAGTTCCTCTGCCATGTCAGGCCAGGATTATATTCAATCTGCGAAGGCTTGATATAGTAACCATAGTAAGCAGAACCGTCGCTCGCAGTGGGCGGATTGAGCACCCTTATGCTGGAATAGTCCGGCTGAGGGTAAAGGATTGCGAAGGAAGGCTGCTTCACAGCCATCCCCCAGCTCGCCCTGAATGCAAGGTTGCGGAGGGTCTTGTTTCTCCGCCGAAAGCCCTCAAGCACAGTGTATTTAGCGTTGAACCTTGGCGACAGGCTGCTTGTTGTGCCATATTCAGAACCTTTTATGAAGGTGCTCTCGCTCCTTAGTCCGGCAATCAGATTCACGCTGCCTTGCTTCCCGGTCGGAATCATGACATTGTCTTGAAGGAAGACAGACAGGTTATTCATGAATGGCAGCTCGCTGTAGTCATAGGTTCGGTACGTCGGAGCCGTGGAAATGTCTTCGGAATATTCCCCTTTGCCAAAATTCCCGTCGGCGTTCCATTCGGCGCCAAGCATGATCCTATTGCTCACGTGCCCGATTTTTTTAGCTAGATTGCCTTTGAGGGTCAGCTTGTAGCTGAAAGGCTTGCCATCCAGGCACATGGTGTTGTACCAATAGCCGCGAGGAATCAGTATAGCCGCGGCATCTGGGTCGGAGCCATAGTCCTGAGCCATGAAATAGCCTTCCTCCTTGCCGTGCAAGGCAACCGTTCCGCCAGCACTGGAATATTGATCTTTCGTCTTGCTGAGGTTATCTGAATATACCAGCGAGCCTTTGAATTCCAGGTTAGTTATCCAAGGCTTGCTGAGCAGCCAGCTTGCCTCGATGTTGCCACGCAGTGAATTATTCCTTTGCTTTGAATATGTTCCCGTGAGCTTGTCGGGGTCGGCTTTAGAATCCATTCCACCCAGGTTCCCCGACACTCCCGCCGTGAACCTTAGCGGAATCCCTTCGAAGAAGCCTCTCATGAAGGTATTCGAATAAGACGCGGAAATCTGTTTCCTGTCATAGGAGGTGTAAGGGGAACGCTGGTCTTTGTAGGATGTCGTGTATTCGGCATTCACGTTGAGTACGCCTTTCGAGGCCTTTCTCTTCGTGTCTCCCAGCCCGAAGCCCTTGCTGAAAGAGGCCTGCTTGATGTTCGGGTTAGTGGTGAGCGTCACCATGTAGGGAGTGACGCCTTTCCTCGTGTTCAGCTTGACGATTCCGGCGCCGACGTCGCCATACTCGACGGAAGGCACTCCAGAAATCACCTCGACCGACTCGATGTTGCTGGTCGCTATGTTGTTAGTGGCCACTCCGCTTGTCCCGGACAGGCTGGCATTGTTGGAAAGCCTGACTCCGTCCACTTCCACGGCGGTTCCGAACGAGGCATTCCCGCTTTCCGTGACTCCTCCCGCCCTGAGGTTGAATCTCTGCGTCGACGTGAGGCTTGGATTCTGAGTGACTCCTCCCGGGAGCAGGCCGGAAATGTCGGATGCTGACACCAGCTGCACGTGATCCAGTGCCGTCCTGTCCATGACTCGGTGCGTCGTTGCGCTGGATTCGTTTTCCTTCGCCGTGACCACTGCGCTTGCCAGAGTGAGGTTATCCTCATCCAGCATGACCGTGAAAACGTCTACGTTCTTGGTGATCGTGACTGGCATCCTGAGGGTGACGTAGCCGAGGCAGGAGATTTCCAGGGTGTTTTTCCCGGCAGGAATGTTTCCGATTGTAAATCTGCCGTTCGCATCTGCCGTAGCCCACTGTTCGCATTCTACGAAAAGCACGGTGGCGAAGTCCACCGGACTTTTGTCCTTCCTATTCAGGATGGTCCCGGAAAATGAATATTTCTGGGCGAAGCTCAGAAGGCAGATTAACAATCCTGCGGCTATGGCAATCAACCTACGCATTGGCAAATATTTTTCGCTAAGATATCTATTAACATTTAATAATCATAATATCCTTCCTTAAAAAATATCATAAACACCCCTAGATACCTTATAATAATGGTGTCTAGGGGTGTTTTTTAGGAATTACGAATCGTAACTATTACCGAACCCTGATGATGTCGCCGTGGTCTTTCACGACAGCTTCCTTCCACTTTTCCGTGTACCCAGGCTGGGTGAGGCCATCAGGAATGCCTTCGTCATATTTCGAATGCTTGAAGGTTCCATCTTCGTTCTGAGCCTTTACGTTGCCGTCGATGAATTTAACCGTGATGAGCTGTTCCAATGCCACCCAGTGGTCGAATTGGTTCTGCGCAGTGTTCACTGAATATTCCGTGAGCATCTTCCTGATAGGGTTCAGGGCCTTGTCTTTGATTTCCTTGCCGCCGGCTTTAGAGACCAATTTATTATATTCATTCAAGACTTTCTGGTCATTCTCCGACAGTTTTCCGCCCATTTGCTCATTTTCGAATTTATCTACCTCGGCTCGCACCGTTGGGGCTATCATGTTGTACGCTCTGTAGCAGGTGTTCGTGACCCTGTTGTTCATCCAGAATGATGCTGTAGGGGAATATTTCAGCAAGCTGCCATTGCCCTCTCTGAAGCACTCAGGTACCTTGTCGGTATTCGTGTAAATCGGGCTGAGGTAAGATGTGGCAGCGTCATCGGTGCCGAACCAAATCACTCCCCCAACGATGTCCGGCAGGTCGTGACGGGCCTGGCCTACGAACCAGAAACCTGTCTGCTGGGTAGCGATGGCGCGCTCGTTGATGTAGTCCCAGTCTCCGACCTTGAAGCCCATCGGTCTCCAGCGATAAGGGAGGGCGTTCCCACCAGCGCCGATGTCTTGCGTCATGTCCAAAGGAGTGCCCTCGAAATGGTCTCTCATGGCATCTGCTACATCTTTCACGCCCAGTTTGCGGGCTGGCTTCACGAAGAGTGGCATCCTGTGCTTAAGGTTCTTGCCCATTACATAATCGAGGTAGTCGTCTGCGTCTTCGGTTATCATCTTCCCATCTTTTTCGTAGGTGAATTTGCCGTCGCACAGAATCCTGAAAGCGCTCCAAGCCCTTGCGTCGCATGCCCTCACGCCCCCGAAATCAATCGGATTGTAGGCGGCGCTGAAGTCGAAGTCCTCGTCTTTGCCGCTGAAGTAGCCTTTACTGCGTGCGAATTCAATTACGTCCGGCGCATACAGGCAGTTCTCCGGGTCGTTGAGCGGGAAAGTCTGGATTCTCGCCTGGTTCGCATGTGCGCAGATGTACCCGTCCGGAATCCTCCTGGCAACCCACACCAAGCCTTTATTGACGTTTTTCCCGTCTTTCATTTCAACTCCCTTGCCTATCAAGTCCATCACCCAGGCTTCGTTTTTGTCGGCGATGGAAAAGCTCTCGCCCTCCGACGCATAGCCATATTCATTGGCAAGGTCTACTATCACCTGTATAGCCTCGCGAGCAGTCCTGGCTCTTTGCAGCGCCACGTAAATCAGTGAGCCATAATCCATTATGGCAGTAGAATCCATAAGCTCCAGCCTTCCACCCCATGTGGTCTCCCCGATTATCAGCTGATGCTCGTTCATGTTGCCCACTGTCTTGTAAGTGTGAGGCACCTGTGGTATCTGACCCAGCGGTTTCGAAGTGTCCCATTCTACGATATTCAGCATGGTGCCGGCTTTCCAGTCCATTGCAGGGTGGAAATACAGCTCTCCATACAGCCAGTGTGAGTCGGCTGCGTAGGAGACCATCGCGGAATTGTCTTTTGAGGCACCTCGGGTAACGATTATGTTAGTGCATGCGTTGCTTTGCTGTGTCAATGCCATTGCGGAGGCCATGAGCGCTCCGCAAAGGATGGTGGCTCTTTTGTTCATTTTTTGAGTTTATTTTAATATTGTATAAATTTGTTTCCTTGTGAAGGTAAATTTATGAAGAATATTCATATTATGAAAAAACTAGGTTGCTTAATATTTACTGCCCTCGCCTGTTTCGGGCCGATGCTCTCCGCCCAGGAGCAGGATGCCTCGAAGCCTGAGGACGAGGCTAAGAAATTACAGGAATATATTGACAATCAGATAAGTAAGCTGGAAAGCACGCTCAAGCTGGAGGACTGGCAGGTCTATTACGTCGATTCAATCCTGAATAATGACTATAAGGCTATGCATATGGAACTCAAGGGGTTGCAGGATTCAAAGGTTACGAATTCTGACATTTATGCGCAGACCACAGACAAGTGGGCGGAGCAGATTTACAGTTCGTTCCAGAAGATCTTCAATGACGAGCAGTGGAAGAAATACTTGAAGTCCGGCGCAGCCAGGGAAAAGAAGGCTCGTGACAAAAGGGCAGCGAAGAAAGAAGAAAAATAAAGAATATGAAAGAAGAAATAGAAAAATTGTTGGCTCAGGTCAACGACCTGAAATGCAAGACAGCGAAAGATGTTGAGGAAGCCAGAGTGAATCTCCTCGGGAAAAAAGGCGAAATCACCAAGCTTTTCGAGGAATTCAGAGGCTATGCTCCGGAAATGAAGAAAGAGTTTGGCCGCAAGCTGAATGAATTGAAGCAAGCTGCGACCGCAAAGATAGAGGAACTGCGTTCGCAAACAGTCTCGGATGCAAGCCCGGCAGGCAAAGCAGATGACCTATCGATGCCAGGAACGCCATACGCCCTCGGCTCCCGTCACCCAGTGTCCATCGTGCGACAAGAAATCGTAGACATATTCAGAAAATTCGGCTATGACGTTGCCGAAGGGCCTGAAATCGAGGACGATTATCATGTGTTCGAAGCCCTGAATTTCCCTCCTAACCACCCTGCAAGGGATATGCAGGACACCTTCTTCGTATCCGCTGGTCATCCGAATCCTATCCTGCTCCGCACCCACACGTCATCCGTGCAGGTTCGCACGATGGAGAACATGAAGCTTCCTATCCGCGTCATCTGCCCTGGCCGAGTTTTCCGCAACGAAGCCATCTCCGCCCGCGCCCACTGCATATTCCATCAGTGCGAAGGACTCTATATCGATGAGCATGTCACTTTCGCCGACCTTAAGCAGGCCATTCTCCTGTTCGCTCGCGAGATGTTCGGGCCGGATACTGCAATCAGAATGCGTCCATCATATTTCCCATTCACCGAACCGTCCTCGGAAGTTGACGTAAGCTGCAATATCTGCCACGGCAAAGGCTGTAACATCTGCAAAGGAACTGGCTGGCTGGAGATTCTGGGATGCGGCATGGTGGATCCTAACGTGCTGGAGGCATCGGGAATAGACTCTAAGAAATATTCCGGCTTCGCTTTCGGAATGGGACTCGAGCGCATCGCCATGCTGAAATGGCAGGTCAATGACCTCCGCCACTACTTCGAGAACGACTTCCGCTTCCTCTCCGAGTTCAGCACTGCCACAGAAGTCTAGCAAACGACGACCTCTCCCATCAGCGGACTGCCGTCAATGGTCTCCGACTTCAGCACTGCCACAGAAGTGTAATTTTCTTCGAAAAAAATTTGCAAAGCCAGAAAATATCCCTAACTTTGCAATCCCACGAAGACATGGAGCATCGCTCTTACTCCGTAGGGATAATGCGGAAATAGCTCAGTTGGTAGAGCACGACCTTGCCAAGGTCGGGGTCGCGAGTTCAAGTCTCGTTTTCCGCTCTGAAACGAAGAAGACACCTTTTCAGGTGCCTTCTTTCGTTTCATAGGATGGGGTGAGCAACGCCCCTACCGCTCCCGTTGATAATCAGCTGCTTATGAAGGTCTCTTGCTCACCCATCATGGGCTAGACATGCCTTAATGAAATTACGCCTTGCCGGAAAGTTGGCAAGGCGCAAAAAAGCCGATCATCACAAGGGGCAACCGCCCCTCAAACTAGTGCGGTAGGTGAGACTCGAACTCACACAGGCTTACGCCCACTACCCCCTCAAAGTAGCGTGTATACCATTTCACCACTACCGCATTTCTAAAAGGTGAATGCAAAGGTAACGGAATATTCGTAAATAGCAAAACTTTTCTGCGGAAAAAGTTCAGGAAAAATTCTTGCCTATCCGGAATTTATGCCTAACTTTGCACGCTCTCTGAGGTGGAATCCATTCACCGACAAGAGGAAGGCTCTCACGAGCTGGGAGCGACAGGTAATTATTAATTTTAAAAACAGATTCACAATGGCTGTTAAAATCAGACTTCAGCGCCACGGTAAGAAGAATTTCGCATTCTTCCACATTGTCGTGGCAGACACTCGCGCACCTCGCGACGGACGTTACATCGAACAACTCGGAAGTTACAACCCGAACACCAATCCGGCAACCATCACTCTCGATTCCGAGAAAGCACTGAACTGGCTTAAGGTTGGAGCACAGCTTACGCTCGTAACCCGCAGGCTGCTTTCTTACGAGGGAGTTCTCCTGAGGTTCCATCTTCAGAAAGGCGTAGACAAAGGTGCTCTGACTCAGGAGCAGGCCGACCAGAAATGGAATGCATGGAAAGCTCAGAGGGATGCTAAGATAGTGGCCAAAAAGGAGGGCATCGCACAAAGCAAGCAGACTAAGGCTAAAGCTGCCCTTGACGCAGAAAAGAAAGTCAATGCCGAAAGGGCTGAGGCTCTCGCAAAGAAAGCCGAGGAACTTGCTGAGCAAGAGCGCAAGGCTGCTGAGGAAGCTGCCGCCGCCAAGGCTGCCGCAGAGGCTGCTGAGGCTCCTGCTGCTGAAAGCGCACCAGAAGCTAAGCCAGAGGCTTAAACGATGTCCGAGGCAAGAGCAGATCTTCTGTGCGTTGCCAGGGTGTTGAAATCCAACGGAACCAATGGCGAAGTCATCATGGGCTTTCGCGAATATGCTCCAGAGGAAATAAATCTAGAGGAACCGCTGTACATCTATTTTGATGGGCTCGCGGTTCCTTTTTTCATTGAATCTTTCTCGGCAAAAGGCAGCCGAGCTGCCGTCAGGCTCACTAGCGTAAAGTGCCTGGCCGATGCTGAAGAGCTGGAAGGAAGGGAGGCATTCGTCAAAAAAGATACGATAAATGAATATGACGACGGCGAGGATGTGCTGTCTCCAGACGACCTCATTGGCTGGACTGTGCTGAATGAGAACGGGGAAATGATTGGGGTGGTCTCTGGCTGGGAAGATATTCCGGGGAATACGTGTCTTTACATCCGACTGGGAAATGGCGCGGAATCAATGATTCCTTTCAACGACGCTCTCATCGTCCAGATTGATGAGGATAACAAAAAAATAGCCCTCCGTATTCCAGAAGGGCTGATTTAATCGTACAACACCGATTATTTTGGCATGTAATCTTCTGGGTTCTCAGAAGCCTTAGGGGCTTCAGAGGCAGGTGTGGTGGAGGCTGGAGCCGCAGGAGCATATTCGGAAGCAGCCTTTTCCGCATTCCTACGCATCAGGTAGTCATGCTTCACATCCTGGTAGAATGCATGCTGACAGGACTGGGCGTAAGGATAGAACCACAGGAGGCCTATTCCCAGAGTCAGAAGCGAAAGCAGGAACCAGCCTATCAGGCTAAGATAAAGATAGAACAAATCGTACTTCCGCCCTTTCATCATCGCCATGCTCAGCTCAATGGACTTGTTCACGGAAAGCTCCGGATAATCCTCCAGGATATAGTACGTCATGGCGTATGACAATGCTTTTATTATGCCTGGCACGATGAGAAGCAGTGACCATAGGACAGTGTAGATGCCCCTAAGCAGGACAGCCCATACGTGACGCCAGTAATTGCTAAAACCAATCCGGAACATATTCCCGACCACTCTTCCGTCGCCACTCTGGCTCATCACTTTAAAAGAAATGACGTACCCCAGCTGGAGCGGATTGATGAAGAATATGCTGAGAATCCAGATAAGGGGCATGGAACGATTCTGCGCAGCGGTAATAGCTTCAAGATCCGTAGGATCCTTGAGGATCATAGCGTACATCGGCGTGACCAATGCATAAGAAATCAGAAGAAGAATGAGAATTCCAAGGACGGACTGAGCCCAATTCCCTTTCAGAGAGGCCAGAGCCTCGTTTTTGTATTGTACGTTTTCTTTCATATTTGGTTAATGATTGGTTGCGCAGAAAATATTAATATTCAATATGCACGCTTGCCGTCAGGTTGTCAATGCAGAAACTACGAGGGAAATCCGGCCTGTTCGTCCCAACGGTGAATTTCAATGCATCAACGTTCCCAAGCGAGCTAAGATCCACTTCAGTCCATTTAGTTATGACTGTCCTCTTCATGCTGTCATTCCGAACCAGATCGACGCTCACGGAACTTCCTGCTGCTTTATTCAAATATCCAGTGATGGTGACAGTAAGGTAATCGCCATCCTGCAAAGGTTTGTCTTCGATTGCTTTAATGGTCTTGCTGACATTATCTATGTAAAGGCCTTTCATGGAGCAAGTTCCTACATCATAACCGCTCAAGTATATCTGCCAGTCATATTCCTGGCTCGCAGGATAAAAGAATACGGCATAAACTTTCGAATCAAAAGCGCCTGCGCCCGGCCCTGCGGAAGAATAATCCGAAATGCCTGTCTTTTCAGTGTTCAGAGAATCCTTTTTCATCGATAGGCAGAATCCGCCATTGAAAATGGAATTATTTTCATCGTAAGCGGAATTAAGGCAGGAAAATTCATCGGTAAGAATCTGCTTCGCAAATCGCACGCTGTCTTTGAAATATTGAGCGACCAACTGATCGCTGGAGGCATAGGCATCAAGATTCCCAACGATGGTGTAATCAGACTTCGAAACCCCCGAACCTAGGCAGGACGTCGCAAAGATAGCGGCGGAAGCAAGCATAATAAGAGTTAAGTTTTTCATTATCATTTCTTTTAATCTGTACAAAAATAATAAAAATACTTATTCCTAAATCCACAACTTCAAAATGCTTGCGTCATTTACCTGAGGGAGCATCTAATTTGTATTCTGGATGCTTCCCAGAAGAAATAGCTAGCCCGACCGAAAGCAGGAAAGAAACAATGCAGACGCCAACGAACATCAGTTCCACTTTCACAGGACCAGTTTCCATCGCCGATGACTCGAGGATACCGCCTGCGGACATTTTGAAGAACATGAGCCCAAGGTTCTGAACCCAATATATTAACGAATATGCCGTACCCAGCACTTTGTCTGGCACTATCTTCGGTACGCTAGGCCACATGGCGGCAGGCACCAGCGAATAGCCGAAGCCAAGGAATATCATGCTCAGGTAACCGAAAAGCGGCCTTCCGGCAGGAGCAAATGCCAGTAGCAGGTGAGCAATGAAAGCCAGGATGGCCCCAAGAACCATCCAGCGAGTGCCTTTCCCGGCTTTATCGACCATGATTCCGAAAAGCGGAGCGAAAATAACGGTTGCGAATGGAAGCATGGAAACCATCCAGCTGGCAGCCTCTACTGGAACCTCGAACCGTGGAATTAGGATGGCACTTGCGAATTTCTTGAAAGAGACTATGCTGCTGTAGAAAAACACGCACAGCAAGGCTATCATTATGAACTCTTTATTTTTCAAGAGTCTCAATACGTCCTTGAAAGAGAATTTGTCCTCCTGCGTCGTGTCCACGTGGTCGCGCAACCCGGCTTGTTTGTCGAAACGAGCGTCCATAGCGACGAAAATAGCCCAGAGAATCATTCCTGCCAGCATCAACATCAATCCCAGGAACGCAGGACGGGCCGTCTCCGCCAATGAATATATCTCCCCGTGAGCCTTGGTAGCGACTAGGCGTGGAGAGATTATTAAGGCGAAAGCTGTTCCGAGCCTCGCGATTGCAAGCTGCAGGCCCATGGCGAAGGCAATGGGACCATCTTTGAACCATTTGGCAATGGAGCGAGTCACAGCGACTCCGGCGATTTCGCTTCCCAAGCCAAATATCATGCAACCGACATAAGCTATTGCAATTGAGCTTTTCGGCGGCAGACCGGAAGTTATTGCCCAAGTGACCAAGGCAGCACCACCGGCCATCAGGCCGACGAAGATTGAGCCAGTAATGCGGACGCCCCACTTGTCGAGGAGCATGCCGCATATTACCAGCCCGCCGAATATGCAAAGAACCGAATAGCCACTGGCATAAAGGCCATAATTGGCTGAATTCCAGCCTAATTCAAGGCGTTCAGGATGTTCGAAAAGATGCGACAGAGTGGAGAACATGTCGTCGAAGTAGTACGATGCGAACATCGGCACCACAAGGCATGCCAGCGCCAGCCAGCACAAAATCCTCCTCTTCCTCTGCGCCATAATTATTTCTGAATATTCGGAAGCTCAAGTCCGTAACTCTTTGCCTTGTCTTCCCTCTTAAGGAATATGCTGAGGATTAGAGCGAGAACGCCAAAGCTTGAGAATACCAGCATTGGCACGAAATAACTGCCGGTGGAAGCCCGAAGATACCCGATGAGCATAGGAACGAAGCAAAGCCCGACGTTCTGAACCCAGAAAATAAGGCAATATGACGAACCAAGTATCTTCTCGTCGATAATTTTAGGCACGCTCGGCCACATGGCCGCAGGGACGAGGGAGAAGCTGACTCCAAGAATCACTATCAGCGTCATCGCAAACCACTTCTGAGGATAAGCCGGCAGGATGAAAGCGAAGCTCAGATGGCACGCTATCATGATAATCGCCCCCCACATCATCATGGAAGCGCCCTTCCCTACCCTGTCCAGGAATATTCCGAGAACCGGAGTCAGAATCATAGCCAGGATAGGGAAGAAACTGAACATTCTTGAAGCGGCAGCAGCGTCAATGCCCAAAGTTTCCTGCAGGTAGTTCGGAGCATACCGCTGGAATGGGAATATGGCCGAATAGTATAGCACGCACAGAAGGGCGATCAGCCAGAACATCTTGCTCTTGAAGATGGTTCCAAGGTCGCTGATGTGGAATTCGTCTTCCGGGTCTTTCTCGTAAGTGGCCTTGCCAGCGGCAACCAGCTGCTTGTCCAGCTTGGAATCCATGACGTTGAACACCAAGAAATTAATCAGGCCTATTATCAACAGGCAGGCGCAGAAAAGCACCGAAGCTACCACAGTGTCACCAGAGTCGATTATTCCATCAGCATTGCCGAACTTGTCAGCGAGCAGAGGAGAAATCCACATCACGGCGAAAACGCCCAGCCTGGCTATGGCCATCTCCAAGCCCATGGCAAGGGCCATCTCTTTACCTTTGAACCACTTTGCGATGGCCTTGGAAACGGTCGTGCCTGCCATCTCGCAGCCACAGCCGAATATCATAAAGCCAAGGGCGGCCATCTTGGCGCTCCCGGGCATCGTCACCCACCAGGTGTTCAACCAGTTGCAGAAGCCGGTCGTCTGGAACCAGTCGCTCACGCCGACATATTTGATCAGGGCTCCAGCAACCATGAGGGAAGCGGAAAGCGCTCCGGTAAACCTGACTCCCATCTTGTCCAAGATGATGCCGGCTATTATCAGGAAACCACAGACATTCAAGATGTATTCAGCTGCAGCATAAGTTCCGAACACGCCGCTGTCCCAACCACGCTGGGATTCGACGAGCGACTTAAGAGGCGAGAGCACATCCACGAACATGTACCCGAAAAACATCATCAGCGCAATCAGAATCAGCGCTGCCCACCTGGCTGCAGGATAGTCATTGAGAAATTGTCTTACTTTTTCTGCCATCGTATCAAGTATTATTTGTTTCCTAATAGCTATGAAGCGTAAAGTTAAAAAAAGTCGGAATAATATCGTAATTTTGCATTCATGATTCTTGAAAAAATCAATTCGCCTGACGATGTGAGGAAGCTTGACATCGAAGAGCTGAAGACGCTCTGCGATGAGATCAGGGAATATATCGTCAGATGCTGCGCAGTGAACCCCGGCCACGTCGCCTCCAGCCTCGGGGCGGTAGAGCTGATCGTGGGGCTTCATTATGTTTTCAATACCCCGAAGGATAAGATAATATTCGATGTCGGCCACCAGGCGTATGCCCACAAGATAATAACCGGAAGACGCGAGGCATTCAAAAAGAACCGTATGCCAGGGGGAATCAGCGGTTTTCCAGTCAGGAGCGAGAGTGAATATGACGCATTCGGCGCAGGCCATGCCTCGACTTCAATATCGGCAGCGCTCGGCTTCGCAAAAGCTGCGCAGCTTTCTGGCTCGAATGAAAAAGTAATCGCCTTGATTGGCGACGGAGCCATGACCGGAGGCCTTGCCTTGGAAGGACTGAACAATGCCGGCGACAGCGATGCCGACCTGCTCATCGTCCTGAACGACAACGAGATGGCCATCGACGGAAACAAGGGTGGGCTGCATTCGTACTTGCTGAGACTTACCACCGATCCCACATATAATAAAATAAAGAACAGCGTTTGGAACCGCCTGGGCGAGAGCAAGGCCAGAAATATCCTTCAGGGATTCGTTAGAAAAACGAAAAAAGGCCTGGTTACCGAATCCGGAGGAGATTTCTTCGAGGCTTTCGGGTTCAGGTATTTCGGTCCGATCGATGGCAACGACATGAATGCCGTCGTGGATACTCTCAAAAGGCTGAAAGACATCAAAGGCCCGAAAGTCCTGCATACCTATACTATTAAAGGGAAGGGTTACGCTCCGGCTGAGAAAGACTCCACCATCTGGCACGCCCCAGGGAAATTCAATCCGGAAACAGGAGAACGCATCCACAGGGAATACACGGTAAGCCGTTACCAGGATGTCTTCGGCGAGGTTCTGTGCGAGCTTGCCAGGAAGGACCCGAGAGTGGTCGCAATCACTCCTGCGATGGCCTTCGGCAGTGGCCTCTCTGGCTTTGCTAAAGAATTTCCTGAGAGGTTTTTCGACGTGGGCATAGAAGAAGAGCACGCCGTGACTTTTTCTGCAGGTCTGGCTGCAGGCGGGATGAAGCCTTATTGCTGCATTTACTCCACATTCGCCCAAAGGGCATATGATGAGATAATCCACGACGTAGCCTTGCAGAAACTTCCCGTGATGATCTGCATAGACAGGGCCGGTCTGGTCGGAGAAGACGGGGCCACGCACCAAGGTATCTTTGACATGGCCTCGATGAGGTGCATACCAAATGTTACTATAGCAGCTCCAATGAATGAGCTAGAGCTCAAGGGCATGATGTACCTTGGATTGAATATTCATGAAGGCCCGCTAGTCATCCGTTACCCAAGAGGTCTGGGTGAAGGTGCGAATTGGAAGGTCGCCACGGCCGGCGATATATTAATAGGTAAAGGCAGGAAGCTCGTCGATGGCGAGAGGGTTGCGGTTCTGGCGCTGGGACCCGAAGCTGCAAGGGCCGCAGAGGCCGTCGAAATATTAAGAAAAGATTCAGGAATATGCCCTGCCGTCTTCGACATGCGCTTCCTCAAGCCTATTGACGAAGACATACTAGAGGAGGCTTCTCATTTCATGAATATTTTGACTGTGGAAGATGGCAGCCTTAAAGGTGGGCTTTATAGTGAGGTCTGCGAGTGGATGGAGGCTCACGGCAGATGCTGCAAGGTCTCAGGAATAGGCGTGCCCGACATATTCATTAAACAAGCCTCACAGGCTGAGCAACGCACAGAATGTCGCCTGGATTCAGAGGGCATTGCTTCAGAAATTAGGGCACTTTGGGAAAAAATTTGAAAAACTTTTTGGCGAATCGGAATTAATATCTATCTTTGCAATCCCTTTGTGTTCAAAGGGTCTTTGAAATACCGCCGATATAGCTCAGTTGGCTAGAGCGTGTGATTTGTAATCTCAAGGTCGTGG